>NZ_JASGER010000127.1:0-10624 GCF_047606305.1 Gordonia sp. (in: high G+C Gram-positive bacteria) | reverse complement strand
GGCTGCGCCTCGCCGGGCGGCGTGATCGGGCGGTCGACGCGCGGGCCGCGCACCGCGGCCACCCGGCTGCGGTCCGCGCTGATGTTCGCCGCACGCACCTGCTTCCCGTCGTTGAGATTCCCGCCCACGGGTTTGAGCTGTGCCCCCTCGAGACTGGACATCTGCCCGTCGCTGATGACGTCGAGCCGGTCCTCGTGACCGGCGGACGCGGTCGGCGACAGGCGCTGCACGTCGTCGAGCCGGATGCCGTCGGGGAGCTTGGGCAGCAGCGGCTGGCCGTCGAGCGTGATTACATACGGCGCCGGCGAGTCCGCGCTGCTGAGCGTCCACACCAGCTGCGCGGCCATCAGCTCGCGGTCGGCGTCCGACGGCGAGCCGGCGCCCTTGAGGTCGATTTGGACGCCGCCCTGGTCGCGGCGGCGGACCTCGCCGAGCTCGGTCTTGGCCGGGATGGCCGACGCCGTGGCCCGTACGAGGTCGAGGCTGGGCCCGGCCAGCAGCCGGGCGACCACGGCGCTGGGCGTCGCCTGGCCGAGGAAGAACCACCTCGGGTCGCCGACGAGGCGCTGGTGGTCGTGGTCGGTGAAGTACATCGTCACCAGCCGGTAGGTCGAGTCGAACTGCGCCCGGTCCAGCAACACACCGGTGGGCACCGGACCGTCGATGCGCCAGCCGGCCGGGGTGCGGGCCAGCTTGATCGACGATTCGACCCGCCCGGTCGCGGGCAGCAGCTGACCGTTGACCTTCAGCGACGCGGTGTTGTCGCCGACCACCTTCACCGTCGCCGAATCGTCGGTGCGCGATTCGGTGACCAGGGAGATGTTGCTCAGCACGGCGGTGTCCCCGCGGTCGTCCCAGCGCGCCCCGTTCTCCGGGGTGAGGAAGGCCCGCGCCGCCGAATGGGCGGCCGTCGGGTCGGCCGTGGCCCGCAGGAATCCCTGCACCAGGGCCTCGGGGTCCATCGTGTTGTCCGGTCGCGGCGGCTCCTGCGCGGCCGGCCGCCGCTCGAAGCTCTTCAGCGGCTGCGGCGACGAGTCGGTGGGGATGACGACGCAACCCGACGCGATCAGGGCGAGGGCGGACACCGCCGCCACCAGTGCGGTGCGCGCCGGCCTGGACAGTCTCATCGCTTCCCCTCGTCGGGTTGGGGCTCGTCGGTGGTGGCCGGCTTGGCGGCCGGGGCCTTCGTCGCCTTCGTCGTGCTGCCGGAGCGGGCATCGAGCGGGCGCAGCGGCAGCGGGCTGCCCAACACCTTGTGACCGCGCTTGAGCGGCAGGGTGAGGCGGAAGTTGGCCCCGTGGCCGGGTTCGCCCCAGGCCTCCAGGCGGCCGTTGTGCAGGTGCGCGTCCTCGACGCTGATCGCCAGGCCCAGGCCGGTGCCGCCCGAGCGCCGGTACCGGGACGGGTCCGAGCGCCAGAACCGGTTGAACACCAGCTTCTCCTCGCCGGGGCGCAGTCCGACTCCGCGGTCGCGAACGGTGACCGCCACCGCGTCGCCGTCGGTGCGCATGGTGAGCGTCACCGGTCGCTGCTCGGAGTGGTCGATCGCGTTGGCCAGCAGGTTGCGCAGGATCCGCTCGACGCGGCGCGGGTCGATCTCGGCGATGACGGGTTCTTCGGGCAGGTCGACGTCCAGCTCGGTGCCGGTCTCCTCGGCGAGGTGGCGCACCGTTTGCAGGGCCGCCTCGATGGGGATGGCCATCGACATCTTCTCCGCCGCCAGTTCGGCCATGCCGGCGTCGTGGCGGGAGATCTCGAGCAGCTCGTTGAGCAGCGTCTCGAACCGGTCGAGTTCCTTGTCGAGCAGCTCCACGGACCGCTTGCGCACCGGGTCGAGTTCATCGCGGCCCTCGTAGAGCAGGTCCGAGGCCATTCGCACCGTCGTCAGCGGCGTCCGGAGTTCGTGCGAGACGTCGGAGGTGAACTGGCGCTGCAGACCGCCGAACTCCTCGAGGTGCGCGATCTGGCGCTGCAGGCTCTCGGCCATGTCGTTGAAGGACATCGCCAGTCGTGCCATGTCGTCCTCGCCGCGCACCGGCATCCGCTCGGAGAGCCGACCGCCGGCGAACCGGACCGCGACGCGCGCCGCCGATCGCACCGGTAGCACCACCTGCCGGGACACGAGCCACGCAATCGCCGCCAAGAGCCCCAGCAGCACGATCCCGCCGGTCAGCAGGGTGCGGAAGACGAGGTTCACGGTGTCCTGCTCGGTGGTCAACGGGAACACCAGATACAGCTCGAGGCCGGGCACCGCCGAGTTCGTCGGCGTGCCGATCAACAGGGCCGGCGACGTCGTCCCGCGCGCGGTCTCCACCGTCGAGTACTGGTAGGCGACCTGGCCGCTCTGCACCATGGTGCGCAGGTTGTCCGGGATGGCGGCGACGGGCCCGACACCGGTGTCGGCGACACCGCTGCCCCCGGCACCGCGGACCAGGAGAACGGTGTCGAAGGCGCCGACCGGGCGCGATCCCGAGCCCGAGTCGGCCGCGTCGCGCTCGGTCAGCAGCGCACGCGTCTGCCGCAGTCGAGTGGTGAGCGGGGTGCCCGGATCGGGGCTGGCCAGGTCGCGTTCGACGGCTGCGCGGGCCCGATCGATCTCTTCGCCGGCGGCGGCCAGTTTGGCGTCGAGCAGGCTGTTGGTGATCTGGGACATGAGCACAAAGCCCAGGATGACCAGGACGACCAACGAGAGCGCGAGGGTCGAGACGACGACGCGCAGCTGCAGGGAGCGCCGCCAGACGCCCCCGAAACTGTGCCCGAGCTGCGCCAGGGTGCGGCGCAGTCGGGCGGTGGGACTGTTGGGACGGCGCGGGCGGGGGGTGCGGACCCGCCCTCCACGCTCGCTCACGGCGGACCGGCTTTGTAGCCGACACCCCTCACGGTCAGGACGATCTCCGGATTCTCCGGATCGGTCTCCACCTTGGCGCGCAGACGCTGGACGTGGACGTTGACCAGGCGGGTGTCGGCCGGATGCCGGTACCCCCACACCTGCTCGAGCAGCACGTCGCGGGTGAACACCTGGCGGGGCTTGCGGGCCAGTGCGACGAGGAGGTCGAACTCCAGCGGGGTCAGCGAGATCGGCTCACCGTCGCGGGTGACCTTGTGGGCGGGCACGTCGATCTCCACCGGCCCGATCGACAGCATCTCGGCGGGCTCGTCGTCGGTGCGGCGCAGGCGCGCGCGGATCCGGGCGACGAGTTCCTTCGGCTTGAACGGCTTGACCATGTAGTCGTCGGCACCGGACTCGAGGCCGAGGACCACGTCGACGGTGTCGGTCTTGGCGGTCAGCATGACGATCGGCACCCCGGAGTCCTGGCGCAGGACGCGGCAGACGTCGATGCCGTTCATGCCGGGCAGCATCAGGTCCAGCAGCACCAGATCGGGGCGGATCTCGCGCACCGCGGTCAGGGCCTGGGTCCCGTCGGCCACATGGAAGGGCTCGAATCCCTCACCGCGAAGCACGATCGTCAGCATCTCCGCGAGAGCGGCGTCGTCGTCGACGACCAGGACACGTGGCTTCATGCGGTCCATAGTGACACTTTCGTGACCTTTTCCCCGGATGACGCGCCGACGGTCCGATCGGTAGGGTCATCGCCCGTGGCCACCTTCATCACCGTCGAGGGACTCGACGGAGCCGGCAAGCGGACCCTCGTCGACGGGTTGCGCCGTGCGTGGGCGGCCGACGGGGTGCGCGTGGCGACGATCGCCTTCCCCCGCTACGGGGAATCGGTGCACGCCGACCTGGCCGCCGAGGCGCTGCACGGCGAGCACGGTGACGTGACCGACAGCGCCTACGCGATGGCCCTGCTGTTCGCGCTGGACCGCCGCGGCGCCGTCGACGACCTGTCGGCGCTCCTCGAGGGGAACGACGTCGTCGTGGCCGACCGGTATGCCGCGTCGAATGCCGCGTACACGGCGGCCCGGGTTCCCGACGCCGCCGCTGCGGCCGTCGAGTGGGTCCGCGAGCTGGAGTTCGAGCGCTTCGCGCTACCGGTCCCCGACCATCAGCTCTTCCTGGGCGTGCCGGTGGAAGTGGCGGCGCAGCGCGCCGTCTCGCGCGCGGCGTCCGACGACAGCCGGGCCCGCGACCGCTATGAGCGCGATGCCGACCTTCAGGCTCGGGTCGACGCCTCCTATCGACGGTTGGCCGCCGATGAGTGGGTCTCGCCGTGGCGGGTACTCGACGGCGATCCCGATCCCGGTTTGGCGGCCGAACTCCTCCGCTAGTAGCGGTAGTGCTCGGGCTTGTACGGGCCCTCGACGTCGACGCCGATGTACTCGGCCTGCTCCTTGGTGAGCTTGGTCAGCTTGCCGCCGAGCGCCTCGACGTGGATCCGCGCGACCTTCTCGTCGAGGTGCTTGGGCAGGCGGTAGACCTCGTTGTCGTACTCGTCGTTCTTGGTCCACAGCTCGATCTGAGCGATGACCTGGTTGGAGAAGCTGTTGCTCATCACGAACGACGGGTGGCCCGTGGCGTTGCCCAGGTTCAGCAGGCGCCCCTCGCTCAGCACGATGATGCTGTGACCGTCGGGGAAGACCCACTGGTCGACCTGCGGCTTGATGTTGATCCGCTTCATCCCCGGCGCGGACTCGAGGCCGGCCATGTCGATCTCGTTGTCGAAGTGGCCGATGTTGCCCAGGATCGCCTGGTTCTTCATCTTCTGCATGTGCTCGAAGGTGATGATCCCGAGGTTGCCGGTGGAGGTGATGACGATGTCGGCGTCACCGATCGCGTCCTCGACGGTGACGACGTCGAAGCCGTCCATCAGCGCCTGCAGCGCGTTGATCGGGTCGATCTCGGTGACCTGCACGCGGGCGCCCTGGCCGGCCAGCGACTCCGCACAGCCCTTGCCGACGTCGCCGTAGCCGGCGATCAGCACCTTCTTGCCGCCGATGAGGACGTCGGTGCCGCGGTTGATGCCGTCGATCAGCGAGTGGCGGGTGCCGTACTTGTTGTCGAACTTGCTCTTGGTGACCGAGTCGTTGACGTTGATCGCGGGGAACGCGAGGTCGCCGGCGGCGGCGAACTGGTAGAGCCGCAGCACGCCGGTCGTGGTCTCCTCGGTGACGCCCTGCACCGAATCGGCGATGGCCGTCCACTTGCCCTTGTCCTTCTCGAAGCTGCTGCGCAGCAGGTCGAGGAAGACCTTGTACTCGGCCGAGTGGCTGTCATCGGTCGGCGGCACGACGCCGGCCTTCTCGAATTCGGCGCCGCGCAGCACCAGCATGGTGGCGTCGCCGCCGTCGTCGAGGATCATGTTGGCGAGCACCGGCTTGCCGTCGGCGTCGTTCGGCCAGGTGAGCATCTGCTCGGCGCACCACCAGTACTCCTCGAGCGTCTCTCCCTTCCAGGCGAAGACGGGCACGCCCTTGGGCTCCTCGGGGGTGCCGTGCGGACCGACGACGACGGCCGCCGCGGCGTGGTCCTGGGTGGAGAAGATGTTGCACGACGCCCACCGAACCTGCGCACCGAGCTCGACGAGCGTCTCGATGAGCACGGCCGTCTGGACGGTCATGTGCAGCGACCCGGAGATGCGCGCGCCCTTCAGCGGCTGGACGTCGTGGTACTCGCGGCGCAGCTCCATCAGGCCGGGCATCTCGTGCTCGGCGAGTTCGATCTCCTTGCGGCCGAACTCGGCCTCTCCCAGATCGGCGACCTTGAAGTCGATTCCGTTCCGGTGCTCGGCGGTCGGCGTGGACTTGGACACGAGGCTCATCGGCTCCCCTACTCGGTGCCCCGGACGCGTCGTTCCCGGGCGGTGCAATCGTCTGGGGTCAGGCTATCGTGTCGTCGGTTCGCGAGTCCCAGGCGGGCACTTCGCCACGCTCGCGACGGCCGACCATCGAGTGGCGCTGGCCGTACAGGAAGTAGACGACGACACCGATCGCCATCCACACGACGAACCGGATCCAGGTCAGCGCCGAGAGGTTCAGCATCAGCCACGCACACGCGAGGATCGCCAGGATCGGGATGACCGGACCGCCGGGCACCACGAACCCGCGCGGCAGGTCGGGGCGCGTGCGGCGCAGGACCATCACGGCCCCGGCCACGACGACGAACGCGAACAGCGTGCCGACGTTGACCATCTCCTCGAGACGGTGGATCGGGAACAGCCCGGCGACCACGGCGACGGCGACGCCGATCATCACGGTCAACCGTGCGGGCGTGCCGAACCGCGGGCTGGTGCGCGCCATCCGTCGGGGCAACAACCCGTCCCGGCACATCGCGAAGAGGACGCGTGACTGGCCGAGGATGAGGACCATGACCACCGTCGTGAGCCCGGCCAGCGCCCCGATCGCGATCACCTTCTCCGCCCACGTCACCCCGTTGAGGGCGAAGACGTCGGCGAGGTTCTTGGAGTCCTTGCCGGTCCCGGCGAGCCGGCGGTAGTCGACCATTCCACTCACGACGACGGTGACCAGCACGTAGAGCACGGTGACGATCGCCAGGGAGCCGAGGATGCCGCGCGGGATGTCGCGCTTGGGGTTCCGCGTCTCCTCGGCGGTCGTGGCGACGACGTCGAAGCCGATGAACGCGAAGAACACGACCGACGCCGCCGCCAGCACGCCGTACCACCCGTACTGGGTGTTGCCGGCGCCGGTGATCAGCGAGAAGAGCGAGGAGTCGACGGACTTGTGCGCTCCCCCGCCGCCTTCGGCCGGCGGCACGTACGGCGTGTAGTTCGCCGTCTTGATGTAGAAGAAGCCGAGCACGATGACCAGCAGGACGACGCCGATCTTGATCGCGGTGATCACGGCGCTGAACCGGGAGGAGAGCTTGGTCCCGATCGCGAGCAGCGTGGTCACTAGCGCGACGACCGCCACGGCTCCCCAGTCGAGGTCGATGCCGCCGATCGACACCGAGTTGATGTCCTTCGGCGCATGGGGGAAGAAGGAGTGGACGAGGTTGTCCAGATAGCCCGACCATCCCTTGGCGACGGTCGCGGCGCCGACCGCGAACTCGAGGATCAGGTCCCAGCCGAGGATCCAGGCGAGGAATTCGCCGAAGGTCGCGTAGCCGAAGGTGTAGGCCGAGCCGGCCACCGGCACCGTGGAGGCGAACTCGGCGTAGCAGAGCGCCGCCAGGCCGCAGGTGATCGCCGCCATCACGAAGGACAGCGAGATCGCCGGACCGGCGTTGTTGCCCGCTTGCGACACGGTCACGGTGAAGATGCCGGCGCCGATGACGACGGCGACGCCGAAGACGATCAGGTCGCGGACCGACAGGTCTTTGCGAAGCTGGTGACCGGGCTCGTCGGTGTCGGCGAGCGACTGCTCGATCGACTTGGTGCGCAGCAGCGGGTTGCCCATCTCAGCTCACCTCGCCGGCGCCGCGTCGACGGATTCACCCGCGTCGAGCCCCCGGTCGACATCCGGTTCGATGAAGATGAGCCGCGCCTGCGGCACCGCCTGCCGGATGCGGGCCTCGGCCGCGTCGATGGTCTTGGCGACCGTGGAGGCGTGCTTGGTGCCGGGGATCGCGATCTTCGTCGCGACGAGCAGTTCTTCGGGGCCCAGGTACTGGGTGCGGATGTGGATCACCCGCTCGACGGCAGGTTCGGCGTTGATGGCCGCGACGATCGCCCGTTCCTCCTCCTTGGTGGCCCCTTCGCCGATCAGCAGGCTCTTCATCTCGATGATCAGGACGATCGCGATGATGCCGAGCAGCACGCCGATTCCGAGGGTGCCGATGCCGTCCCAGATCCCGTTGCCGGTCGCCCAGGAGAGGCTGACGCCGGCCAGGGCCAGGAGCAGGCCGATGAGTGCGCCGGTGTCCTCGAGCAGGACGATCGGCAGTTCCGGGTTGCGCGAGTTGCGGATGAAGTGCCACCAACTCGCCTCCCCCTTGAGCGGGGTGGACTCCTTGAACGCCGTGCGGAAGCTGTAACCCTCCAGTGCGATGCCGATCAGGAGGATGGCGATCGCGATCTGCGGTGAGGACAGCTGGTGGTCGTGGGCGTGGGCGATCTTCTCGTACCCCTCGTACAGGGCGAACATCGAGCCGAGGGTGAACAGCACCAGCGCGACGATGAAGGAGTAGAAGTAGCGCGCCCGCCCGTAGCCGAACGGGTGCAGCTCGTCGGCGTCCTGCTTCGCACGCTTCTGACCCAACAGCAGCAGCGCCTGATTCGAGGTGTCGGCGACCGAGTGCACGCCCTCGGCGAGCATCGACGACGACTGGGTGACGGCCCACCCGGCGAACTTGGCCGCGGCGATACCCGCGTTGGCGATGAGTGCGGCGACAATCGCCTTCTTGGAGCCCTCGGCGGACACGGCATACCTCGTGGTCGGGAACGGATCTCGGCTCCCGGCAGACTACACCGCAGTGTCCGATTCGGCGGGCTGAAGCCGCCGCCGCGACCCGCGCGGCGGCGACCCGGCCCCGGTCACACCGCGAAGGTGCGACCCACCCGCATGTCGGTGTTGCCCATCGTCGACGACGCCTTCGACACCGACGAGCTCAGCCCGTTGAGCCGGGTGCGCGATTCGTCGAACACGCGGTCCCAGTGCGCCTGCGCTTCCTGGTAGGCGGCGGCGCCCTGCGCCGACTGCCAATGCGAGGCGAGCGCGTTGACCTGGGTGCGCAGTTGCCCGGACAGCTGCTCCAGGCGGGCGAAGTTGCGGTTGAGGTCGCCGGTCAGGGTGTCGAGCGCGGCGAAGTCGTACTGGATGATGCTCATGATTCTCCTCGAGTTGGGCGCTCAGACGGCGAGCGAGCCGGTGATGGTGGCGGCGCCCGACTCGTCCTCGTCGCCGTAGCCGGCGAACGAGGAGGTGAGCTTGGCCTTGATGTCCTCGAGCGCCAGGTTGAGCTTGGTGGCACTCGAGCTCCAGTCCGCGTGGGTGGTGTCATAGGCACCCGAGGCGCGGCCCTTCCAGGTGGTCGCGGCGTTCTGCGACGCGGTCGAGATCGCGCGGATCACCTGCTGCATCTCATCGACGATCCCGGCCACCGACTTGGTCGAGGCCATCGAGGCGCCGACGTCGAGGTTGAGTCCTGATCCGGACATGGTTTCCCCCTTCTTCTTGTGTCAGACCGCGCGGTTGCGCAACCCGAGTCCTTCGGCGGGGTCGACCCGCACGTCGTCGTGGGCGAGCAGTTGCGCCCAGGTCAGCGGCTCATCGGCCGTGTCGGTGTGCCCGACACCGGGATGGAGGTCGGCGGTCGACCCGGGACCGGTCCGGGAGGCCGACGCCGGTGCACCGGTCACCGGCGCGATCGGCGCGGCACCGGTGGACCGCGGCTGATCGGCGGGCACCGCGGCCGGCACGGCTCCGGTGCGAAACGCCGGGCGCTGCGTCGTCAGCAGTGCGGGCCGGAAGCGGGCGACCACCGGCGGCGTCACCGGCGCGACGATCCCCGTCGACCCCGTCGGAGCGATTCCGGACGGCACGGCCCGGACACGCAGCATCGCGGGCGGTGGACACGGGCGACGCAGGTCGGTCGCGGCGTCGGCGCTGTCCCGCTCGTAGTCGGCCATCACCCTGGCCGCGGTGGCCGAGAGCTCGGCCTCTGTGCGGGCGGCGCGGGCCAACCCACCGGTCATCATGGCCGAGATCCCGATCCCGGTGGCGAGGCGGTTCGCTTGTGCGCGCGCCTCGTCCAGCACTGCGGCGCCCGGCATCGCCAGCAGCGCCGCCTCGGCGGATGACTCGGCCCGTCGGCACAGTTCGCGCCGACGGGCGGCGTCGACCGCCAGGGCGTCGATCCATGCCGGCAGTCGCGACAGGGCGCGCAACGCCTGCCCGGCCCCCGCCGAGTCCCAATGGGCGCGGACCCGGTCGACCGCCCGTCGGGCGACGACCGCCAGCTCGTCGAAGTCCCCGACCAGATCGGACCACGCCGCCGCGCTGTCCGCGAGCGGGCCGAGCCCGGCGCCCGCGATCAGGTCGGCCTGCAAACGTTCGGTCGGGCGCGAGGACCAGTCGACGCCCGTGAAGCCGGCCTGCGCCACGGTCACGTCGGCATCTCCCCGACATCGGCGGCCGTCAACGCCGCCGCCTGGGCGCGCAGTGCGCGCGCTGCCGCCGCGATCTCAACCGCTCCGGCGTCGACGTCCGAACGCAGGGCGGCGACGGCACGACTGCTCGCTTCGGCGACCGCCACGCTCACCTCGTCTCGACCGACGGGTGCCGCAGCCATGCGACCCGCCCGTCCGTCGACAGCCGACCGCAGCCCGGCGGCGAGGTCATCGAGCGCCGCGGCCGCTCGTTCCAGGGCGCGGGGATCGGCCTTCACCCCGGGGTACCCGGCCGTCATGAGAGCAGCTCCTCCTTGAGCGCGGCGAGTTCGGCGCCCACCGTCGCGTGGCCGCCACTCGGCTCGCCGCCGCCGGAATCCGGGCCCGAGCCCTCATCGCCGAACACCGGTGGCGCGCACGTCTGCCGACAGTCGGCCACCGCGTCGTCGGACCGCATCGCGAGGTGGGGGCCGCCGGCCACGGACTTTCCGATCGCGTGGGCGCCGACTGCGCCGGCACCGCCCATCGGGGCGACGGCCGCACCGGGTCCGGCAACACCGGTGTGTGTCGCTCCGGGCGGGCCCTGGGGCAGTCCGGCCGCTTCGGTCCCGCCGGGCACCGGGGTGCGGGCGGCGTACCGCGCGGTGACGTCTCGGGACCCG
>NZ_JASGER010000126.1:0-7540 GCF_047606305.1 Gordonia sp. (in: high G+C Gram-positive bacteria) | reverse complement strand
GGTGCACCGCGGGCCCCGCACGCGCCCGCACCAGCGGCACCGCACGGCCCCCAGGCCCCGGCCACGCCCCCGAGCCTGCGGGAGCTGCCCGGCGCCGGAAACGGCCCGGTCCCCTACGACAGCCAATTGGCCGCCGTCGTCCACTTCCTCAAGCAGGTCGGTGGCGATCGGCTGTTCGTCGAGATCGTGCAGGCCCTGATGGGTACCGCCGGTCAACTCGCCCCCGCCGCACCCAAGGGTGCCGCGGCCAGCGCCCCGGTTCCCGGCGTCAAGACCGTCGACGCCCTCACCGACCCCCTCTCTCTCCTGCGCCAGGCCGGGGTGCAGCCGCTGAGCCCCTCCGTGGCCCCGTTCTGCGCCGCGCCCACCCCGGAGAACCCGCTGGGGCTGGTCAACGCCGGTGCCGCCGCCATCCCCGGGCCGTGGCCGGTGCGCAAGGACAATCCGCTGAACCCGCTGCTGAAGCTGCCGTTCCCGCTGCCGGGCATCGAGGTCCCCGACCCGAACATCGTGAAGGACAACCAGACCGCGTTCGCCTTCATCCCGCCCGAGACCACGGTGGCCGGCAAGCGCGGCACCATGCGCGTCGCCTGGTTCAACACCGGCACCATGCGCGGCGGCATCAACGAGCTGACCCCGCTCGCGGACACGAACCCGATGCTCAAGGTGCTGCCCGGGATGTCGGGCGTGCGCTTGACGCCGATCGACACCGGCAAGGGCACCGTCCTGGCCGCCGTGTACGGCACGGCCGGCGCCGCGGGGCGCGAGTGCTTCTTCCTGCCCGCGGTCGGAGTGATCAATTCCTAAGGGCTGGCTCGCGGCCACCGCCGCTGCGGGCCTCGCCGCGACCGCTGCCGGCGCGGCACACAACCGTCGGCTGGCCGCACTGACCAAACCGATCCCGATGGCGCTCCTGGCGGCGCGGGTCGCCACCGACCGGCGGACCGCACCGCTCGACCGGGCACTGGTGCTCGGCGCGATCGGGTTCTCGATGGCCGGCGACCACTGGATGCTGCGCGAGGAGTTCGCATCCGCCGAGTCGGCGTCGAAGAACGCCCTCCTGCGGCGCGGCGCCGCCCTGTTCGCCGGCGCCCAGCTCTGCTATCAGGCGGCATTCGCCCGACGGGGAGCCCGATTCCGGCTGCGGGCCTTCGCGCCGCGCATGGCGGCGATGGGCGAACCGGCCGTGGTCCTCGCGGCCAACGCGCCGTCGGTACTTCCGGTACTCGGACCCTACGGGGCCCTGTTGGCGGGGATGTCGACGATGGCCGCCGACGACGGCACCACCGCCGCGGCGGGCGGCCTGCTGTTCCAGGCCTCCGACATCGCGATCATCAACCGGCGCCACCTGGTGCACTCCCCCGCGCTGCGCGCCGGCGCCGAGGCATGGGTGTTGGGGAGCTACTTCGGCGCGCAGTACCTGCTCGTCGACGCGCTGCTGCAGCCGCGCTAGACCGCCTGCGCCGACCCGCGGCAGACGCCGGTCTGCGGGTTCACGCCGGGCACGACGAACATCGCCTCGACGGATTGGCGGATCTCGAAGTTCACCCGTCCACGACCGGGGTGCAGCACGACCTGCCAGGTGTTGCGGTCGGCACGCGTGCGCACCTTCACCACACCCTTGCGACCGGTGTCGACGTTGCGCCACAGCACGCGCGTCCACATCGTGTACTCCGTGATCGGCGTCATCGTGATCTGCATCCGGTAGGTGCTGGCGATCAGCGCGATGGCCGGGGCCGGCAGCCCATCCGACGGATGGGCGATGTTGTTCCAGACGTCGACGCGGGTGTGCAGGTCCGGCCCGGGCCACGGGTCGCGAACCGGGCACTGCAGCGACTTGACGTAGGTGCGGTTGGCCGGGCCGTCATACGGGTCGTCGCCCGGCGCGGCCTGGGCCGGAGCGGCGATGACGCCGCCCGCGAGCAACCCGGAACCGACCAGGCCGAGTGCGATCTTCACTCCGCTTTGCATGCGACCACCCTAACGGTCGATAGACTGCGGTCATGGCCAACTTGCCGAATTCCGCCCGGCTGACCATCGCGCAGGAACCCGCCGCCGACGAGCTGCTCTCCTCCGACCCCTTCGCGCTGCTCACCGGAATGCTGCTCGACCAGCAGTTCCCCATGGAACGCGCCTTCGCCGGCCCGTTGAAGGTGGCCCAGCGATTCGGCACCCTCGACCCCGCGGCGATCGCGGCGGCCGACCCCGAGCAGTTCGCCGACCTGTGCGCCACCCCGCCGGCGGTGCATCGCTACGGGCGGTCGATGGCCGGCCGCATCCAGGCACTCGCGCAGGTCGTCGTCGACGAGTACGGCGGGGACACCACCGCCATCTGGTCCGACGCGCCGACCGGCGCCGAACTGCTCAAGCGGTTGCGCGCCCTCCCCGGCTTCGGGGAGCAGAAGGCCAAGATCTTCCTCGCGCTGCTCGCCAAGCAGCTCGGCGTGACGCCGCAGGGGTGGACGACCGCTGCCGGCGACTATGCGAAGACGGGCTACCGCTCGGTGGCCGACGTCGTCGACGCCGATTCGCTCAAGCAGGTCCGCGAGTTCAAGAAGGCGGCCAAAGCGGCCGCCAAGGCCGGCGGGTGAGCCGGATCCCCGAGGGCGAGCAGGGTCTTCCCGCCGACGATCTGATCGCCGAGCTGGAGAACGAGCTCACCGAGTTCTGGCGGCGCGGCCGTGCTCGTGCGCGCGAGCGCGCCCACGCCGTCGATCCGCGCATGGACCCGTCCTGCTACCCGCTGCTCATGGCGGTCGCCCACCGCGGACCGATCCCGATGTCGACGTTGGTCCAGCGCCTGGAGATCGAGAAGTCGACGGTGACCCGTCAGGTCGACGTCCTCGAGCGGCTCGGGCTGGTCGCGCGCCTGCCCGACCCCGACGACGCCCGCGCCCGCGTCGTCGAACTCACCGCCGACGGGCACCGACGGATCGGCGAGGTGTTCGCCACCGCGGTACCGCAGTGGCGCGAACGGTTGTCCCGGTGGGACCCCGACGACGTCCGCACGCTGATCGACCTGATGCGCCGTCTGGAGCGCAGTCTGAGCGGCGACGACGACTGAGGGCGACGTAGATCACGTCGCCGCCGCCGTTATTTAGTTGCTAGTTGCAACGAAAGTTGTCTACCGTGGGCGCGGTGACCGACCCAGCGAACACCGACCTGACCCCCATGACCCAGCGCCAGAAGATCGAGGCCCTCGTCGGCCTGCTGCTGGGCATGTTCGTGGCCTTCCTCTCCTCGACCGTCGTGTCGATAGCCCTGCCCGAGATCATCAAGGGGCTGCACGGCACGACCGACCAGTACACGTGGGTCGTGACCGCGACCCTCCTCGCGTCGACCGCGACCACCCCGATCTGGGGCAAGTTCGCGGACCTGATGAGCAAGAAGCTCCTGGTCCAGATCGCCCTGACGGTCTTCACCCTCGGCTCCGTGCTCGCCGGCATGTCGACGTCGGCCGGCATGCTCATCGGTTTCCGTGCCCTGCAGGGCCTGGGCCTGGGCGGGTTGCAGGCACTGGTGATCATCGTGATCGCGTCGATGTTCTCCCCGCGCGAGCGCGGCCGTTACCAAGGCCCGATCGCCGCGGTGATGTCGATCGCGACGGTGGGCGGCCCGCTGCTCGGCGGCGTGATCACCGACACCAGCTGGCTGGGCTGGCGCTGGACCTTCTACGTCTGCGTGCCGCTGGCCCTCATCGCGCTCGTCGTCATCCAGCGGACCCTGAACGTGCCGACGATCCGCAAGGAGAACGTCAGCATCGACTACCTGGGCGCCGTGCTCATCGGCGGCGGCGTGGTCGTGCTGCTGATCTGGGTGACGCTGGCCGGCAAGTCCTTCCCGTGGGCCTCGGGCCGTTCCTACGCGCTCGCGGGGCTCGGTGCCGTCCTGTTGGTGCTGGCCGTGCTCGCCGAGGGCAAGGTCCTCAACCGATTGTTGCCGGGCTTCCTCAAGGTGAGCGACCCGATCATCCCGCTGCGCCTGTTCCGCGACCGCACGACCACGCTCGCCACCCTGGCCAGCGTCGCCGTCGGCGTCGCACTGTTCGGCTCGGCGGTGTTCCTCGGCCAGTACTTCCAGCTGGGCCGCGGCTACTCGCCCACCGTGGCCGGCCTGTTGACCCTGCCCATGGTCGGCGGCTCGCTGATCTTCTCGACGGTGTCGGGCAGTCTCATCACCCGCTTCGGCCGCTGGAAGATCTTCCTGGTCACCGGTGGCGTGCTGATGACGGCCGGTTTCGCCCTGTTGTCGACCATCAAGGGGCACACCAACATGCTGCTGGTCGGCACCTTCCTGTTCCTCCTCGGCGCGGGCATGGGCATGACCATGCAGAACCTGGTCCTGCCGGTGCAGAACTCGGTGCCGGCGGAGAACCTGGGCGTGGCCACCTCGACGGTCACCTTCTTCCGGTCGCTCGGCGGCGCGGCGGGCGTCTCGGTGCTCGGCGCCGTGCTGGCCACCCACGTCAAGGACCTCACGTTGTCCGGGCTGCAGGCGATGGGGGCCACCCTCGCCCCCTCGGTGGGCCGCGCCGGTGCCCTCGCCCGCGTCCAGGAGTGCGGTGCGCACCTGAAGGCCGGGATCGCCGGTGGGCTGCCCGCCGACTGCGAGGAGGTCCAGCGCAACGCCTTCGGCGACGGTGTGCCGACCATCTTCCTTATCGCCGCGGTGATGGCTGCGCTGGCACTGATCGCGATCCTGTTCATCAAGGAGGTCCGCCTCAAGACGATGACGCCGCTCGAGGAACAGCAGCAGCAGGCGGCCGAGGCGATGGCCGGGCTCGCCCCGGAGGAGTCCGTGGAGGTCGTGGAGGCCGAGCTCGGCCTCGACAAGCCGCGTCGCGGCGCCACGTCGTAGCCGATTAGCGGTGGTGCCCGACATCGGGTGCCCTAAGCTGGGCCCATGTCGGACAACTCCCTGAGCCCGCAAATGGTGATCGGCCTGCCGATCCGCCTGGGCTTCGCCATCACCGGTGTCGCGCTCGGTGCCGTCGAGTCGGCGGTCTCGGTCGCGCGGGTCACCGCCGAAGGCGTGCAGAACGAGGTCAACCACGCGCTCGGCATCCGCGGCGACCTGCTCTCGGACACCCGGTCCCCGTTGGAGATCCTCAGCCACGTCGCCGAACTCCTCGGGCCGGACCGGCCGATCGGCCGCGCGCTCGCGCCCGGCGGACCCGTCGACCGCCTGCTGCAGCGCGGCGGCGTCGTCGACCGGCTCACCGACTCGCACGGCATCCTGGAGAAGCTCACCGCCACCGGTGGTTTCCTCGACCAGGCCACCGACGAGAACGGCATCCTCATGCGGTTGACGGCCAAGGGCGGCCCCCTGGACCGACTGACCCGCGAGGGGGGAGTCGTCGACCAGATCACCGACAACGAGGGTCTACTGGACCGCCTCACCTCCGAGGGCGGCATCGTCGACAAGCTCACTGCCCCCGGGGGCGTGCTCGACAAGGTCGCCGAGCCCGGTGGCATCATCGACCGCCTCGCCGACGAGGACGGCCTGCTCGACCAGCTGCTCGGCGAGGACGGCGCGGTGGAGCGCACGATCGCCCCCGGCGGGCCGCTCGACCGAGTCGCCGAACTGGCCGAGAACATGAACGAGCTCACCCCGAGTCTGCTCGCGATGAAGGAGGCCGTCGCGGACCTGCGCGAGACGGTCGAGCTGCTCAACGAATCGGTCGCCCCGCTCGGCGGGCTGGCCGGGCGCCTGCCCAAGCGCCTCACCCGCGGCAAGCAGCCGGCGATCCCGCCGGCCGCCACCGCCTACGACGAGTAGTGCCCGACAATCTGCGCCACCTCGCACGCGGGGCGGTGGTCTCGGTGTCGCGCCGCATGCTCATGGCCGTGGCACTGGTCCTGCTCGTCGCGGTGATCCTGGCCTTCACCACGGCCCTCGGCCTCAAGCAGACCGCGGTGCTCTGCGCCGTGCTGACGGTCATGCTGACCGTCACCGGATCGCACGTGCTGGTGCGGCTCGACGTCACGCTCACGCTGCTGAGCGGCACCCTCATCCTCCTCGCCAGTCTGCCCGCGCTGCTGATCAACAAGTGGCTGGCGATCCCCTTCGTCTGTGCGGTCATCCTCTTCACGACGATGGCCGGGGTGATGGGCCCGCGGTTCGGCGCGTGGGGCAATTCGACGGCGATGGCGATGATCTACACCGCCGGGACCGCCGCCTCGCACCGCGACGCCACCGGCAAGCTGACCTGGGACGTCCAGGAACTCCTCCTTTCCGTCGTGGTTGCCACGGTGCTCGCCGCCCTGCTGGCGGTCGTGATCAGTTTCCGCAAGGGCGACCGCGCCCTCGACGACGCCCTGGACCCGCCGCCCGACCTCGGCCTCGTGTTCATGAACGGACTCGTGCTGGGCACGATCCCGGCGCGCGTCGTCGACCCCTCCGCCCGACGGGGGGCCCGGATCACCGTCGGCCGGCGGCTACGGCTCCACGGCGCCGGGGCGATCGTGCGCGGGCTGGTGGACATGAAGAGCGTGGAACTGCGACAGGGCATCCGCCTCGTCGTCGTGCTGGCCGCGGCGTTGACCGTCATCCTCCTGCACCCGGGCATGCCGCTGACGCTCGCCATGCTGGTCACCACCCTGGCCCTGCTGCAGCCGACCCGGCAGCGCACGCGCACCGCGGTCATCCAGCGCCTCACGAGCGCACTGATCGGTGCGGGTGTCGTGGTGGTGTTCAGCTGGGCGATCTCCGGCCTGGAGCACTCGCGGGAGATCTCGCTGGCGGTCGGCCTGGTGGCCATGCTGATCCAGGTCGCCTACCTCGGCCACCCGTTGATCACCGTCGGCTTCTCCATCCTCGCAACGTCGTCGATCCCGATGCTCGGCTGGCACGGCACACCGGTGCGCTACGCGCTGGTCTACCTCGCGGCACTCGGCGTCATCGCCCTGTTCGCCCTGCTCCTCGAAGTACTCACGCCCGACCCGTCGGCCACCGACGAGGAGATCCTCGCCTCCCTCCGCGACCTGGTCGACACCACGCCGCGGTCGATGCCCTGGCGCCGCGCCTGGGCGCACGCCGCGGCGGTCGAATCGACCCTGTCGTCGGGACCCCACGCCCAGACCGGCCTCGCGCAGATCATGCACACCGCACGGATGGCGACGATCTTCTCGGTGGAGCCCGACGACCAGTGGGCAGCGATGGCGCAGGACGCCTACGACCAGGCCGCCGCGATCATCGCGGTCGACCGCCCCTGACCGCCGCCCGCAGCGCCGTCAGGTAGTCGTCGACGTCGAGGACGTCGGGGTCCGCCAGAACCGACACCGTCACCGACCGGCCGATCCCGTGGACCCCGTGGGTCAGCGCGTGGGCCGTCGAGAGGGCGGGAAACCCGGCGGTGAACCGGATGCCGCCGCCGGCCAGGGCGAGATTCGCCGCGCCGCGGTTGACCGACGACACGACGGTGTGCCCGGTCACCGCGGCGGGCGGCGCGGGATCGTCGAATCCGGTCGTCGCCCAGTGCATCAGCGGTGCCGGCGTCCGGTCCTCGGCGCGACGGGCCGCGACGCGCGCCGGCCGCGCG
>NZ_JASGER010000125.1:0-18351 GCF_047606305.1 Gordonia sp. (in: high G+C Gram-positive bacteria) | reverse complement strand
TGGGACCGGCGGCGCGGGGGCCGGCGGGGCACCCGGCGGCGGGACCGGCGCGGGCGGGTTGCACATCGGCAGCAGGTTGAGCTGGCGGATCCGCTCGTGCATGTCCTGCAGGGACAGGTTGCGGACGTCCTTCTTGCGGACGGCGTTGCGGTCCAGCTCGGCGAGTGCGGCCACCGGCAGCGCGTTGCACTTGGCCTTCGGGTCGGCGGTGAACGTGATCGTCGGCTTGGGTGCGGCCAGGTCGTCGATGCAGACGCGCTCGGCCACCGAGCTGAGCGTGAAGCTCAGCACCGGGTCGGGCGAGCCGCGGTAGATGACGAGGTTGCCGTTGTCGACCTGCAGGAAGTGGTTGGCGCGCAGCCGCTCCTGGGTGAACCAGCCGGCGACGGCCAGCCCGGCGATCAACAGCACGAGGACGGCCAGCACCGCCGGCCAGCGCTTGCGGGAGCGGGGCGCCGGCTCCTCTTCGGCGACGGTGATCGGCTTGGTCGGCTCGGCCGGCGGGCGCAGGGCCGCGGCGCGACCGGCGGCCGACGAGGGATCGGGGGTGTACTCGGCCTCGCCGTCACCACCGGCGGCTCCACCGACGATGGGACGCGACTCGCCGAACTCGGTGTCCAGGACGTCGGCGATGATCACCGTGACGTTGTCCGGTCCGCCGCCGCGCAGCGCGAGCTCGATCAGGCGGTCGGCACAGGCCGAGGCGTCCTCCACCGAGCCGAGGGTGTCGGCGATGGTCTCCTCGGAGACCACGTCGGACAGCCCGTCCGAGCAGAGCAGGTAGCGGTCGCCGGCGCGGGCCTCGCGCATGGTGAGCGTCGGGTCGACCGGGGTGCCGGTCAGGGCGCGCATGATCAGGGAGCGCTGCGGGTGCGTGTGCGCCTGCTCGGCGCTGATCCGGCCCTCGTCGACGAGCGCCTGCACGAAGGTGTCGTCGCGGGTGATCTGCGACAGCTCCTTGTCGCGGTACAGGTAGGCGCGGGAATCACCGACGTGGCACAGGCCGACGCGCGTGTTGGAGAACAGCAGCGCGGTCAGGGTCGTGCCCATGCCCTCGAGGTCGGGGTTCGCCTCCACCTGGGCGGCGATGGCGTCGTTGCCGGTATCCATCGCGCGGTGCAGCAGGTCGAGGATGTTGCCGCCGGGCTCGTCGTCGTCGAGCGGTTGCATGGCCTGGATGACGAGTTGGCTGGCGACCTCGCCGGCCGCGTGCCCGCCCATGCCGTCGGCGAGCGCGAGCAGCCGGGCCCCGGCGTAGACCGAATCCTCGTTGTTCGAGCGGACCAGTCCCCGATCGCTGCGCGCGACGTAATCCAATACGAGAGTCACGGGCGCAGCTCGATCACGGTCTTGCCGATGCGGATCGGGGTGTTGATGGGGACGCGGACGGCGGTGGTGACCTTCGCGCGGTCGAGGTAGGTCCCGTTGGTGGAGCCGAGGTCTTCCAGGTACCAGTCGTCGCCGCGGCGGGACAGCCGGGCGTGCCGCTCGGAGGCGTAGTCGTCGGTGAGGACCAGCGTCGAGTCGTCGGCGCGACCGAGCAGCAACGGCTGGTCGCCGAGGGTGATCCGGGTGTTGGCCAGCGCCCCGGCGGTGACGACGAGGTGGCGGGCCGAGCCGCGCGCGGTCTTGGCGCGCGCGCGGGCGGTGCGCGGCTGGCGGGCGCTCAGGCTGATCGGACGGCCGCCGGCGATCGAGAGGTCGTTGCGCAGGGCGCGGATGGTGGCGTAGACGAACAACCACAGCAGAACGAGGAAGCCGATGCGCGAGAGCTGCAGGATCAAGCCGGACACGGCGCACCACCTTTCGTTCCGTCCAGGGACCATTCGTGCATGGTCGGCTCAGCGCCGCAGCCCGGGTGAAGCTGCGGCGCGGTTGTCAGCCTTCTCGATCTTAGGGGGCGAACCGTTACGGTCACCGATGGAAAGGTGACGTTTCGGTATCGACTGTGACCCGGCCGCGACCGTGTTGCTCGGTCCGGCCTGGTGTCGGGCGCGGGCCCCGGGCTACTGGAAGCGGACCGTGATGTCCGAGTGGCCGATGCGGATGCGGTCGCCGTCGGCGAGCTCCCAGTTGGAGACCTGGACGTCGTTGACCGTGGTGCCGTTGGTCGAGTTGAGGTCGGAGAGCATTGCGGTCTGGCCGTCCCAGCGGATCTCGACGTGGCGCCGCGAGACGCCGGTGTCGGGCAGGCGGAACTGTGCGTCCTGGCCGCGGCCGATCACGTTCGAGCCCTCGCGCAGCGAGAAGGTGCGGTTGCTGCCGTCCTCGAGCAGGAGGGTGATCGCCGTCGGCGCGTACGCCGGCTGCTGACCGTAGGCCGGCTGCTGGCCGTAGGCGCCGGGCTGGCCGTAGCCGCCCTGGTCGTAACCGGGCTGCTGGTAGCCGCCCTGGTCGTAGCCGGGCTGCTGGTAGCCGCCCTGGTCGTAACCGGCGGGGGGCTGGCCGTAACCGGGCTGCTGGTAACCACCCTGATCCGGTGCGGGCTGGTAGCCGCCCTGGTCGTAACCGCCCTGCTGGTAGCCGCCCTGGTCGTAGCCACCCTGCTGGTAGCCGCCCTGGTCGTACCCGCCTTGGTCGTAGCCGCCGGGCTGCTGGCCGTAGCCGCCCTGGTCGTTGCCGGGATTCTGAGTCATGTGCGGGGCTCCTAGTTGTGCGTTTGCGCTTGGTTCGGGGTGGACGGATGATGCGGGGCCGGGTTGGCCTCTGCTGGTGTGGGCTCGTGGGCGGACGTCGGGATCGACGACGGCCGTGACGCGCATCTGTCCGGTGTGAAGTTCTGGTGTCGGGTCGAACTCTACGACGACCGGCCCATAAGTTTGCCACCCGCTACTGGAAATGAAGTCGTCCAGGTGCCGGGAAAACGTCTTCCGGTTCAGTTCGTACTCCGTGTCCACCTCGGCGAAGTCGGAGTCCGAGAGATGCAGGACGTAGCTGTTGGCGGCCAGGTAGACGCCGGCGTCGACGGCGGTCAGCGAATCCTCGGCCTGCCGGGAGAGTGCCTGCTCGATCTCCTGCGGGGCGACCTGTCCGCCGAAGACCCGGGCGAAGCCGCCGTCGACGGCGTCTTCGAGCTTGCGCTCGAAACGCTGCATGATGCCCAACGACTCGACCTCCCCTTCGTGATCAGCGTGTCGCGCGTGCGGGACAGATCGTTTCATGATAGCGGTCCGCAACCCGCGCCAGGGACACAAGACCGTCACATTAGTATCTACAGTCACATCTGTTACAGGGCGGTCGGAGGGGTATCCGCAGGTCAGCAAACGGATTTCATCCGCCGTTTGCGATCGTGCTATCGTTCTCGGGTCCAAGCGGACGCACTGTTTCCAGTGCCACGGGCGAGTGGCGGAATGGCAGACGCGCTGGCTTCAGGTGCCAGTGTCCTTCGGGACGTGGGGGTTCAAGTCCCCCTTCGCCCACCACCAACTTCAGACCAGAGCCGCGGGCCCATCGGGCGCCGCGGCTTTGTCGTCCTCCCGGCGGTACGCTGCGGACATGCCGAATTTCGCCGTCGAATACACCTACGCCCCCGAGCAGGCCGCGCTGCGCGACGAGCACCGACCGGCCCACCGCGACTGGTTGGGCGCCGGGCACTCCAGCGGCATCGTGCGGATGGCCGGACCGTTCGCCGACGGCAGCGGCGCGTGGGTGATGATCGACGCCGCCGACGAGCAGGCGGTCCGCGACCACCTCGCCGGCGACCCCTTCGCCAAGGTCGGTGCCATCGCCGCCACCCGCATCCGCGAATGGGTGAACGTCTTCGGACCCTTCGGGGACTGAGTCACCGACCGCCGTCGGCGAGAAACTGCGCGGCCACGCGCTTGGGCGCGCGGTCCAGCCAGGCGTCGGTGATCATCTCGCGCAGCTCGGCCTCGTCGATCGCGTCGAGTCGGACCAGCACGGCGGGATAGCCGTCGAAGTGGGGGATGGTGAAGAAGACCTCCGGCTCGGCGGCTATCAACTCGTGTTTGGCCGTCTCGTCGGCGACCCGCAGCCCGATGACCTCCCCGGCGGGGATCTCCCGGCCCAACTCGGTGAGCGCCGCGATGTCGGCCTTCCGCAACGGCCGTTCCCACACGAAGCCCTTCTTGGCGACGCAGAACATCAGATTGCCCCACGAGGTCTTCTCACTCGTCTGCGGCAGCGCGAGTGCCAGGCGCCGAACGTCGTCGAACGTGGCCATGGACCCGAGGTTAGCGCAGGTGATCGGCCTCGTAGGCGTCTCTGGCCGTCGATCCGTCGACGGCGGCGACCTGGTCGGGGACCATCCGCCGCAGGACCGCGTCGCGCAGCCGCTGCGGCAACAGGCGGGCCGCGGCAGTCAACGGCCCGACGTATTTGGGCAGGGTGAGTAGAAAGCGCGGGCGGTCGATGATCGCGACGACGGCCGCTGCCACATCGTCGGGGGACAGCAACGTGGCCGCGCCGGTCGCGGTTCCGGCCGCCAGTTCCGTGTCGACGACGCCGGGCAGGATCGCCGAGATCGTCACGCCGCTGCCGCGCAGCTCCTCGCGCACCCCGGTCAGGTAGCCCAGGACGCCGTGCTTGGTTGCCGCATAGGTGGATTCGCCGGGCGGTGCGATCAGCGAGGCGGCCGACGCGATCGTGACGATCTGGCCGCGGCCGCGCGCCCGCATCGCCGGGGCCGCCAGGCGGACGCCGCGGATCACGCCGAGCAGGTTGACCGCGACCATCGCCGCGGCCGCCGACTCCGGTTCTTCGTCGAAGGGGCCGACCCACATGACTCCGGCGTTGTTGACCAGCACGTCGATCGGGCCGAGGTCCTTCTCGACGGCGGCGAGGAAGGCGGTGAACGACTTCTCGTCGGTCACGTCGAGCCGATAGCCGTGGGCCCGGTCGCCGAGCGCGTCAGCGGTCCCGGTCGCCGCCGCGTCGTCCCGGTCGCCGATGGCCACGGTCGCGCCGAGGGCGTGGCAGCGGTGGGCGATCGCCGCGCCGATCCCGCGCGCACCGCCGGTGATCGCGATGACGGATCCGGAGGTTCGATTGCCGGCCATGTTCCCAGCTTGGCAGATGTTCTGCCCGAGTCGGGCCACAGGTCTGGACACTCTTGCCATACTCATGGGCATGCGCCGCGCCCTCCTCGTCTCCGCGACGACCGTTGCGCTCGTGGCCGTCGGGGGCGCCGTGAATGCGTGCGGTCCGTCCCGGGCGCCGACCGCCACGTTGTCGGCCGACGAGACGGTCGCCTCCTCGGGGTTCGCCGCGGTCACCGTGCGTCGGACCGGCACCCTGGACGACGGCACCAACTGGACCGTGATGCTGCCGCAGGTGCGCGGCGGCGACACCGGGGTCCGGGCCGAGTTCAACGGCCGGCTCGATGCGGTGCTGACCGACCTGACCGGACAGCCGAGCGGCAACGGCCTCACCATCGGCGACGGCAGCCTGGGCACCGCCGAGCGCAGCCGCACGGTCGTCGGTGAGCGCACGCTCGCCGGGGTGGTCATCGTGCTGAGCGGCGCGAAGGGGGCCGCGCACCCCGGCGTCGACGTCAAGACCGTCGTGATGGACAACCGGACCGGGCAGGTGATCGACGAGCCCTTCGAGGACCACGGTCAGGCGCAGCGGGTCATCGCCGACCTGGCCGCGGCCAACGACCCCACCTCCCGACTGCGCAGCGGTGGCGCCAGCTACTCGAGCTTCACCGCGTGGCTGCCCCTGCCCGAAGGGCTGCACGTCTACGTCGAGGTGCCCCACGTCCTCGGCGACTACATCCCGGTCACCATTCCGTGGGCCAAGGTCTCCGGGCTGCTCAAGCCCGATGTGCGAGAGGTGCTGGTCGGCTAATGGCGGGATACACCGAGCGGGTCGCCGACGACCTGGACCGCTGGGTCGCCGCGGGCCTCGTGCCGGCGGAGAACCGGGACGCCATCCTGGCGACGCTGCCGGCGCGACGCCGGGTCGACGCGGTGACCGCGCTGATCTGGGTGGCCGCCGTCCTGCTCGGCCTGGCGGTGGTCGCATTCGTCGCCGCCAACTGGGACGGGATCCCCAGGCTGGTGCGCTTCGGCCTCCTGCTGGCCGGATTCCTCGCCGCCGCGGCGGGCGGCGCCGAGGCTCTGCGGCGCGCCCACCGTCTCGCCTCCGATGTGCTGCTGACCATCGCCGCGCTGGTGTTCGCCTCGGCGATCGGACTGACCGGCCAGATCTTCGACATCACCGGCAACCCGCCCGCCGTGCCCTACGGCGCGGGTGCCGCGGCCGTCGCGCTGGGCCTGGCGGGGGCATCGCGCGGTGCACTGGCCGTCGGGGTGATCGCCGTGCTCATCGGCGACTTCATGACCGTCGAGGGCGGGTGGCCGGTGCCGGTCTCGCTCGTGCTGGCCCCGGTGGCGCTGGTGCTCGCCCTGCGCTGGCGGTCGGCCTTCCTCGCGCACGTGGCATCGATCGCGGTGCTCGGCGTCGGCCTCTGGTTCACCCTCCACAACGATCTGCGCGGGTGGCCGATCTACGGCATCGCCCTCGTCCTGGCCCTGCTCGCGGCGTCGCCCGCGGTGCTCACCGGTCGCCGCGGGACCGACCGCGAGTCGATCACCCCGCTGCACCTGCTGCGGGTGCCGGTGGCGTGGTTCATCCTCGGCGCGCTCGGCTTCTTCGTCGCGGCCGGCTACTCCGGCGTCTTCGACGGCAACACCGCACTGGGCCTGACCCACCGCGTCGTGTGGATCGCGATCTCCGCGGGCCTCATCGCCTACGGCCGCTACGACCGCCAGTCGGTGATCACCGCCATCGGCGTCATCAGCCTCATCAGCGCCGCCTGCGCCGTGCTCTACGACCTGGGCCTCGACCTGATCGTCATCTCCCTGGTCTTCCTCGCGTGCTCGGCGGTCGCCCTCGTCGTCGGCCTGGTCCTGCGGCGCGGGCGCAAACCGGCGCGTCCGGTCGGAGAGGTGTCGTCATGACCGCCCGCGACCCCCGGCTGATCCGCCCGATCGCGGTCCTCGTGGTCGCCGCGGTGTGCGTCGCCGCGCTCGTCGGCCTGGTGCTCCGCGAGAACCACGCCCGCTCGCACGGCACCCGGGTCACCCTGTCGATGCGCGGCGCCGATCCGCGCGACCTGGTGCGCGGCCACTACGTCCAGATCCAGGTCGCCGACCAACTGCCCGCCGGCCGTGCGTGCGTCCAAAAGGACGACGGCTGGATCGCGGTCACGTCGGGCGGCGGCCCGACGGACCAGCCGGTGGGGATCTACGACACCAAGGACGAGGCGCTGCGCAACGGCGACCACGCGCTGCGAGGATCGATGCGCTGCACCGGTCCGGGCCGCACCGACGACGGCGGCCCGGCCACCGCGTGGCTCGACATCGGGACCGACCGGTTCTACATCAACCAGCGCGACGCCCAGGACATCGACCGTGCACTGGCCTCGGGGCGCCGGGCCGCCGCGATCGTCTCCGTCGGCACGGACGGGCGGGCCCGGCTCGTCGGCCTGGACGTCGACGGCAAGCGCTACGACCTGCACTGGTGACCGTGATGGGCAAACGGGAACGGGCCACCTCCTTCGGCGCACAGACCGGTGCGTATGAGAGCGGTCGCCCCGACTATCCGGCGGCGGCCGTCCAGTGGCTGCTGGCGGACCTGCCGCCCGCCCCGATCGTCGTCGACCTCGGTGCGGGCACCGGCAAACTGACGCGGGCCATCGCCGCGGCGCTCCCCGCGGCCCGACTGTCCGCCGTCGACCCCGACGCGGAGATGCTCGAGGCCCTGCGCGCCGCCGACCCGGATGTCCCCACCGCCGTCGGCACCGCCGAGGACCTCCCGCTGGCCGACGCGTCCACCGACGCCGTGGTCCTCGGGCAGGCCTGGCACTGGGTGGATCCGGCGGCCGCGTCGGCCGAACTCGGCCGGGTGGTGAAGCCGGGCGGGCGGCTCGGCCTGATCTGGAACATCCGCGACGGCGGCGTCGAGTGGGTCGCGCGCCTGACCGCGATCATGCACGCCAGCGACGCCGAGCAGCTGATCGCCGACGGCGGTCCGACGGTCGCCGCGCCCTTCGGCCCGCTCGAGTGCACGACCTGGTCGTGGGTGCGGCCGATGACCCGCGCGAGACTGCACGCGATGGCGGCCTCGCGCAGCTACCTGATCACCTGCCCCGCGCAGGAGCGCCGCGAGATCGTCGCGGCGATGGACGAGCTGTTCGACGAGCTCGGCCTGCACGGCGAGGCCACCGTCGACCTGCCGTACACGACCTTCGCCTACCGGACCACCCGCGGCTGACCGGCCCGGGTGACATACTCGTCGCGATTGTCGCGTCAACGAAAGGGCCTGCGTGAGGAACCGACTGAGCGTGCTGGTGGCGATCGCCGCCGCGAGCATGGGCATCGTCTACGGCTACGACCAGTCGAACATCGGTGCCGCGATGGAGTACGTCGGCCGCGATTTCACGCTCGACGACAACGGCAAGCAGTGGCTGTACACCGTCGCGGTGATCGGTTCGATCGTCGGCGCGCTCGCGGCCGGCCCACTCGCCAACCGCATCGGCCGCCGCGCCTCGATGATCAGCGTCGCCATCGGCTACGGGCTGTTCGCCGTGCTCTCGGGCCTGGCCCCCAACTTCGCGACCCTGGCCGCGGTGCGGTTGCTGCTGGGCATCACCGTCGGCGTCTCGCTGGTCGTGGTGCCGGTCTTCGTCGCCGAGTCGGCCCCCGCGCGCAGCCGCGGCGCGATGCTCGTCGCCTACCAGATGACCACCATCCTGGGCATCATCGGCGGCTTCCTGATCGGCTACTTCCTGGCCGGCCACGCCGCGTGGCGCTGGATGCTCGGCCTGGCGCTGGTGCCGTCGATCTTGGTCCTGCTGATGCTGATCCGGCTGCCCGACACCCCGCGCTGGTACCTGTCGAAGGGCCGCGACGAGGAGGCCCGCCGGGCGCTGGTGGCCATCGACCCGCACGCCGACGTCGACGGTGAGCTCGCCGAGATGCGCGAGGCACTCGGTGCCGAATCCGGTGGCCACCTGCGCGAGATGGTCCGCAAACCGTGGTTCCGCGCCACCGCCTTCGTCCTGGGGCTCGGCTTCCTCATCCAGATCACCGGCATCAACGCGGTCGCCGTCTACGGGCCGAGACTGTTCGAGGAGATGGGGTACACCGACGACTTCGGCAAGCTCCTGCTGCCCGCCCTCGTGCAGGTGTACGGCCTGATCGCGGTGATCGCGGCACTTCGCTGGGTGGACCGGATCGGTCGTCGGCCGCTGCTGCTCGGCGGGATCTTCGCGATGATCGTCGCCACCGGGATCCTCATCGCCGTCTACGGCCCGCTCGCCGACGACGTGGCGGCACGGCAAATGTGGGGCTTCGCCGGACTGGCCGTGTTCACGATGGGCTTCTCCTTCGGCTTCGGCGCCCTGGTGTGGGTGTACGCCGGGGAGAGCTTCCCGGCGCGGCTGCGGTCCTACGGATCGTCGGCGATGTTGACCTCCGACCTGGTCGCGAACGTGATCGTCGCGCAGTTCACGCTGACCATGATCAACAGCCGCCTCGGCGGTGCGGGCACCTTCGCCATCTTCGGCGGCCTCGCCGTGATCGCCTTCCTGTTCGTCGCGCGGCTGGCCCCGGAGACCAAGGGGCGCACGCTCGAGGACATCCAGCAGTACTGGACCGACGGCGGCAAGTGGGCGCGGAACAGGTGACCGACCGGATCGTCACGGCCACCCGCGTCGTCTTCGACGGCGAGGTGCTGGCACCGGGATGGCTGCACGTCGTCGACGGGGTGGTCGTCGACGGGGGTGCGGGATCCGGGCCCGGCGGGGCCGAGCACGTGGACGGAACGATCGTGCCCGGCTTCGTCGACCTGCACTGCCACGGCGGCGGCGGGTACGACTTCGCCGATCCCGACCTCGAGCACGTCCGGGCGGCCCTGGCCTTCCACGCCGCGCGCGGCAACGCGGCGACGATGCTCAGTCTGGTCACCGCGCCCGCCGCCGACCTGCTCGCCCAGGTGCGGCGCCTGGCGCCCCTCGTCGACGCCGGTGAGGCGCCGGGCATCCACCTGGAGGGACCGTGGCTGTCGGTCGCGCGCTGCGGGGCCCAGAATCCGGCGGCGATGCGCGACCCGGACCCCGCCGAGATCGACGCGTTGCTCGAGGCCGGCGGCGGGACCATCGCCATGGTGACTATTGCGCCCGAGCGACCCGGTGCGCTCGAGGCGATCGACCGCTTCGTCGACGCGGGGGTCGTCGTGGCGGTCGGGCACACCGATGCCTCCTACGAGCAGGTCCGCGCGGCGGTCGACCGCGGTGCGACGGTCGCCACGCACCTGTTCAACGGCATGCGCCCCTTCGCCCATCGCGACCCGGGACCGGTTCTCGCACTCCTCGACGACGAGCGGGTCGTCGTCGAGTTGATCGGCGACGGGGTGCACGTCGACGAGCGGGTCGTCGCGTCGGTGGCCGGCGGCGTGGGAGTGCGGCGGGTCGCGCTGGTGTCGGACGCGATGGCCGCCGCCGGCATGGCCGACGGGCCGTACCGCCTGGGCGCGCTGGACGTGACCGTCGCCGGCGGGGTCGCGCGACTGAGCGGGTCGGACACGATCGCCGGCAGCACCGCCACGATGGGCGCCCTGGTGCGCCGGGCGCTCGAACACCCCCCGCGCGGCGTCGCCTCCGATGTCGACGCGCTGCGCGCCGCCGTCGCGATGAGCGCGACGACACCGGCCAGAGTGCTCGGGCGGGTCGATCTCGGCGTCCTTCGCCCCGGTTCGTCGGGGGCCTTCGCCGTCGTGTGAGCGGTCAAACCCGCCGAGTGGGCGGTGAATTGCGCCGAGTGTGCGCCCACTCGGCGGGATTGATCGCCCACTCGGCGATAGGCTCCATCGGTGACCGCGTCCCAGACCCAGCAGGTGCCCCGGCGGCGGATCGTCGTCGCGTCGATGGTCGGCACCACCATCGAGTTCTTCGACTTCTACATCTATGCGACGGCTGCGGTGTTCGTGTTCCCGAAGCTGTTCTTCCCGTCGGGCAACCAGACCGCCAGCCTGCTCGCCTCCTTCGCGGTGTTCGGCGTGGCCTTCGTCGCCCGGCCCGTCGGCTCGATGATCTTCGGCCACTTCGGAGACCGGATCGGCCGCAAGGCGACGCTCGTCGGGTCGCTGCTGACGATGGGCGTCGCGACCTTCCTCATCGGTCTCCTGCCCACCTTCGACGCCATCGGCTACGTCGCCCCCGTGCTGCTGGCGCTGCTGCGCTTCTGCCAGGGCGTCGGCCTCGGCGGGGAGTGGTCCGGTGCCGCGCTGCTCGCCACCGAGACGGCCGAGGAGGGCAAGCGCGGGTGGGCGGCGATGTGGCCGCAGCTCGGCGCGCCTCTCGGGTTCCTGCTGGCCAACGGCATCTACCTGGCGCTGATGGTCGGGATGGACTTCGACAAGAACTCGTCGCCGGTCGACCACCCCTTCTACACCTGGGCTGGCGGGTGCCCTTCCTGGCGAGTGCGATCATCGTGATCGTCGGCCTGTACGTGCGGCTGCGGCTGGCCGAGACGCCGGTGTTCACCGCCGCGGTGGAGGCCGGGGAGAAGGTGCGCGCACCACTGGCCACCGTGTTCCGCACGTCGTGGCGGCCGCTGATCCTGGGCACCTTCATCATGCTGGCGACCTACACCGTGTTCTATCTGATGACCGCCTGGGTGTCGTCCTACGGCACGCAGAAGTCCACCGCCGAACACCCCACGAACCTCGCGATCGCGCCGACCCGGTTCATCGAGCTGCAGCTGATCGCGGTGCTATTCTTCGCGGCATTCATCCCGGTGTCCGGCTGGCTGGCCGACCGGATGGGCCGCAAGCCGGTGCTCATCGCGATCACCGTCGGCATCATCGTCTTCGGCTTCACCTTCTCCCACGTGATCGGGCCCGACGTCGCGAGCGAGTCCGCGATGCTCGGATTCCTGATCGTCGGCATGACCCTCATGGGGCTCACCTTCGGCCCGATGAGCGCGGTGCTGCCCGAACTGTTCCCGACGAACGTCCGCTACACCGGGTCGGGCATCTCCTACAACGTCGCCTCGATCCTCGGCGCCGCCGTCGCACCGTTCATCGCCACCGCGCTGGCCGCGCGCCACGGGGTGGGCGCGGTCGGGCTCTACCTGGCCGTCGCCGGGGCGCTCACCCTGATCGCCCTGATCGTCGCGCCGGAGACGCGCGACGTGGAATTGACCAGGATCTGACGTGATCGGGGCGCTGCGCGGCTACCGACCGGCGTGGCTGCGCGCCGACCTGTTGGCCGGGATTACCCTCGCCGCGGTCGCCATCCCGGAGGCGATGGGCTACAGCACGATCGCGGGCGTGCCGGTCAGCGCCGGGCTGTACACCCTCATCGTCCCGACCGCCCTCTTCGCGCTGCTCGGCGCCTCCCGGCTGATGGTCGTGGGCGCGGACTCGGCGACTGCAGCACTGCTCGCGTCGGGCATCGCCGCATTGGGCATCGCCGGCCTGGCCAGCGGCACACCCCAGTGGCTCGCGATGACCTCGATCGTGGCCCTGCTGTGCGGTGCGCTCCTGCTGATCGCCTGGATCCTGCGCCTGGGCTTCCTCGGGGACTTCCTGTCCACCGCGGCCCTCACCGGGTTCCTCGCCGGCGTCGGCGTCTCGGTGCTGCTCGGTCAACTGCCCGCGATCCTGGGCCTGGGTCACCACGAGGGTCGGGCGTGGCACCGGATACCGGCCTTCCTCCGCGACCTCCAGCACGCGAACCCGTGGGCGATCGGATTCGCGGTCGTGACCGTCGCCGCACTGCTGCTGGGACAACGCTTCGCCCCTCGGTTCCCGACGGCCGTGGTCGTGGTGGCGGGGTCGATCGCCCTGGTGTGGCTCGCCGGACTGCAGGACCGGCTGCCTGTCGTCGGCGACCTGCAGGCCGGGCTGCCCCGGGTCCGCATCCCGCAGGGCCTGACGGTGTCCACGGCCGTCCAACTGCTGCCGCTGGCCGCCGGGTGCGCGCTGGTCATCCTCGCGCAGAGCGCGGCCACCGCGCGCAGCTTCGCCCAGCGCGACGGCGAGACCGCCGACGTCAACCGCGATCTGCTGGGTTTGGCGGCGGGCAACGCGGGCGCCGCCTTCACCGGCACCTTCGTCGTCAACGGCAGCCCCACCAAGACCGAGTTCCTCGCCGACCAGCACGCGCGCACCCAGGTCGCCAACCTCGTCCTGTCCGCGTCGACGCTGGTCGTCGCCCTCTTCGCCGGACCCGCGCTGGCCCGGCTGCCGCACGCCGTCCTCGGCGGGATCGTGGCCCTCATCGCGGTCCGATTGATCGACGTCGACGAACTGCGCGCCATCTGGAAGGTGCGCCGCACCGAGTTCGTCATCGCGGCGGCGACCGCGGCGACCGTCCTCGTCTTCGGCGTGCGCGACGGCATCGTCCTGGCCGTTGTCGCCTCGCTGATCGAGATCATCCGCCGCCAGTACCGCCCGGAGAAGTTCGTCGTCGGCATCCGCGGCGACGGCGGCCGCGAATACGTCACCGCCGCCCCCGGCGCGCAGTCGATGCCCGGCCTCATCGTCTTCCGCTACGACGCCGACCTCTTCTACGCCAACGCCGGACGGTTCACCGACGACGTGATCGGGCTGATCCGCGCCGCTCCCGACCCGGTCCGCTGGCTGGTGCTCGACTGCTCCTCGATCGCCGACGTCGACTACTCGGCCGCCCGCGAACTCAACGGCCTCATCGACTTTGTCCATGCGCGCGGCGCCCACTTCGTCCTGGCCGGTGCCGATGCCGAGCTGCAGCAGACCCTCAAGGAGGAGGGGATCTTGGCGCTGATCAACGCCGACCACGTCTTCCACGGCGTCGGGTCGGCGGTCCGCGCCTACCGCGTCGAGCACCCCGAGGCCGGGGAGTCGGCGTGACCGGACTGCTGCTGGCCGACGTCGCCGCGACCTCGACCGCGGTGGCGGCCACCAGGTCGCGCACCGAGAAGACCACCGCGATCGCGGACCTGCTGCGCCGGGCGTCGGGGGAGGAGATCGAGACCGTCACCGCGTGGCTGTCGGGGACCCTGCGCCAGGGGCGCCTGGGCATCGGCTGGTCGAGCCTGCGCCGACTCGGCGACGTCCCGCCGTCGCCGGAGGCGCTGCTCACCGTCGTCGACGTCGAGGACGCCTTCACCACGATCGCGGGGTCGTCGGGACCGGCCGACGTCGCCGCCCTGTTCGCCCGCGCCACCGCGGCCGAGCAGGGCTTCCTCCGCGGCCTGCTGTCCGGCGAGGTCCGCCAGGGCGCACTGGCCGGGGTCGTCACCGATGCGCTCGCCGTCGCGACCGGCGTCGGCAAGGAGCGGGTCCGCCGGGCGGCCATGCTCCTCGGTTCCCTGCCGGAAGCGGCACGGCTGGCCTTCGCGGGCGGCGAGGCGGCCCTGGCGGAGGTGGGCATTGTCGTCGGGCGGCCGGTCGAGCCGATGCTGGCGACGCCGGCCTCCTCGATCGAGGACGCATGGGCCGACCTCGGGCCGACGGTCGTGGTCGACGCCAAGTACGACGGCGCGCGGATACAGGTGCATCGCAACGGCGCCGACATCGCCGTGTTCACCCGCTCGCTGCGCGACATCACCGGGTCGGTGCCGCAGGTCGTGGCGCTGGTCGCCGACCTCGACTGCGACACGGTCATCCTCGACGGGGAGACCCTCGCCGTCGACGACGACGGTCGCCCGCGCCCCTTCCAGGACACGATGAGCGGCTTCGACTCGGCCCGCCCGTACTTCTTCGACTGCCTCCACCTGGACGGCACCGACCTCATCGACGAGCCGCTGACCACCCGCCTGGCCGCCCTGGAATCGGTGGCGCCCGGGCTGCGGATCCCCAGTTCCTCGGTGACCGGCGCCGAGGAGATCAGGGCCTTCTTCGACGCCGCGATCGGTGACGGCCACGAAGGCGTGATGGTCAAGTCACCGTCGGGCGTCTACGCCGCCGGCCGGCGCGGGAAGGCATGGCAGAAGATCAAACCGGTGCACACCTTCGACCTGGTCGTCCTGGCCGCCGAGTGGGGGTCGGGTCGGCGCCGCGGCTGGCTGTCGAACATCCACCTGGGCGCCCGCGACCCCGACGGCGGGCCCCCGATCATGGTCGGCAAGACCTTCAAGGGGATGACCGACCAGCTGCTCGCCTGGCAGACCGAGGAGTTCCCCCGGCACGAGACCGGACGGGACGCACACACCGTCCACCTGCGCCCGGAACTGGTCGTGGAGGTGGCCGTGGACGGGGTGCAGCGCAGCTCGCGCTACCCCGGCGGAGTCGCCCTGCGCTTCGCGCGCGTCGTCCGCTACCGACCCGACAAGACTGCCGAGCAGGCCGACACCATCGCTGATCTGGCGAAACTCGGGCCGTAAGGCCTGCGCCGGATCGGCGAAAGTCCGGTTAGGCTGTCCCCATGGCAGCGGAGAAGGCTAAAGAGGCGACCTGGTCGCTACTCGCGACCGTGCTCCTGGTGGTGCGCGTGTTCGCGACCATCGCCGTGATCCTCTCGGTGATCGCCTGGATCCTCAGCGCGCGCAACCACGGCGGTCTGGGACCGGCCAACGTGTGGTTCTGGCCGTCGATCGGCTCGGTCATCGCGCTGCTCGCCAGCACCTGGTTCTACGGCTGGATCCGCGCGCGCTACCCGCGCGACGAGGACTAGCCGGGCACGCTCGGCGAAAATTTGGGCACGCTCGGCGAAACAGACAAGGGCCCCACTCGCGACTGCGAGCGGGGCCCCTGTGCTGACCGGTACTAGAACTGCACCTGCGGCGGGGCCTGCTGGCCCTCGGGCGCCTGGTAGAAGTCGCGGGCCTTCACCCCGGCGATGCCGCCGAAGAACATCCACGGAACGGTCTGCACCAACTGGTTCAGGCGCGAGACCGCGTCGTTGTAGAACTGCCGGGCGAAGCTGAGCTTGTTCTCGGTGTCCGACAGCTCGTTCTGCAACTGGATGAAGTTCTGCGACGCCTTCAGGTCGGGATAGTTCTCGGCGACCGCGAAGAGGCGTCCCAGCGCGCCGTTGAGCTGCTGGTCGGCGGCGGCCTTCTGCTCGACGGTGCCGTTCTGCGCTGCCTGCGCGACGGCGCCGCGGGCCTTGGCGACCTCCTCGAACACACCGCTCTCGTGGGCGGCATAGCCCTTGACGGTGTTGACCAGGTTGGGGATGAGGTCGGCGCGGCGGGTGAGCTGGACGTCGATCCCGCCGAGTGCCTCCTGCGCGGCGATGTCGGCCTTGCGCAGCTTGTTGAAGCCGGTGATGCCGAACAGCACCAGCGCGGCGATGAGCGCCACGATGACGATCAGGACGATTGCAACAGCGGACACGGGCGGTCCCCTTTCGTAGGTGTTGGTCTAGAGATTACCGGGATTCACGGTGCGGGCGGGCGCTACCAGGAGCCGCCGCCACCGCCACCGCCGCCGCCCCCACCGAAGCCGCCGCCGGAGAAGCCGCCGCCGCTGCTGCTGGAGGCGGCCTGGCTCGCCGTGTACGCCGAGATCGACGACGACAGGCTCGACTCGAAGCTCCCCAGACCGTTCGGTCCGCCGAGCACCATCATCGGCACCGGGGCGCCGGTCGGGGTGACGATCCACGGCGGTGCCGGGGGCTCGCTGCCCATCGCCAGGCGGTACTTGTTGGCCCACGCGGCCGCGGCGCCGAAGGCGACCGCGTACGGGATGTAGGAGGTGTACAGGTCCTTGCGGGCACCGAAGTCCAACCGCTCCTTGTTCGAGTCGGTGGTCAGCAGGCGCTCGAAGCCGCCGGACCGCGACCACAGGTCGCGGCCGAGCAGCGTGCGTCGCGTGCCGATGCCCGGCATGTACAGCCCGGAGCCGCCGATCACGAAGGCGGCGACCGGGAGCACGGCGAGCGAGAACGGGTACCAGCGGAAGATGAACAGCAGCGCGGCGAACAGGGCGGCGAAGCCGACGAGCGCCCGACCCGTGGCCTCGAAGCCGCTGCGCTCGATGGCGCCGGACTGCACGCCCCAGATCCGGGTGTCGGCGGCGAGCGCTGCTTGCGCGGACTGGAGCATCTCCCCGGCGTCGGCGGAGCCGTCCGCGGTGAAGGAGCGGCCGGTGTCGTTCAGGCCCAGCTTCTGCGCGACGGCGAGGGTGACCGGGTCGGTCTGCGACCAGCGCTGCGCATCGGCGTCGGAGACGATGGTGAAATCGCCGTTGTCCTGCCGCACGATGTGGGCGAGTTTCTGCTCGGCCATGAACATCAGCGTCGCGGTGAGGCCCTTCGTCGGCGGCTGTTCACGGGTCACGTAGTAGGCCTGCACCGGTGAGAGGACCTTGCCGGACTGGTCCTTGGGCGGCTCGAACATGACCGGCAGCAGCGGGATGGGCTCGCGGCTGCGCCACGTCCACAGCAGGCCGAGGCCGAATGTCGCCACCGATGCCAGCACGATCAGCAGCACCAGCGGCCACGACCGGCCGAGCATCGGGTCGAGCTGGATCGGCCACGGGACGGTCGCGCGCTTGGGCGGGGCCAGGTTGAGATCGGCCAGCAGGGCGACGCCGTTGTGGGTGCCGAGCGCGCCGGTGGAGACGACGACGGTGCGCGGATCGGTGTTGTGGTCCTCGCAGGGCACGTTGCTGCTGGTCGCGCACGTCGTGTTCGACGCGTCCGCGGGCAGGTGGACGGTGACCTGGGAGGCCGCGATCGGCATCGACCAGCCGTCGGCGACCACGCGCCAGCGGAACCGCGCCTTCTGCTCGTCGCCCCAGCTGGAGGTGACCTCACCGTCGCCGGGCCGGGCGTTGGCCGGCTCGAGCACCCCGTCGATGGTGTAGCTGATCGTGTAGACGTGCGCCCCGGGCGTCAGGTAGTGGTCGGGGGACCCGACCTTCGCGACGTAGAAGCGGCGCCCCCGCTCCCACTGCGTGGCGAACGGCTCGGGCTGCCCGTCGAGGGTCACCGAGATGTCCTTGGGCATGTAGCGGACGTGCGGGTTCGACGAGTCGGCCAGGTCGAAGTACCGGAAGATGCCGTGGCGCATCGACGGGAAGTCGGTGGTGAGGGTCTCGGTGGCCCGCAGCGTGCCCTGCGCGTCGACTTTGTAGTCGGCCTTGTAGTCGGTGATCCGGACCGGGTCGACGCTCCCGCCGCCGGTCGTGCCGGCACCCAGCGACAACGGCAGGACCAGGCCGACGAAGGTCAGCAGTGCTGCGATGAGGGAAAGGAAGACGCGGCGCACCCAGGAAGCCTAACGCGAAACGGCCGCCGCGCACTGGGTTCGATGCGCGACGGCCGTTCGGCTGAATGGTTGGACTACTTCTTGCCGCCCAGGATGCTGCCGAGCACGTTGCCCAGGGCGCCGCCCGCGCCGCCGCCGGCGTTGCCGCCGCCACCGAGCACGCCGCCCAGGATGCTGCCCAGGC
>NZ_JASGER010000124.1:0-56983 GCF_047606305.1 Gordonia sp. (in: high G+C Gram-positive bacteria) | reverse complement strand
CTGAGGCGGCTCCCGCCGAGGCGCCCGCTGCCGCGGCGGAACCGGCCGCGCCCGTCGCACAGCCCGAACCCGCGGCGCCGGGCTTCGGGATGAAGCGTGGGCTGAAGAAGCCCGGACAGGCATCGGCGCCTGCCGCTCCCGCGGCTCCCGCGGAGCCGGCCGACGCCGAGCCCGGTGAGCCGACGCCGGACGGTGACTCCCCCGCCTCGCCGGACGGTGACTCCCCCGCCTCGCCGGACGGTGACTCCTCCCCCGCGGCCCCTGCGTCGGAAGCCACCCCCGCCTCGTCGGGCGGTGCGACCACCGAGGCCACCGAGGCGAAGGCCAAGGGTTTCGGTATGGCGGCCGGCAAGAAGCGTCCGGGTCAGCACTGACGGCCCCGCCCGCGCGGGTTCGGTGAAATCCCGTTGCGGGCGGCTGTCACAATTGACGGGTGAGTAGACCGCACGTTTCGCACCAGAACCTGAATCTCAAGCCGCTCGAGCAGTCCGACAAGCTGCAGAACGTCTGCTACGAGATCCGGGGACCCGTCGTCGCGAACGCTGCGCGGTTGGAGGCCGAGGGTCACCGGATCCTCAAGCTCAACATCGGCAACCCCGCCCTCTTCGGCTTCGAGGCGCCCGACGTGATCATGCGCGACATGATCCACGCGCTGCCCTATTCCCAGGGTTATTCCGAGTCGACCGGCGTCCTCTCCGCCCGACGTGCCGTCGTCACCCGCTACGAGCTGATCGAGGAGTTCCCCTACCTCGACGTGGACGACGTCCTGCTGGGCAACGGGGTCTCCGAGCTCATCACCATGACGATGCAGGCGCTGCTCAACGACGGCGACGAGGTGCTGATCCCGGCCCCCGACTACCCGCTGTGGACCGCGATGACCACCCTGTCCGGCGGCAAGCCGGTCTATTACCGCTGCGACGAGTCCAACGGCTGGCAGCCCGACGTCGCCGACATGGAAGCCAAGATCACCGACCGCACCAAGGCGCTGCTCGTGATCAACCCGAACAACCCGACGGGTGCGGTCTACTCGCGAGAGATCCTCGAGCAGATCGCCGACGTCGCGCGCCGCCATTCGCTGCTGCTGCTGGCCGACGAGATCTACGACAAGATCCTGTACGACGACGCCGAGCACACGTCGATCGCCTCGCTCGCCCCCGACCTGCTGACGCTCACCTTCAACGGCCTGTCGAAGGCCTACCGGGTCTGCGGTTACCGCGCGGGCTGGGTGGCGCTGACCGGGCCGAAGGATCACGCTCAGGGCTTCATCGAGGGGTTGCACGTGCTGTCGTCGACGCGGTTGTGCTCCAACGTCCCCGGCCAGCACGCGATCCAGGTCGCGCTCGGCGGCTACCAGTCGATCGACGCCCTCTGCGAGCCCGGCGGCCGACTCTACGAGCAGCGCAACGTCACGTGGGAGAAGCTCAATGAGATCCCCGGCGTCTCCTGCGTGAAGCCGATGGGTGCGCTGTACGCCTTCCCGGGACTGGATCCGAACGTCCACGAGATCCACGACGACGAGCAGTTCGTCCAGGATCTGCTCCTGCAGGAGAAGATCCTCGTCGTGCAGGGCAGCGGCTTCAACCTCGACGACCAGAACCACTTCCGGATCGTCACGCTGCCGTGGGCGCAGGATCTGGCCGAGGCCATCGAGCGGATCGGCAACTTTCTCTCCTCCTACCGGCAGTAGAATCGGTCGAATGGCTGAATACCGCATCGACGACCTGGCCCGCGAGGCCGGTACGACGACGCGCAACGTCCGCGGTTACCAGGACCGCGGCCTGCTGCCGCGTCCGGTGCGCCGGGGCCGCATCGCGATCTACAGCGACGTGCACCTCGAACGGCTGCGGGTGATCAACAACCTGCTGCGCCGCGGGTTCACCACGCGCCACATCGCCGACTTCTTCACCGGGATGCAGCGCGGCGACGACCTCGCCGACGTCCTGGGCCTCGAGGACGTCGTGTCGGCGCCCTGGTCGTCGACCCACACCGCGACGGTGACCGCCGCCGAGCTCAAGGAGTTGCTCCACACCTCGAATCCCCGTCACCTCGCGCGCCTGGCCGAGTACGGGCTGATCGAGGAGGAGCCGGGGCCGTCGAAGCAGCGGCGCTACCGGGTCCTGGACACCGAGACCGTCCAGTCCTACAGCCGGCTGGTGAAGCTGGGCGTGCCCCTCGACGGGATCCTGGAGGTCCACGGACGGGCCGCCGAGAAGCTGGCCGGCGTGGCCCGGACGCTGATCTCCTCGGGGCGCACGATCATCGTCGACCAGCACCACGACGGGTGGCTCCCGCAGACCGAGGAGGAGTCCGCCTGGGCGGCCGAACTCCTCACCGAGCTCCGCAAAGCGGGAATGGTGTCGGCGCACAACATGCTCAACCGCGAGCTGGACCGCACGATGTCCGAGCAGCTCGCCGAGTACCTCGGCGATTCCGACGAGGCGGCCCCTGCCTGAGCGGTCAGGTGCCGCGCAGCTCGATGGCCAGCTGAGCGGCGTCGAGGTCGCGCAACTCGCGGCTCAGGATGTCGGCGTCGAAGACCCCGTCCTCGCGAGCGTCGAGCAGCGCGTCGCGCTGGGCGTCCAGTACCGCCAGCCGGTGGACGCGCGACGCCTCGAACCGCTCTCGGTGTGAGGCGTCCTCGGGCAGCGTCGGCTCCGGGATGTCCTGCCCGCTGTCGCGCATCATCTCCAGCAGGCGCTTGCGCTCACTCTGCTCGTAGTCGTCGACCTCGGCCTGGTCGATCGGGGGCGAGATGCGCCGCGCCAGGCGCCCGATGGTGCCGCCCTGCAGCAGGAGCGAGAGCGCCGCGATCGTGTAGGCGATGAGGACCAGCTCGGCGCGGTGCGGGGTGTCGATGGGCAGCGTCTGGGCCGCGGCGACGGTCACCGCGCCGCGCATGCCCGCCCACACGACGATGGTCCCCTCGCGCCAGCCCATCGGTTCGCGCAGGAAGTAGTCGATGTCGGCCAAGCCGCGGCGGATCCGGACGGCGAACCGGTCCAGGTCGCGCTCGGCGTGCTGGAGGTCGCGCTCGGCGTGCTTCTCGACGCGGTCCGCCCTGCTCGACCGCCGCTTGCGGCGACCCGGTTTGCCGTCCCGACGCGACTGGATCCGCTCGAGCGCCTCCTGCCGCCCGTCGGGCGTGCTGAGCTTCTCCTGGAACCCGCTGAACTTCGGCTGCATCGCCTCGTAGCGGCGTTGCTTGCGCCGCAGGATGCCGAGCCAGGGCGCGACGTAGGCGGCGCGCACGAGCAGCGTGATCAGCAGGGCGGCGACGGCGATCAGCACGGCCAGCACGATCCCGCTGTGCTCCTCCTGCACCTTGGTGACGACGCCCTTGATCTGCAGGCCCATCGTGAGGAAGACGATCCCCTCGAGGACCAGCTCGACGGTCCGCCAGTTCTGCGAATCGGAGAGGCGGTGCTGCGGGGAGAGCTCTCGCGGCGCGCGGTACCCGGTGACGAGCCCGGCGCAGACGGCGGCCACCAGACCGGAGGCGCTGAGCAGCTCGGCGGGCACCGCGGCGATGAACGGAACGGTGAAGGAGATGACGGTGTTGACCGTCGAATCGGTCAGGCGCTTGCGCACCGCGAGGTTCGCGATGCCCACGACGATGCCGATCAGGACGGCCACGACCACCGAGTAGGCGAACGTCCCCACCGCACCCCAGAAGGAGAACGTGGCCGCCGTCGCGACGATCGCGGTGCGCAACACGACCAGGGCGGTCGCGTCGTTGAGCAGGCTTTCGCCGTCGAGGATGGCGATCGCCCGTTTGGACACCGGCGCCTGTTTGACGATCGAGGTGGCGACCGCATCGGTGGGGCTGACGATCGCCCCCAGCGCCACGCCCCAGGCGAAGCCGACCTGCGGGATGACGATCATGAAGAACAGGCCCAGGATCAGGGAGGTGGCCAGGACCAGGACCACCGACAGACCACTGATCGCGGTGAGTTCGCGGCGGAAGTTCATCGACGGGATCGAGACCGCCGACGAGTACAGCAGCGGCGGCAGCAGACCCTCGAGGATCCACTCGGGCTCGATGGTCACGCCGGAGAAGGCGGGCAGCAGACTGGCCAGCACGCCGATGGCCACGAGGAGCAGCGGGGCGGCCAGGCCGATACGCGGTCCGAGCAGTGTCGACACGCAAATGGCCAGCAACATCGTGACCATCACCACGAGCAGTTCAACCATGCTGATGAGTGTGCCGCACCGGCGGGCGGCCCGACAGGCTCACCCCCCGCCGAAGGGGTGGGAGTCAGGGCAGGGGGATGGCCGGAAGCCCGGGAATCGGGTTGGGCAGGTACCGCTTGCGCGGTGCCGGGACGCTGCGCCGGGCCCGCTGCGGCGACGTGCCGCGCTGCTGCCCGGTGCCCTGCGTCTGAACCGGCTGCGTCACCTGACGGACCGGCTCCTTGAGCGTCGGCACCGGCGCCGGGGCCGGCGGCTGTGGCTGCACGGGGGCTTGCGGGGCCTGCGTCTCCGCGGTCGCCGCCGGCTTGGGGCCGGGGGTCGCGTGCTGGGCGTCGTGATGGCCGTTCAGGAAGCCGAACAGGCCGACGCCCGCGGCGAGGGTGACGGCCAGACCGCCGAGCGGAAGCGCCCACCGCATGATGTCGTTCTGCCGCGCGGCGGCGGTGGGGACCACAGCCGGCGTGGCGGCGACGACGTCGGAGTCGTCGATGATGTCGGTGTAGGAGTCGAAGGCCTCGTGCAGCTCGAAGTAGTCCTCCCCCGGTTCGAAGGGGTGGTACTCGGAGTCCGCGTCGGCGTCGACGACCGCATGCTCGCCGGACTGCGGCGCTGCCGCATCCTCGAGTTCTTCGGCCCGGACGACCCACGGCGCCTCAGGCTGATCGGCGGTGGGCACGACCATCGGCGTCGGGGTGGCAGAGGGCCGCACAGCGGGGCTGTTCGTCGTCTGCATCGGCCTAAAATAGCATGTCAGATCAACGATTCCCGCTTCGCTGTGACTCCGCTCACATTCACCGAGGGGAGGGTAACGCCGCCGGCGGCCGAGCCGATTGCCCGATATTCCCAGCCCGCCGCGGACCACGTCGGCCCGTCCAGGCAGCGCCGCGCATCGATGATCAACTTGCGGGAAACGGTGTCCGACAGTTCGTCGGGGGCCATGTGGACGAACTCGGCCCACTCGGTGGCGACGATGACGACATCGGCGTCGCGCGCCGCCGCCGGCGCCGAATCCGCGTAGCGCAGCGTGGGGTGCACCCGCGCAGCGTTGCCCATCGCCTTCGGGTCGAACACCGTCACCCGGGCACCGCGCAGCGCCAGCTGGGCGGCGACCGCCAGCGCCGGCGAGTCGCGCACGTCGTCGCTCTCCGGCTTGAAGGCCGCCCCCAGTACCGCGATGTTGCGACCGAGCACCGATCCGTCGCAGGCCCGTTCGGCCATCGCGACGACCGCCGCCCGGCGGCGCATGTTCACCTCGTCGACCTCCCGCAGGAACGACAGCGCCTCACCGACGCCGAGTTCCTCGGCGCGCGCGGCGAAGGCCCGGATGTCCTTGGGCAGGCAGCCGCCGCCGAAGCCGACGCCGGCGTTGAGGAAGCGGCGTCCGATGCGGGTGTCGTGGCCGATCGCGTCCGCCAGCGCGGTGACGTCGCCGCCGGCGACCTCGCAGATCTCGCTGATCGCGTTGATGAAGGAGATCTTGGTGGCCAGGAAGGCGTTGGCCGAGACCTTCACCAGCTCGGCGGTGGCCCAGTCCATGGTCAGGTAGGGCGTTCCGTCCTCGAGGATGGTGCGGTAAACGTCGGCGAGCTTGTCGGCGGCGCCGGAGTCCGAGCGTCGGGGATCGGTGCCGACGACGATGCGGTCGGGCCGCAGGGTGTCGTCGACGGCAAAGCCCTCGCGCAGGAACTCGGGGTTCCAGGCGAGTTCGATCTGCGCGTGCCGGCCGAGGGCCTCGATCTCCGCGGTCAGTTCGGCGCAGGTGCCGACCGGGACGGTCGACTTGCCGACGATGAGGTGCTCGCCGCGCAGGTGGCCGACGAGCTCGCGGACCGCGGTGCGCAGGGCGGTCAGGTCGGCGGCATTCGAGGACGCCTGCTGGGGTGTGCCGACGCCGATGAAGTGCACCCGGCCGAAGCGGGCGGCCTCGGCGAAGTCGGTGGTGAAGCGCAACCGCCCGGCGGCGATGTTGCGGCGCAGCACGTCGTCCAGCCCCGGCTCGAAGAAGGGGACGGTGCCGGCGGTGAGGGATTCGATCTTGGCGGTGTCGACGTCGACCCCGAGCACCTCGTGTCCGAGTTCGGCCATGCATGCCGCGTGGGTCGCACCGAGGTAACCGCAGCCGATGACAGTCATCTTCATGACCCCATGGCTACCGGGGGCGGGCGGCGCCGCGGTGGCGACCTTCCCACCGTCGGGCTAACCGATGGTGAACATCGGGCGCCTGCTGAGATCGACACGCCTACGCCCCCGGCGTGCAGGTCTCAGTGGTTCACCTCGCCGAGCGGCCTGCCCGTCGTGCGCGGTCCGAGACTCCCGACGGCGATCGCGACCATCGCCATCGCCGCCGCGACCGCGCTGAAGAGCGCGACCGGGCCGAAATGGTCGAGGACGGGCAGGAGGAGGAACGGCATCATTGCGCTGGAGAGCCGAGAGAGCGAATACGCCCAGCTCGACGCCGTGCCGCGCACCCGTGTGGGGAAGACCTCGGCCTGATAGACGTGATAGGCGTTGGAGAAGACGTTGCTGACCGCCGTGTAGGCGAACCCGACGGCGATGATCATCGGCGCCCCGCGGGCGAAGCCGAAGGCGATCCCGAAGGCCGCCATCAGTGCCACCGAGCCGACGATCAGGTGTTTGCGCTCGACCCGGTCGATCAGCGGCAGCGACAGCAGCGATCCGACCGGGTAGCCGAGATAGGTGACGCCGAGGAACGCCAGGCTCGTCACGATGCCGTAGCCCTTGGCGGCCAGCACGATCGGCACCAGCGTGCCGAATCCGTAGTACCCCCAGGTCTGGAAGAACTGCATCACGACCATCATCGCGGTGCGGCGACGCAGGGCGGGTGCGAAGAGTTCGCGCACCACGCCGCGATCGGTGGACTCCTCGACGGCGACGGGCAGCAGCTCGGGCAGGGGCCGTCCGGTCCGAAGCGCCTCCTGCTCCATCGCCGTCACGATCGCGTCGGCCTCCTCACCCCGCCCGACCGTCGCCAGCCAGCGGGGCGACTCGGGGAGCCGGCGGCGCAGGAAGAACATGAGGACCGCGCCCGCCGAGCCGAGCAGGAACATCCACCTCCACCCCTCGATGCCCAGCGGTGCCCTCGGCACCAGGTAGTGGCCGCCGAAGCCGGCGGCCGGGACACCGAGGAAGGCGACCGTGTAGGCCCACGCGGTGAACCGACCGCGATAGCGGGCGGGCAGCATGTCGCCCAGGTAGGTGTCGCTGACGGGCGGTTCGGCGCCGATCCCCACGCCGGCGAGGAAGCGGCTCGCGACGAGCGCGCCCGCATTCGGCGCCAGCGCGCCGAGGAAGGTGAAGACCGAGTAGACCGACATGCTCAGCAGGAAAGCCGGACGGCGCCCGGCGCGATCGGAGACCCGCCCGATGAGAACGGCACCGAGGAACATGCCCAGGAACGCCGACGACAGCAGGAGCGTCAGTCCGGTGCCGCCGAGGTCGAATTTCTTCTTCAGCACCACGCCGAGCGTTCCCGCGAGGAAGACCTCGTACAGGTCGAAGAACAGGCCGAGCCCGATGATCGCGGTGACCCGGCGGTGCGTCGCGGTGATGGGCAGCCGGTCCATCCGCGCGGCGATGCTCCCCGCGGTCACGGCATCGTCGGCTCCCACGTCACTTCTGGAAGTTCAGGTACGCCTTCGACGGCGTGGGGCCGCGCTGTCCCTGGTACTTGGAGCCGACCTCGGAACTGCCGTAGGGATGCTCGGCCGGACTGGAGAGTTTGATCAGGCACAGCTGCCCGATCTTCATCCCCGGCCACAGCGTGATCGGCAGGTTCGCGACGTTGGACAGCTCCAGCGTGATGTGACCGGAGAACCCCGGGTCGATGAAGCCGGCCGTCGAGTGCGTCAGCAACCCGAGCCGGCCGAGCGACGACTTGCCCTCCAGGCGCCCGGCCAGGTCGTCGGGCAGGGAGCACACCTCCAGCGTCGAGCCGAGGACGAACTCACCCGGGTGCAGCACGAACGGCTCCCCCTCGGCGGGCTCGACGAGCGTGGTCAGCTCGTCCTGCCGCTGCGCCGGGTCGATGTGCGTGTAGCGGGTGTTGTTGAAGACGCGGAACAGGCCGTCCAGGCGCACGTCGACGCTCGACGGCTGGACCAGTTCGGGCGCGAACGGATCGATCTGGAGGCGGCCGGAATCGAGCTCGGCGCGGATATCGCGATCGGAGAGCAGCACGGTTCACCAGGCTATCGGATGGGTGGGGGACGGCAATCCCGAGTCGGAAGGTCAGTCGCCGGACACGTCGCGGAACGTCAGTCGCGCGAGCCCGACGCCGAAGACGACGACGGCGACCGCCGCGAAGTAGGCCATCGATCCGGCGGGGCCGCCGAAGAGGCTCGCGAACGTCGGCGCCTGACCGGCACCCTGCTCCCCGTTCTTGAACAGTGCGATGCGTTGCAGGAAGGTGCCGAACCCACCCGGGATGAAGCCGATGAAGACTTCCACGCCCCACTTCCACAGCACCACGATCATGATCGCCACACCGGGCCGCGGCACGAGCATCGCCACCCCAAGACCGAGCGCCACGATCAGGAACGCCAACACCGGGGTGCCGATGAGCAGATGGATCCCGTCGGCGTCGAGAGGATCCACCCGGTCCCAGATCTGGGGGAAGACCTTCGGCAGGACGGCGAGGTTGGCCAGTGTGGCCACGAAGACCGTCGCCATGGCGATCGCGCCGTAAACGGCCAGCTTGGCGACGGGCAGGCGCCACCGGGCCGGCGAGATGCCGAAGACGATGTCGGCGGTTTGGTCCTTGAGTTCGGCGCAGTAGGAGGTCACCGCACCGGCCATCACGATGAACGTGGAGAAGACGATCACCCAGTAGGCGGCGTTGTCGGTGTCCATGCCGCCGGCACCGTTGAACTTGTTCATCTGGGCGGCCGCCGCAATGGCGGCGTTGATGGCGATCGGGATGAGGATGGCCAGCGGCACCAAGGCGTACACGACGGGGCTGCGCCAGGAGATCTTCGCCAGCTCCGACCGGATCGAGCGCATCAACGACCTCACGCGTCCTCCCCGGCCACGTATTCGACGCTGTCGCGGGTGATTGCGAGATACGCCGATTCGAGCCTGCGCGGCCCGCTACCGACGGCGACGACGTCGTCGCGGCTGGTACTCGACAACACCCGCCCCTGCCCCATGATGACGATCCACGACGCGGTGATCTCCACCTCGCCGAGGCTGTGCGAGGCGACGAGCAGGGTCTTGCCCGCAGCGGCGAGCCGTCCGAACAACTCGCGCAGCCACAGCACACCCTCGACGTCGAGGCCATTGGCCGGCTCGTCGAGCACGAGGACCTTCGGGTCGCCCAGCAGCGCCGACGCGATCCCCAGGCGCTGCAGCATGCCGAGCGAGAATCCCCCGACCGGCCGGCGGGCCACTTGCTCGAGCCCCACCTCGTGGAGCACCCGTCGTGCCTCGTCGTCGCCGAGGCCGGCGAGACGAGCCTGCCAGCGCAGGTGGGTCATCGCGGTGTGATTGGGGTTGCGCGCGTGCGCACTGAGCGAGAACCCGATCTCCCGCTTCACTTCAGCGAGGTCGCGCAGCCCGCGGCCGTCGACGGTGATCGTGCCCGCGTCGGGTTTCACCAGGCCCGCGATCATCCGCATGATCGTCGTCTTGCCCGCCCCGTTGGGGCCGAGCAGATAGGTCACGCCACCGGGTTCGGCCCGCAGCGAAACGTCGTCGACCGCCAGTTTGTCCCCGTAGGACTTGGTGACTCCGTTGACCTCGATCAAACGAACTTCGCCGGCATGCCGTTGGTCTTGGCGTTCTGCTTCCAGTTGTACTTCCAGAGCTTGCCCTCGCGGACGTAGAAGTAGGTGAAGCTCTGCGCCGGGAATCCGGCCATCGTGCCGTGGAAGCGGGCGGTCATGGTGTTGCCGGTGACGTTCACCGCGACCACGTCGCCCTGCATCGAGAAGAAGTCGTACTGGCGCGACTGGTTGAGCATCCGCTGCAGTTCACCGCGGTTCTGGGCGCCGTTGACCGAGACCTCGAGCTTCGGCCCGATCGGCAGGCTCGGGTTCATGAACGCGGCGTAGGACTTCTTGACCTCGAGCTTGGACGGCTTGTCCGCCCGCATGTAGAGGTCGGCGGTCTTCGCTCCGCGGATGGTGACGTCGGCCTCCGCAGCAGGGGCGGCCACCCCGGTGGCGAGCAGCGCGGCGAACAGGGCGCCGGTGATGGTCTTCATCGTCTTGGACATGGTCGTCTCCTGATCAGTAACCGAAGTTGGGGTTGCCCTGGCACTTGAACTCCGAGCAGATGCGCTTCCAGTCGAACTTCCAGAGTCCGGCGTCGCGGAGGTAGTAGTAGCGCATGGTCTGGGCCGGGAATCCGGCCATCACTCCGTTCACCGTGACCGCCATCCGGTTGCCGTTGATGGAGATCGGACCGGTGGCGCGGCCCTGGATCGAGAAGTAGTCGTAGGTCTTCGACATACCCATGACCTGGGTCAGCGCCGGACGAGCCTTCTCGCCGCCATACGTGACGGCGACCTTCGGGTTCATCGGGATGCGCGGGTTCCAGAAGGCGGCGAACTGGCGCTCCAGTTGGGCGTTGCCCGGCTTGGCGGCACGCACATACAGGTCGGCGGTCTTGCCGTCGCGAACGGAGACATCGGCAGCGGCGGGTGCGGCCAGGCCGAGGGCCAACGATCCGGCGAGCAGGGCGCCGGCGGCAATCTTGACGGTCTTCAGCATCAGCGGCTCCTTGGCGAGCGGTTCAGGTCACCTGAACTGTAGGCAGCAGAAATTAGGTTAGTCAAACCTATCTTTCTGTCGGCTGGTCAGTACGACCAGCGCCACGCCATCTTCTTGAGCTCCGGGTTGGCGTTGACGTAGCGCTTCACGTCGAGCTTCCACAGGCCGTCCTCGCGGGCGAAGAAATATGTCGTGTCCAGTGACGGGATACCGGCCATCTTTGCCAGGAATCGCACCGACATCGCACTCCCGGCGATCTGGGGTGCGCCCGCCGCCCGGCCGGTGACCGAGAGGAGGTCGTAGGTCTTGCCCGCGGAGAACATCCGGTCGAGGTTCGCGCTCTCCTTGGCCCCGCCGCGCACGACCTTGAGCTTCTCCCCCTTGGGCACGCTCGGGTTCCAGAAGGCGAGGGCCTCACGGCCCATCTGGGTGCCCGTCGGGCGCTCGGCGCGGACGAACAGGTCGGCGGTGCGGGTCTCGCGGATGCCGATGTCCGCACTCGCGGGCGCCGCCGGTGCGCCGGTCAGCAGGGCGGCCGAGGCGGCCGCCAGGAGAAGCTTCTTCATGTCGTACTCCGATCGTCGTGGGCCGGGCGGTGGCGCCCTTACGCAACCACCCGGACGTGAGTAAGCTAAGGCTCAGCTTTGCTATGGAGGTTTGGGAATGGGCAAGGGCTTTCAGGGCGCACTTCTGCGCGCGTTCGGGGCGAAGGACCACATCGTCACGGTGACGGGCGTCGAGCAGATCACGTCGGCGGTGGTGAAGGTGTACTTCAGCAGTGACGGGCTGATCTACCCCGACGGCGAGAAGCCGACCGCGTGGGTGCGCGCGTGGTTCCCGGATCCGCAGGGCGGCACCAAGCTCCACCAGCGCGGTTACACCCTGATGGATCCCGATCCGGCCACCGGCGACTTCGCGATGGCCTTCGTGACGCACGAACCGGCCGGCCCCGCGTCGTACTGGGCGATGCACGCCGAGGTCGGCGACGAGCTGGTCGTCAACCGCCTCGGCGGCGACGGGTGGGAGCTCGACGACCCGCAGCCCGCCGGCTACCTGCTCGTCGGCGACACCGCGACCTGGCCGGCCTTCACCTCGGTCATCGCGCGGGCGGACCAGACGGTGCCGATCCGGATGTACGTCGAGTACACCCACGACGATGACAAGGACCTCCCGCTCCCCGACCATCCACAACTCGAGGTGACCTGGGTGCCGGGCACCGACGACGGTCGTGCGCTGGTCGACGCGCTCGGGGCCGAGAGCTTCCAGGGCTGGAAGTCGTACGTGGCGGCCGAGTCGACCGCCACCCGCCTGGTCCGGTCACGGTTGACGCTCGAGGACGGGCACAACAAGGGCACCATGCACGCGCAGGCGTACTGGATCCGCGGCCGCGCGATGGGCAAGGAGGCCGAGACCGCCGACATCGTCGAGGTCGCCCCTGCGACCGCGGCCGAGGGCACTGCCGAGGCCGCCGTCGCGGCACCGGCGGCCTTCGAGAGCCAGAAGGAGATGCTCAAGGCCCAGCGCGAGCGCAACCGCCGGTTCTCGGTGCTCAGCCCCGCCAAGCCCGCGTTCATCCTCAGCGCGGTCATCGCGGTGGCGCTCGCGGCCCTGTCCGTCGTGCCCCTGGTGCTGTTCGCCGAATTGGCCAAGCGCTTCGTCGAGGGCGCCGGCCGCGACGACCTGGTTCGCGTGGGAATCACCGGCGTCGCCGTGCTGGTGATCGGGGCGTTGCTGACGTCGGCGCTCATGTTCGGGCTGCACGTGTACGACCAGTACTACGCGACCGCCCTGCGCAGGCGCGTGATGGAGAAGTTCACCCGGCTGCCGCTCGGCTGGTTCCAGGGCCGTCGACAGTCCGAGGTGCGCAAGCTCGCCCAGGACGACGTCGGGGCGCTGCACTACCTGATCACCCACGCGGTGGCCGATCTCGCGACGGCCATCGTCACGCCGCTGGCCATCCTGGTCTACCTGTTCACGGTGAACTGGACGCTGGCCCTGGTCCTGCTGGTGCCGGTGATCACCTACCTGGTCATCACCATCCGGATCGCGGCCATGGACCGCGCCCGGATGACCCGCATGCTGCGATGGAACGCCACCCTGCCCGGTGACGCCGACCGGTACATCGCCGGCCAGAGCGTGAGCCGCGTCTTCGGGGACGGGGCCACCGTCGACCTGCCCGGCGAGATGTCCAAGCTGCGTGCCTTCATGAAGGACTGGCAGCTGGAGACGATCGGCGCCAAGGCCACGATGATCCAGCTCAACCGGCCGATGACGTCGACCGTCCTGATCGCCGTCGCCGGCACGCTGCTGATCACCGTCGGTTGGATGCCGGCCGTGGCCATCCTGCCGTTCCTGATCCTGGGCACCTCCCTGGGCGACCGCCTCGTCGGCGCCGGGTTCGCCGTCGGCGGACTGCGCGACGGCATGAACGCCAAGTCCAACCTCGAGTTGCTGCTCAGCACGTCGGAACTGGCCGCCGGAACCGCGGCGGCGCCGGCCGGCACGTCGCCGGCGACGCTCGCGTTCGACGACGTGTCCTTCGGGTACGTGCCCGGCCACTACGTGCTGAGCGACTTCCGCCTCACCCTGCCGCCCGGCGGCACGACCGCGATCGTGGGCCCGTCCGGCGCCGGCAAGTCGACCGTCGCCGCACTCGCCGCCCGCCTGTGGGACCCGGACAAGGGATCGGTGACACTCGACGGCACCGACCTGCGCACCATCGACGAGGACGATCTGCGCCGCCACATCGCGGTCGTCCTGCAGGACGTCCAGCTGGTCCACGGCACCGTCGCCGAGAACATCGCGCTGGGCCACCCGGAGGCGACCCGCGAGGAGATCGCCGCCGCCGCGCGCACCGCGTACATCGCCACCGAGATCGAGGCGCTGCCCGACGGGTACGACACCGTCGTCGACCGCGACAGCCTGTCCGGCGGCCAGCGCCAGCGCATCGCCATCGCCCGCGCGCTTCTCGGCAATCCGCGACTGGTGATCCTCGACGAGGCGACCGCGGCCGCCGACCCCGACTCCGAATGGGAGGTCCGGCAGGGCCTGACCAGGCTCCTGGCGGGCCGCACCGTCCTGGTGATCGCCCATCGCCTGCACACCGTCGCTCACGCCGACCAGATCGTCGTGCTCGATGAGGGGCGGATCGTCGAGCAGGGCACCCGCGAGGAATTGATGGCCAAGGGCGGCCTGTACGCCCGCATGCAGAACCAGGCGATGGAGGCACTCGCATGATCTACCACGACCTTGTGACCGTCACCGGCCCGCGGGCACGCGGTGAGCGCATCCGATTCATCGGAGCGACCGTCGTGTCCACCGCGCTTCAGGCGGCGTCGGTCATCGCCCTCGTGCCGCTGCTGCGGGCGCTCTTCGGCGACCAGCCGTCGCAGGCCTGGCCCTGGGCGGGACTTCTCCTCGTGCTCCTCCTGCTGGCGTTGACCACCGACCGGATCGCGATGTACGCCGGTCTCAAACTCGGGTTCCGCATCATCGACACCATCACCGAGGCCGGGCTGGGGGGCATCCGCCGCCTCGACCCCGGCGAACTGCGCTCCGAGCGCGCATCCAAGCTCCGCGACCTGGTGTCGGTGTCGGCGCCGGAGTCAATCTCGTCGGTGGTACTCCTCGGCTCGCCCCTGATTCACGTCGTGCTGCTCACGCCTCTGCTCGCACTGATGCTGCTGTTCGTCTCGTGGAAGCTTGCCCTCGTCGCCCTGGTCGGCGGGATTGTGATGTTCCTGGCGCTGCTGGCGTCGCAGCGCATCGTCGCGCGGTCGGAGGCGGCCTATTCGGACGCCAACCGGCAGCTCGACGACCGCGTCCTGGAGTTCGCCTGGGCACAGCCGACGCTGCGCGGTTCCGGCGCCGGCACCAAGACCGTGAACGCAGTGCTGAGCGAGTCCCGCAGCCGCGGGCTGAAGCTGCTCGCCTGGACGATTCCCGGGGAGCTGCTGTTCAGCGTCGTCCTGCAGCTCACGCTGCTCGCCTTCGGCGTGACCACCGCGTCGCTCTACCTGTCCCACGAGATCTCCGGCGTCACGGCGGCGGCGATGATCGTGGTGCTGCTGCGGATCGTCGAGGTCGTCGGTTCCCTGTCCCTGTTGGGCCCTGCGGTCGCCAACGGGTCGCGGGTGTTCCGCGAGGTGGCCGAGCTGGTCGACGAGGAGCACGCCGCCGCCGCTCCCGCCGCCAATCCGGTGACCGGGGCACCCGAGCTCACGCTCAGCGATGTCGGCTACACCTACCCGGACGGGACGCGTGCGCTCACCGGCGTCGACACGACGATTCCCGCCGGCGGCATCACCGTCGTCGTCGGCCCGTCCGGCTCGGGCAAGTCGACGCTGCTCGACGTGGTCGCCGGGTTGCGCGAGCCGACCGACGGCCGCGTCCTCGTCGGCGACGGCCCGGCGCCGGCGGCCGACCGGCTGGCCGGTTCCTCGGTGGTCTTCCAGAGCACCCAGCTGCGACCGGGCACGCTCAAGGAGAACATCGGCACCGACGACACGGCTGCACTCGCGACACTCGCCGATCGGGCGCAGCTGACCGACGTTCTCGACGCGCTGCCCGCCGGATGGGATTCGCGCGTGGGCGAGGGCGGCAACGCCCTGTCCGGCGGCGAGCGCCAGCGCGTGGGCCTGGCCCGCGCCCTCGCCAAGCCGTCGGGCCTGTTGCTCGTCGACGAGGCGACCTCGGCGCTCGACGCGATCACCGAGCGGGCAGTCGTGGACGCCCTCCAGGAGACGCGCGGTGAGCGGACGACGGTCATCGTGACCCATCGCCCGGCGCTGGTATCGCTGGCCGACCAGGTGCTCGTGCTCGACGACGGGAAGATCGTCGACTCCGGAAAGGTCGACGATCTACTCGACCGCGGCGGGGTCTTCGCCGCCCTGTGGACGCGCTGGCGCGAGTCGGAGGGCTGGCAGGTCTAAATCAGGCCCAGGTCCTCGACGGCTGCGCGCTCCTCCTGCAGCTCGGCGATCGACGCGTCGATCTTGGCGCGGGAGAAGTCGTCGAGCTCAAGACCGGTGACGACCTGCCAGTTGCCGTCGACCGGCCGCACCGGGAACGAGCTGACCAGTCCCTCCGGGACGCCGTAGGAGCCGTCGGACACCAGTGCGGCCGACGTCCAATTCTCCGGGTCGGCCAGACCGGAGCGACGGTCGTGGACGTGGTCGATGATGGCCGTCGCGGTGGAGGCCACCGACGACCCGCCGCGCGCCTCGATGATCGCGCCGCCGCGCTGGGCGACCGTCTCGATGAAGACGCCCTCGGCCCACTCGTTGCCGACCATCTCCAACGCCGGCCGACCCGCGACCGTCGCGTGCCGGATATCGGGGTACTGGGTGCGCGAGTGGTTGCCCCAGATGGTGACGCGCTTGATCTCGCGGACGTTGACGCTGGTGCGCGCCGCGAGTTGGGCGACGGCTCGATTGTGATCGAGGCGGGTGAGCGCGGTGAACCGGTCGCGCGGCACGTCCGGGGCGTGCGCGGCGGCGATCATCGCGTTGGTGTTGGCCGGGTTGCCGATCACCAGGATCCGCACGTCGTCGGCCGCACCGTCGTTGATCGCCCTTCCCTGCGGGCCGAAGATCGCGCCGTTGCTCTCCAGCAGGTCCGAGCGCTCCATGCCGGCGGTTCGCGGTCGGGCCCCGACGAGGATCGCGTGGTTGGCGCCCTCGAAGGCGACCTGCGGATCGGCGGTGACCTCGATGCCGGCCACCAGCGGCGACGCGGCGTCCTGCAACTCCATCGCCACCCCGGCCGCCGCACGGACCGCCTGCGGGGCCTCGAGCATCCGCAGGCGCACCGGGGTGTCGGGGCCGAACATCTCCCCCGCCGCGACGCGGAACAGCAGCGAGTAGCCGATCTGGCCGGCGGCGCCGGACAGGGTCAGGGTGACGGGCTTGTGCAGCTTGGTGGGTGCCATGACCCCACTGTGCCAGGCCTCAGCGCTAGCCGTCGTGCACGGTGATCGCGTAGCCGTCGGGGTCGAGGAAGGTGAATGCGACGCCGAACGGACCGGGGGCGGGATCGGCGACGATCGGGGTTCCCGCCGCCCGCAGCCGTACGTGTAGTTCGGGGGCCGACTCGCACTTGAGCCAGAGGGCGACGCCGAAGCCCGGGCGCGGACTGGCCTGGGCGAGGTCGACGCCGGGGAGGGGCTCGCGAACCGCGAACGGGATGGTCCCGGTGGCGAACACGACGGCGCCGGGCGGAGCGACAGGGGCCCGGTTGAGGCCGAGCGAGGTCTCGTAGAACGCGGCCGCGGCGTCCAGGTCGCGCACCTGCAAGGCGATGAAGTCCGGTCCGGTGACGGTCATGATGATCACTCCTCGATATATGTCAATGTCCTGACATAGCTACCGTATGTCAGAATATTGACATGGCGCAACCGGGATTCCCCTACGGCGGTTCGATCGGCTACACCCTCAAGCAGGCGCAGTCCGCATTGCGGGTGCGCATGGACGCGCAGTTGCGACCGCTGGGACTGACGACGCCGCAGTACTCGTGCCTCGAGGCGCTGCGCCGGGCACCCGGGTCGTCGAACGCCGACCTGGCCCGGGCGGTCTTCGTGACCCGTCAGTCGATGAACACGCTGCTGCGCGGTCTGCAGGACCGCGGGCTGGTCGAGCGGGCGGAGAAGGCGGACGGCGGGCGAGCCCTGCCGGCGAGGCTGACGATCGCCGGCGAGGCGATTCTGGACCGGGCCTCCGGGCTCATCCTCGAGCTCGAGGACGCGATGGCCGGTGAACTCGGCCCCCAACGACGGACGGAATTGGTCGAGAACCTGCGGGCGTGCGTCGCCGCGCTCGAGACCTGAGGGCGGCCCGCGATCGGTTTGCTAGGCTGTGTCCACACAGGTCCCTGACCTGCGAAATGCCGATGTAGTTTAGTGGTAGAACATCAGCTTCCCAAGCTGAGAGTGCGGGTTCGATTCCCGTCATCGGCTCCAGGTCAGAGCGTTTTCCGAACTTCGACTTAACCTTAAACTTAACCTTATCGGCGAAAGCGAGAAACGCCCCGCCCCTCGATTGTGAGGGACGGGGCGTTAGTCATTGAGCCGGTCTAGTTCGGTCTTGAACTCGAGCACAGCGATGATGTCTTCGAAGTCGACTACACCGTTAGGGCATTGGGCGTTGCGGTAGGCGGTGAGGGCGGCGTCCAGTTCGTCGTCATGGGTCACGTGTACTTAGACGCACGCGACAGCCGTCTGGTTCCCTCGATCTACTCGATGGAGATGGAGTCGACGGTGAAGGTGCCGCCGTCGCCGCGATGTGCCAGGGAGGCAAACGCGGGGGGCGCGGGGAGTTCCATGTCCCTGTGGGTCAACAGCGTCCAAGTGGTGCCGTCGGTGGAGCCGTAGAAGTCGACGCCGTATGGGCTGGCGTTGGTGTCGTCGTAGACGGCCCGCCACCACCACGGCAGGGCCGGCGAGTCCCAGTCCGTCCAGACGAGCTGACCGAACTCGACGTCGTCATCGACGGTGAGTTCTTGGAAGCCGTCGTAGTCGAAGTCGTTTTGCAGCAGCAGGCCGTAGCCGATGCTGCTGTATGCGCCACCGCCGCCGGACATGCACAGTGTGAGGGTTCGGCCGGTCAGCGGGATCGGCGCCCCGGCGAGGCGGACGTTGCAGTCGGGCTCGATGTGCAGTTGGCCGCCACTCACGTACGGGGTTTCCGGGTTTCCCGATGCGTCCCATTCAGTCGACAGTGCCCCGCCGTTGAAGTCGTCGTAGAAGCCCGGCCCGCCACTCGGGGCGGGTGGCGGCGGCGGCTGACTCACAATCAGCATGCCTACGCGACCGCCTTCACGTCGACGACCAGCCCGACGCCCGGGGTGGCACCAACGGCGTCGATAACAGCGGTGATCACGTCACCCGCGGCGCAGGCCACCGACAGCGGTGAGGAGGTCGCGCCGGCAACCTGGTTGGCTGCGACGACGGAGATGGCGGCACCGGAGATCCACGAGCCGTTCTTGTAGAGCCGGACGGCCAGGCTGCCCGAAGCGTCGGCGGTCAGGCATCGCACCGTCATGGCCTGGATGGTGCAGGCCCGCTGCAGCTTGATGCCGAACGGGTTGTCTCCGGTGCCGGTGGCGCGGGTGGTGTCTTTGCCGCAGACGATCATGGAGAAGTCGAACGGCACCGCGCCGGTTTGCACGGCGGTGTCGGCCTTGCCGAGGGACGTCTGCACCGCCGTCTCGAGCTTGCCCTTCGCGATCGCGGCCGAACCGCTGATGTCGGCGTTGACGATGGTGCCGTCGGCGATCTTGGCCGAGGTGACCGATCCGTCGGTGGGGACGCGTTCGTCCGACAACCGGGCATCGTTGCCCTGGCATACCTTGCCGGCGGCCGCACCGAAGTCGACGGCGAGTGCGCGGTCGTCGGTGAGGTCACCTCCTCCGGTCAGACCGGTCCCGGCGGTCACTTTGCGCGAGGTGGCGACCTTCGCGTTCAGTGCCGTTTGGGTGGCGGTGCTGACCGGCTTGCTCGCGTCGGAGGTGTTGTCGACGCTGCCTAGTCCGACGTCGCCCTTGACCAAGGTGACCGCGCCGGTCTTGCCGGCCACCGATGCGACCGGCGAGGCCGGGTAGGTGATCTGGGTCCAGTGCGTCAGGTTCGTCGGATCGGTGCCGGTGATGATCCAGTTGGTGCCGTTGTCCGAGCGGGTACACCAGTCGCCCTTCTGCCCAGACAGTGCCAGCATCGCGGTCTGGTTGGCGACGCTGCCGAGGTACTCGGTGATCGCCAGATCGGGCAGTTGTGCGGGGTCGAGCTTCCCGCCGACGAGGTCGGCCTTGCCGGTCAGCGCCGAGGCGTCGGCCTTGCCTGCGACGGCGGCGTTGGTGGCGAACTTCAGGCGGCGTGCGGTGATCGCTGCCCGGGAGCTTGAGGTGCCGGCGGTGATCTCGGCCTCGCTGATTTCGCTCAGCGCATCGTTCACCTGCATGTGGTAGCTGGTGCCGTCGTAGAGGTACAGCTGCACGGCGCCGGCCGCGAGCGCGGCGCTGAGTGCTGTCGGTGCGCTGCCGCCCATGAGGACCGGCTTGGCTCCCGTGCTGTTGACGTTCAGGGTGTGCGCGTTTGCCTGCTGCCCACTGGTGAAGGTGATGGCCAGGAAGTCGCCGGCGGCCGGGGTGCTGGTCGCGGTGACGACCTTGGCGGCTGTGGTGGCCGCGGTCGACGTCGAGGCTGCGATGTAGGACGCCCCGGTCTCCCCCTGTGGGCCTTGCGGACCTTGCGGGCCCTGCGGCCCGGTGGCACCCGTGGCGCCGGTTGGACCGGTCGGCCCAGCCTCTCCTTGCGGGCCTTGTGGACCTTGGGCGCCGCGGAACGGCACACCCTGGCCGTCGGCCGGGAAGCCGCCGTCGTAGAAGTAGAGGAGGCCGTCGGCCACGTTGATCCACGCCTGGCCGTCCACCGGGGACAGTGACGCCAGCGCCGCATAGTTCGGCACCTGACCCTCGATGTCGAGCGCCAGGCCCGGTTCTCCTTGAATGCCCTGGGGCCCGGTGGGCCCGGCAGGGCCGCGCGCATACCAACCGGGTGCGGTCACTTGGTCACCTCATCCCACTCGGCGGGCGTCAACCGTCGCAGCACCCCGGCCGACAACAGCAGGTGATCGCCGATGCCTGCGGTCACCTCGGGAGCAACCGCACCCTCGGCGTTGAGGGTGATCGTCCACTCGTAGTCGTCAGCCTCCGGTGAGGGCAGCGCCCAGTTGACGGCGCCGCGGTAGCCGCGTTCGGCCAGCTCGGTGGCGGCCTCGAACACGTCGGCCGGACTGTCGAGCGCCCACGCCTCCGGGGTGGACGCGAGTTTCACGCTGATCGCCATTTACAGGACCTCCGCATAGGTGGTGACGGCGAGCGCGGCAGGGAGCCACTGCTCGTACAGGAAGATGGGAACGACCTCGCGGGACGCGGCCTGCATGGCCTGCCCGTGCCCGCGGAACCCGCTACCGGACTTGATCGTCGAACCCGGGTCGGTGTACGACCACACCTCGACGCCGTTGCGCAGCACCTTGTAGGTGTGCAGGTTCGTGTTCCCCGGGCCGCCGCGCCGCACCGTCAGGGTTTGGCCGGCGCGCGGGTCGATCGCCGGGGACTCGGCCAGGGTCGTGACGACGCCGTTCACCACGGCCTCGATCGCCACCTTCGTGCGTCCGATGCGCAGACGGCCGTAGGAGATTTCCGACGAGCTCGACACCGAAAAGCACGGGTAGGTGTAGGCGCCCGGCGAGCCCGCGTCAGGCGGGTCGGAGGCCAACACCACCGACACCTCGCACGAGTCGGTGGTGATCTGCGACGGCGACCCCGCCGTGAGGTGCCGGTACATGCGGCCCCGGGTAGAACCACCCGAGGCCTTCCACACCATGTTCCCTTTGCCGTCGACACCGATATCGCCCGAGCCGCCAGCCCAGTTGTGGAAGTTCTGCCACGAGGCGCCCAGACCGCCGGAGGCGCGTTCGAAGTTGTCCGATAGGGTGTTTCCTGCCGACTTGAGTAGGCGAATCTCGGCCTCCATCGTCGACACCTGCGATTGGGTGGACAGGTTCATGCCCAGCAGTCCGGCGATGGTGTCGATGACATCGCCGCGGGGCCGGTTGAAGTCGAGGAGCTCACCGAGGTTGGCGAACCCGTTGAAGATGTTGTCGATGGTGTCCTGCACGCTCTGCGGGGACAGCGCATCGTGGAGTTTCGCGCCGAGGCTGGCCGGATCGAACGAGCCCGGCGACACCAGCAGCGGCGACTTGGACGACAGGCCGAACATCTTGAGCAGGTTCGTCAGGAACTTGCCGATGTCGGCCAGGGTGCCGCCGCCGATGCCGAACGCGGCGAGCAGGTCGTTCCAGTGCTCCTCGAGCTCGGACACCCAGCCCTGCGGGATCAGACCGGGCTTCTCGATGCGGATGTTGTCGAACCACACCTGACCGCCACCCATGCCGGTCACCTGCACGGCCACCGACGCCGACACCACATCGGCCGGCGCGGTCCACGACCCGCCCAGCGGTTTGGGCTGGCCGCCGGTCAGGTTCTCGTCATCGACGATCGTGGTGCTGATCTGCTCCTGGTCGTCGTTGAACCCGTACACCAGCAGTTGCGCGCGGCCGACACTCCCGGACCAGCGTGCCTCGCCCGACAGGGCGAGCTGCTGCCCGGGCTCTACAGCGACCGGCGCGTCGATCAGTTCCGGTAGTTCGCCAGCGCCGGTGATGGTCGCCGACCCCGCCCCCTTATCGGGGTCACGGAACCACGTGCCTGCCGGCGGTGCGCCGGCACCCGGGCTTTGCGGCAACGCAAAGTCGCCGTCGAAGGCCATGTTGGCGCGGGTGTTCGTCAACGCGCCGATGTCGATGTTGCCCAACAGCGACGGCCGGATCAGGCCGTTCGGGCCGAGTAGCCAAGACGCGATGTCCTGAAACAAAGTCTGGAATCCCGTGACCAATTGCCCGAGGTCGGGAACCTGGCCGGACGCGACACCCGAGATCAGCTCGAGCAGCTTGCGGAGGAGCCCGAACAGGTTCTGCACCGAGATCAGCGCGGGGTCGTCGCCGTCGTAGGTGCCGAGCATGGCGTCGGCGATCGACACGAAAATCCCAATCAGCGGCAGGCCCTCGAAGAAGTCGTGAACCAGATCGTCCAGATCCTCGGGACCGGACAGCGCGGGGGTGGTGTCGTCAACGATGTTGCCGAGGAAGTCGGCGAACAAGCCCATGACGTACTTGATGGGTGCGTCGACCAGGTCGCCGCCGAGGGTGCCGGTAAACACCTCAGGCAGGCGACTCTGCGTGGTGTCGCCGACCTTCGTCGCATTCAAGCCCTGCAGGGCGGTCCCGAGCTGGGAGGCCGTCAGGACACCTTCGGGGAGTGAGCTGGACGGGCCGAGTCCTGGCGCGGTCATTCGTACGCCTCGGTGATGTCGTCGTACAGTGCGGCCGTCCCGATGTGGGCGACACCCAGGACTGCCTGCGGCGTCGAGTTTGGGGACTGTAGGTAGCCGCGCGTGTTGCGGACCTCGCCGTCGTGGAACTGGCGGGCGAATGCCACGAACCAGTCGGTGACCATGTGCGGTTCACCGGTCACGTCGGCAAGGTGGGCGGCAATCGCGTCCTCGATGGCCTGCAACGTCTCGGCGGACATCAGACCTCGTTGCGCAGCTCGTCGGGCATCGCAGGCGGCGGGGTGCCGGGGTGGTGCTCGCGCGACCACGTCATCCACTCGCGGATGTGGATGATCGCGACGCGGAACAGGTGCTTGATGTCGTCGCGGTCCTTCTCCACCGCGGCGATCCGCGCCTCCAGTTCGGCGATCCGATCCCGGTCGAGGTCCTGTCGTTTGCGGTCTTGGGCCTGCTTGGAGGCCAGCCACGCAAGGACGCAGGACCCGATGATCGGGAAGCCGACAGCGATGATCAGGGCGATGATGTCGATGGCATCGTTGACGTCGCCGATCGGCGGCACTGTCGTCACTCGTCGACCGCCGCGTTCGGGTCGGGTTCGCCGTTGACGTTGCGGGTCCAGCTTGAGGTGACTGGGGTGTTCGCGACGGCGACACCGCCGCCGATGGCGGCCAGGAGCGCGGAGAGCAGAACGGTCCACTTGTCGGCGCCGTCGAGGATGCCGAAGCCGATGAGCACGGCTTGGGCGGCGGTGAGGATCGCGTACAGGGCGGGCCGCAGCTTCGACAGGTCCCGACTCATCCACCACGCCAGACCGGGGCCGGCGACCGCGGACACGAGCCCGACGATCAGGGCGGCCTGGTCGGTGGTGGCCACACCCCAGCCGACGAGGACGGTGGTCAGGACGGGCAGGCAGTTGTAGATGACCGCGCGCACATCAGCGGCGGTGCGGACGCCCAGGGCGGTGCTGATCTTGGTGTAGTTCACTTCTTCTCCTTGGGGTCGTAGCAGCCCGACACACCGTTCTTGGCGCACAGCGCCGCCACCGCGTCCACGAGGGTGCGGCTGCCGAGCTGCGGCCAGCCGGGGTACTTGCCGGGTTCGGGGGAGCCGGTGAGCTGGGCCTTGATGTCCTGCTCGGGGGTGAGTGCCATGAGTCCTCCTGCAATAGCGGCCGCCGCACGAACGCGGCGGATGAATTCGGTCCACGGGAAGTTGGGTTCGGGGTCGGTGTGTCCGCCGCCCCACTTCCCGAAGTCGGCGTGCCCGACGATCCCGCGGTCGGCGGGTAACGGGCCCTTGCCGCGGGTGCCGACGTACTCCATCGGGATGCCCCGCTGCTGGCAGCGCCATGCGACGAGCACGGCGGCGCAGGTGAGCATGGCGTCCTCGTTGAGCCCGTCAGACGCGTCGGTCTCAACCCACTTGGGTGGGGTCCATTCGACGAAGCTGCCGGCCAGCACGATGTGGTCGGCGCGGCGGTTGGCGTTCATCGCCGACCACGGCGAGTCGCCCCAGGGCACCACCAGCACCGTCTCGACATCGTCCACGACGGCGTTGTAGGAGACGGCGGCATTCGGGTTTCCGCCCGGGGCGGGGTTCTGCAGGTACGGCACGAGGTCGCGGGCCTTGCCGCGTCCCTGCTGGGTGTGCACGACGATCCAGTCGACGTTGCGGTTGCCGTCGGTGTACCGGTTCGGCGACAACGCGATCCGCGTGGTCGGGTCGGAGATCACGACACACCCGCCGTCTTCAGCAGCTCGCCGAGCGCATCGACGAGGGTCCGGCCGCCGAGCTGCGGCCACCCGTCGTAGGCCTTGGGGCCGACGAGCTGCACCAGTGCCTCGATGATCGGATCAGCCGGCGGCGCGGCGACGGCGGGCAGGGTACCGTAGCCCTTCGGGGTGATGTTGATGGCGAGCTTCTCCACCGGCATCCACCAGTGCTCAATGCCCGAGAAACGCGCCGAGTCGGAGATGTAGGCGCGGGTGACGTACGGGTAGCCCTTCGCGTCGCGGCGGGTCTCGTCGACCTCGACACCGACATCGGTGACGTAGTGCATGATCAGGTTGCTCGGATAGCCGGGCGGCTGGGTTGGTGCCTGCGCCCAGATGTTCACCGGCATCGCCCGCCGGTTCTGCACGACCGTCTCGTACAGCCGCGACCGCAGCGCCTCCACATCAGCGGCCGTCGGCGTCGGGGTCTTGATGTAGGCCGGCGAGTAGCGGGCGCCGGCGCGGGCGTTGACCGCGGCGAGCACGTTCACGATGTCGGGGGTGCCGTCCTGGGTGGTGTGGCAGGCCGTCGCCATCTGCTGCTCGGTGACGTCGATCCCGAACGTCGACAACACGACCTTGGCGGTCGACGGCCCGCAGGTCCATCCGGTCAGCTGGGCGTGGTACTTGTGCGGAAGGATGATCTGGGTCATTGCGGAACCTCCAGGTATGCGAAGCCCCCGACCTGGTTGGTCGGGGTGAAAACGTCACGTGATGAATAGGCGGGCCTATTGCCGTACACAAACTAGGTTGTGTACGTTGTCGATATGGACGATCCGCGGCTGGATGAGCTCGCCGACCTCGCCGCCGAGGCGGTCGAACACCAGTCGGCCTACCTCGCGGCTAAGCAGGAACGCGACATCGCAATTCGGCAGCTCATCGCCGAAGGCGTGTCGATGTACCAGATCGCGCAGACCGTCGACCTGTCCCAGCAGGCCGTTCGGAAGATTCGAGACAGCTCGCTCAACCAGGAGGAATCATGAAGAAGGCACTCATCGTCGGCGCTCTCGCTGCAGCAACAATCGGTATCGCACCCTCGGCCAACGCCACCACACCGAAGCCCGGCGGCACCTGCACCAAGGCCGAACTGTCACAGTTCCGGCAGACCGGCGCAGGCCCGGTGGTGTGCCAGGGCGTACGTGGCCAGGCGCCCTACACCTGGCAGGGTGTCGCAAGTGTCGATCCAGTGAAGCGAGCCCCCGGGTCGCCGTGCACCGGTTCCCCCTACGGTGTGGCCGTGTCACCCGCCGGTAAGGCGATGACCTGCGCCGGTTCGATGGGCTGGCGCTAAGCCTTCTTCTTCGGCTTCGGCTTCTTCGGCAGCTTCGGGGCCTTCGCCACCCGCGCCACCGGCACCTCGACCGCAGCCGGGTCAATCGGGTCACCAACCTCGATGCGCTCCGACACGGCGGCCTGCATCCACTGCGGCAACACCGGGATCTCCGCGGCCATGTCGTCGGTCTGCCGCACACCACACGCATCGAGCTGGGTGGCCCACCGCTCGATCTGCGCCATCGCCGGCATATAGGGATTCTCTCCCGATGCGGTGGCGAAGGTGAACGCCAACGCCTTCGTCAGCTTCTCGATGTTCTCTGCGGTCACCACGCCCCCAATACCTGCATGTCGGACATGAACGATTCGAGCATCTTCAAGCCCTTGGTCAGTGCGTCGGCGTTTGTGCGCAGATCCCCGAAGTCGGCCTTCCAGCCGACGGCAGTGTCGCGGCCACCGGCCAACACCAGGCGCCGGCAGCGCCGCACGTAGACGCGGGCACCGAGATACTTGTTAGTGGCGCCGACCCGGTCACCCATGAACCAGTGGCCCTTACCCTGGTCGCCGATCATCCACGGCGAGGCATCCATGACGACAAGCTCAAAACTCGTCTCCCCGTCGGTCTCGCGGCGGCGTTGCCGCAAACCGAGGGCGGCAGACAGGACGTAGGCCTGGTTGACGCCGGAGACGATGGTCTCCTGCAAGTGTGCCCATCCGTCCTCGGCGGCCCGCTGCAGCAGCGGCACGCTGTTGTAGGCGAACAGGGTGTCTTCGTAGAAGCCGTGGATGAACGCGTCGATCGCCGAGCCCAACGATCCGACGTTGACGCCGACACCGGGGACTTGGATGTTGTCGCCCAGGACGTCGCCGCAGTAGTTGACGGCGGCCTTCATCAGTTCGTTGACGAACGGTGCCGACTTGCCGCCGGTGGTGATGCGGCACGGTCCCGCGGCCTTGATGCGGAACTTCGACGTTTGGATGCCGGTGACCAGGCCGTCGCGGTAGACGACGCCCGGGTTGGCCGGGTGCGTGCCCAGGACGTTGGGCAGCAGGTCTTCGTCGGACAGGATCGGGTCACCGGTGATGAGGTCGTAGGCGTCCTCGACTTCGTTGCTGGTGACGTTCTTGACCGCCCGCGCCAGGCCGGTGGCCAGGTTCCCGCCGAAGCTGGTGCCGGTGCGGAACCCGGACTTGTCGATGATGTCGACGACGAGGGTGCCGTTGCGCAGGTTCGCGCCTTCCCACGGCTCAGGGTCGCCAGTCAGCCAGCGGCGGCACTCGACATAGAGTTCGGCGTCGTCGAGGGCGGCGGCGGCCATGTCGTGCCAGGACCCCATCTTCGAGGAGATAATGGTCCACATCGAGTTGTCGTCGAGGATGGATCCGGGCTTGACGACGATGGGCCAGTCGGAGAAGTCCAAGCCCACCCACGCGGCCGGGTTGAGCGGGTCGCTGGGGAGGGTGAAGTTGGTGACGCGCAGCCGCAGCAGGTTCAGGAACAGCGCCAGTTTCAGCGTGTGGATCGTCGGGCCGCCGAGCATGAAGATCTTCGGGAACTGGACGACGTTCAGCGGCAGGAACGGGTTCGGTGCGCAGTGGACGTTCTTGAGCTGGTCGTAGTCGCTGTCGAACGTGACCAGGACCGAGTCGCCCTTGGGGTCGCGCTCGATGACGGCTTCGTCGATGCGGCCGGACCAGCGGGCGCCGTCCTTGTCGACGGTGACATACACGCCCTTGGTGCCGCGCTTGTGCTCGGCCATGATCCAGTGCGCAAGGTAGGTGCCGCGCTTGTCGTCGTTGCTGATCGGCAGCCGCAGGTCGCCCTTGCCCGTGTCGTTGAGCTCGAACGGGAACGAGAAGTCGAGTTCACCGCCGCCGGTCTGGCCGCGGTACTTGTAGTTGCCATCCCACAGGCGGATGCGGGGGGCTTTCGCGCGGCGCCGGATGCGGTCGTTGCGGAGTTCCTCGGCCCACAGGCGGAAGTCCTCGAGGTTGTCGACGTGCTCGGCGACGCTCATGGCTGCTCCAGCCCAGCCTCAGCGGACCAGAACCGGCGCATGGTGACGGTGATCGTCGCGTCGGCCGGGCCGTTGCACACGACCGGAACCTGCAGCGGCGGCGTGTACGGCGGCACCCAGAACAGGGGCTCGACCCCGTTGAACAACGCGGACATGTCGGCGCGGGCCTCGTTGATGTAGGTGTCCATCATCGGGTCGGACATCACCGACAACTTCTTGGTGAGGATCGGGGTAACGATCATGCGGTCGTCGAACTCGTTGATCTCCCAGTCGTCGTCGATCTCCTTCTCATTGCCGAAGGAGAAGTCGGGGAACCGCCAGGAGGTGGCGGGGTCAAGCGTCCATTCGAGCCAGAGGCGTTGGTCGGTGGGGTTGGAGATCGTCACCGACCCGACGTGCTCGCCGGCCGACGGATTCGACCACGAGTCCTGGGCCATCGTCGACTCGTACATCGGGTTCAGGGCGGTCGCGGTGACCACAGCGCGGGCGAAGCCCTGCAGGTTCCAGTCCTTCTGCGGTGAGAACCCGATCTCCTTGGAGGCGTACACGTTCAGCCACCGCAGACCCGACAGCTCGGTGGTGTGCTTGAACCGCACGTTGTGCAGATCGAACGGGGCGCTGCCCCACATGCGGCGGAATCGGGAGATGGTCTCCTCGATGGTCTGAGTGTCGGTCTCGTACAGGTTGAACGGCAACGTCAACTCGCGGACCGGAACGTCGTACCCGGCTTGGCGGCCGCCGATCTGGAAGGCGCCGGAGATCGTCTTCATGGTGTAGCCGGTGGAGAACATGCCGGTCGGCGACACGTCGAGTTCGATGCCCTCGTCGCCGTAGTCGCCGTCCCGGTCGGAGACGAGTGCGGAGTCGCCGTTGTCGGATTCGATCTCGATGGTTGCCACGTACGCCAAGACGAACCTCCTCCGATATCGGGACTTGCCGGGTCAGGCGGGTCTACGCTCTTGGTCACTCGAAGAGAACGGAGTCTCCGGTGGGAACACGCAAGTTCATGTCGGTGAGCACGGCCGGGCTGGTTGACTTCCGTTCCGACAAGGAACGCACCGCCGCCTACGCGAAGGCGACCAAGAAGCAGGCCAAGGCGCAGACGAAGCTGATGGAGCAGCAGTTGCGGCTACAGCAGGCCCAAGCCGTTCCCCCGCCGCCACAGCAGTTGCCGGCCGGGTGGTATCCCGACCAGCAGCAGCCGGGCATGGTGCGCTGGTTCGACGGCCACCAGTGGACCGCGCACGTCCAGCCGCAGCAGCAGTAGCTACCAGCGGCTGATCGCGGCGGCGGCCCGCCGGTTCTGGCGGCTCTGCGCCTCCAGGAACGCGTCCTCGACGCGCGCGGTGCTGATCTGGTAGGTGATGTTGTCGCCGTACCGGTCACCCGCACCACCCGCTACCGCGCCGGCCATCGCCGGGGCGCGTTGCGGCGGCAACGCCTGCACCGCACGCTCAGCGGTCGCCCACTGCTCGGCCGTCAAGATCGCCTCCGGCTTGCGCGTCTCGTTGCGGGCCACCGTCAAACCCGGGGGCAGCCAGCCACCGGTGTCGTAGAGCTTCGTCTTGTCGACGAGTTCGGTGGCGCGCGGAATCTTCGCCGCATACCGATCGGGAAAGGCCGAGCGTTGCACGGCCTGCGCCGCCGCCCCGGGGTCCATGGAGTCCCAGCCGTTGACCTTCGCCAACGCGGTGTAGAACATGCGCGCCGACTTGTACGGGTCCATCCGATCAGCCGCGGTCCCCCACGCGCCGTTGTTGCGCTGCTGGAAGATGCCCGACGAGTCGTAGTCGGTGCTGACCGCATCGTGCGGGAACTTCATCGTCTCGGGGTCGGACTGGTTGGCGTACATCTTCGGCGGGTCGCCGGCCTCGACCAGGGTGGTCGCGTTGCCGATGATCGCGCCCTTCTTCGGCAGCCCCATGTCCTTGGCGGCCTTGGTGACCTGGAACGGGTAGTCCTTCGGGTTCGCCGGCTTGGGATCGACACCCGGCGCCATGCCAGTGTTCTTGTTCGGGCCAGCCGACGGCACGCTGGTGTTCGCACCGGGCAGCGGCGGCGGATCACCCTTCCCATCCCCGGCGCCGGCGCCGGTGTAGCTGCCGAACAGCTTCTTGCCGTCCTTGGTGACGGTGACCTGCTTGTCGAGTTCCTGAGCGCCGTGCAACCAGTTCGGGGTGTCGGAGATCCCGAGCGTGCCCAAGGTGTCCTTGGCGTAGCCCTCGGCGAAGCCCTTCGCGACGAAACCGGCCCAACCCGACAGCGACGTCGGATAGTTCTCGTTCTTCGGTGCGACCGGACTGTACTTCTGCGGGTTGCCGCGGCCGTCCTGCTGGTCCTGCGCGGCCGGGTCGTACGGCGTGTTCGTGTCGGTCTTGTTCGGATCGAACGGGGCACCGTAGGCGCCGGCGTTCGGGTTCTTGGGGTCAGGGATCGGGTTGGCCAGGTCCCGGTGCATCCACTGCTTGAAGATGCCCTGGTTGGAGCCTTCGCCGGTTCCATACTCGGCGGGCGCCCCAGTCGGGCCGTGTGACTCGAACGGCACACCGGCGAGGTGGCCGGCGGTGTGCCCGTTGGCGCCGCCGCCCTCGTCGTACCAGCCGATCGTCATGGTGTTGGAGCCGCCCTTGCCCGGCTTGAAACCGCGCGCGGCGAGCCACTGCCCCTCGTTCATGGTCGACATGTCGCGGCCACGAGCGAACGGATCCAGGCCCTGCACGACGTTGACCGCGGCACCGACCAGACCCGAGCAGTCGATGCCTGCCTTGGAGAAGCCGCCCATCTGGTAGGGAGTGCCGACCATCGTCTGCAGGAACTTCTTCGTCCCCACCAGGCCGCCGTCGGCGTAGTGGCCGGCGTTCAACTGGTCGAAGAACTGCAGGCCGTACTTGTTGACCGACGACGCCTTCATGACGTATTCGCCGTTGGACAGCATCGCGGGGATGGAGTCGGAGGTTGCCGTGCCCTCGCCGCGCACCGGGCCGCCGCTGTGCCGCAGGAGCGGAATGTCGGGGGTGTCGATGGTGATGGTCTTGTTGACCAACGGGATCTTCAGGGTCAGCGACAGTTGGTTCCACTGCTGGAACAGCCAGTTCAGCATTGCCTTGAAGGCATCCTTGATGCCGTCCCACATGCCAGATGCGGCCTGGGTGATCTTGCCCGGCATGCTCCGCACCCAGTCGACGATGCTGCCGAGCTTCTTGGACACCCAGTCGGCGAAGTCGCCGACCTTGCCGGTCAGCCACTCGAACTTGTCGGCCAACCATGTCAGGGCGGTGACCAGGAGGGGGGCGACGCGGGCCGCGAGGTCGGCGAACATCTCGATCGTGCGGGTCAGCGGCGGCAGCAGGATCGCGATGATCTTGACCAGCATCGGCAGCAGCGACGCGGCGATCTGGATGAGCGGCGGCAGCAGCGGCAGTAGCGCCAGCACCATTTTCTGCCAGGCGTCCAGCAGCGGCGGCAGGTAGGGCACGAGTACGTTGATCGACTTGACCAGGGCTTGGCCGATGATCTGCCCGACCTGCGCGAGGATCGGCGTCAGCTTCGCGATCACCGGGGTCATCGCGTTTGCGATCGTCTGGATGACCGGCGTCAACGCCTGGACGACCGACCGCAGGATCCCGACGAGCGGGGTGAGGATGGCCGACAGGACCTTCAGGAACACCGGCACCAGCGGCGACACCGCCTTGAACAGGTCGGCGATCAGCCCGACGAGTTCGGCGAAGAACGGCGACACGACCGTCAGGGCTTCGGCGAGGGTGTTGCCGAGGATCTGCAGCGCCTGTGACAGCGGCGGGATCAGCGGCTGCAGCGCGTCGCCGAGCGCACCGAGGAGTGTCGCGAGGACCGGCAGGACCGGGGCGAGGCCGACCGACAGGGCGTTGATGAAGCTCGCGAACTGCGGCAGAAGCTGGGTCAGGGATTGGCTCAAGGCGGCGCCGACGAGGCCGAGGGATGGCCCCATTGCCTTGAACGCATCGCCGATGCCCTGGAACAGCGGGCCGAGAGTGGGGGCGATGACCGCACCCATCGTGACGACCGAGTTGGTGATCCCGGTGATCATGCCCGGCACACCCTGCAAGGCTTGGCCGATGCCCTCCTTCAAGGCCGTCAGGGTGCCGCTGGCGCCGAGGTTCTTGAACTCCTGCGTCAACCCCGACAGGGTGCTCTTGATGGTGGTGTTCATGTAGCCGGCGATGTCGGACAGCCCGGACTTGAGCATGGGCAGGTTCTGGTTGGCGAACGTGGTCACCGATTCGCCGAGACCGTCGAACAGGCGATCCTGGACCGCCATCTTCAGATCGGTCCACGCCGGGCCGAGTGCCTTCACCGCGAGGACGAACGCCTGCGCGTTCGGCGACAGCTTCGCCAGGGCCTGCGCGAACTTGTCGACCCCGCCACCCTCGGCACCCTTGGCGAGTTCCTTCTGCGCCTTGTCGAGGTTGTAGATGGCGTCGGCGAGCTTGTTCTGCGAGTCGATGACCTTCTCGTCGGCGTCGCGCTTCTTCTCCTTGGCCGCCTCGACGGGCTTGGAGCCCTCGACTCCCTTGGCGTTGGCGGTGGCCACGTCGGTGCGCTTGTCGGCGGTCTCGGACCGGGCCTCCTTCAAACGCTGCTGCGCCTTGCGGACACCCTGGTTCGCCTCAAGCCGGTCGGTGCGGGTCGACTTGCGGTCCCGGAACACCTTCATCCGGTTTTCTTGCGCCCGCACCAACGCGATCTCGGCGTCCTCCTGGTTGAGCACCGAGTCGGTGAGCTCGTCGTTCAAGTCGCGCAGCGACCGACGGCCCTCTTCATACGACTTGGTCAGGTCGTCTTGGGCCTTCTTCGCGTCGCGTTGCGACTCGTTCAGATCCTTCTGCGCCTCGGCAACATCACGGGCGGCCTTCTCCACGTTGTGCTGCTTGTCGGCCAGATCGTCCGCCGCCTTACCGGCACCCTCGGCACTGTCGCCCATGGACTTGAACGCGCCGATGATGCCGCTGGAGCCGACCAGGCCGGCGGCACCGATGCCGCCGAGGACAGCACCCAGTGCACCGGCGGCACCGACAGCGCCAAGTAGGACGGGGACGAGTCCGGCGATCGCCGCGGTGATGGCACCGAACTTGACGCCGCTCATGCGGGTCAGGCCACGCTCGGCGTTCTTCGCGCCGCTGGTGGTGCGGGCCAGGCCGCCGTGATCGTCGACGTCGATGTTGACGGTACGGTCCCGCGCCAGTCGGTCCAGGCGGGCTTCGGCGGCGTCGGTGTTGACGTCCGCGTCGATGTTGACGGTCTGGTCGCGCAGCGATTGGATCTGCTGCCGGAACCGTGTCAGGTCGGCGTCGACGTCGACGGAGTAGTCGACCTGGATGCGTTCGAGGTCGGTGCGCAGCTCCTTGACGAACTTCCGCAGGTCCGGGGAGATGTCGATGCTGGCTGAGCCTGCGGCGTACGTGGGCATCTACACCTCCTTGCCGAGGGCTTTCGCGACGGTGGCGCGCAGCTTGGTCAGCCGCTTCTCCCGGTGGTACTTGTCGGCGGCGGGCTTGGGCACCCACGGTTCGATCCCGGCCTTGGACGGGTCGCCCTTGCAGGCGGCGACCAGGATCTGCTCGAGCAGGGCGATGATGCGGGCGTAGTCGTAGGAGTGCTTGTCGAACTCGCGCCACGACGGGGATTCGGCCGGCTCTGGTTGTTCACGCTTGTCCTGCGACCACTCGGCGAGTTCTTCGTCTTCCTGCAAACAGGCCACGTAGCGGGCACCCAGGGGGATTTCGTCGAGGTAGTCGATGAGGTCGCGCCAGTCGCGTTCGCCGCGCAGCCAGTCGTTGAGGTCGAGCTGGTAGTACTGGCGCAGGTCGGCGCGAACTGCTGCCCCGTAGCCTCCGATGAGGTCTACGAGGCGTTCGAGCCCCCCGGCACATCAACGACTCCCTTGCCGCCGAAGTGCTCGATGACCTTGATCGCCAGGCCGAACAGCAGCTCGTCGCTGTCGGGGAACTGGTCGAACGCGATCAGGATGCGGTGCAGGTCCATTGGCGAGGAGTAGGCGATGAGGATGTCGGGGATGACGGCCATGGCCTCGGCGTTCTGGGTCGCCAGGTTCAGGCGGGACACGTAGCTGATCATGCGGGTCAGTTCGACGCGCTCAGACAGGGTGGCGGGCACGGCGAACACGACGTCGTTTTGGTTGCCGTCGCCGATCTGGTCGGCGGTGACGATGTACGGCGGGTAGCCTTCGGCGTCTTCGTCGGCGCGAACCCCGGCGCCGTGGGCGCGGGCGCGGAACTCGTCGAATGCCTTCTGGTGGTCGGCGGCACGCTGGGTGGGGGTGCGCTTCTTCGGGGTCTTCTTCTTGGGGGCGGGTGCGGACATGGGGGTGTTCCTCTCGGGTTTGAAGATGGTCTCGGGATCTCGGGTCTCGGGGTGGAGGGGGTGGTTCCCGTCCGCGCCCCGAGAAGTACGCGGACGGGAACCGATCAGGGGGTCAGGCAGCCGCGACGGTGACCGACGGGCTGGTGCCGCCGGTGAGTCCGCTGCCGGACGCGGTGAGGGTGCCGCCGTTGGGCAGGGTGACCGTGAAGGGTCCGCCCGCCGATCCGGTGACGGTGACGTTGCCGGCGCCGACGCTGGACAGGGCCTCCAGGGCGGTCTTCACCGCCGAGTTGGTGGCGTTGTAGGCGATGCCGCTGGTGGTCTGGCCGCCGACGGTCAGGGTGAACGTGCCGCCGGACGGGGTGCCGCCGATGGTGACGGTCCACTTCGACTGGGTGCCGGCGTAGCCGAGGTCGGCGGCCATCGACGCCCAGCCGGGGCCGTCGATGCCCATGTCGTACATGTAGTCGCCGTCTTCGAGCATGGCGAGGCTGATGTCGCCCATCGACTCGGCGTCCATCGCCAGGTTGACCTCCGAGCCCTTGTCGGTGCCCGTCTTGCCGACGTGCCACCACTGCCAGATCGGCTCGCCGGTCTCGTCGTTGGAGTCCTCGCCGAGCATGAAGATCGTCCAATACTTCGGGCGGGTGCCGGCCTTCTTGGTGGCTCGCCAGCCGCCGGTCGCGGTGGTCTGGAAGGCGCCAGCGTCCCAGTTCTGCTGGATCATGTAGGCGATCTGGCGGGCTTCCTGCGGATGGAAGTTCAGGGTGCCTTCGTCGGTGTCGATCAGCCGACGCCGCGGGGCGCGGGCACCGTAGCCCTCGATCGGAGTGAGCTTGGTGTCGCTGGAGAACTTCGCGCCGTCCTTCTTCGCGATCTCGCCGACAGTGAGGAAGTCGGCGAGTGCGCCGGTGACGATGCCGTTCGCATCGAACAGCGGGTCGGGACAGGTGACGCCCTTGACCCACGGCTTGGCGAGGATCGCCAGGTCCTGTGCGACCAGTACGCCGGTGTCCTGGGCGTCCTTGTAGATCTGTGCCTGAGTGGCCATCTGAATCTCCTTCAGAGTGATGAGTTGCCCAGAGGTGGGCATGACAAAATGCCGCGGCCTCCGGGCGAGACAGCGGACAATCAGGGGTTGTGGTTAGTGGCGTTTGCCGGTGGCGAGGGTGAACGTGCCCTGCACCAGGCGGTCATCGGGATCGGTGAACACCAGCTCCTGCTGGGTCTCCGACACGTGGAAGCCGCGGATCGGGGTCGACGACCCGTCAGCGCGCGGCACCGGGCCGCCGTCGCGGTACTTTTCGCACAGCACGTCCGACAGGAACTCGAACGTCTGCATCGACACGTCTCGCCGACTGGCGAGAACTTCCAACTGGATCGGTGTGTACCGCAGCTTGCGTTCAAACAGCGCGCCGGGCATGGCATGTACACGGACGATTGCCTCGCCCCGCTCGATGCGGGCCTCGGCCCCGACCTCGCTGCCCCCGGCTCGGGGGAGCCAAGTGCAGGCGTAACCACCCGGGTTACACCGGTCGAGTTCGAGCTGCACCATGTCGACGACGACGTCCTCGGCGGGCCACCATGCGGGTTGGTAGTCGTTCGGGAACTGCACGATCAGTCCAGGTGCTTGAGGGTGTTGCGGAGTTCGTCGAACCCGTCGCGGCGCACTCCCTGCTCGGACGTGTAGCCGAACTCGTGGGATGCCGCATACGGTGCGTCGACGGTGACCCGACCGACCCAACGGTCACCCTTGGCTCCGCCGATGACGGTGGAGTGCTTGGCCGAGCGGGCGAGCCGGCCGGTGCGCTTGGCGACCAGCGCCTGGTACACCATGGCCGCCTCGCTGGCCTTCCTCGACACGAGGCGCCGGCATTCGGGGCCGGTGAGCCACTTGCCGAGTCCTTGGTAGCCGTACTTGGCTCCGACCTTCACGTCATGCACCGGACACCTCCCGCAGTCGGACGAGCTTGTAGCCGTAGTCGGTGCCGGTCATCGGATGCACCTGATCCCACATCGGCTTGCCGAGGAGGCTGAAGGTGCGCGATCCGATCTCGACCTTGTCCGAAGCGACGATGTCGGCGGCTCGTGGCACGTACAGGTCGACGTCGGTGACCTGTACGTCCTGGAACTGCTGGTTGGAGACGGTGGCATTCCAGTCGACACCGCACTGGGCGATGTCGTGGTCGGCGTCGTCTCCGATCGGGTCGCCGTGTCGGTTGGTGCCGGCGCGGCGGACCACGGTGACGGTCTCGCCGAACGGGAGGGTGAACGGGGTGCTCACATGCCCTCGCATTCCATCGACGCGGCACCGGAGGGGCGCCCGTCGAGGGCGTCGGACTCCTGGCCGGTCAGGTACAGGTTGCCCTCGGGGTTCGCGTAGGCCACCTGGTTGGTGGCGGTGAACGGCCCCATCGTCGCCGTGGACTGCTGGTTGGCTTGTCCCTCGTGCTGGTCGGCGAGCATGGCCCGCTTGACCATCGCGCACGAGATCATCGCCGGCACTCCGGCATCGACGACACCCGAGTTGATGCGGGCATCCAGGTCGGGGAACCACGTACGCAACCACAGCGCAGCATCCTCGAGGAGGACGTCGGCCAGGGCCTCGTCAGCGAGGGCCGGCCACCGCTCCTTGAGCTGTGCTGCGGTTGCGTACGCGGCCATCAGTCCTCCGACTTGCGCGGTCGACCCTGGCGACGCTTCGGCTTGTCGAGTTCAGCGTTCATCTCGGCCAACACCTCGCGGGCATCAACCACAGCCACATTCAGGTCGACCTGCGCCGACTCCTGTGCCGCCATGAGCACGTTGAACTCGTCGAACCGCTTCACATCGTCGGGATGCACCAGCACCTCGACGCCGCTGTCTGCGCGGCGGGTCCGCCCGGTCGGGTCGATGTAAGCCATCGACCCGACCGCGACGGTCCGCTTCACACCCTCGTCAGCCATCAGGCAGCGAGACCGGTGATCTTCAGCGCGTTGTACGGGTTGGTCACCGCGAACACCGGCCGGATCGACGTCTGCACGATCGTCGACTCGGTCGAGTCGTCACGGTAGGTCACCGTCTTGAGCGCCTGCTCGTAGCGGACCTGGCCGACAGTGCCCTCCTGCACCGCGTACGCGGTGCCGGCGGCGACGACGTTCGACACGGCCGACGCGAAGCCCTGCGACTGCAGCCACGCCGCGGCGTCGCCGTAGATGATCGACAGGTTCGCGTACTCCTGCGGGTTGAGGACCAGCAGGTTGTACTCCGAGCCGAGCTCGTTGACCAGACCGCGCTTGCGGATCTCGGCGAGGTCGGCGGCCGGCAGGGCTGCCTTGTTCTCGGTCGAGATCGTCAGGGCGGTGGCATCAGCCCACGAGGTGCCGGTGATCTGCACCGGCGCGCCGACGGCCGCGATGCTCGCGTCGAGCTCGGCGAGGGCACGCTGGTGCAGCCACCGCTGGACATCGTTACCGAGCTTGACACCCTCGGACTGGATGACCGACATGTCGTTGCGGTCGCGGGCCTCGTCGGTGACGCGGAACTTACCGCCGAACTTCTCGACCTGGGCGGTCTTCGGCTCAGGACGGTCGAACGTCACCTCGGGGAACTCAGCACCGGGCGCAACCTTCTGGCCCCCGCGGTTGGGGAACACGTCGTTGCTGGTGAGCTGGGTGTACACGAGGGAGCCGCCCGAGACGCCGCCGCCGTTGGCGAAGATGCGCTCGGCGAAGTAGCCCTTGAGCGCCAGGTCCGACAGGTAGGCGTTGATGCGGGTGGGTTCCTTGAGCATCAGGTCGACGGTCAGGCTGTTGCCCGACACCGACGCCGATCCCAGCGGGTACTCCTGCGAGTAGTAGGTGTTTGCCATGATCGTCTCCTCAGAGGTCCAGTGCGATCAGCACGTCGTTGTTGCTGGTGCCGGCCGAGACGGCGGTGCCGACGGGCTTGCCCGATGCGAGGGCGACGGCCTTGCCGCCTGCCCCGACCTCGACCTCTGCCCCGGCAGCGATGGTGCCGCCGGCGGTCACGTTGACGATTCCGCCACGCAGGATCGCGCCGACGTCACCGTTGGCGATGTCGCGGGCGGCGACGCCGAACGCGTGGACGCCGGCACCGGCGGGTGCGGCCTTGATCTGTCCGTCGGCGTCCGGGGTTGCCGAGACGGCGACGAACGTCTTGCCGGTCACGGCTGCGGTGGTCTTGACGGTCACGTCAGCCCCCGGCCGGAACAGCGGCTTGGCTTCGTTAGCCATGGTGTTTCCTTTCGGTTACTGCGCCTTGGGCGTGACCCAGTGCGCGGGATAGGAGTTGTCCACCGCGGGCGGTGGGGTGGGTGAAGCTCCGGGCTTCAGTGATTCCACCGGCCGCCGGGTGGGCGGTTTGGCGGGATCGTCCTCGACGGGCGTCGAGGCAGACTGCACTCGGGCGGCGAACTTCTTGGCGCGCGCTTCCTTCTCCTCGAAGGAGCCCTCGCCGATGAACTCGATGTCCTCGTCGGTGAGCTGGTAGCGGGCGGCGAGGAGTTCGGTGTCGCGTTGTGCGAGGAGTTGCTGCAGGTCTGCGTTCTCGGCCTTCTGTCGGTCGAGGTCGCTCATGTTCTTGCGTTCCGCCTCCTGGGCGGCCGCGACGAGCGGTTCCTGATCCTTGAGTCGAGAGCGGAGGTTCTGCGCCTCGCGCTGCACCTTGTCGAGCTTCTTGCGCACCCAGTCGGGCAACGCTTCCTGCTCGTCCTTGTCGGCCTCCGGGGCCGGGTCGGTCGTCGGCTGTTGCTCGTCGCCCGGGGTGGGGTCAGCGGGTGGCTGAGTCTCCTCCGGCGGGGTCGCAGTAGCGGCGGGTGCGGTGGGGTCGGGTGCGGTCATTCGGGGCCTCCTGGGCCTGTCGAGGGGGTGTTTCTCGGGTGTCCCACCGCCACCTGGGCGGGGAAGAATTCGTGGAGTGGGAGTGGCAGGGATCGAACCTGCCGTGCTTTCGCGCCGGATTTACAGTCCGGTTGACGCACCAGCGTCGTCACTCCCGCGCGTGTAGACTTGGCAGCGCAGGGTTCCCCCCCGCTTTAGCCTTGAAATAACAGGCCGTCAGAACGAGCGGGCAATGGGGCCCTGCTTCATTTCTCAAGGTCGATTTCAACCAACGACGCGCCCGAGTCAGACATGACCCACAACCTCTTGACTGCGTGGCCCGGTTGACGAACGTTGTACTTCCGGAGTTGGTCGCGGAGCTTTTCCTGCAGCTTGTGCGGGCCTAGATCAATCAGGAAGTGATCCTTCTGGATGTCTTTGCCGCCGGCGCGTGCATCTTCCGCTTGCTCCGTACTGCGCCTGAGATGGTTGCGAATTGAGGGGTACCTGGCGCGAGTCGCCTTCGTGTCGACCTCGATCCCACCCATCGAATCCCACCTGAAGTCATTGGTGGGCCGTCCACGCTCTCGGGCAAACCATTCCAAGTGCTGCTCGCGACCAGCAAGGCGTTCGAGGGTTTCGATCTCGTGTTGATACAGCTGCTCACCGTTGCGCTCGAAGGGCAGCGCTCGTTGTCGTTGTACCCGCTCCTCTTCGGACCATTTCTCCGCGCGGTGCGGATGGACGTAGCCAGGACCGTGGCCGCTCCACGGCTCGTCGGGTTCGTCGAATCCGGTGCGTCCACCGCCGCCGTCCTTGCCGCCGTCATCGCCGCCAGAGCCTCCCGCAACGCCTGCCTGCGCGCGAAACTCGTCGAGCTTCTCGCGCTGCCACTTTGCCGCCGACGAATCACCGCGGCCCTCCGCCTCGAGCTTGGCCAGCGACGCCTCGAGGACACGAACCTGGTTGGCCGCGAACGCCTCATCCGGTGCCGACCGTGCAACGCGAGTCGGCTTCCGATCAGTCTTGTTGCCGACGCTCGGCGATCCGCTCCCTTCTCGAAGGTCGTCCAGGAGTTCCTGATGGGTCCAGCCCTCACGGTCGGCGCGGTCGAGTTCTCGGCGCATCGCCCGCAGTGCCGCGTCGCCGCTGTACCCCTTGGTCGCCTCGGTCCACAGGTCCTCGGCGCGCTCACAGGCCTCGCGGCCCTCCCAGTCCTGACCCTTGCGGACCAGCACCGCCCGACAGTCGCAGAAGTCGTGGAACGACTTGCCCGACCGTGCACCCTTCGATGCGATGGTCGCGGACTTCTCTGACCGGTAGTCCGGGCCCCGGGAGGCCAGCATCACGCAGAACGCGCAGTTCTCCGCACCCGACAGGACACGCGCCCAACCAACCTCGTCGCCGTGGCGCTCGGCGGTGTCGAAGACGGCATCCCGGCCAGCAGCATCAGCATGGCGCGCCAGGCGCGCACCGAGCTGCCCGGTCACGGTCACCTTCGACCGGCGGGTCACCTGGTCGAGGTTGTCGTCAACGGTGACCCGCACCCGCGGCTTTCGCGGTTCGGTGACGTCGGCGAGGATCTGCTCGATCGCCTGCGGCGTGTACGGCCGCAGCGGCGCCGGTTCGATTCCCGGCGCGGTGTGCGCCATGTTCCGCACTGCCAGCACGTACGACTGGCGGCGGGCGTGTTCGACCTTCGGGTAGGCGATCCGCGCGAGCCGCGCACGCTCTTCCTGGGTGGCCGGCACCCCGAACTGCTGCAGCAGCGACGTCGCCAACCGCACCATCGTGCGGGTGATCAATCCCTGCGCGTACAGGTACGCGGCGAGGGACAGCCCCGCGCTACTGGCCGTTGTCGGTGTTGTCACCGGTCATCGCGACGTCGGGGACCGCAGGGGCCTCGTAGACCTGGGCGAGCGGATCGGTGTCGGCACGCATCTGCTTGGCCCGGTTCACCGTCTCCCGCGTCCAGCCCGGAATGAACTCCCACAGGAACTCGTCCGGGACGCCCAGCATCTGGCCGAGCTTGCCGAGGGCATCGACGGTCGCCGCATACGAGCGGGCAGACGCATCGCGCCACTTCACCTCCGACGCGAAATCCGACGCCGCAGCGGTGTCGCCCTCGATGAACGCGGCCAGCCGGAACGCCTGCTCGTGGGACTCGCCGAACGAGGTCGTGATCTCGTCGGACTTGCGTTCCTTCGCCGCCTCCAACGCGGCCAGAGTGGTATCGGAGATGTTCGACACCTTCGTCAAGCCGAGGGCGTGCGGCGGCAGTTGGCCGATCGCGGACATGTCGAGCAGCCCGGAGTCCTTCGACTCGATGTAGCGGGTCAGGTCCGTCTCGTTGAGCTCGCCGACCTTCACGTCGTTGTCGGCGAACGTCCAGACGTTGTTGGCCTTCATCTTCAGCGCGGTTTCTTCGGACTTGGCCGTCCAACCGATGATGTAGCGCTGCTTGAACGCGGCGAAGTACTGGGCGACCAGCATCCCGAAGGTGGTCTCGTTGATGCGTGCCTGCACCGCCAGCAGCGGTTCGATGATGCCGAGCTGCTCCTCACCGTCGAGGAGGACCCGGTCGCGGTACCGCACGATCGGGCACACGCCGATTCCGTGGTGGCGGGACTCGATGTAGCTGAAGTTCTCGGCCCGCAGGTAGCTGGGATCGGTCCAGCCGAGTGTCGAGTGGGGCTGGGACTTCACGCCGATGAAGTGGACGTCCTGCTCGTCGTAGAGCCGGATCATGTTGCCGTTGATCTCCAACGCGTGCAGCGGCCAGTCGTCGTCGATCGGGCCGCCGACCTTGGGATCCCACACCATGCGCTCGCCGTACACGGCGGTCATCTGCCGCGGCGACGCCGGATTCCAGAACACCTCGGCGCCCGTCGCCTCCTGGCCGGGAGTCAATGCCGGCAGGACGGCGGCGTAGGCGACGCCATAGTGCAGGGCCGACCGGTGCAGTCCGGTCTGCCGCGCATCCATCTGGTTGCGCTGCCACCACTTCCACGGCCCGGCATCCTTGCCGTCGGACGACAGATAGTTGTCGACCTTCATCACCTGGCTGAAGGTGTCCAACACCAGCGGCAGGAAGTTGGTCTCCGACCGGGCCGCCATCCGCTTGACCGCCGGGCGGGCATCCGAGTCGACGGGCACCGAGCACACCGACTGCTGCACCGGGATGTCCTTCTCGGTACCGGTGAACGGCATCGTCGGCGACAGCGCCGCGTTCAGGGCATCCAGTCGACGGGCCTCGAAGGCGCGAACCTGGAGCAGGTTCTGTGCGAGGTCGACGGCATCACGAGATTTCACGCGACCTCCTTCAGATCGAGAAGAACGCGGCCTCGCCGGTGCGTTCCGCGGGTTGCTTGTCGAGCGCGAGTCGGTACAGCATGCGGGCGCCGATCATGCAGACGGCGGCGTCGATCTTGGCCGGCGAGTTCGGCGACTCCTTGCGAACGCTGATCCCGTAGCGGCCGTCCCGGCGGCGCGCGTTGCCGACATGGCGCCGCAGAGCGGGGTTGCCATCGTGGCTGAACTTCGCCTCGGCGATCTCAGCCTCGACGAGCTCACAGGCCATCGTGAAGTCGTAGTCGTGCGAGCGCATGTCCCAAGCGATCGGCTCGGGCTGCTTGCCGCCCGGTACCGCCCACACCGCGAGGTCCTCACGCCACCGCTGCGGCCACGTGATCTTCGCGAACGACTCCCACTCGCGAACATCGGCGAAGAACGCGATCACCGTGAACCGGTCGAACGTCCGCTGCACTGCGGCGTCGACCGCCTCGACGTCAACCGACACGACCTCGTCGCTGTCGTGGCTGTTGCCGGGCGACCACACGCCGACGGTGAAGACGTGGCCGTCGCTCATGCAGCAGCCGACCAGCGCCGTGTCGTCGCGCGTCTTCGACCCGTCGAAGAACAGGACGACCTTCTCGCCGTCGACGAGCGGCCGGACGGGCTCGTTGCGGCCGTCAGCGGCCATCACGTCCCACGCCTCGGGTTCGCACCACGCATCCATCGGGGCGGTCGGCCGGTTCAGGTACTTGCGTTTCGAGTCGTCCAGGCGGGCGTTCTTCGACCAGATGCGGGTGATCGTCGCGTCGATGTTCGCCCACGGACAGTCGGCGTACACGAACTCCAGCGCCTGCCGCAGCGACTCCTCGTCGGCCAGGTCGGTGTCCGGCGGCGCGATCCGCGCGTCGTACAAGACCTTCTTGTCGTTGCGGGTGACGCCGTCCTCCTGGTCCACCCACGTCTCGTAGGAGTCCTGGGCGACCGATCCGACGTCGGGCTTCCACGCGTTCGACGTCTCCAGCATGCGGTTGCCCGACTTCGTCAGGTTGTCCAGCAGCGTGGCATGAAACTCGGGGCCGTTGCCCGCCGGCAACCAGTGCTCGGTCTCGTCGGCCACGATGAACGTGGCCTCCGCACCCTCGGCGGTGGCCGACGACGACGTCAACACCTGCAGCGATCCCTCGGGCAGCATGTTGTAGCGGGTGCGGCCCGGGTCGAGCTGGTAGTCGGTGACCAAGCGTGAGCCCTTGCGGGCCATCGCCCGCACCATGCGCATCGTGTTCTCGGTCTGCGCCTCGGCGACTGCGGCGATCTGCACCAGCGGCATGTTCACCGGCCGGCCGACGCATCCGCCCGGCGCCTTCGGATCGAAGTCCAAGAGGCGGACCGGTGCGCACAGCTCGACCAGCGCCGTCGCCGCAGCGAACGGCGACTTGCCTGAGCCCTTCGCCAAGCGTCGCACGCCGTGGTAGTACAGCCACGACCCATCCGGGTCGACCGCGTACCACCACAGCCAGAAGCGGGCCTGGTCCGGTGTGCACTGCCACCGCTCCCCCGAGCGGATCCCGTTCGGGTGCCGCAAGTACTTCGCGGCCCACCGCAGCGCCTCCCAGCCCAGGGTGAGTTCGGGAACTCCCTCCGGGAGGGTGACCAGGCGGCTAGCCGCCGAGTTGGCGGCGGTACTCATCGAGCGACGCCACAGCGGCGTCCTCGTCTGGATCGGTCGTCGCCTTGTTCAGCTCGATGCCGATGCGACGCTTGTCGGCCGGCGACACCAGCAACGCACCCAGCCCGGACTGGACCGCGGCCCACGCCTGCGCGCCGGGGCGGCCACGCGCGATCGTCGAGTTGATGTAGAAGCACTCCAGGCGCGCACGCTGCCAGTCGGCCGCCGAGAAGAACTTCCCCTCAACCGACGTCGACAGCGCCTCGTACAGGTCGACCACCATCTGGTGGCAGTCGTCGATGCCCAGCGGCGGAGGAGCCACAGCCTGCCCGGCCACGACCGCGTCGGCCGCGCCGTACGACTTCGGCTTGTTCGCACGACGTCGCTGCGACGCCTTCTTCGGTGCAGGTCCAGGCATGAGGCACCTCCAGGGTGATCTCGAAGTGACCAGACCGCCGGGGTCTGGGATCGACCTTGTATCCCGTAGCCGACCCCAGGCGCTATGCACACCGGGGCCGGCGAAGGCAGGGGTCGGGGTTACACCCCACCTTGGGGTTTGAGTCCGGGGTGGGGTGGGGTCGGTCGGTGTCGCCGGGCGTGGCGTGCTGCGATGCCGGCCGCGCGTTCGCGCGCGGTCTTACGGGCGTGACATGGCTGGCAGAGAGTGACGAGGTTGTCCAGGTCGTCGGCGCCGCCAGTGGCACGGTTGTGGACGTGGTCGGCGTGGAGAGTGCCATCACCTCTGGTGCCGCGATAGCCGCATCCTTGGCAGGTGTAGTGGTCGCGCTTGAAGCATGCTCGTTGTAGCCGGGCGGGGACGCTGCGGGTGTTGCTGTGGCCGTCCCAGGTCATTGGCCGTGTGCCGCCTTGACGTCGGCCAGCTCGGCGCGGCCGCGTCGGGTGTTCTTGTACGTCCAGCGTCGATGGCAGACCGGGCATCGCCAGGTGATCATGGTGCCGAGGCGTCGCATGAGGTCAGCGATCCAGTGGCCGTGGCGTGGGTCGAGGATGATGAGGGCTGCGATCGCGGCGAGTGGCCAGTGCATCGTGTTCCTCCTCGATGGCCTGGGCGTAGGCGCGGCGTGCCTGTTCGATGCGGGCTCGGCGGAAGCCGATGCGGTTGATGATCGCGAGTGCCAGGTCGATGAGGAACACAGCTGGTACCTCCCGACTGGAAGTAGGTGCCCGCGCGCACTGCCAGATCGTTCGGCTCTCAAGGTGTGCGCTGCCTGCGTAGAACCGCTTCCCCTCTGGGGCGCGCGGGCGGGGTACCCGGGGAATCAGGAGACCCGGGTACGACAAAGGGCGGGGGTGTCTTTCACACCTCTCCGCCCTAGCGGGCTTAGCTTAGCACAAGGGGGGTGGTCAGGCGGTGGTGTTGTGGCCTCGGCGTTTCCACTCGGTGATGTTCTCTTGCTCCTCGTCGCGTTGGAGCTTCTCGTTCATCCATTCGCGGCGTTGACGCTTGAACTCGGCCGGGTCGGCTATGCGTAGCTCGGCCCATCGTTGACACTGTGGGCACACGTCTGGGTCGGCGGTGTCGAAGGGCATGGGCAGGATGACGCGGACGATGCGTTCGCACAGTGCGGTGTAGGTGCCTGACCATTCCGAGAAGACCACGCTGCGATTGTTGTCGAGGTGGGCGTGACGTCGGTAGACGCGATCTGGTTCGAGGTCGAGTGCGTGAACTGGGCCAGGTTCTGCCGGGAGCACAGGGTCTAGTCCGTGGTCGACGGGGTCGCGGGCGAGGTCGTAGTGGCGCAGTGCTGCTCGTGTGTCGGGAGTCTTCACGCGGCTCCTCCTTGCCGGTTGATCAAGTCTATCGCGTCACTCATGTAGAAGCGGGGTTCCCCGACGGTGGTGGCGGGGATGAGTCTGCCGCGGCGGATCCAGTTGCGGACACGTTCGTAGGCCACTGGTTGGCGGGTGACGATAGACAGGGCTGAGGCGAGCTCGTGGGCTGGGTACAGGCGTGTGGAGATTTCGTCGCGCATCTGCTGCTGCATCTGCTGCACGTCGCATCGGATTCCGCAGCCGTCGCAGGTCTTGTGGAGTTGGCCGGGGCGGACGTAGACGCCATCGCATGCGACGCCTTGGAGGTCTGATTGGCAGGGGCCGGCGAACTCTGGTTGCTTTGCCTTGTCGACTGCGGCGATGGCGCGGTTGATCGCTTGGTCGATGTCGCGGTGCGCGCGTTGGCCTTCAGGGAGTTTGGCGAGGTCGATCAGGTGCCAGTCCAGCCACTTGGCGTAGTGGTCAGCGCGGCCGCTGCCAGGCCAGTCGAGGTTGGCTAGGGTGCAGATCTCTTCGACCCAGTAGCCGAGGGTGTCGAGGAGGTGGTGGGCTGCTTGGCTGGCTCGGTCGTTGAATACCAGGGGCGTTTCGCCGGGTGCGCGCACTGCCGCAGACTCGGACATAGCCACTTCGCGGCAGATCGCGGTATCCAACTCGGTGGTCAGCCATATAGGGATTTGGCGGAGCCGATCGGAGAGTGCTCGCCGATCGGCTCGACTCAGGAACAGGTCGTCGACTTCGGTCATCGGGTGTTCTCCTTGCGTAAGCGGCGGACTTCGGCGATGAGGTAGCGGATGAGGATTTCAGGGGTCCACTGGGTTTCGGTCAGCCATGTCCCCCACTCGTGGCAGATCTCACCGGTCGGGCCGGACAGGAACGCGAGGGTTTCCAGCAGGGTGGTCTTACCGGTCGCCTCGTCGACGTCGAGGGAGGATTCGATGGCGCCGAAGGTCAGCTCGAGGTCGAGCAGGCGAAGGTCGGTTGGGGTCATCGCGACCTCCCGGTGCGGGTGTATCCGGCTCGACGTCGGGCGGCGCGGTTCTTCATGCGGGGCCGCAGTGTCAGCCGCGCATGCCCGCGGCGGTGGCTGTCGCGGCAGAACTTGCGCCAGGTGCGGGCGTCCACGATGTAGGCGAGCACGGGCAGGTCCCAGGTGCCCGTCCATGCCGGGTTGGGTGTCACGTCCAAGGTGCACGGGGGATCGACCGACAGTTCGGTGCTGCTCATCTCAGTCCTCTTCGATTCGGTCGCCGCGCAGGATGGCGATGAACTCGCGGACGGTCATCGTCACCCACTGGTCGAGTGGGTCGCCCTTCCCGTGCCGTTTGTGCGCCACCACGCCCACAAGGGCATCGTCATTGCCGCGTTCGACCTCGGCCTCGCGCATCCATCCGGCCAGGTCGATTCGGGCGCAGTTCTTCGCTTCCACCACGATCCGCTTGCCGTGGAGCCGTAGGCCCGCGATATCGCCTCGGTCCTTGGCGCCTGAGCGGGCGCGGCGCTCGATTCTGTCGTCTTCGAGTGCTCGGGCTAGGGTCTCGGCGATTTCGCGCTCAAAACGGCTCCCAGCCGATTTGGCCGACTTGCGATTGCGGGTCATACTGGCGCACCTCCACGCTTGGCGTGACCGTGCCTCCATTGGGCGCGCAGATGATCCGCATATGCTTGATCGGTCGCCCGCCGATGCCGACGCTTGACGTTGCCTCTACGATTCCATTCCTTCATGCAGATCGAACAGCCACGACGCCCGTCGGGGCGCAAGACCAAGAACTCGGCGGAATGTCCATTGCGGCATTGACCGATGGGCCAGTCCTCGACTCCTCGTCGGGCATTCTCAAAACGGCTGAGCAGACGCAGGTGCTCTACTTCGATACATCGCCGGTTCTTGCACATGTGGTCGACGGTCTGATCATCGGGAATCGGTCCACGCTTGGCGATCCACGCGACTCGATGGCCGAGCATGACGAAATGCTCCCCGTCTTCATTCCATCCAACCTGGGAGTACCCCGCACTCATCGGGGCATATCGACTTACAAGACATCCGTCAGCGGTGCGGTCGGCGTGATCAAACAACCGATCTAGCACTCGTGCGGGGATTTTCGTTGTGACACTCATGGACGCTCCTAATAATTCGGCTGGTCGTGTTCGGTTGTCGGCGTATTCGGTTGTGGGTTCTCGTGGCCGGCCAGCGGCAGACGCAGCTGCTCGGGCCAGTCCTGGCCGCAGCGGTGCTCGGCGTGAACGGTCTCGGGTCGTTCGGGGAATGGGCCACGTCGGTGGAATTGGTCGCGGCGGCGGAAGCGGAGTTCGCGCCGGAGGTAGGTCGATAGGCCGAGCGCGGCGGCGGCCATCTCGCCGATCTCGTTGAGTGGTCGGCCGTCGAGGATGGCGAGGATGCCTTCGGTCCAGCCGATGAGGATCGGGGCGTTGCAGGTGCGGCAGGCGCCGATCTCGAAGTCGGAGTTGTGGGCCGCTCGGTTGGCGCGCTTGTGGGCCGCTGTGCGCTTGACGGTTTGGCCGCAGGTGGCGCATTTCGGGGTGCTCATAGCGCCGCGCCTGGGTGTGCAAAGTTATCCACAGGTAGGGGTCGCTCGGGGTGGTAGGACATTTGTCCTACTTGTCCTACCTGTGTTCTATCCCGGAACGCTCTCACCTGCGTATATATATTTTCTCTATAAAATAGATGACCACCCCATACTACTTTCACCTGGGCTTTTACAGATTTCCATTTTTCGGGTAGGACAGGTAGGACATTTGTCCTACCCAGGTAGGACAGGACTTCTGCCTGTGGATAACTCGTCATTTTCCGGCCTCCTTCGGCAGACTGACCCGCTTGTCGCTCGGGTCGTAGAGGACGGCCATTTCGACGATGAGCTCGCCGAGTGCGGCGGGTGCGACGTCGCGGTCGCGGGAGTTGATCCGGTTGAGGAGCTTGCCCTCGGTCATCGTCCGGCCGTCGGCGCGATCCAGGGCTCGCAGGAGGTTGCGGCGTACCCGGTCGATCTTGATGCGGTCGACGGTGGTGTCGCGGGCGTCGGCGGTGATGCCCATCTTCTTTCCGTAGGCGATCGCCTCGGCTTCGGCTGCCTTGGCGAGGTCTTGCTCGACCTGGCGTCGGGTGCGGTCCGACATTTCCATCACGACGCCCGATAAGTCCCAGTCCTCGATCGTCATGTCGCTGCGGCCTTCGAGGACGGCCAGGGCGGCGGCGACCTTCTCGCGGGTGAACAGGGCGTGCCCGTCGAGGGCGTCGCCCTCTCCCCTGGCCCGGGCGATCGCGTTGTCGCGGATGATGTCGGACACCTGATTCGGGACGTGGAACGTCGCGACAGTGTTGCCCCAGTTCTCGCGCGGCAGGAGCTGCGGCGGGAAGTCGGGCTCCTCGATCGTGATCGTCCCGATGCGCGGGTCGGTCGTCGGCAGCCACACGAAGCGCTGCGGGGTGCCGCCGTCGGCCTCGTCCAACAACGCCCTCGCGCGGCCGGGTTGCACGCCGACGTACATGGTCGCGCGGTACTGGTGGGCCGGGATGATGACGGCCTTGTTCGGGTCCGCGTAGCCGAAGCCCAACGCTTCGCCCGAGTACATCGAACGCAGCGCCGGCATGAGGGTGGAGCCGAGTCGGGATCCGAGTCCGGCGATGGTGTCGACTTCGTCGACGCCGAATACGGCGGCCTGGCGGATCAGCTCGACGTGATGGCGGCCATCCTCCTTGACCGCGCGGCCGAAGGTCTTCACCAAGCCTTCGCCGCTGCCAAGTTTGGCGGTGTGCGTCTGGGTCGGCAGCACCGCAGCCGCGACTGATGCCGACGCGCCCTTGCCCGAGCCGGACGGCCCGACGAGGGCGACGAACAGGTTCAGCGAGCCCGGGCCGCCGACGATGGGCGGCAGGGTGATCCAGGGCGGCACCGTCGCCAGTGCGCGGCACAGGACCACGCCGAGCGCTGACCAGGGCGAGGTGTAGCGGCCGTGCGCCCAGGCGTAGACCGTCGCCAGTGTTTCGCGAGCTCCCCAGAACGCGGCGTCGAGGTCGGTGAGCTCGGCGGCGCGGTCCTCGGGCGGCGGCCCGGGATCCTCGGCGGCGGGTTCTTCGCGGGCGGCGACGATCTCGCTGGCCTGATCGAGGTCGATCTCGACGCTCGGGGTGGCCTCGATGAGCTGCAGGCCGCGCTGGTTGGTGATCATGCGGACGAACTCGCTCTGCGCTTCACTAGTAGTCCGGCCCTGGCCGGGTCGGCTGACGACGTTGACGAAGGCGCCGCCGAGGGACGACAGCGCATCGGCCACGCCGGGCTCGCCCTGCTCGGCGAAGCGCAGCAGCGCGAGGGCGTGGCGCATGGTGGTGTCGTGGCGCGAGTCGGGTGTGGCCTCGAGGTCGCAAATGGCGCGGGTGAGGCGCTCGCTGACGCGGCCACTGGGCGGGCCGGCGGGCATGCGGTCGATCACTTGCTGGATGTCGATTTGGCCGGATAGCTCGACGTCGCTGCCCTTGGCCGCCAGGGCGTCGAGCCACCGCGGCGGCAGGTCGGGCAGGCCGGCGACGTTCGGCAGCTGCGCGCGCTGATCGGCCTCGTCCAGCCAGCGGTATTGCTGCCCGCTGGGGTGGATGGACGGCCAGGCGATCGCGTAGCGGTGGAAGTACTGCACGATCTCCACGTCGCCCAGGTGCTCGTCGGGAAAGCTGAGCACGGTTCGCAGTCGCGTCCCCTCGGGCACCCGGTAGAGGCGGATGCCCGACTGGTCATCGTCGCGACTGGTGGTGCGCACCGTCGCCGGGAGCTCGCCCCAGAGCTGTTCGGCGTGCTTGAGGGTGAGCCCGCCCTGCTTGCCGTCGTAGTGGTCGACGTCGATGCCGATGACGGTCGGCGGCATGCGAAGGGCGAGGTTCCCGGTTGGGTAGTCCTCGCCCCACGCGATGATGTCTGGATAGCTGGGCACTTCGCCGCTGTAGCCGGTGCGCCCTGGTGGTGGGCTTTTCTTCTGGCCGCGGGGCAGCGGGAGCGGGCATTTCCAGCCCAGGGTCCAGTATTCGAGGGCTGCGGTGCCGTATCCGTCGGTGGTCATGCCGACACCGCCACGACGAGCAGTGACCGCAACGCTGTGGCGGCCTGCTGTGGCACGACACCGTTGCCGAGGGCTTTCAACTGCTCCGCCCGCGACAAGCCAGGCACATCAGTGACCCACCCGTCGGGGAGGCCCATCATCCACTCGCAGAAGCGGGCAGACAGGCGTGGACGCCCGTTCTTGTTCGGTTCGGTCGGGTCGGGTGCGGGTCGGGTTATGGACTCCCAGCGTCGTATGGCGGGGCCGTACTTGCCCCACAGGTCGTCGTCGAGAACCGCATCAATGACCTGGTTGCTGTGCCCGATGCGACTGGCGGTGGAGCTCCACCCGCCAGTCGCATCGGATGCGTTCGGCGTGGGAAAGTGGTGAGTCACTGCGCCAAGATCGGGAGTGTGACGTGCCCGCTCAGACGGGCAGCCTGAGCGCTTGCTGTCCGATGCTTTCGGGGTAGGCAGGGTTTGCACTGCGATCGACAGCGGCATGCCCATGCCGTTGCCGTTGCCGACGCGGGCCTTCACCTCGTCGCGGCGGGCGAGCCAGGTCTCGGGGGTCTCGCCGTCGTTCGGGTTGCATGCGGCCGGGGTGGGCAACACGACTTCACCCTGGGTTCGGGCGTCGTCGATCCGTTCACCGCCGAGCGCGTACGCGGTTTCGGTGGTTGAGGCACCTCGCGCCGCCCGCGGCGTCGGTAGCAGTGTCTCGCCGACGACCTCGGACAACGAGCCATTTCCGGCGGCGACGTGCCGAGCAGCCCCCGGAGAGCCCATCGTCATTTTCGCCTCCGATGCCCGAGGGGTTGGCATGCACGGATCGGCAAGTTCGCGGACCGTGCCCGGGAGTGTCGACTGGTGTCCAGCGGCGTTGAACCGGACTACGGGAAGTGCTGCGTGACCGCCGACAGGGGTGGGCTCTTGCGGTTCGCCTGCGCCGGGTTGTCCCGCGCCTTCTCGCTGTCCGTCGCGGTCGGTGTCGGCAGCATTGCCTTCACCTCCGCGCCCAGGTTGCGGGCGTGCCCGTTCCCCGTCTCGGGCTGAGTGACCGGCGTCGGCAGGCTCGGCGATGATGAAGACGCGTTCACGGTGGTGGGGTGCGCCAATGGCGGAAGCTCGTAGAGTCGTCCACCGCGCGTCATACCCGATGTCGGCCAAGTCTCCGCATACAGCTCCCGCTGCTCGGAGAACAACAGCATCTGATCGGTCTCCCAACACATGCGGATCGGGTTCCACGTCGCTATCGGGGGGGGTCTCAGGGTCATCAGGGTTCCTCACAGCAGGGGTGGACAGGAGGCCGCGCACGTTCTCAATGACGACGTAACGGGGCCGCAGGGCAGCGATCGCCACGCGGAAGTGCGACCACAGGCCAGAGCGGGTTCCCTCGGCCATGCCGGCGCGTCGGCCGGCCGCTGAAACATCCTGGCAAGGGAAGCCGCCGCACAGGATGTCGACGGGCTCGACCTGGGACCAATCGACTGCGGTGATGTCGCCGAGGTTCGGCACACCAGGCCAGTGTGCGGCGAGCACTTTCTCGGGGCCGGGTTCAATCTCGACATGCCATGCGGTGCGCGCAGCGAACACTTCCTCCACCGCACAATCGAGACCGCCGTAACCGGAGAACAGCGACCCGAGCGTGGGCGTCATCGGCTGCCCGCCTTCGGCTCCCACACGACTAGAAGGTCACGGTCGAGGTGGTCGGCGACGTGGTCCCAGGCGTACCCGTTGACCAAGTAGGCCGAGCCGTCACGCTCGTCGACGAGGACTGTGCCGGAAGCGAGTCGCTCACGCTCGGCCGCGGTGCGGACGGTGCGCCGTGCCGTGGCTTCGCGCAGGCGCACGACTTCGCGGGCCAGGTCGTAGATCAAGCCGTCCTGCGCGGCCGCGCGGTGCTTGCGCGCGAGGAACTCGTCGTACGTGGTCGTCATCGGGCCGCCTGCCCGCTGATGCCCATGAGCAGGCACTGGATTCCCTCGTCGCCGTCGTCCCAGTTCGCATTGCAGTCGCCGACGACGGGGCTGATGTGGACCGGCTTGGTCGGGCTGTCGGTGAAGCGCAGACGGGCGGGCTCGCCGACGGTGGCGAGGATCTCGCGCAGGGCCGCCGGGTTGACGGTGAAGTCGATCCGGTCGCCGTCGAAGGCCATCGGGGCGACCTCGTCGACCAGGGCGCCGTCGACCGACAGCGAGATCGCGTCGGGCTCGAAGCGGATCCAGAGCGGCTTCTCGGCGACGGCGGCCGCTCGGCGTACCGCCTCGGCGAACGTCTCGTCGACGTCGACCGCGGTGACGTGCTGCCGCTCGAACAGATTCCGCCACGCCGGATAGGGCATATCGAAGGTGCTCACGGTCGAGGTCACGGTGATCTGGTCGCCGGTGGTCCCGGTCAGGCCGACCAGGCCGCCTTCGGTGTGGATCTCGATCGACTCGCTGCCGGACATCGGCTTGAGCACGCCGAGCAGCTCGTCGGCGATGATGCGCACGTCGAGGACGTACTGCGGCGACTTGTTGACATCCGGCGGTGCGGACGTCCATCCGACGGTCGTGGTCGCGATGACCTTGTTCTGCAGCGCGGTGATGCTGAGTCGGTCGGGGTTCTCCTCGACCAGGGAGACGCACTCCTTGATGGTGCGGGCGTTGGACTCCTTCTCGGCGGCGACCGAGATCGCCGTGACCGCGTCGATGAGCACATCGGCCCCGATCGTGCCGACGAGGTGCTCGGCCACGGCCGGGATCTTCGGGAAGTCCTCGACGTCCATGACCGGCAGCGTGAACACGGTCTTGCCCGCGCGGATCGTCATGACGGTCGATGAGATGCTCAACTCGAGCGGGGTGCTCTTGGGCGCGACCTTGACGACCTGGGCGAGGAGCTTGCCCGACACCGCGAACCGAACCGGCGCGGTGATGTGCGGCTCGGGAGCCGCGGGCAGGCCGGCGGTGGCTGTGGTCGAGCGGTCCCAGTCGTAGGTGGCCACGCTCAGGCGCTGGCCTTCGGGGTCGGCGGCGATGACCGCGGCGCCCATGATGGCGGGCTGGGGGCGGGCGGGCAGCGAGGCCAGACCCGCGCTGACGAGGTTCGCGAAGTGGGCGACCTTGATTCCTGTGGCGAAGGTGATCACTCGGCCACCCCTTCGGTGAGGCCCAGCGGGATGAGGCCGGCGGCCTGCATCTGCTCGACGGACAGGATGAACACGGGCGTGTTCGCCGTCGCGGGTGGATGGTTGCCGGTCGCGAGTGCGGTCGTGTCGATGACCACCTCGCTCGCGGTCGTGGAGCGGATGAATCCCTCGGCGAGTGCGCAGTCGCGCAGCACCGCTTCGATGGGGTCGGACGTGTTGGGCATGAGATTCCTCGGGGAAGTTGAAGGAAGTAGGGAGGGTGCAGCCGGGGCGGGCGGAAGGGAGTCAGAAAAGGACCCGCCCCGGCTGCGGTCAGGTGGTGCGCAGGTGGCTAGCCGACGGCGGCGAGGAATCCCCGCTTCTGCTCGTCGGACATGCCCGCCCACACCTGCGGGTTGGCCTTCGGCGGGCACACCGACAGATCCGGCTCACCGGCCGGAGCCGGAGCCGCGGCGACGGGGGTGGCCGAGCCGCCGAACGCGGCGGTCGCCGAGTCCAGGGCCGAGTCGATCGCGCCGCCGAGGGTGAACTCGTACTCGTAGTCCTTGTAGGTGTACGAGCCCGACGGGCCGCCCTGGCCCTCGCGCGGGCCGAGGTACTTGGCGCGCACGAGCGTGCCCGGCTTGAGGACCTCGCTGGCCTTCTTCGCCCCGGCCTTGGCGATCGCGTCGTTGAAGCGGTCGCGCTGCTTGCCCCAGGTCTTGATGTAGAGCGTGCGGATGTCGTCGTCGCCGAAACGCAGACGGATGACGATCTGCATCTTCGGGTCGCCGGACTTGAACACGGCCGGGTTGCCGGTGTCGGGATCGGTGGCCTGCTTGAGCTCGGCGTCGATGACCGGCGCCGTGTACTCCTCGCCCGGCTGGCTCTCCTTGTTGAACACGCTCTTGCCGCCGGAGAGTGCGTTGTCGATGTCGTTGAGACTCATGGCTTTTCCATTCGTTGATTCGTTGATGTGAGGTATGGAGTTGTCGGGTGTTCAGTTGTGTCGTCTGGGTCAGCCGCCGGCGCACTCGTGCGGGCCGGTCGGCTGGGGCCGATGGAACGGGCAGTACTCGCACTGCAGCGGCGTTGTCGGAAACAAGTCGAATCGCTCGGGGTGCTCGACCGCGCGCAGGTCGTCGACCATGAGCAGCAGCGCCTGGACGCGGTCGATGGCGGCCTCGGCACGGTCGCGGTCGTAGGACTCCTCCCACACGACTGCGCCAGTGGAGAATCCCGCCCGCGGCAGGAACACGATGCGGACCTTCTTCGGCTCGACGCCGAGGGTGCGCTCGCAGCCGAGTGCGTAGACGTGCGCCTGGGTCCGGTAGAGGATGCCGGGATCGTTGTCGCGGCGGACGTCGGTCATCTTCCGCGCGCCCGCAAACTTCCAGTCGATGACGGCGTCGTCGTGCAGGTCGTAGCAGTCCATCGTCCCGGCGAACGCCTCGGCCGGGTGCAGCGGCGACACCTTCTGCTCGATGAGAAAACGCTGCCCGTAGGTCTCGTTGTAGGCCGCCAGGGCCTGCTCCATCAGCGAGTGCCCCGCACTGCCGAGGAGACTGGGCAGCGGGTCGCCGGCCGAGGCGTTGCACCGCGGCGCGTCGGCCAGGGCCAGGGCCATCTTCTTGTCGCACGGGTGGCCGAGCTCGGACGGGCCGAGGCGCGTCTGCAGCGAGCGCGGCCGCGAGTCGGAGAACTCGCGCAGCATGCCGATGAGCTCGTCTTTGAAGGTCGGCGCGATCGCGGCGTCTAGGGCGTCGAGGCTCACTGCGCGTCCTTGTCGGCCTCGACGAGGCGACAGGCGAGGACCTCCGGCGGCTGCCAGCCGTGAGCTATGAGCCAGTTGGCAACCTCGACACCGCGCAGCATGTTGGCCCTGGGATTCACCGTCAGACCCGGAAGGAGTGGACTGAACTGCGAGCCGAGGTCTCGGAGGAGGATGAACACCTCTTCCTCGTCCTTCTGGCGCCCGACGTAGAGGTCGGCGATGTGCGCGAGGCCGTCGGCCTGCAGCCGCTCAATCATCGTGGCGAGCGTGTTGTGATCCGAGCCGAGTCCGTCGAGCTTGATCCGCTTCATCGCGCGTCCTTGAGGACGAAGCGACGCGTCTCGGTCGGCTTGGAGTACAGCTCGTACACGACGGGCTGAGCCTCCTTGAGTGCTCGAGCGTCCAGGCGGTTGGACTTCACGGTCTGCCAGGTGACGACCTCCTGACCGTTGACGGTGCCCGCGTCGTGTCCATCGCCGAGTTCGGCCTCGATGACCGCGCGCGCCTCGGCCTCGACGTCTTTCCAGTAGGCGAGCATGCTGCGGGCGTTGCGCAGCTTGTTGAGGGCGTTTTCGCCCTCGTCGGACAGTTCGATCGGGTTGGTCATCGCAGTCGTGCTCCTGATTCGATTCGGTTGATGACGGTGTCGATGCGGCTGGCGTACTCGTGGAGCGCACCGGCGCGGTGGAGGTAGATCGCCGACTCGGCGTCGTCGGGGTCCATTTCGGTGAACAGCTGCAGGTCCAGGCGGGCGCGGTTGCGCATCGCGTTGCGGATTGCCCTGATTTCGTCGAGCTGGTGCAGCAGGCGCGGCGCGCGTCCGCGGTGGTCGGCGAGGGGGACGACGTTGTCGCTCATCGGACGACCGCCAGCGGCTCGGTGGGCCAACGCTCCTCAACGTTGTCGAGGACGCGCCGCAGGTTCATCGACGGCCAGCGGGTGCGATCAGGGTGCGGCCGGTGCAGTCCGCGGCCACACTCGGACTTGTCGAGGTAGATGAAGACCTCGCCGGTGTTCTCGCGGATCACAGCGCCGTTAGGCATCTGCCGGGTCATCGTGCGCCTGCGATTCGCACGAGCGCGTCATCGACGGCAGCCGGGTCGATGTCGACGGGCTGGTCGCATCTGGCCAGTTCGCGCCACCGGTCAATCGCGTTGCCCGTGAATTCGATCAGCGCCAGGCCGGCGGCGGACTCGGCGGCGGACCGGGCGGCGGACTCGGCGGCGGACCGGGCGGCG
>NZ_JASGER010000123.1:0-5657 GCF_047606305.1 Gordonia sp. (in: high G+C Gram-positive bacteria) | reverse complement strand
CGGGTCCGGCCGCCGCGCCGGTGCCGCCGGGCTACCCGGCCCCGCCGACCGGGTACCAGGCGCCGGTGCCGCAGCCGGGTTACGGCACCGCCCCGACGCCCGACCCGTACGCCGCCGCCTACGGCTACCAGGCCTACCCGGTGGCCGCCGCCTCGACGAGTGGCCTGGCCATCGCCGCACTGGTGACCGGCCTCGCCGGCCTCGTCCTGTGCGGCTTCACCGGCCCGATTGCGCTGATCCTGGGCATCGTCGCCCTCAAGCAGGCCAACGACGCGGTCGCGCCGAACTCGAGCGACAAGCCGATGGCGATCACCGGCATCGTCTTGGGCGGCCTCATGACCCTCGGTTGGGTCCTGTGGCTCCTGATCGTCATCATCGGCGCCGCCAGCGGGGCCTGATCGCGTTTTGGTCCTGACCCGACCCGGATGTATTCTGGTCGGGTTGCGCGCCCACCTGCGGATCGTCGGGATGTCGGCGCACTCCAAGACTTGAAGGAAAGAAGGGCAGAACCATGGCCGTACCGAAGCGCCGCATGTCGCGGGCCAACACCCACAGCCGCCGCTCGCAGTGGAAGGCCGACAACCCGCAGCTGCAGGAGGTCAAGGTCAACGGTGTCCCGCAGCGCCTCCCGCGCCGCCTGGTGAAGGCCGCCGAGCTCGGTCTCATCGACATCGACCGCCGCTAGGCATCGGATACACGTAAAAAGGACGCCCACACACGGTGTGGGCGTCCTTTTTGTGTGCGCGCTCAGTTCTGGGCGATGGCCTTGTTCACCAGGCGCGAGACGAAGTTCGGCACGACCTTGCTGGCGTTGTTCAGCACGGTCGTCTGCACGCCCACCGAGTAGTGCGTCCGGTGGATCACCTTGTCCGCGGCCTTCGGGTGCACCGAGGTCCAGATGCGGTCGGCGACCTGCTCGGGGGTGATGCGGATGCCGAGGGTCTTCGCCGACTTGGTGTCGGCATCGGCCAGGGCGGTCTTGGCCCACAGCGGCCAGATCGCGACGACGCGGATGTCGTCGGCCTGCCACTCCAGTTCGAGGGCCTCGGTGAGCCCGGCGACGTAGAACTTGGCCGCCGAGTAGGTCGCGATGTCCGGCTGGCCGTAGATCGCCGACGCGGAGGCGATGTTCACCAGGTGCGCACCGGGCGTCGCCTTCAGGTACGGGTAGGCGGCCTGGGCGCCGAGGGTGACGCCGAGGACGTCGATGTCGATCTGCGCCTGGACGGCGTCGGGGGAGATGGAGTCGAGCCGACCGCCGACGAGGACGCCGGCGTTGTTGTCGAGCACGTCGAGCTTGCCGTCGGTGTGCGCGGTGAACTCGGCCAGCGCCTTGGCCCACTGTGCGGGCTTGCGGACGTCGAGCTTTCCGGTGATGAACTCCGGGTGCTCCTTCTTGACCGCCTTGAGGGCCTCGGCGTCGACGTCGTAGACGCCGACGGTCCATCCTTGCGCTCCGAACCGCTTGGCGGTGGCGAGTCCGATTCCGGCGGCTCCGCCGGAGATGAAGATCGAGGGCATCGGGTTCCTACCTTCGTGCGCTGGGGAATTGGGGCGTTCGTGCCAACTGAGGTTGTCATAGTTACCCGGCGGTAGCCAAGGGCAGGGTCACGATTGGGCGTCAATCCCAGCGCGCAACGGCCGATATTGGTAATTTTTGCCTGTTCTACCCAATTACCTTCACGATCTCGGGAGCCTCAATGACTCAGCCGCCCATCAATCCGGGCCAGCAACCGCCGAACGTTCCGCCGCAGCCGGGCCAGGTCCCGCCTGCCGGTGCGCCGGGCGCCTACCCGCCGCCCCCGCCCCCCGGCGGCTACGCACCGGTTCCCGGAGCCCCCGGCTTCAGCGTCGGCGAGGGCTTCAGCTGGGCGTTCAACAAGTTCGGCAAGAACTGGGCCCCGCTGGTCCTGGCGACCCTCGTCTTCGGCCTGATCATCGGTGTCGTCAACGGCATCTTCCAGGGCATCGCGAGCGCACTCGCCGACACGTCCACCAGCACCTTCAGCAGCGATGACGGCACCGTCTCCTTCGGCCTCACCACGGCCGGTTTCGGCGTCGGCAGCTGGCTGGTCATGATCCTCGGCCTGATCGTCTCGCTGGTGATCGGCGGATACGTCGCCGCCTCGTACTGGAACGGCGTCCTCAAGATCGCCGACGGCCAGCAGGTCACCTTCGGGTCCTTCTTCCAGCCGCGCAACGTCGGCCAGGTGATCATCGGTTCGGTCCTGTCGGGCCTGATCATCTCGATCGGCATGGCGCTGTGCGTCCTGCCGGGCCTGATCGCCGCGATCTTCCTGTACTTCACCACCGTCGCGATCGTCGACCACAACCTCAGCGGTGTCGACGGCCTGAAGGCCAGCTTCAACGTCGTCAAGGCGAACTTCGGTTCGACCCTGCTGACCTGGCTGCTCGCGGTCGTCATCGTGTTCGTCGGCGCGCTGCTGTGTGGCGTCGGCCTGCTCGCGGCCGTGCCGATCGCCGCGCTGTTCGTCGCCTTCGCGTGGCGCAAGCTGACCGGCGGTTACGTCGCTCCGCAGACGCAGTAACGGTTTGACCGGCACTCGGGCCCCCGCCATTCGGCGGGGGCCCGAGTCGTTTGGGCGCCGGCCGGTCCGGCCCGTCGGGACCGGATAGTGTTTGAGCCGGACCTGCCCGACCCCGAGAGGACGATCCATGACCCAGCCACCCGAACAGGCGTATCCCGCGCACGTCGGCGCCAGCGAGGCGCAGCCCGCGGCCTACGCGGTGCACCCCGATCCCAATGCGACGCCGTACAGCATCGCCGGGGCGTTCAGCTGGTCGCTGGGCAAGTTCTCGGCGAACGCCGTCGGACTCGTCGGCGGTGCGCTGGTCCACACCCTGCTGCAGGCGATCGGGCCGCTCATCGGCGTCGGCGGCGCCTTTGCCCTGGCCGACCGAGTGACCGTCGTCGAGGCGGGACCGGGGATGGTCGAGGAGGTCGGCGAGGCCACCCTCGGTGCCGGCAGCATCGCGGCCATCGTCGTCGGTGCCCTGGTGGCCCTGCTCCTGGCGGCCTACTCGCTCTCGGCCTACATCGGCGGTGTCGTCGACATCGCCAACGGCCAGCTCACGACCTTCGGCTCCTTCTTCCGGCCGCGCCACTACGGCTCGGTCCTGGCGGCCGTGCTCGTCCTGCTGATCGCCATCGCCCTCGGGTCGATCGTGATCGTCGGCGGCGTGATCGTCGTCTTCCTGTTCTGGTTCGCGATCCCGATCATCGTCGACCGCGGCACCGGGCCGCTGGCGGCGATGAAGGAGAGCGCCGAGCTGGTGCGCGCGAACTTCGGCGAATCGCTGGTCACCGCGCTGCTCGTCGGCATGGTGTGGGTCGTCGGCAACAGCGCCTGCGGCATCTTCGTCATCGTGACCGCGCCCATCGCCACCCTGATCGCGGTCTTCGCGCTGCGCCGGTTCGCCGACCAGCAGATCGCCCCCTAGGAGGCCGTCGCGATGACCGAGACTCCGCGTCCCGAGGACGCCGTGCCCCAGCCTCCGGTGGCCCAACCGCCGGTGCCCCCGGTCCCGCCGCCGGGTGCGCCCCTCCCGCCGCCGGCGTACCGACCCGATCCGAACACCGTTCCCTACAGTCTCGACGTCGGGTTCCGCTGGGCCTGGTCGAAGCTGACGTCGAACGCGGCGGGCGCGATCGTGGGCGCCCTCGTGCTGGTCGCCGTCTCGATGATCGGCGCCTTCATCGCGATGGCCGGCGTCTTCGCGCTGATGGCCAGCGGCGACACCGGCACCTCCGACGACCTGCAGCTCGACCCCGGGTCGGCCGCCGGCATCACCGGAATCGTGCTGATCGTCGTCGGTTCGCTCGTCTCCCTGCTGACCGCCGCCTACCAGGGCAGCGCCTACACCGGCGGCCTGCTCGACATCGCCAACGGCGTGCCCACGACCATCGGCTCCTTCCTGCGGCCCCGCCGCTTCGGCACCGTCTTGGCCGTGGTGCTCCTGCAGGCGTTGGCCGTCCTGGTCGGCCTGCTGGTCTTCTGCGTCGGCGGATTCGTCGTCGCCTTCTTCCTCATGTTCACCGTGTTCGCGGTCCTCGACCGCAACGTGGGCGCGGTGGCGGGGATGAAGGCCAGCGCCTCGATCGTGCGCCACCGGATCGGCGACGCCCTCGTGCTGTGGCTGGTCGTCATGGTGCTCTCGATGTTCCTGGGCATCCTCGCCTACCCGTTCGTGCAGCTGCTGACCGTGTTCGCCTACCGGCGCCTGGCCGATCAGCCCGTCGCACCGTGACCGGCGCAATCGTCGTCCTCCGCGAATTCTCAGGCGCGCTGGGCTAAGAATGAGACATGCGGATTCTTGTCGTCGATGACGATCGCGCGGTGCGCGAGTCGCTGCGCCGTTCCCTGACGTTCAACGGTTACGTCGTGGAGACGGCCGGCGACGGACTCGAGGCACTCGAGAAGGTCGTGGCCCAACGGCCCGACGTGCTGCTCCTGGACGTGATGATGCCGCGGATGGACGGCCTGGAGGTCTGCCGTCGACTCCGGTCGGCCGGCGACGACCTGCCGATCCTCGTGCTGACCGCGCGCGACTCGGTGTCCGAGCGGGTCGCCGGCCTCGACGCCGGTGCCGACGACTACCTGGCCAAGCCGTTCGCGCTCGAGGAACTCCTGGCCCGGTTGCGCGCCCTGCTGCGCCGCACCGGCCCCGACGAGGAGGATTCGGAGGCCCTCGAGTTCGAGGACCTGCGCCTGGACCCGGTGACCCGCGACGTCACTCGCGGCGAACGGTCGATCAGCCTGACCCGCACCGAGTTCGCGCTGCTGGAGATGCTGATGGCCAACCCGCGCCGCGTCCTGTCGCGCAGCCGCATCCTCGAAGAGGTGTGGGGCTACGACTTTCCGACGTCGGGCAATGCGCTGGAGGTCTACGTCGGCTATCTGCGCCGCAAGACCGAGGCCGACGGTGAGCCGCGTCTGATCCACACCGTCCGCGGCGTCGGATACGTGCTGCGGGAGACGCCGCCCTGAGTCTCTGGTCCGATGTGCGGCGGTGGTCCGAGCGCCACCGCGAGGAGGTCGCGCACCGCGAGATGCGCGAGCCCTTCGCCCTCACCCGCTCGGCCTCCCTCACCACCCGCGTCGCCCTGCTGTCGGCGACGGTCGTGGCGGTGTCGGTGTCCTTGATGGCGGCCGCCGCCTATTTCGTCGTCTACCGCGCGATGTACAACGACATCGACCGGCAGCTGGAGAGCCGCGCCGACGGCATGACGGCCCTCTCGCGCACCGGGGCGCTCGGCGGCAACCCGCAGCGCGTGGTGTCCGGGGCGGTGTTCTCCACGAACATCTCGGTTGCCCTGATCCGCCCCGACGGGCAGACCTTCCTGGTCGGCTCGGTGCCCTTCGACGCCCCCGAGCGGCGGATCGTGCGCAGCGCCAACCGGCCCGGACAGCACAACCAGAGCCTGCGGACGGTCGACGACCAGCGGGTGCTGGCCCGCAAGCTCGACGACGGCTACAGCCTGATCATGGCGCAGAGCCTGCTGCACACCGAGCGGGTGCTCAAACGCCTCGCCTGGGTGCTGCTCGTCGTCGGCGGCGGGGGAGTGGCGCTGGCGGCCCTCGCCGGCACGACGGTGGCCCGCACCGGCCTGCGCCCGGTCGCCCGGCTGACCCGCG
>NZ_JASGER010000122.1:0-22416 GCF_047606305.1 Gordonia sp. (in: high G+C Gram-positive bacteria) | reverse complement strand
GCGCTGGCCGCCGCCGCCGAGGCCGCCCATCGCACCGGTGGCGCGCTGTCCATCGACAGCCCCGACCGCATCCGCGTCTCCACCAACGGCGATGCGGTCCTGGCCTTCCCCGGCACCCTGGCCGGCGACGACAAGTCCAGCGACGTGCGCGGTCTGGGCGCCGTGCTGTACGCACTGCTGCTCGACCGCTGGCCGCTGTCCGCCGACGCCTCGACCACCAACACCGAGAAGCAGTCGGCCGACCCCGTCGGCGGGATGCGCCCGGCGCTGCCCGACGACGAGGGCAAGGGCCCGATCGAACCGCAGCGCGCCCGGCCCCAGGTGCCCTTCGAGATCTCCGCGGTGGCGGCGCGCGCCCTCGCCGGCAACCAGGGCATCCGCACGGCGGCCACCATCCAGCACGTGCTCGACCAGGCGACCGTCGTGGACCTGCCGACCACCGCGATCGCCCCGCTCGATTCCGACGGCAAGCCAATCGCCCCGGAGGGTGCCGCTGCTGCCGAGCAGGCCGTGCCCGAGGAGACGACGTCCTCGGGCGGCCGCAACCTGCCCCTGCTGATCGGCCTGGGCGTCGCGGCCTTCCTCGTCGTCGTCGCGCTGGTCATCGTGCTCGCCAAGTTCTTCGGCGGCTCGGCGCCCACCTCGGACATCGACGCCATCTTGACCACGAGCTCGGCCGCGCACGCCGACGAGCCCGGGGCGACGATCCCGCTGCAGACGGTCTCCGTCGTCGACTACTCCGACCAGCCGGCCGACCCGTCGACCAACGTGCAGAACGTGATCAGCGGCAAGACCCCGTCGTGGGCCACCGACCACTACCAGCAGTCGGCCGACTTCGGCGGCCTCAAGCCCGGCGTGGGTCTGATGTTCAACCTGGGCGGCACGCGGACCGTGCGCTCGGTGACCATCAAGACGCCCAACCCCGGGTACAAGGTCGAGCTGCGGACCGCGCAGGCCGGTGTCACCACCTTCGCCGCGACCAAGAAGGTCGCCGAGGCCACCGTCGACGAGGACACGACCACCATCAAGATCAGCGACGCCAAGGCGGCGCCGTTCATGCTGCTGTGGATCACCCGACTCGCGCCGTCGCAGCGGAACTACGGCCAGTACGAGGCGACCGTCGCGCAAGTCACGATGAAGAGCTGAGCCGCCGGCCTTCCACCGCTGTAATTCACCGTCTGTTGTGCGATGAGCCAAAACTCCTGCACAGCAAGGGTTTTCGGTGTTCGCTCGAGCCGCTGTCCTTTGGGATTGTTAATCACTTGTTCGACTTATCCCCAGGATTCTTGAATATGGACGGAATTTCTCCGACGGCTGGTTAGGCCTGCCTATTGTCTTGCCTATGAATCAGGGGGAACTGGAGAACCAGAGTGACGCCGAGCTCCTGCAGGCGCACGTCGACGGCCATCGCCACGCCTTCACCGTGCTGGTCCGAAGGCATCACGACCGCCTCGCCGCCGTCGCGTATCGGACGATGCACGACCCCCAGGACGTCCCGGACGCGCTCCAAGACGCCTGGGCCAAAGCGCACGAGATGGCGGCCCAGTTCCGCGCCGATTCACAGGTGTCGAGCTGGCTGCACCGGATCGTCGTGAACGCCTGCCTGGACCGGATGCGGCGCTCGCGCGTCCGCTCCTTCACACTGGTGCCCCAGCTCGACGCCCAGCTGCCCGACCCCGGGGACCACGCCCGCGACGTCGACCTGTCGCTGTCCATCGACCGCGCCCTGCGCCTGCTGCCCGAGGAACAGCGCCGGGCGATCCTGCTCGTCGACGTCGAGGGGTACACCGTCGCCGAGACCGCCGCCCTTCTCGGCGTGGCGACCGGGACGATCAAGAGCCGCTGTGCGCGCGGCCGCCTGCGGCTGTCGGTGATGCTCGCGAGCCTGCGCGCACCGGTCTGACCGATTCCGACCGATTTGTGCGCGCGCGAGAGCGCGATCAAGGCCATACGCTGGGGATCTAAGCCCCCCACCGGTGCGAACGGAACCACGCGGACCCGCCGTGCGTCGTAAAGTACGTACTGTCCCCGCGGGGACCCACCACCGCCAGAAAGCAGGCCGATGTCACACGTGAGCGAAGCGTTCCGGACTTTTCCGGAACCGCCTTTCGCGCCCGAGCTGATCGCCGATCTGCACGCGGGTGTGCTCGACGACGAGTTGGCCGCGCACGTCCGCACCCGTCTGCCGGAGGATCCCGCCGCGCGCGACACCCTCGCCGCCCTGGACGCGACGGTCGCCGCCCTCGCCGGCCGACCCGCGCCGGAGGTCGACGTCCCGCCGGAGGTGCGCGCGACGAGCGAGGCCACCCTGCACCGGCTGGAGACGGCCGACGTCCCCACCGAGCCCATCCCGGCACCGGTCCGCACGCCGACGCCGGGGCGCAAGTTCTCCGCCGCCTGGCTGGTGGCGGCGGCGGTCTTCGGGGTGTTCCTCGGCGGGGTCGCGATGGCCGTAATCATGGCCCCCGGCGGGCCCGCCGCCCCCGATGCCGGCGACCAGGTCGCCACCGGCGACGCCGCCTCGCTGGTCGCGGCCGCCCACGCCCCGCAGACCGAGCCGATGGACGCCAACCGGCTCGCCCGCTGCCTGACCGCCAACCGGCTCGGCGGCGCCGCGATCGTCGGTGCCGGCTACCTCGACTATCGGGGCCGCCCGGCGCAGGTGATCCTCACCCCCGCCGACAAGCCCGGCAAGTTCCACGCACTGGTCACCACGCGCGACTGCGACGCCGGCAAACCCGGCACCCTGGCCCGCGCCCTCGTCGGCGACTGACCGCGACCCGCCGATGCCCCCGACCGTCCCGCGGGAACATCGCGCCCTACGCTGGTGTTGTAGCCAACTGGACTTAGCAAGCAGACCCGAGGAATCGCAGTGAGCACCAGCACCGACGCGGACACCGTCCACGAACTGATCATCGTCGGCTCCGGCCCGGCCGGCTATACCGCCGCCATCTACGCGGCCCGCGCCGAGCTCGCGCCCCTGGTCTTCGAAGGCACCCAGTTCGGCGGCGCGCTGATGACGACCACCGAGGTGGAGAACTTCCCCGGTTTCCGCGAGGGCATCCAGGGGCCGGACCTGATGGACGAGATGCGCGAGCAGGCCCTGCGGTTCGGCGCCGACCTGCGCATGGAGGACGTCGACGCGATCCGGTTGACCGGTGACGTCAAGGAGGTCGAGGTCGGCGGCGAGGTCCACCGCGCCAAGGCCGTCGTCCTCGCCATGGGGGCGGCCGCCCGCTACCTGGGCCTCGATGACGAGCAGCGCCTCCTCGGCCGCGGCGTCTCGGCCTGCGCGACCTGTGACGGCTTCTTCTTCAAGGACCAGGACATCGCCGTCATCGGCGGCGGCGACTCGGCCATGGAAGAGGCGACCTTCCTCACCAAGTTCGCCCGCAAGGTCTACCTGATCCATCGTCGCGAGGAGTTTCGCGCGTCCAAGATCATGCTCGACCGCGCCCGCAACAACCCGAAGATCGAATTCGTCACCAACACGGCGATCGACGCCGTCCGCGGCGAGGACTCGGTCACCGGGCTGGTCCTGCGCGACACCCGGACCGGCGAGAAGCGCGACCTGGACGTGACCGGCATGTTCGTCGCCATCGGGCACGACCCGCGCAGCGCCCTCGTCAAGGGCCAGGTCGACCTCGACGACGAGGGCTACGTGCGCACGCAGGGCCGCAGCTCCTACACGTCGGTCGCCGGCGTCTTCGCCTGCGGCGACCTCGTCGACCACACCTACCGCCAGGCCATCACCGCCGCCGGAAGCGGCTGTAGCGCCGCCATCGACGCCGAACGGTGGCTCGCCGACCGTGCCGAAGAGCCGGCTGCCGCCCAGGCCGCCGTTTCCTGACCCCCCACCGTCCCCCTAAGGAGCCGAAAATGGGTGCCCACACCACCGATGTCACCGATGCCTCGTTCGCCAGCGACGTGCTGGGCTCGGCCAAGCCCGTCCTGGTCGACTTCTGGGCGACCTGGTGCGGCCCGTGCAAGATGGTCGCCCCGGTGCTCGAGGAGATCGCCCGCGACCACGGCGACAAGCTGACCGTGGCCAAGGTCGACGTCGACGCCAACCCGGGCGTCGCGCGCGACTACGAGATCATGTCGATCCCCACGATGAAGCTCTTCTCCGGCGGCGAGGTCGTCAAGACGATCGTCGGCGCCAAGGGCAAGGCCGCCCTGCTGCGCGAGCTGGAGTCCGTGCTGGGCTGAACGTCCTATTTGTGTTGCCGGAGAGCTTCCTGACACAATCGACGTCAGGTTTGCGGCTCGCCGCAACGGGGATCAAGGAGTACGGGCATGCCGAACATCAGGCTTGGTGATCAGGGTTCGGCGGTTGCCGAGATCCGCGCCATCCTGGTCGCGCAGAACCTCCTCCCGGACACCTCCGGCCCCGATGACATGCTCGCCACCGAAGGCGGCTGGGCGTCGCCGGAAGCCGTCTTCGACCCCGCGCTCGATCACGCGGTTCGGGCCTTCCAGCAGCACCGCGGCCTGTTGGCCGACGGCATCGTCGGACCGGCCACCTACCGCGCGCTGCTGGAGTCCTCGTATCACCTGGGTTCGCGCGTGCTGCTGTACCGCCTGTCCTCGCCGATGACCGGCGACGACGTGGCCGCCCTGCAGTCGCGCCTGCAGAACCTCGGCTACTACCCCAGCCTCGTCGACGGCGTGTTCGGCGAGGCCACGCACACCGCGCTGGGTCGCTACCAGGCCGAATACGGCCTCTCCTCCGACGGGATCTGCGGCCCGGCCACCCTGCGCTCCCTCGAGCGCCTCGGCAACCGGATCACCGGCGGCTCGCCGCACGCCATCCGCGAGGAGGAGCGCGTCCGCCGGTCGGGCCCGCAGCTCTCGGGCAAGCGCGTCCTGATCGACGCCGGCAGCGGCGGGAACCACCCGCTGTCCACCGGCGACGTCGCCGATCTCGAGGAGCGTGTCCTCGCCGACCTCGCGCAACGGCTCGAGGGCCGCATGGGCGCCGCCGGGATGGACACCTTCGTCTCGCACAGCGAGAGCTCCGCGCCGGACGACTCCGAGCGCGCCCGCACCGCCAACGCCGTCGACGCCGATCTGGTCATCGCGCTGCGCTGCGCGCACCACCCGACCGCCACGGCCAGCGGGGTGGCGAGCTTCTACTTCGGCAACAACCACGGTTCGTACTCGACGATCGGGCGCAACCTCGCGAGCTTCATCCAGCGCGAAATCGTCGCTCGCACAGGGCTTTACGACTGCCGGACCCATCCGCGCACCTGGCCGATCCTGCGCGAGACGCGCATGCCGACCGCCCTCATCGAGATCGGGTACATCACCAATCCGACCGACGCCTCCTGGCTCGACGACCCGGCCCACCGCGACACCGTCGCCGAAGCGATCCTCGTCGCCGTCAAGCGCGTCTATCTGTTGGGCGAGAACGACCGGCCCACCGGCACCTACACCTTCGCCGACCTCATCGCGGCCGAGCGCGCCATCTCCTAGATCCGACCGGACCGCTAGCCGCGGGCGGGCGCCATCTCCGCCGTCCCCGGCTCGGCGGTGATCTGCAGCGCCGCCTCCACCACGAGTCGCTCCAGCGCACCCTCGACGGCGGACTTCCAGCCCAACCCCTCGTCGAGCACCAGCCGGTACCGCGGGAACCGGTGATGCGGAGCCACGACCTCGAATCCGGAGTCCTCGAGGAACTGCGCGTCGATCATGCAGTCGGCGCAGATCTCGCCCGGCGCCTCACCGCGCAAGCCGAAGGCCTCCACGGCCCGGACGCCGCGCTGTACCAGATCGGCGACGACGGCGTCCAGCAGCATGGCGCGCGCCTCCTCGAATCCGGCGTCGGCGCGCAACGAGGTGAGCAGGACGGCGTCGGCGCTCACCGGCGAGGTGGGGAAGTGGGCGGCGCGGGGCACGCGCAGCGGCGGCGCGTAGAAGGCGGTGCCGACGACGGTGCGCGGCATGCGGTGCGACGCCGTGCCCGCGGGCATCACGTTGGGACCGGACTCGGCCAGCTGCGCGCAGGTGCCCCACTCGAGGAGCAGACCCGACGTCCACGCCTCTTTGTCGAACTCGCTGAGGCGGACCTCGGCGCTCGGATCGACTTCCCAGAAGACGCACGAGCGCACATGGGCCGGCAACCACTCAAAATTGTCGGTGTCCAACGCGCGGAGCCGGATTCCCACCCTCGGTCACCCGTTCTCACCGGAAAAGAGACGAAAGTTGTTGTGCCACAAGGTTATTGAGCTCAACTGTCGTCCTTTCCGGGCTATCCGTCACAGTGACGTTTCGGGCTGGTGTCCCTGGGTGCGGGAAATCAGCGCTTCGGGGCCTTGATTTCCTCGACAATACGTTCGAGGTCGTCGACGGAGCCGAATTCGATGACGATCTTGCCCTTGCGCTTGCCCAGGCTCACCATGACGCGGGTGTCGAGGCGATCGGAGAGCTGCTCGGCGACGTCCTGCAGTCCGGGCATGACCATCTGCTTGCGCTTGGCCGCCGGCGTCGACGGATCCGGTCCGTCTCCCCGATTGGCCAGCGTCACCGCCTCCTCGGTCGCGCGGACCGACAGGCCCTCGGCGACGATGCGCGCCGCGAGTGCCTCCTGTGCGTCGCTACCGGCCTCCAGGGAGAGGAGGGCGCGAGCATGGCCCGCGGACAGGACACCGGCCGCCACGCGACGCTGGACCGCAATCGGCAGCTTCAGCAGTCGGATCATGTTCGTGATGAGCGGGCGGGACCGGCCGATGCGGGCGGCCAGCTCCTCCTGCGTCACGTTGAACTCGTCGAGCAGCTGTTGGTAGGCCGCCGCCTCTTCCAATGGGTTCAACTGCGCCCGGTGGATGTTCTCCAGGAGGGCGTCGCGGAGCATGTCGCCGTCGGGCGTCTCGCGGACGATGGCCGGAATGACCTCCAGCCCCGCCTCCTGGCTCGCGCGCCAACGACGCTCGCCCATCACCAGTTGGTACTCGACCTCGCCCTGCGGCGACGGCAGGCGGCGCACGACGATCGGCTGCATGAGGCCGAACTCGCGGATCGAGTGGACCAGTTCGCCCAGCGCCTCCTCGTCGAAGACGGTGCGCGGCTGCTGCGGGTTGGGCTGGATCTGCGTAGGCCGCAGCTCGCGGTAGACCGCGCCGACGTCCCCGGAGATCGGGGCGGGGGAGTCGAGCACCCCGGTCGCCGACGACGGCGTCCCGGTGCCCAGCACGACGTCGGCCGCCGCGTCGCCCATCTTCTGGGTGCCCATCGAGCCGGCCGACGACGTCTCGCCCTCGGCCGGGCCGGTGGGGATCAGTGCCGCCAGGCCGCGGCCCAGGCCGCCCTTGCGCGGGTTCTCTTTGCTCATGGTCGTGTTCCTCCGTTACCGCGCGCCGCCGGCCGGGGCGGCCTGCATGGCCAGCTCCCGTGCCGCGTCCACGTAGCTCATGGCGCCCCGCGAACCGGGGTCGTAGTCGATGATCGTCATGCCGAAGCCGGGGGCCTCGGAGACCTTCACGCTGCGCGGCACGATCGTCTTGAGGACTTTCGAACCGAAGTGCCGGCGCACCTCCTCGGCGACCTGGTCGGCCAGCTTGGTCCGTCCGTCGTACATCGTGAGGAGCACGGTCGAGACGTGGAGTTCGGGGTTGAGATGGGCCTGCACGAGCTCGATGTTGCGCAGCAGCTGACCCACACCCTCGAGCGCGTAGTACTCGCACTGGATCGGGATGAGGACCTCGCGAGCGGCCACCATCGCATTGACCGTCAGCAGGCCGAGCGACGGCGGGCAGTCGATGAAGACGTAGTCGAAGCCGAACTGGGCGAGTGCCTCGCGACCGAGCGCGTTGCGCAAGCGGTTCTCGCGGGCCACGAGGGACACGAGCTCGATCTCCGCACCGGCCAGATCCAGCGTCGCCGGAACACAGTAGAGCCCCGCGTGGGCCGGGCTCTGCTTGATCGCCGACGCGAGGTCGGCCTGCCCGAGGAGGAGTTCGTAGACCGACGACAGGCCCGGCTGGCGGTGGTCGATGCCCAGCGCGGTGCTCGCGTTGCCCTGCGGGTCGAGGTCGACGACGAGGACCCGGAGTCCGTGGATGGCGAGCGCGGCGGCCAGGTTCACGGCCGTTGTCGTCTTGCCGACGCCGCCCTTCTGGTTCGCGACGGTCAGGATGCGCGGCTCTGCCGGGCGGGGGAGGGGAGGCGTGCCGCCCGGGGTCAGGATCTCGCTCGCCCGCGCAGCGGCGGCCGCGATCGGGGTGTCGACGAATGCCTCGGGCCCCCGCGGGCCCGACGTTTCACGTGAAACATTCGGTTGATTACTCGGCACTGTCGTCCATCCTTCGATCGTTCTTCACTACATATTCTGCGGGCTGTGTCTGACACAGACAACACCGGTGGTCGCGGGCTCCCCGACCGTCTACCGGCCGCCCTTGCGCTTGCCGCGCGATGCTGTCTTGCGACCCGTCACCACCGTCGTCGGCTCGGTCAACACCGCGTCTCCGGCGGTCCGGACGGCAAGGTCGGCGACCCCCGCCTTGGCACACGCGGCGCCGTGCTCGTCGATCTCCGCCTGCGCACGCGACCCCTTCATCGCCACGAGCCGTCCGTCCACTCGGATCAACGGCGCCGACCATCGGACCAATCGGTCGAGGGGGGCGACCGCTCGGGAGGTCACCGCGTCGGCGCCGCCGTATTCCTCGACGACTTCCTTCTCCTCGGCCCGACCGCGGACGACCGTGACGTTGACCAGCCCAAGATCGTCGACGACCTCCGACAGGAAGGTGGTGCGCCGGAGCAGTGGCTCCACCAACACCACCCGCAGATCCGGACGGGCGATCGCCACGGGGATACCGGGAAGGCCGGCGCCACTGCCGATGTCGACGACGCGCTCGCCCGCCTCGAACAGCTCGCCGACGACGGCGCAGTTGAGGATGTGGCGATCCCACAGACGGTCGGTCTCCCGGGGTCCGATGAGGCCGCGGGTGACGGCGGCGTCGGCGAGCCAGTCGTGGTAGCCCACGGCCAGCGACAGCCGGTCTCCGAAGACCAGGGAGGCCGCCTCAGGTACCGACACGCTCTTCCTCTCCGGTTGGCCCGCGCCCATGTTTCACGTGAAACATCGGCATTCGGGGATCGATGTTTCACGTGAAACATCGATACTTACATCGATGTGATTTCGTCCCCAGGAACCGAGAAAGGCCCCGGCGTGAGCCGGGACCTTCTCGTATGAACGTCGTCGCGCCTTAGCTTACGCGACGCGGTTTTCTCACGGCGTCTTGATCACCACGACGCGGCGCTTGGGCTCGGCGCCCTCGCTCTCGCTGACCACCCCGTCGACCGCGGCGACGGCGTCGTGCACGATCTTCCGCTCGAACGGGGTCATCGGATCCAGGGACTCCCGCTCGCCCGAATCGCGCACGCGCTCGGCCACCTCGGTGCCCAGGCTCGCCAGGCGCTCGCGGCGGTCGGCGCGCCAACGCGCGATGTCTAGCATGAGCCGGCTGCGGTCACCGGTCGACTGCTGGACGGCCAGGCGGGTCAGCTCCTGCAGCGCGTCGAGAACCTCGCCGCGTCGCCCCACGAGCTTGGACAAGTCCTTGCCGCCGTCGATGCTCACGACCGCGCGGTCGCCGTCCACGTCGAGGTCGATGTCGCCGTCGAAGTCCAGGACGTCGAGCAGCTGCTCGAGGTAGTCACCGGCGATCTCGCCCTCCTCGACCAACTGGTCTTCCTCGTCGAGGTCGTCACCGCCATCGGCGTCGGCCTCCACCGCATCGGCGTCAGCGGTCTCGGCAACCTCTTCGGCGGCGCTGTCCTCGGCGATCTCCGGGGCGATGTCTTCTTCGGGAACCTGCGCATCGGCAGTCATGACGTTCTCCTGTCGTCTCGTGCAAATAGGGCTGGGGGACCGCGCTCAGCGGTTCTTCTTCTTGCGGGCGGCCTGGCGGTTCTTCTTCGATCCCGCGGCCTTGCCCCGGGCCGCCGGTTGCCCGCCGGCCTTCTTGGCGCCACTCGCCTTGGTGGGCGTCGATGCGGAGTCCGTGGCGTCCTCGACGTCGGCCTCGCCATCGGCCTTCGCCTCGGCATCGGTGCGCTTGGTCCGGTCCGGACGGGCACCCGGCTTGGGGGCGTTCGCCTTGTTCTTCTCTTCCTTCGCCTGCTTCGCCTCTTCTTCTTCGCGCTCGATGCGGCCGAAGACGAGGTGTTGCTGACCGTAGGTCCAGACGTTGTTACTGACCCAGTAGAGCAGGATCGCGACGGGGAAGAACGGGCCGGAGACGAGGATGCCCAACGGGAACACGTACTGCGAGAGCATGTTCATGATCCGCGTCTGCTGGCTCTCCAGCGCGGCGGCGGTCTGTCGCTTCACCGAGGCGCGGGCGTTCAGGTAGGTCATCAGCGAGGCCACCAACATGATCGGGATGATCAGGGCGAGGATGGCGGTCTTCGTGAACGGGGTACCGGAGCCGACCACGGGGGAGTCCAGGAACGCATGCCACTGGGCAGTGTCGGGCTTCATCGTGATGAAGGCGCCCAGCGGGACACCGAAGAGGCGGGCCTGCAGGAAGTCCTGCACCTGTTCCGGGCTGAAGAAGTAGTTGCCGTGGGCAGCGTTGGTCGCGACGTCCATGGTCTTGACCCGACCGCCGAAGGGGATGCCCTCGGTGCGGTTGAAGGACCGCAGCACGTGGAACAGACCGATGAACACCGGGATCTGCATGAACATCGGGAGGCAGCCGAGCAGGGGATTGAAGCCGTGCTCGCGCTGCAGCTTCTGCATTTCCTCGGCCATCTTGACCTGATCCTTGCCGTACTTCTTGCGGATGGCTTGCATCTGCGGCTGGATCTCTTGCATCTTCTTCGTCGTCTGGATCTGCTTGACGAAGGGCTTGTACAAGATGGCGCGGAGGGTGAAGACCAGGGCCACCACCGAGAGCGCCCAGGCGATGCCGTGCCCGCTCGGGTTGTTCGGCGTCAGGTGGCTGAACACCCAGTGCCACAGCCACATGATCCCGGAGATCGGGTAATAGATGAAGTTCAGCACGTCGTTTTCATTCCCTCTTCAATGGAGTCCCGGCGGGGCGGGACGGGGTCGTAGCCGGGCTTGTGCCACGGGCCGCACTTGAGCAGTCGCACCGCCGACAGCCAACTCCCGTACAGGAAGCCGTGCTCGGTCAGCGCCTCGACGGCGTACCTGCTGCAGGTCGGTTCGAAGCGGCACGTCGGCAGCCGGGTAGGGGAGATCCACACTTGGTAGAAGCGGATCACCGCGATCAGCATCCGGCTCATGGCACCGCCCGGGTCAGTTGCTGCGCGAGCTCGTCGGACGAGCGGTCGGCGGCGGAAGGCCGCGCGCGCACGACGAAGTAGGACTGGCCGGCGTCGGCGGGCAGGACCGTCGAGCGGAAGGCCGCCCGGATCCGCCGCGCCACCCGATGACGGACGACGGAGTTCCCGACCTTCTTGCTCACGACCATCCCGAGCCACGGACCACCGGACAGGGCGACGTCGACGCGCGACGGATGGGGGTGCTCACAGGACACGGTCAGGCGGTGCACGTCGAGGTCACGCGTGCGGATCCGCACGCCCTGCTTCAGGGTGCGTTGAAAATCGGATCGCCGATGGATCCGGTGCGGGGAGATCATCGCCGAGCGAGCACCAGATCACTCCGGTGCGTGGTCGAACGAGACTCAGGCGCTCAGCTTCGCGCGGCCCTTGGAACGACGGCCGCTGATGATGGAACGGCCGGCGCGCGTGCGCATGCGCAGACGGAAGCCGTGCTTGCGAGCGCGACGACGGTTGTTCGGCTGGAAAGTCCGCTTGCCCTTGGCCATCGGAGTGACTCCTTCAAAGTCGGTGCCCACTTCCGCAGGCCGGTTCAAGTCTGGTTCCCCGCACGGTGCCGAGACATCTCGGATAGTCTTACCGCTCAGCGGCCCGACCGTAAATCCGTGCAACGGATATGACCTGTCGAGGGTACTGACTTCGGGCAGCACAATCAAACCGCCGACCTCGGCTTTTGTGCACACTTGTGTATAACTCTGTGGAAAACTTGGCGCGGCCGCCGCACCCGTGCGATGCTTGGAAACCTTGAGACGGCCAGCCAGGGGGAGCGATGACGGACACGGGAGACGGTTTTCCCGATGTGTGGATGACCATCGTCGACGAACTCAACGACGATTCCCGAGTTGATCCGCCGCTCACCCGGCAGCAGAAGGCGTGGATCTCATTGGTCCAGCCGCTCACCCTGACCGAGGGATTCGCCCTCCTGTCCGTTCCCAACCGCGCTGCCCAGGAACACATCGAGCGGGATCTGCGCGACGTCATCTGCAACGCCCTCTCCCGACAACTCGGCGCGTCAGTCGACCTCGGCGTGCGGGTGCAACCCCTCGTCGGCACCGACGATGTCGACGAGGAGCCGGAGGACGAGGACGGCGAGGACGACGGCTGGATCTCCCGACGGCTCGACGACTCCGGCAACAACGACGGTGATTGGGCGAAGTCCTTCAGCCCCGGCTCCGAATCGGCCGCCAACTCCTCGGGCAAGTTGAACCCGCGCTACACCTTCGACACCTTCGTCATCGGCGCCTCCAACCGCTTCGCCCACGCCTCGGCCGTGGCGGTCGCCGAAGCGCCGGCGCGCGCCTACAACCCGCTCTTCATCTGGGGGGAGTCCGGGCTCGGCAAGACCCACCTGTTGCACGCCGCCGGCCATTACGCCCTGCGCCTCTTCCCGGAGTTGCGCGTCAAGTACGTCTCCACCGAGGAATTCACCAACGACTTCATCAACTCGCTGCGCGATGACCGCCGGGTGCAATTCCAACGGCGTTACCGCGACGAGGTCGACATCCTCCTCGTCGACGACATCCAGTTCTTGATGGGTCGTGAGGGAACGCAGGAAGAGTTCTTCCACACGTTCAACACCCTGCACAACGCGGACAAGCAGATCATCATCTCCTCCGACCGCCCGCCACATCAGCTCGCGACGTTGGAGGACCGGCTGCGCACCCGGTTCGAGGGCGGACTCATCACCGACGTCCAGCCGCCGGATCTGGAGACGCGCGTCGCGATCCTCCGCAAGAAGGCGCAGATGGACAAGCTCGACGTCCCCGACGACGTCCTGGTCCTGATCGCCTCGCACATCGAGCGCAACATCCGTGAACTCGAGGGCGCGCTCATCCGCGTCACCGCCTTCGCATCGCTCACCAACGCCGAGTTGAACCGGTCGCTGGCCGAGGTCGTGTTGCGCAACCTCCTGCCCGAGTCCGGCGCCCAAGAGGTCAGCGCGCCCCGGATCATCGCGATCACCGCCGAATACTTCGACATCACCATCGACCAACTCACCGGCCGGTCCAAGGTCCGGGAGGTCGTCACCCCGCGGCAGATCGCGATGTACCTCTGCCGCGAGCTCACCGAGCTGTCGCTCCCGCGCATCGGCGAGGCCTTCAACCGCGACCACTCGACCGTCATGCACGCCGAGCGCAAGGTGAAGGAACAGCTCGCCGAGCGCCGCGACGTCTACGACCACGTCCAGGAACTCACCGCCCGCATCCGCCGCGGGCCCGCCAGCTGACAACCCTCAACCGTCTCCGGAGGGTTCGCCGCCGCGTCCACGTCTGCGCCGTCGAGCGAATCTCACGACCTTCAACCCTGTGGATGTCCTTTGGAAAAGTGGACGTCAGGTGTGTACAGCCGCTGGACAACAGATGAACAACTTGTGGGCCCTCCACAGCCGCTCGAGTAGCCCGCACACTTACCCACAGTTCATCCACAACAGGATTTGAGGCTCTACCAGGCCTTTTGGCGGTTACCCACAGTTTCCACCGTGCCTACTAATACTTCTAATCCCTTTAAAGAGTTCTCTTCTAAAAGTCGGCATGTGCACAAGCCGCGTCACCGGCCCTCGCCGCCGCTCTCATCGGGGAGATCTTTTGTGACCCGAGCCGCCATCACGGTCGCCGACGCTTTACAGTGACCACCATGAAGTTTCGTGTTTCGCGTGACGAGTTCGCGGAGTCGGTGGCGTGGGTCGCCCGCAGCCTCCCGCCCCGCCCTCCGGTGCCCGTCCTGGGTTGCGTGGTCCTCACGGCCGGCGATGACGGATTGACCGTCTCCGGCTTCGACTACGAGGTCTCGGCCCAGGAGTCGATCGCCGCCGAGGTCGCCGAGCCGGGTCGCGTCCTGGTCTCCGGTCGACTCCTGGCCGACATCACCAAGGCACTGCCGGCGAAGCCGGTCGACGTCGGACTCGACGGTGCCCGCGTCGCGATCAGCTGTGGCAGCGCGAAATTCTCCCTCCCGACCATGCCCGTCGAGGACTACCCGGAGATGCCGACCATCCCCGCGACCACCGGCACCATCCCGTCCTCGATCTTCGCCGAGGCCATCTCCCAGGTCGCCGTGGCAGCCGGCCGCGACGACACCCTGCCCATGCTCACCGGCGTGCGCATCGAGATCGACGGCAAGACCGTCGTCCTCGCGGCCACCGACCGGTTCCGCCTCGCCGTCCGTGAACTCGAATGGCAGCCGCAGGACGCCTCGGCCAGCGGTGCCGTCCTCGTTCCCGCCAAGACCCTCGCCGACGCCGCGAAGACCGCCGGCGGCGAAGCCGAAACCGACATCACCCTGGCATTCGGCTCCGGCACCGCCATCGGTGAGGACGGCATCTTCGGCATCCTGGGTGGCGGCAAGCAGACGACCACCCGGTTGCTCGACGCCGAGTTCCCGAAGTTCCGCCAGCTGCTGCCGGCCAGTCACACTGCTGTCGCCACGATCGAGAGCGCTCCGCTACTCGATGCGATCAAGCGCGTTGCCCTCGTCGCCGATCGTGGGGCCCAGGTCCGGATGGAGTTCTCGCCGGGCACCGTTCTCCTCACCGCCGGCGGCGATGAGGCCGGCAAGGCCGAGGAAGAACTGCCGGTCCTGTTCCAGGGCGAACCCCTCACCATCGCCTTCAACCCGGGTTACCTCCAGGACGGGTTGAACGCGATCGGCGTGCCGACCGTCGACTTCGGATTCACGACGCCGAGCCGCCCGGCGGTCCTGCGACCGTCCACCGGAGACGAGCCCGTCGCCGACGACAGCGGGGCCTTCCTCGCGCCCGACTCGGTGTTCAGCTACCTGCTGATGCCGGTCCGCCTGCCCGGTTGATCGGTGTTCGTCCGCCAGCTGTCGTTGCGGGACTTCCGGTCGTGGCCGGAACTCGACCTCGAGCTGAAGGCCGAGCCGACGATCTTGGTGGGCCGCAACGGCTTCGGTAAGACCAACGTCCTCGAGGCGCTCTACTATCTGACGAATCTGCGCTCGCATCGGGTGAGTGCCGATGCCGCGCTCGTCGGCGCGGGTGCCGACAGTGCCAGGATCGGGGCGACCGTCCACAACGAGGGCCGCGAGTTGGCGGTGGAGATCACCGTCATGCCCAGCGGTGCCAACAAGGTCGCGCTGAACTCCAACCCGGTCCGACGGCACCGCGAGATCGTCGGGGTGCTCCGCTCGGTGATGTTCGCCCCGGAGGATCTGTTGCTCATCCGCGGCGAACCTGCCGACCGACGCCGATTCGTCGACGAGCTCGTCGTCGGAATCGGTCCTGCCGCCGTCGCCGCCAAAGCGGACTACGACCGCGTCCTGCGACAACGCGCCGCCCTCCTCAAGACCGCGGGATCGGCGATGCGCCGCGGAGGTGCCGATGCCGAGTCGGTGATCTCGACACTCGACGTCTGGGACTCCCAACTCGCCGCGCTCGGCGCACAGGTGACCGCGCACCGCATCACCGTCGTCAACGCCGCGGCCCCCCACTTCGCGACGGCTTACGCATCAATCGCGCCGCACTCACGACCCGCCGCCATCGGCTACCGCAGCGCCGTCGGAGGGGAGGTGGTCGACTCGGGCGGCGACCCGCGTCCGGTCGAGGAGATCGAACAGATTCTGCTCGACGCGCTCGCGCAGGCCCGTAGCAAAGAGATCGATCGGGGCGTCTGCCTTGTCGGTCCCCATCGCGACGACCTCGAGATCCGACTCGGCGACCAGCCGGCGAAGGGATACGCGAGTCACGGGGAATCCTGGTCTCTCGCGCTCGCCCTTCGGCTCGCGACCGTCGAGCTGGCCCGTGCCGACGGCGTGGAGCCGGTCATCATGCTCGACGACGTCTTCGCCGAACTCGACGCCCGTCGTCGCGAACACCTGGCGGCGTTCACCACCGACGCCGAGCAGCTACTCATCACCGCGGCCGTGCCGGAAGACCTGCCGTCGGGGATCTCCGGTCGTCGACTCTCGGTCGAGATGCGCGAGGAACCCGTCGGGGAGTCCGTGGTCCGGCGGTCGCTTGTCAGTGCCGACGATAAAATGGACGGCGATGGACGAGGCGAATAATCCAGCGGTCGGGGATGCGGCGGCTGACGACGGGCTCAGCGGATACGAGCTCGCGAAGAAGGCCCTCCAGGATGCGCGGGCCAAATCGCCGAAGCGGCGGTCACCCCTCGGCAAACCGTCACTTGACGAAACTCCCCGCAACAAGTCCCGCCGCCGTTGGTCGGGCTCGGGACCCGATCATCGCGATCCCCAGTCACTCGGTTCACTCGTCGGCCGCCTGTCCCAGGCGCCCGGGTGGCAGCCGAAGGTCGGTGCCGCGACCGTCATCAACACGTGGGACTCGATCGTCGGGCAGGACCTGGCCGCCCATGCCAAGCCGACGCGGCTGGACGACACGATCCTGTACGTCTCCGCCGAGTCCACCGCCTGGGCGACACAGTTGCGGTACGTCCAGGGCCAGATCATCGCGAAGATCGCCGCGGCCGTCGGCGACGGCGTCGTGACGCAGCTGAGGATCACCGGACCGCAGGCACCGTCGTGGCGCAAGGGCCCGCGGCACGTGCCCGGCCGGGGGCCGCGCGACACCTACGGGTAGCGCCGCGGAGGCTAGGCCGCGACAACCGCGGAACGCCGCAGTTTCGGAAATTTCCACAATCGGGCCACAAGAATGTCGAAAAAATCGATCTGCGGGCCATCTGGCGGCCTGCCATCCCCGTTCTAGTGTGGCTGACCCAGTACGATGGTCACAGTGCCCGAACCGGGGCTGGCGCGGGCTGAGACGCCCACGAGACGGAATTTCAGGCGACGACCTGTAGAGGGAGCGGTGCAAGCGCGTGGCGGAGAAGAAGAAGCCGAAGAAGAACGCCGACGAATACGGTGCTGATTCGATCAGCATCCTCGAAGGTCTCGAGGCGGTCCGCAAGCGGCCGGGCATGTACATCGGATCGACCGGTGAGCGCGGCCTGCACCACCTCATCTGGGAGGTCGTCGACAACTCGGTCGACGAGGCCATGGCCGGATACGCCACCCGCGTCGACGTCACGCTGACCGCCGACGGCGGCGTCGAGGTCGTCGACGACGGCCGCGGCATGCCGGTCTCCATGCACGCGACCGGCGTCCCTGCCGTCGAGGTCATCATGACCCAGCTGCACGCCGGCGGAAAGTTCGACTCCGACGCTTACGCGGTGTCGGGCGGTCTGCACGGCGTCGGCATCTCGGTGGTCAACGCGCTGTCCACCCGCGTCGAGCTGGAGATCCAGCGCGACGGCTACCACTGGACCCAGGAGTACAAGCGGGCCGAGCCGGGCAAGCTCAACAAGGGCGACAAGTCGTCCAAGACCGGTACGACGGTCCGCTTCTGGCCTGATGACGGCATCTTCGAGACCACGACCTTCAGCGCGGAGACCATCGCGCGGCGCCTGCAGGAGATGGCCTTCCTCAACAAGGGCCTGACCATCACGCTCACCGACAACCGGATCTCCGAGGACGAGGCCATCGCCGAGGCCGACATGGACGGCGACGGCACCGAGCAGGCCGAGTCGATCAAGTCCGAGGAGGAGAAGAAGGAGCAGGTCGCCAAGGTGCGCACCCGCACCTACCACTACCCCGACGGCCTGGTCGACTACATCAAGCACCTGAACCGCACCAAGACGCCGATCCACTCGTCGGTCATCGGCTTCTCCGGCAAGGGCGAGGGCCACGAGGTCGAGATCGCCATGCAGTGGAACAGCGGCTACGCCGAGTCGGTCCACACCTTCGCCAACACCATCAACACCCACGAGGGCGGCACCCACGAAGAGGGCTTCCGCGCGGCGTTGACGTCGACGGTCAACAAGTACGCGACCGACAAGAAGCTCATCAAGGAGAAGGACGGCAAGCTCACCGGCGACGACATCCGCGAGGGTCTCGCGGCGGTCATCTCGGTGAAGGTCGCCGACCCCCAGTTCGAGGGCCAGACGAAGACGAAACTGGGAAACACCGAGGTCAAGAGCTTTGTGCAGAAGACCTGCAACGAGCACCTGGCCCACTGGTTCGAGGCAAACCCGGCCGAGGCGAAGACCATCGTCCGCAAGGCCGTCGACTCCGCGCAGGCCCGCATCGCCGCCCGCAAGGCGCGCGAGCTGGTGCGGCGCAAGACCGCGACAGACATCGGCGGCCTGCCCGGCAAGCTCGCCGACTGCCGCAGCAACGACCCGACCAAGTGCGAGGTCTACATCGTCGAGGGCGACTCGGCCGGCGGCAGTGCCAAGTCCGGCCGCGACTCGATGTACCAGGCGATCCTGCCCATCCGCGGCAAGATCATCAACGTCGAGAAGGCCCGCATCGACCGCGTCCTGAAGAACGCCGAGGTCCAGTCGATCATCACCGCCTTCGGCACCGGCATCCACGACGAGTTCGACATCGCCAAGCTGCGGTACCACAAGATCGTGCTGATGGCCGACGCCGACGTCGACGGCCAGCACATCGCGACGCTGCTGTTGACGCTGCTGTTCCGGTTCATGCGACCGCTCATCGAGCAGGGCCACGTGTACCTGGCGCAGCCGCCGCTGTACAAGCTCAAGTGGCAGAAGGGCGCCGAGCCGGAGTACGCGTACACCGACCGTGACCGCGACCGGCTGCTCGAAGAGGGCCGTTCGGCGGGCAAGAAGATCAACACCGACGACGGCATCCAGCGCTACAAGGGCCTCGGCGAGATGAACGCCAGCGAGCTGTGGGAGACGACGATGGATCCGTCGATCCGCGTCCTCAAGCAGGTGACGCTCGACGACGCCGCCGCGGCCGACGAGCTGTTCTCGATCCTGATGGGCGAGGACGTGGCCGCGCGTCGCGGCTTCATCGCCCGCAACGCCAAGGACGTGCGGTTCCTCGATGTCTAGGCCGACATGACGCGAACCTTCTTGTCCCACAACAACTTTGGTGACGCCTACGGGTCGTCGCCGGTAGTGAAGAGGAACCGATGACCGACACCACGTTGCCGCCCACCGACGGAGACGGCCACGACCGCATCCTTCCTGTCGACATCCAGCAGGAGATGCAGAACAGCTACATCGACTACGCGATGAGCGTGATCGTCGGTCGTGCGCTGCCGGAGGTCCGCGATGGCCTCAAGCCGGTGCACCGCCGCCTGCTGTACGCGACCAACGACGCCGGCTACCGGCCCGACCGCCCGTATGTGAAGTCGGCCAAGCCGGTCGCCGAGACGATGGGCAACTACCACCCGCACGGCGACACCGCGATCTACGACGCCCTCGTCCGCCTCGCCCAGCCGTGGTCGATGCGCTACCCGCTGATCGACGGCCAGGGCAACTTCGGCTCCCGCGGCAACGACGGCCCGGCCGCCATGCGCTACACCGAGGCCCGGCTGACGCCGCTGGCCATGGAGATGCTGCGCGACATCGACGAGGAGACCGTCGACTTCGTCCCCAACTACGACGGCAAGACCGAAGAGCCGACGGTGCTGCCGGCGCGCATCCCGAACCTGCTGATCAACGGCTCGGGCGGCATCGCGGTCGGCATGGCGACGAACATCCCGCCGCACAACCTGAACGAGGTCGCCGACGCGGTCTTCTGGGCGCTGGCGAACCCCGATGCCGACGACGAGACCATGCTCGCCGCCTGCATGGACGCGGTGAAGGGACCGGACTTCCCCACCGCCGGCCTCATCGTCGGCGGCCAGGGCATCCGCGACGCGTACACGACCGGCCGCGGCTCCATCCGCATGCGCGGCGTCGTGGACATCGAGGAGAACAGCAAGGGCGTCACCACCCTGGTGATCACCGAGCTGCCGTACCAGGTCAACCCCGACAACCTCATCCAGTCGATCGCCGAGCAGGTCAACGAGGGCAAGCTCAAGGGCATCAGCCGCATCGAGGACCAGTCCTCGGACCGCGTCGGCATGCGCATCGTCGTGACGCTGCGCCGCGACGGTGTCGCGAAGGTCGTGCTGAACAACCTCTACAAGCACAGCCAGCTGCAGACCAGCTTCGGCGCCAACATGCTGTCCATCGTCGACGGGGTGCCGCGCACCCTGCGCCTGGACCAGATGATCCGGCTCTACGTCGCCCACCAGATCGACGTGATCGTGCGCCGCACCCGCTACCGGTTGCGCAAGGCCGAGGAGCGCGCCCACATCCTGCGCGGCCTGGTCAAGGCGCTCGACGCGCTCGACGAGGTCATCGCGCTGATCCGCGCGTCGGCCAACACCGAGGAGGCGCGCAACGGGCTGATGGACCTGCTCGACATCGACGAGATCCAGGCCGACGCCATCCTCGCGATGCAGCTGCGCCGCCTGTCGGCGCTCGAGCGGCAGAAGATCATCGACGAGCTCGCCGAGATCGAGCGGATCATCGCCGACCTCAAGGACATCCTGGACAAGCCCGAGCGCCAGCGCGCCATCGTGCGCGACGAGCTGCAGGAGATCGTCGACAAGTACGGCGACGAGCGCCGCACGAAGATCATCGCCGCCGAGGGCGACGTGGCCGACGAGGACCTCATCGCCCGCGAGGACGTCGTCGTCACCATCACCGAGACCGGCTACGCCAAGCGCACCAAGACCGACCTGTACCGCAGCCAGCGCCGCGGCGGGAAGGGCGTGCAGGGCGCCGGCCTCAAGCAGGACGACATCGTCGCGCACTTCTTCGTCTGCTCGACCCACGACTGGATCCTGTTCTTCACGACGAAGGGTCGCGTGTACCGGGCGAAGGCCTACGAGCTACCCGAGGCGGCGCGCACCGCGCGCGGCCAGCACGTCGCGAACCTGCTGGCCTTCCAGCCGGAGGAGCGGATCGCGCAGGTCATCCAGATCAAGTCCTACCAGGACGCCCCGTACCTGGTCCTGGCGACGCGGGGCGGTCTGGTGAAGAAGTCCAAGCTCGAGGACTTCGACTCCAACCGGTCCGGCGGCATCGCCGCGATCAACCTGCGCGGCGAGGACGAGCTGGTCGCGGCCCGTCTGTGCAGCTCCGAGGACGACCTGCTGTTGGTCTCGGCGCACGGCCAGTCGATCCGCTTCAGCGCCACCGACGAGGCGCTGCGGCCGATGGGCCGACAGACCTCCGGCGTGCAGGGCATGCGGTTCAACGAGGGCGACACGCTGCTGTCGATGGTCGTCGTCGACGAGGAGGACTACCTGCTGTGTGCGACGTCGGGCGGCTACGCCAAGCGGACCCGCATGGCCGAGTACCCGGTGCAGGGTCGCGGCGGCAAGGGCGTGCTGACCATCCAGCACGACCGCAAGCGCGGCGAACTCATCGGTGCGCTGCGCGTCAACGACGACAGTGAGCTCTACGCGATCACCTCGACCGGCGGTGTCATCCGGACGCTGTCCAAGCAGGTCCGACGCGCCGGGCGCCAGACGAAGGGAGTTCGTCTGATGAACCTCGATGAAGGCACTACGCTGTTGGCGATCGCCCGAAACGCCGATGAGCCCGACGAGGACTCGACGGACTAGATAGGAAACCCCACACGTGAGCACTGAAGATCGCGACCAGAAGTCCGGCGAGGCGGCGGCTGAGCAGTCGGCCGGGGACAAGGCGAAGGCCGAGGCGCTCGCCGCCGCGGGCAAGGCCGCCGACGTGGCCAAGGCCGCGGAGGAGAAGGTCGCCGACGCGGCCAAGGCGGCCGAGGGCAAGGTCGCCGACGTCGCGAAGGCGGCGAAGGACAAGATCGCCGGTGCGGTGAAGGGGTCCGACGAGAAGCCCGCCGCGGAGGACAAGCCGGGTGTGAAGCCGCCGTGGCAGCGCGGTGACGAGCTCGCCCCGGACACCGGCAAGCCGGCCGAGCAGCCGGTCGCGAAGGCCGCTCCCGCCAAGGCGGCTCCGGCGAAGGCGGCTCCGGCCAAGAAGCAGGCTCCCGCGAAGGCCGCCGAACCGGCCAAGCGCAAGAAGCCGTTGATCACCGGTACCGCCGCACCCAAGCTCGACGAGCCGGCGGACAAGCCGGCCGCGGGCGGCAAGGAGCGGTTCGTCGAATCGCCGACCCGCGACATCGGCCGCTCGGCGGTCCGCGCCCGCGACCTGCCGGACCTCGACGAGATCCACGCCGCCCCGGCGGTCACCGCCCACGGCGGCGGCAAGCTCGGGCAGCGGTCCGCCCCGACGCATGTCGGCGCCTCCGGCACGGGTGCCCGCGCGTTGCGCGCGTCGG
>NZ_JASGER010000121.1:0-10313 GCF_047606305.1 Gordonia sp. (in: high G+C Gram-positive bacteria) | reverse complement strand
GCCCGGCGGCGACGCGGTGACCCGCGTCGTGTTCACCGGTTCCGGCGCCGGAGTGCCGGGTGTGCGCAGCGCCTTCGAGCAGGCGCTGGGCCGGCCGGTCGCGGTCGTTGCCGAGCCGCAGTACGCACTTGCGGCCGCCGCCGCGGGCATCGCCCGCAGCCATCCCGAATCCGTGCCCTCCGGGAGCTTCTCCGCTCCGCCCTCGCAGGGCTTCTCCGCTCCGCCGTCACAGGGTTTTTCGGCACCGCCGTCGCAATCCTTCTCGGCGCCCTCCTCGCAGGCGTTCGCCGCGGTGCCGTCCTATGAGGCGGAGCCCGACGACAGCACCACCGGTGTGGTGGCCGCCTCCGACGTCTCGGCGCGACGCGTCAGCGGGCCGGACTCGGCGCGCACCCTCGCCGCACGCCAGAACCGGCGCCGGTGGTGGCTCGTCGGCGGTACCGCGGCCGCCGGGTTCCTGATCCTCGGTGCCGCCATCGCGGCGGTCCTGTTCTCGACCGGCACCGCGCAGCGGGTGGTCGGTCCCACCACGGTCTCGGTGAGCACGGAGACCGCGACGGTCACCCACACCGAGACGCAGAACAACCACACGCTCGAGACGACGACGGCCACCGGTCCGACCCGTACCCAGACCAAGACCCAGACGGAGACGGTCACCACGACGGCGCCCCCGTCGACGGTCACCCAGACCCAGACCGTGACCGAGACGGTCACCGAGCAGCCCGACGACGACGGCGGCGGGTACTGAACGCCGGTCCTTGCGGAACTCAGAACGGGTCGTGGTGGATGCGCCGGAAGCTGGCGCCGTCGATGATCAGCTTTCGCCGGGTGGCCTCGATCATGGCCGGTGACCCGGCGATCAACACGTCGCGGTTCTCCCAGTAGCCGGGCACCTGCGCCGCGTCGTGGGTCACCGCCTCGGCGAGGGTGCCGATCAAGTGGGGAAACTCCATGTCGCCGGGCGGTGCGAGCGAGGTGAGCCACCACGGGTCGTCGCGCTGTTCGGTGACCGCCGTGACGCTCAGCCAGGGGTTCATCGCCGCCATGTGCTGCAGCGTCGGCAGCTCGTACAGCTCGCCGGGATGACGCGCGCCGTAGTACAGGTGGACCGGCGGATTGGTGACGTTGGTGCACAGCGCGGTCAGGATCGAGCGCATGGGCGACAGCCCGGTCCCGCCGGCGACGATGGTGGTCGGCGTGGTCGGCTCCACGTGCAGGGTGCCGTGACTCTGCGCGATCGACCAGACGTCGCCGACGCGCGAATCCTGGACGATCGCGCGACTGACCGTCCCGCCGGGGATCGCGCGGACGTGGAATTCGACCTCGCCGGCGTTGTTGGCTGGAATCGACGGCGAGAGCATCCGCCACGCGCGGGGCCACTGCGGCACCTGGACCTCGAGGTATTGACCGGGCAGGTAGGTCAGCGGGTTCTGGGCGAGGAGTCGGACTACCGCGTGCTCGCGGCTGATCTGGAACTTCTCCACGATGCGCGCGGGGGTGAGGGCGGGGCCGGGGGCCTGGGCCGCCGCGCCGCGCATGACACCGGTGATGAATGTGACGGTCTGGCCGATCGCGGTGGCGACCGTCGGGGTCCAGGCGGGGCCGAGAAGCGAGGCGAACTCCGCGATCAACGCCCGGTGGGCCAGGTCGTAGTGGTAGTCGGTGAGGCCGAACTTGCGGTGGTCGCGGCCGAGCTGGGCGAGCAGTTCGACCAGCTCGTCGTGTCCGGTGGGCGCCGGCGTGACCTCCAGGACGTGGTCGATGATCCGGTAGAACCCGCCGCGCGCGTGGGTGAGCGAGGCGGGGAACAGCTCGCGGGCGGTGGGGTCGAGGGCGAAGAGGCGGGCGAAGTAGGAGCCGGTGAAGCGGTCCGGGTCGGCGTTGATGAGGGCGCGCAGCCGCGTGAGCGCGATGCGGGTCTCGTCGGGCACGGTCTTCCTCTCGCGTTGGGCTGGCCGTCGAATCTTACGCCGGACGTTCGACCCGTGCCGGGTGATAGTGTGGTGATATCACTTCACTATTAGGAGGATTGATGCTGAAACCGGCTTTCCGAGTCAACGGATTTGTGGCACTGGCGGTGATCGTCGTCCTGTTCCTGGCCTTCGGTGCCGCGACGATCGCCGCACTGGCCGCCGCCACCCGCACCGGCGGCGCCCCGCTCTGGTGGCTGATCGCGATCGTGGCGGGGCTCGGCGCACTGGTCGCGGTCCTCGCGCTGACGGGCCTGACGATCGTGCACCCCAACCAGGCCCGCGTCGTGCAGTTCTTCGGCCGGTACGTCGGCTCGGTCAGCGACCCCGGCTTCCACTGGGTGATCCCGCTCTCCGAGCGCCGCGCCGTCTCACTGCGGGTGCGCAACTTCGAGACCCAGCGGTTGAAGGTCAACGACGCCGACGGCAACCCGGTCGAGATCGCCGCCGTCGTCGTCTACCGCGTCGTCGACAGCTACCAGGCGACCTTCGCGGTCAACGACTACGAGGAGTACGTCGAGACGCAGTCGGAGGCCGCCGTCCGGCACCTCGCCACGACCCACCCGTACGACGCCCACGACGAGGAGCGCACCTCTCTGCGCGACGGGGCACTCGTGGCCGAGGAACTCACCGAGGAGCTGTCCGAGCGGACCGCGACGGCCGGCATCGAGGTCGTCGAGGCGCGGATCACCCACCTCGCCTACGCGCCGGAGATCGCCCAGGCGATGCTCGTCCGCCAGCAGGCGGCGCAGGTCGTGGCCGCGCGCCAGCGGATTGTGGAGGGCGCGGTCGGGATGGTCGGCCTGGCCCTCGACGACCTGGCCGAGAAGGGCATCGTGGAACTCGACGGAGAGCGTCGGGCCACGATGGTGTCGAACCTGCTGACCGTCCTGTGCGCCGACCGGTCGACGCAGCCGGTCGTCAACGTGGGATCGCTCTACTCCTGATGGTCGTGCCGGCATCGGACTCCGACGGCTCGGCCGCCGCCCGGCGCGAGCCGAAGAAGGTGCTGCTGCGGCTCGACCCGGCGGTCCACGCCGCCATTGCGAAGTGGGCCGCCGACGACCTGCGCAGCGTCAACGCCCAGCTCGAGTTCGCACTCCGGATGGCGCTGAAGGAGGCCGGGCGACTGCCCCGGTAGGCGCTCAGCGGCGCAGGACCGTCGGGCCCAGGAACTCACAGACCTGCAGGGCCAGCGCGATGTCGAGCCGGTCGTGGATGCGAGGCCCGGACAGCGCCTTGTCGACGCGGTACTTGACCGTGTTCCGGTGCAGGTTGAGCTTGTTGGCGGTGTGGAGGTGGCTCTCGCCGGTGGCGAAGAAGGTGCTCAGCGTCTGGCGCAGCACGGCGGCGTTGTCGGTGTCGTCGGCGAGGCTGCCGAGGACCTCGCCCACCCAGGCGCGCGTGGAGTCCAGGTTCGCCGCCAGGAGCGAGGTCAGCGCGATCCCGCGGTCGCCGAAGCCGACGACCGCCGACCGGGGCGTGTGCTGCACCGTCACGACCTCGTAGGCGGCGATCGCCTGCTCGTGGGTGCGTCGGAACCCGTGCCCGCCCGAGGCCGGCAGGCCCAGGGCGATCCGCATCGACGGGGGCAGTCGCAGCGAGGTCCGCAGCGACTCGGTGTCTACCCGCGGCGGGGTCGCTCCGAGCGGCACCCACACCCACAGCGTCTCCTGGTCGACGGCGGTCGAGATGGTCTCGCGGGCCGACCCGAGCGCGCGCGCCAGGCTGGTCGCCGCGGTGTCCATCGACGCCGGGGTCAGCGGCTGCTCGGCGTCGGACCAGACAACGGCACCGAGGTGGAACTGGTCGAGGCGGTACCCGGTCTGGGCCTCGAAGGCCGCGGTGTCGGCGGCCGGGTCCCGCAGCAGCCCGTGGATGAGGGCCGAGCGGATGTTGCCGGCTGCACCCAGCCACAGTTTGCGCTCCTGCTCGTAGACGTCGAAGACGTAGATGGAGATCCAGTCGATGTAGGCGAACACGACCTCGGTCGCGTGGCGCAGGACGTCGACGGTGAGGTCGCGCGACTGACCCATGTCATCGAGGATCGGGTAGAACTCGTTGAGCAGGTCGTGCTGGCCCATGTGGTACGCGCGGACCAGGGAGTTCGACGGCACGCCGCGCTGGGCCAGGCGTCGCGCGTACTCCACCGCGGCCGACGGTGGTTGCAGGTGGCTGGTCGGCACGTTGTTGGCCAGACCGTACAGGATCGTCGAGACGTTCGACTCGACGCTGTTCCACAGCAGGTCGATCAGCACCGGGTCCTCGTCGAGGCCCTCGATCTCGCGGGCCATCACGGCCGAGAGCCCGTCGGTCAGCTCGTCCAGACGCTTCTGCAGCCGGGCGGCCACGGCCGCGGTCGCCTCGATGACCTCCGGTGAGGCCGGCGGTGGCTGGCGGGGCGTGATGGGCACGCGACAACCCTACTTCCGGGGCGGGGCGGGAGAGGCTAGGTGCGGGGGATGCCGAGGTGTGCGAGCGCACGGTCGGCGGCGTTGTAGCCGCACATGCCGTGGACCCCGGCGCCCGGCGGCGTCGACTGCGAGCACAGGTACACGCCGTCGACACCGGTCGCGTAGGGGTCGATCCCGAATCGTGGCCGGAAGATCAGCTGCAGCCCGTCGTTGGCGCCGCCGATGATGTCGCCGCGGGCGTAGTTCGGGTTGTACTCCTGCAGCGCAACCGCATTCGACGACTGGGTGTGCACGATGATGTCGCGGAATCCGGGCGCGAAGCGCTCGATCTGGTTGATCACCAATTCGGTGGCGTCCCCGTCGAACCCGGGCGGCACGTGGGCGTAGGACCACAGCGGGTTGATGTTCCCGGCCGACCGGCTCGGATCGGCCAGGTATTGCTGACTGACCAGCATGAACGGGTTGTCGACCAGTCGGCCGGCGATGCGCTCGCGCTCGGTGGCGGCGATCTCCTCGAAGGTGCCGCCGACGTGGACCGTGCCCGCGCGCCGGCAGTCCGGATTCGTCCAGGGGACGTCGCCCTCGATCGCGAAGTCCACCTTGAACGCCGCCGATCCGACGCGGAAGCGCTGGTAGGAGCGGCGGATGCGCGCGGGCATGTCGTCGCCGTACAGGGTCAGCACCTGCGCCGGGGTGAGGTCCAGCAGCACCAGGTCGGCGTCGGGGATGTCCGCGCGGCTGCGGACGAAGGTGTCGGTGGCGATGGTGACGTCGTAGTCGCCCAGCGCGTCGACGAGGGCTTGGGTGATCGAACCGGAACCGCCCTTGGCGACGACCCAGCCGTAGCGGTGCCCGCCGGCCAGCATCATGAGTCCCAAGGAGGCGGTCAGCGGCTTGTCGAAGCGGGTGAAGGCGTGCGCGGCGGCGCCACCGTAGAGGGCCCGCGCGGTGTCGGTGCGCAGGTACTTGCCGACGACGGAGGCCGGCAGCAGCGCTTTGGGTCCGAACGCGGCCAGGCGGAGCGGGTGGTGCGGAATGCCCAGGACCGGCCCGAGGAGGTCTTCGGCGAGGTCGTCGAAGTGTTCGGTGAGACCGCCGACGAGATGCTTCCAGCGCTTGCCGTCCGACCCCATGCCCGCCGCGGTCTTGTCGACGGACTGGTAGATCACGCCGGCCCGACCGTCGTCGAGCGGGTGGGCGCAGTCGACCTCCGGCCAGCACCACGACAGTCCGTAGCGCTCGAGGTCGACGGTCTTCCAGAACGGGGAGCCGATGCCCAGCGGGTGTGCCGCCGAGCAGTAGTCGTTGATCAGGCCGGGGTAGCCGGCCTCGCCGGAGCGCGCCCCGCCGCCGACGGTCGACTTGGCCTCCAGGATGGTGACCGAGACGCCGTGGCGGGCGAGGTGCAGGGCGGCGGCGAGCCCGTTGGGCCCGCCGCCGACCACTACTGCGGTTGTCACGCGTGCGCTCCCGCGGGGGTCGCGCTCTTGCTGGTGTACGTGTAGGTCAACGGGATGGGCCCGTCGGGGAGCCACGGTTGGGCATCCGCCGAGTCCTTGACCTTGTACGTGCCGCGCTCGACGACACCGAGAGCCGCGTCGATCAACTTCCACTCCTGGTAGTCCTTGTGGATCGGCTGGGACTCTACCCAGGCGACCAGGAACTCACCCGGCTTGAAGTTGCAGCGCTTCTGAATCGCGGCGATCAGATCCTCGTTGTGGAAGTGGCCGTCGCCGAAGTTGAAGGCGACCACCGAGTTACACGCGAACTCCGCCTCGCGCATCGTGTACTCGTGCTGGAACTTCTCGTCGCCGAGGTAGTTCCACAGGATCGACATCAGGCCCGGTCCCTGGCTGTGCATGCCGCGCCAGCCGTTCGTGTTGTGCAGGACCACCTCCGCGATGTCCTCGGGGTAGGTCGCCTGCAGCTGGGTGATGGTGTTCGGCGCCGAGCGCACGATGAACTCCTCCATCTTCTTCTCCGCGCCGGGCGCGAAGGCCCACTGGGCCGAGGCCCAGTTGCCGGCGTACTGGCGCATCGACGGCAGGAAGGAGACCAGGTCGGGTCGCAGGTTGCCGAGGATGGGCAGCACCAGCAGGGCCACCAGGATCGGCAGCGTCCACGCGTAGTCCGACCCGATGAACCCGAAGCCGTCCTTGTTGGGGAAGCCGAGGTAGAGGAAGGCCACGGCGAACCCGAACAGCACGTTCCACTCCAGCGGCACGGCCAGCGGGAAGGTCGAGAAGATCACCGTGTGCAGGCCGATCATCATGATCACCGAGATCACGACCAGCCACCACGGGCTGCCGACGAACAGCAGGACCAGCGGGAAGGTGATCTCGACGACGGTGCCGAGGCCGTGTGCGACGAAGTGGGCCAGGCCCGACGGCTGCAGGTCCTCGGGGAAGTTCCGGTAGAACTTCCGGCGGATCCACTTGCCGGGCAGGACCGGGGTGTTCGACATCATCGCGGGCACGACCTTGCCGAAGTGCTTGCCGATCTTCGAGATGCCGGCACCGAGCCAGACGACGGTGATCAGCAGCTTGAGCGCCACGATCATCGTGGCCAGACCCATCGTGGGCGCGAGGGCGAAGAACAGCATCGCGGGCATGTACTGCTCGGGGCGGGAGGCCAGGAAGGCCACCTTGTCGCGCAGGCCCAGGATCAGCAGGAGGACGATCACCGGGATCAGCAGCACCGGGTTGATCAGCGGCAGCTTGTCGGCCGCGGCCAGGCCCAGGTGCTCCTTGACGGTGGCTCCACCGGTGTAGCCGGAGGCGTCAACGGTCGGCCAGAACAGCGTGGCGGCCATGGTGAGCAGGATCAGCGCGTAGACGGTTGCGTCGAACCCGGTCCGTCGGTCGCCCTTCGTGCCGGGAACCTTGTCCGGCCATGGTGGGAGGCGAATCGTGTCCGGCTTCAACCAGTGCCGCAGACCGCCGGTCATCGGGCTGAAGTGGGCCGCGAGCGGTCCCCACGAGCCGGCCAGGCCGATGGTCTCCAACAGGGCCGTCCACATGATGGCCTTCTGGTAGAAGACCGGCTGGTTCCACCACTCGGACGGGTGCAGCGGGCTGAAGCCGCTGGTCAGGGTGGCGATGGTGATGCCGATCGCCAGGTAGAGCACCAGGACCTTGACGACGTAGATCGTCGGCAGGATCTTCGGCGTGCCGAATCCGTTTTCGACCCACGAGCGCGACATGATCTGCACGCGCTCGAGATACGGCTTCTCCATGAAGGTGGCCGGATCGGTGTCGGGCAGTACGCCCTCTTTGAATCCCATGGCGATTGCTCCTCTTGATTGGGATAGGGGTAGCCGTGACACAGGGGTTCTGTGCCTCGACTGGCTGGGGGGATGGGGTGGTTCGAGCCGGTCAGACCGGTGCGCGGGCCTGGACTCGGAGGGTGGGTTTGTCGATCTTGCCCACGGGGTTGCGGGGCAGGGCGTCGACAACGGTGACCGACACGGGAAGCTTCACCCGGGTCAATCGGCTCGACAGGTGGTCGAGCAGCTCTTCGCCGGTGACCTCGGCGTCGGGATAGGGGACGACGTAGGCGATCGGAACCTCGCCGTACACGTCGTCGGGACGGCCGACGACGGCCGCCTCGAGTACGCCGGCGTGCTCGGCCAGCGCGTTCTCGATCTCCTTGGGGTAGATGTTCTCGCCGCCGCGGATGATCATGTCCTTCACCCGGTCGACCAGCGTGAGGTAGCCGTCGTCGTCGAGCTTGCCGACGTCGCCGGTGTGGAGCCAGCCGTCGACGACGGTGCTCGCGGTCGCGTCCGGCAGGCCCAGGTAACCGCGCATGACGCTGGGCCCGGAGACCACGACCTCGCCCGCCTGGCCGGGAGGCAGATGCTTGCCATCGGGCCCGGCGATCGCGATGGTCTGACCGGGCAGGGCCGGTCCGACGGTGCCGGGCTTGCGCACCCCGTGCAACGGGTTGCACGCCGAGGCGCAGGTGCCCTCGGTCAGCCCGTAGCCCTCGAGGATCGGGATGCGCAGTGTCTTTTCGGCGTGGGCGAGCAATTCGCGCGAGATCGGTGCGGCGCCGCAGATCGCGAAGCGCAGCGACGACAGGTCGGCGTCGGCGGGCATCTTCGACACCAGCAGCGCGTAGATCGTCGGCACCGCCGAGAAGTAGGTGGGTCGCAGGCGGGCGACGTCGTCGAAGAACCGTGAGACCGAGAACTGCCCGGTGACCGACAGCTGGCCGCCGGCCAGGATCGGGGCGAGGAAGCTGACGGCGATGGCGTTGACGTGGAACAGCGGCAGGATCAGCAGCGCGTGGTCGGCGGCCGAGAGGTCGCTGTTCTGACCGATCGCGGTGCCCATGTACTGGAGGTTCGCGTGGGTGAGTTCGACGCCCTTGGGGACTCCGGTCGACCCGGACGTGTAGATCAGCAGCGCGGTGTCGTCGGGGGAGGGCTGCTGAGGCGCGCGCCAAGAGGGCTCGGGGGCGGTGGCGAGGTCGTCGACGACCAGGACCGGTCGCCCGAGGTCGGGCTCGTCCTGCGCGGCGACGACGAGGACCGCATCGCAATCATCGATCTGGCGCTTGGCCTCCGGGATGAGGAACTGCGGGTTGACCGGGGTGGCGACGGCGCCCAGGCGCCACGCCGCCATCATCGCGATGAGCAGCTCGACCCGGTTCGGCAGCCACACGGCCACGACCGAGCCGCGGGTGACCCCGCGCTGGGCGAACTGGGCCGCCGCGGCGTCCGTGCGCGCGGCGAACCCCGCGTAGTCGAGCTCGGTGGAGTCATCGCGGACGCAGGGCGAATCGCCCCGGTCGGTCAGGTTCCACGCGAAGTAGCCGATCTCCGACATGCTTTGCATCACTTCCTTGCTTGGCTGTGATCCAAAACACTATGGGTGCAAAATGCACCGGGCTACGGTCTCACCCCATGAACTTGTGGGGCATTTCTGTGCTTAGAGCACAATAGCGTCTGATTCTGGGTTCTTTGGGGGAGCGAAAAGGCGGGTGCGACGACCCTGATCGGTCGCCGCACCCGCCGTTTGCGTCCGGTGTCTCAGTGCTCGTCGTAGTGACCCTCGTGCGCGGCGTGACGGTGCCCGTCGTGGATGTAGTCGGTGTGATCGCCGTGGGGGACGGCGACGTGGCCGCAGCCCTCGCCGTGCTTGTGGTCGTGACCGGCGTGCTCGGTGTGGCCGGCGGGCTCGCACTCGTCGAAGTGCCCGTCGTGCGCCTTGTGCAGGTGTCCGTCGTGGGCGTAATCGACGTGATCGCCGTGGGGGACGGCGACGTGGCCGCAGCCCTCGCCGTGCTTGTGGTCGTGGTTGGCGTGCTCGGTGTGATCGGCCATGGTGACTCCTTCGTCGTGTCGTCTGGTGGCTACTCGGGCTGTTCACCCGACATATGCATCATTTCATATATAAGAACCAGCGCATATATAGTGTGACACAGATCACTGCAGAGTGCACTGCCAGACTGACGTGGTGACCGCTCACCCGCAGCTGCGCCTGTCCCTGGCGAGCCTGACGTCGAACATCGAGGCGACGGCGCGTTGGTGCGCCGACGCCGGTGTCGAGTTGTGGCCTCATATCAAGACCACGATGTGTCGCCCGATCGTTGAGCGGCAGCTCGCTGCCGGGGCGAGCGCGGTCACGGTGGCCACGCCGGCGCAGGCGGCGACCGCCGCCGCCTGGGGGTGCGAGCGGATCCTGATCGCCAACGAGGTGATCGGCGCCTTGCCGCAGGTGTGTGCCGTCGCCGACACGACGACCGTCATGGTGCTGGTCGATTCCGCCGCGGGTGTCACGGCGGCGGACGCGGCTGCCCGCACGGCGGGAGTCGACCTGGACGTCCTGATCGACGTGGGCCGACCGGGCGGGCGCACCGGGGTTCGCGACGGCCGGCAGGCGGTCGACCTGGCGCAGCGCGTCCGGGCGGCCCGCACCCTGCG
>NZ_JASGER010000120.1:0-3991 GCF_047606305.1 Gordonia sp. (in: high G+C Gram-positive bacteria) | reverse complement strand
GCGGGGCCGCCGTGCGCGCCGCCGTCCTGTCCGCGACGGCCGCGGCCACCGACCGTCTGGCCGGTGCGGGCCTGCCCGGCGCCAAGGCGATCGGGGCGACCCCGGAGCAGATCGCGGCCGAGACCGCGGCGTCGCGGTACGTCGTCGACGGCCGCTTCACCAACCTCGACCCGATGGGTGCGGCCGCCGGTGTGCCGGTGGGCGCGGTCGGCGACATGATCCGCCGTCCCGGCCGGCCGACGGGACCGATCATGGTGTCGACGCCCGACTTCGCCCCGCGGCCGCGGCCGCTGGCCGCGACCTGGCTCGGGCACGCCACCGCGCTCGTCGAGCTCGACGGGGTGCGGATCCTCACCGACCCGGTGTTCTCCCGACGCGCCTCGCCGTCGCAACTGGTCGGTCCGGCGCGCATGCACCCGGCGCCGGTCGAGGTCGCCGACCTGCCGCCGATCGACGTCGTGTTGATCAGCCACGACCACTACGACCACCTCGACACGGCCAGCGTCGTGGCGCTCGCGCACACCCAGCCGACCGCCGTGTTCGTTTGTCCGCTCGGCGTCGGCGCCCATCTGCGGGCGTGGGGCATCGAGGCTGAACGGATCCGGCTCGCCGACTGGCACGGCGAGGTCCAGGCGGCCGGGCTGCGCTTCGTCGCCGTGCCCGCACGGCACTTCTCCGGCCGTGGACTCGAGCGCAACCTCACGTTGTGGGCGAGCTGGGCGGTGATCGGACCGCAGCACCGGATGTTCTTCTCCGGCGACACCGGCTTCTCCGAATCCTTCGAGGACGTGGGCGCCGCTCACGGCCCGTTCGGACTGACGTTGATCGCGATCGGCGCCTACGACCCGCTGTGGCCCGACATCCACGTCAATCCGGAGGAAGCGGTCACCATCCATCGGATGCTCACCAGGGGGGAGGACGGTCTACTCCTGCCGCTGCATTGGGGTACGTTCAACCTCGCGCGACACACGTGGGGCGAGCCCGCCGCGCGGCTGATCCACGCCGCGCAGGGCCGCGCCGGGCAGTCGGCGTCGGCCATCGTCATCCCCCAACCCGGGGGCGAGATCGACGTCACCCACCGCACCGGGACCGCCACCGTCGCGCCAGACTGGTGGAAGGAGTCGGCGTGAGCGTCGAATCACCCGAACGGACCGATCCGGTCGACCCCGTGCGCGGGTTGACCGCGGCCCAGGTGGCCCAGCGCGTGGCCGCCGGCCAGGCGAACGTGTCCGCCGACAAGACCGGCCGCACGGTCGGTCAGATCATCCGCGCCAACGTCTTCACCCGCATCAACGCGATGCTCGGTGTCCTGTTCGTCCTGGTGATGCTCACCGGTTCGTTCAAGAACGGCCTGTTCGGCCTGATCATCATCGCCAACAGCGGCATCGGCATCATCCAGGAGATCCGCGCCAAGCGGACTCTGGACAAGCTGTCCATCGTCGGGCGGGCCAAGCCGACGGTCCGCCGCGACGGGAAGCCCGTGGCCGTCGAGCCGGAGGCGGTCGTGCTCGACGACATCATCGAGATCGGTCCGGGCGACCAGATCGTCGTCGACGGGGAGACGGTCGAGGCCACCGCCCTGGACGTCGACGAGTCGCTGCTCACCGGTGAGGCCGACCCGGTCGACAAGAACCCCGGCGACGAGATCCTGTCGGGCAGCTTCGTGGTCTCCGGATCCGGCGCCTACCGGGCGACGAAGGTGGGCGGCGACGCCTATGCCGCCAAGCTGGCCGCCGAGGCGTCGAAGTTCACCCTGGTGGACTCCGAGCTGCGCACCGGCATCAACCGGATCCTGCAGGTCATCACCTGGCTGCTCATCCCCGCCGGCATCCTGACGATCGTCAACCAGTTGTTCATCGCCGGTGACGGGTTGTCCTTCGACTCGCTGACCCACTTCTGGGAGTCGATGCGGCCGGGTCTGCTCGGCATGGTCGCCGCGCTCGTGCCGATGATCCCCGAGGGCCTGGTGCTGATGACCTCGATCGCCTTCGCGGTCGGCGTCGTCCGCCTGGGGCGGCGACAGTGCCTGGTCAACGAGCTGCCGGCCATCGAGGGCCTGGCCCGCGTCAACATCGTCTGCGCCGACAAGACCGGCACGCTGACCGAGAACGGCATGCGACTGCACGACGTCGAGCCGCTCGGCGACGCCGATCGCGAGCAGGTCGAGGCGGTGTTGGCGGCCATCGCCGCGGCCGACCCGCGGCCGAACGCGAGTATCGAGGCGATCGGCGAGGCGTACCCCACCTCCCCGAACTGGACGACGACGGCCGTCCAGCCGTTCTCCTCGGCGCTCAAGTGGAGCGGCATGTCCTTCGCCGACGCCTCCGGCTCCGATGCCGGCAACTGGCTGATAGGCGCCCCCGACATCCTGCTCGACCCGTCCAGCGAGGTGTCCGCACGGGCGACGACCATCGGCGAGACCGGCCAGCGCGTGCTGTTGCTGGCCCGCACCGCCGTCGCGGTCGACCAGCCAGGCGCCACCGACCAGATGACCCCGGTCGCCCTGGTCGTGCTCGAACAGCGGGTGCGCCCGGACGCCAAGGACACCCTGGAGTACTTCGAGCGCCAGCACGTCGACGTCAAGGTCATCTCCGGTGACAACGCACGCTCGGTCGGGGCGGTCGCCTCCTCGCTCGGGCTGGGCACCGTCGACGGTGCGGTCGACGGCCGCCAGCTGCCGACCGGCAACGACGAGCTCGCCGAGGTCGTCTCCGACGGCACCATCTTCGGCCGTATCCGCCCCGATCAGAAGCGGGCCATGGTGAAGGCGCTGCAGTCGCGGCACAACACCGTCGCCATGACCGGCGACGGCGTCAACGACGTGCTCGCCCTCAAGGACGCCGACATCGGCGTCGCGATGGGTTCGGGCAGCTCGGCGGCGCGGTCGGTCGCCCAGATCGTCCTGCTGGACAACAAGTTCGCGACCCTTCCGTACGTCGTCGGCGAGGGCCGCCGCGTCATCGGCAACATCGAGCGCGTCGCCAACCTGTTCCTCACCAAGACGGTGTACGCGGTGCTGCTGGCGCTGTTGGTCGGCCTCGCCGGCGTCGCCGGCAAGATCTTCGGCTTCACGTCGCTGGCCTACCCGTTCCAGCCGATCCACGTCACGATCTCGGCGTGGTTCACCATCGGCATCCCGGCATTCGTGCTGTCCCTCGCGCCCAACAACGAGCGGGCCCGGCCGGGCTTCGTCAAGCGCGTCCTCACCCAGGCGGTGCCCAACGGGATCATCGTCGGGCTGGTCGCGTTCATCACCTTCGTGATCGTCAACCCCGGCGGCCGGCACGGCCCGAAGCTGGGGGAGAAGGTCGACGCCCTGCCGCCGGAGGTCGTGCAGGCGTCCACCGCGACGCTGATCGCGCTGATCGCGACGGCGTTCTACGTGCTGGTGGTCGTCGCGCGGCCGTACAACTGGTGGAAGATCCTCCTGCTGACGGTGTCGGCGCTGGCCTACGTGGTCATCTTCGCCTGGCCGATGAACCGCGGACCGCGCCTGCACTACTCGCTGTTCGGCAAGGAGCACACGGTCCTGATCAGCCCGCAGAACAACTTCAACCTGGACTCGTCGAACACCCACATGGTGCTCGTCGCGCTGGGCATGGCGGTCCTGGGGATGATCGCCATCGAGGTGGTCAGTCGCCTGCTGCCGCGGTTCTTCCCGGAGGACGCCCCGGCTCCCGTCGACGACCGCGACGCCGATCCGGCACTGGCCGCGGCCGCGTCGTCGGTCAGCCCGGCGCCGCAGCGCGCGGATGCCGCCGATAGGCGCTGACCGAGGGTTCCTGCGCCAACCAGAACCGCCAGGGTTCGTCGGCGGCCAACCGCACCCCCACGCGGGGCCCGCTGTGCACCGACGCCGCGGGTACCGGGTCCTCGCGCGGGATGAGCGCCACCGGTGACGGCTCGCGCAGATCGGTGCCCAGGTCGTCGATCGTGATCCCCAGCGCCCGCGTCAGGTTGCCCGGCCCGCGCGCCAGGGCGTCGTCGTCGC
>NZ_JASGER010000119.1:0-5590 GCF_047606305.1 Gordonia sp. (in: high G+C Gram-positive bacteria) | reverse complement strand
GGCTGGTCGCCCGACGGCGGCGGCGCAGGTGCCTGCGGTGCGCCGTCCGCGCCGGGCAGACCGGTCGAGTCCTCGACCTTGCTCACGTCGATGTGGCGGAGCGCGTCGTCGACGGGCTTCGGGTTGATCGATTGCGGCGCCCGTCCACGCGCCGGTGCGGGAGTGCCGCGGACCTTGACCTTGCCGTCCTCGCCGACGACGAGTCGGGCCGCGTTCCGGGCCGGCACCAGGCCGAGCCGGGCGGCCTTGTCGGACAGTTCAGGCGCCGAATCGGCCGACTCGTAGGTCCGCTTGAGGGCGTCGCGCTTGTCGACGAGCGACTGGTTGGCGGTCTTGGCGACGGTCAGCTCGTAGGAGTCCTGCGCGGCACGCGTGGAGAGCCACAGCGTGGCGACCAGCCCGAGCGCGACCAGCCCGATCACCGGCACCGCGAACGGCAGCGCGCGGATCTGCTCGACCAGGCTCGGCCGCGTCGGACCGGCGGCGGTCTTGGGCTTGCCCGACGACTGCTTCTGCTTCTGCTCGTCCCGCGCCAGGCGCGCGGCACGGCGGTTCACGGCCCGCTGTGCGGCCCGAGACCGGTTGGCGCGCTTGGGCGCGCCGGCGCCCGGACGACGCTTGGCCGGACGGTCGATCACCGACAGTTCACCGGTCGGCACCGGGTCGATCTCGCCGGTCTCCTCTTCCCTGCGCCTCACGCGGGGCTCCCCTCTGCAATGCGTTCAATGGCGCGGACCCGGGCGGGGGCCGAGCGCGGATTGATGTCGATCTCGGCCTGCGTCGCCTGCTCGGCACCCCGCGTGACCAGCTGGAACCGCGGCGCGGTCCCCGGCAGCTCGACCGGCAGTCCGGCCGGCGAGCTCGACCGGCAGCGCTCGGTGAACTCGCGCTTGACGATGCGGTCCTCGAGGGACTGGTAGCTCATCACCACCGCGCGGCCGCCGACGGCCAGGGCGTCCAGCGCGGCCGGGAGCGCGGCCCGCAGCGAGTCGAGCTCGCCGTTGACCTCGATCCGCAGCGCCTGGAAGGTCCGCTTGGCCGGGTGACCGCCGGTCCGGCGCGTCGCGGCCGGGATGGTCGCGTAGAGCAGCTCGACCAGGCGGCCGCTCGTGGTGAACGGCTCGTCGCGGCGGGCCGCGACCACCGCCGAGGCGATGCGTCCGGCGAAACGCTCCTCGCCGTAGTCCGACAGGACACGGGCGAGGTCGCGGTGCGAGTAGGTGTTCAGGATGTCGGCGGCGGTGAGCTCGTCGTCCGGGTTCATCCTCATGTCGAGCGGGGCGTCGACCGAATAGGCGAAGCCGCGCCCCTGCTGGTCGAGCTGCATGGACGAGACGCCGAGGTCGAACAGCACGCCGTCGACCGCCGCGATGGGACCGGGCAGCCCGGCGGGGTCAGCCAGGATGCGCTCGAGCTCGTCGTAGCGGCCCGCGTTGATCGACGCCCGGGCGCCGAAGGGGGCCAGCCGATCGGCGGCCTCGGTGCGCGCGGCCCCGTCGCGGTCGATCCCGATGACCGTGAGACCGGCGAAGGTCTGCAGCAGCAGTTCGGAGTGGCCACCGGCCCCGAGTGTCGTGTCGACGACGACGGCCCCGTGGCCGGTCGGGTCGGTGCGGGTGATCGCCGGCGCCAGCAGATCGACGATCCGATCGGCCATCACCGGGACGTGCCCGTGGTCACCGGTGCTCATCGTGGGCCCTTCCGTGGTGGCCGCCGGGGCGGCGTCGGGGTCGATCGGGTGGATGAACCGGGGTCCCCGCCCGATCGCGAACCTGGCGCTGGGGAAGTGCGTCAGGGTCGGATCGGGCGTGGGCCTCGTCTCACCCACCGTGGTGGTCGCGGCGGTCATCGGAGCCGTTAGAGGAGCGACTCGAAGGCGTCGGTACCCGCGGCTGAGAAGTCCTCCTCGTGCTCGGCCTGGTAGGCCTCCCAGGTCTGCGCATCCCAGATCTCCAGGTGGTCGAAACTGCCGATCACCACGCATTCCTTGGTCAGCCCGGCATAGGTCCGGTGGTCGGGCGAGAGCGTGATCCGCCCCTGCCCGTCGGGTCGCTGTTCATCGGCACTGGCGAAGAAGTACCTCTGGTAGGCGCGCGCCTGCGGGTTGTTGCGCGACGCGGCCTTGGTCTTTTCCGCGATGGCGTCGAAGTCCTCGAGGCGGTAGACGGCGAGGCTGTTGTCCTGGTTGCGCGTGACCATCACCCCTCCTGCCAACTCGTCGCGAAACTTCGCTGGCAGCGTGAGCCGCCCCTTGTCGTCCAACTTGGGCGTGTAGGTGCCGACGAGCCGCTGACTCGACATCGCACACCTCCTCCGCCGCCGGGTTCGACAACCGGTTTGCCTCACCCAGTCCCCACACTGTACCCCACTTTCCACCACTTTCCACCCCTTGGCGACCACTTTGTGCCATCTCTTCGATATTTCTGCAGGTCAACCGAGGGAACTGAAGTGGGGATGAATGGCCGCCGGAGGCACCAACCGCCGGAAACCTACGAGGCTAGAGCGACAAAAGTTATCTAAAGTGCCTGGTGAGAGGACCAGCGCTCCGACAGTGGTGGAAGGTGGGGAATGCTGGGCGGCGCGCGTGGGGCGATGTGGGGACGGCACGAAAAGGGCCGCGCATCGGCTGATGCGCGGCCCTGTCGGTCTTCCGGTGTCGGCTACTCCTCGGAGAACCGTCGGTTGAAGCGGTCTTCCATCCGCTCGGTGAAGCTGCGCTGCGACGCGGCCGCACGCTTCGACGAGCCGGTGGCGCCGTCGACGACCTTCAGCCTCGGCTTGCCCGACCCGCCGCGCAGCGCGAGGAGGCCGGCGGCGAACATGACGAGGAAGCCGATCAGGCTCAGGATCGGAAATCCGTTGATGGTGACGCCGGCGACGATGCCGCCGACGAGCAGGGCCAGGCCCACGAGGAACAGGGCGATCGCCTGCAGGCGACGCCGACTCGGCCCGAAGCTGGTCTTCTCCACCGTCGAGGCGAACTTGGGGTCATCCGCGTACAGCGCATTCTCGATCTGGTCGAGCATGCGCTGCTCATGTTCGGAAAGTGGCACCGCCCCTCCTTCTCCTCAATCGTGCTCCAGACCCCCAATGATACGAGGTGATCGGCGCAGCGGCCACCATTCGGCCACCGTTGATTCGACGCGCCGCCACACGTCACGCACTGCGCCGCGCCGCGGCCCCGCCGAGAACCTCTCTGCCCTGCTCGTAGTCGGCCAGGATCGCCTCGGTTTCGGCGAGGAACTCCGACAGGCGGACCCGCATCCGCGCCACGATCGCCTGCTCCACCTCGTCGACGAGGCCGTTCTCGATGCGCTGGCGCAGCACCGAGTGTCCGGCGAAGTAACGGGCGTGCTCGCCGAGTCCGCGGTCGTCGCGGACGAACCCCGCCTGCGCGACCAGCCGGGTCCACGCATTGCGCTCCCCCCGCGGCGGCCGGCGTCGCGATTCGAGCACGACCAGGGCGGCACCCGCGGTGCGGAGCGCGGCCAGGTAGTAGACGCGGAACCGCTCGGCCGTGCCGGCCACCAGGTCACCGTCGTCGGCCATCGCCGCGGCCTGGTCGAGGAGCCGGTGAGCGTCGAGCACGACCTTCGGCTCGACACTCGCCCTGTCGCTCGTCGCCCTGTCGCTCGTCACCCTGTTGGCCATCTCGCCTCCTCGACTCCTCTGGCGCGTCCGGTGCCTCCGGCGCCTCATTGGTCAAAACGTATCGGGAGCCTCCGACATTCCCGACACTCGAACTGTTGTTCGATATAACCAATGCTAGCGTGATCCTGCGAAGTGCGCCAGGGGCGCCGGGAATCCAGGGAGTGACATGACCGAGGAGTCGATCGGTGCACCGGTCGACGTCCGCGTCGTCCGGCTCGCGGGCGGCGATTCACACCTGTGGCTCGATCCGGCGCTCGAGGTGTACATCACCGCGATGGGGTACCCGCGCGGGATCGAGGGTCAGCGGCGGGCACTGTGGCGCGAACACGTCTCCCGGCCCGGGTGGAGTGCCTACGGTGCCGTCGCGTCCGTCGACGCCGACCGCCTCCACGGCTCCCGACTGCGCCGCTCGGCCGCGGTGCAGTCGCTCCAGCAACGCCGCTTGGGCCGCGCAGGTACGCGCGAAGACGTCTTGGTCGGCATCGCCTATGGCTATCGAGGTGCGCCGGACCAGTGGTGGAACCAGCAATTGCGCCTGGGACTGCGCCAGGCCGGTTGTCCGGCCGACCACGCCGCTCATCTCCTGGCCGACTATTTCGAGCTCACCGAACTCCACGTCCACCCCGACGCCCAGGGCCACGGCATCGGCCGACTGCTCCTGACGCAACTGCTGACCGACCGTCCGGAGGCCCGGGTCCTGCTGTCGACGCCGGAGGTCCCCCACGAGGAGAACCGGGCGTGGTCGTTGTACCGGCGCTTCGGGTTCGGTGACGTGCTGCGGAACTTCCGATTCTCCGGCGATCCGCGCCCGTTCGCCTTTCTCGGTCGCGACCTCCCGCTCCCGGTGACCGACGCCCGGGCCCACCGCGACTCCCGCCCGCCGGTCGGCAACCACTGAAGCACCGCCGGCCCCGGTCGCGCGTCGCGGACCCGACCGCCGCGCCGATCTGGCACGATTGACGCGTGTCCCACACCCCGACTCGCCCGTCCCTGCCCCGGCTGGCCGCCGCGCTCGGCGCCGCCCTGCTGCTGATCCCGCTGCTGTCGGGATGCCTGACCAGGTCCACGACCGTCGGCGACCGGTTCTCCGGCGAGATCATCGTGGCCACCTCGTCGGACAACCCGAACGGTGTGCCGCGCCTGGACGTGCCGCAGTCGATGAGCAGCCAGGTCACGCTGTCGGACTTCACCGGGACGATCAGCGGCGACGGCACCGTCACCATGGAGGGCAAGGACGGTCAGCAGGCCGACCCCAAGACCCCGAAGAAGGGGCCGACCAAGGTCGGCACCCGCGCCCTCTACTCCAATCTCACCGCCGGCCAGTTCGGTCAGCTGGGTGACATCGTCGCAGCGTCGTTCACCGGGTCGGGTGCCGCGTTGGACATCTCCACCAAGCGCAGCGGGGACGCGGTCCGACTGACCGGCACCGCCGACCTCAACGACCTCGTCGACGGGCGCGACGCCGTCTACTTCACGGTGCGCTTCGCCGGTGACGTGACCGGGACCAACGGGATCGAGCAGGGCGACAAGGCGGTCGCCTGGGTCATCCCGGCCGGCAAGTCGAGCGATCTGAACGCCGACGCCCGCTACGCCGATCCGGCCAGTGCGGCGCTGCCGAGCTGGTCGTTCCTGGTCGCGCTGCTGTGCCTGCTCGCCGTCGGGGCGGTGGCCTGGTACGCCCGCCGCGAGCACCTGGCCGACACCACGCCGCGCCCGGGCGCCCCCGCCAAGTGAGCGACGAGTCGGACTACACCGGCCGCGTCGAGCGGCGGTTGGCCGACTTCTTCGACTCCGCCCGCGAGCAGGCCGGACAGATCGGTCCGGCCGTCGGCGAGGCCACCGATGCCCTGGCCGACTTCGTCCTGAGCGGCGGCAAGCGCGTCCGGCCCCGATTCGCCGCCGCCGGCCGGGCCGTCGCGCACGGCGCGCGCGCCGGGTC
>NZ_JASGER010000118.1:0-15693 GCF_047606305.1 Gordonia sp. (in: high G+C Gram-positive bacteria) | reverse complement strand
GCGGCGAACCCGACGGGTAGCCGCCGGCCGACGGGGTGCCCGGGCCGGGGACCGGGGGCTGTGAACCGGTGGGCCATCCGCCGCGCGGGTAGGCGGGCGGGGGAGTGGTGCCGGCCGGGCCCGGACCGGGGACCGGGGGCTGCGAGCCCGTCGGGTAGCCACCGGCGGGACGGATCGCCGGGGCCGCGGGCGGCGGCGGGATGTCGCCGGCGCGCGGCCGGTAGTCGACCGGCTCGGGCTCCTTCTCGGCCTCCGGGTCGAGGAGGTTGCGGATCTGGGTCAGCAGCGAGACCTCGGTGTCCTCGTCCTTGTCGCCGCTGCTCATCATCGCCGACAGCTTGTTGTACGGCAGGACGATGATGAAGTAGACGACCGCGGCAACGATCAGGAAGTTGATCGCGGCGGTGATGACGGCGGTGAGGTCGACGTAGTTGAGCGCCTCGGTGGTGTTCTTGCTGCCCTCGGGGAGTCGGCAGTCGCCGACGCAGAAGCCGAGGCCCTTGACGGCGTTGGGATCGTTTCCGCCGATCGAATTGATCAGCGGCTGGATGACCTTGTCGGTGAAGGCGGTGACGATCGCGGTGAAAGCGGCGCCGATGATGACCGCGGTGGCCAATTCGACGACGTTTCCGCGAAGGATGAATTCCTTGAAGCCTTTGAGCACTGCGGGCCCCTCTCTCGGTTCGGCACAGCTGGTGTTCGCGCAGGGCAATCGACGGAATCGTAAACCGGCATCCCCCTCATATATGTCGTACGAATCGGAATGGTTGTTTCATCGTGTGCAATTCGAGACGTTGCGCAGTCAACGGTCAATGGATGACGACGGTCAGCGCGGTGGTCAGTCCGGCGGCGGCGACGCGGTTGGCGGCCGCTGAATTCATCGCCAGCAGCACCGGGGATCCACCGTCGGCGGTGCCGCGGCGCCCGGGACGCGCGGTGCGCCCGAGGGCCACCACGGCACCGGCGGCGATGACGACGGGCGGCTCGCTCGAGGCGGTCTTGGTCAACACGTCGACGACGTCGCCGGACTCGAGCAGGTCGGCGATCCCGTTGTCGGCGAGGTGGACCGGCACCAGGCGGGCGCTGGGGTCGCCGGTGAGCCGGCGGGGCAGCCGCGGGCTCAGCAGCCGGGTGTCGGTGAGGATCTCGCCGCGGCGGATGGCCGAGGTGGCGGTGCGACCGGCGACGTCGGCGGACAGGCGCAGGGCGCCGTCGGGAACGGCCTCCACCGGCACCCGGGCGACCGTGACGTCCCCGGTGACCAGTGCGGCCCCCGGGCGCAGGTCGTGGGCCGCTGCCACGACCGCCGCACCGGGAGCCTCCCGGCGGTCGGCGAGGAAGGCCCCGACCGCCGCGAGGACGAGCAGCAGGGCGGCGCTGCGGCGCACCAGCACCGATCGCGCCCACCCCGGGTTCAGGGCGCGCCGTGCCCGATCCCGCCAGCGCGGCGCCAACGGGTGGCCGCGCAGGGCGGTCGTGAACCGGAATCGCATGGGGCAACGCTAGATCCGACCGTTCCCCGTCCGGCCCTCCGAAAGCGCCCGAATCGGACCCGGCTGTGGACGTCGGCGGGCTGTGGACAGCCGCCGCGTTGGCACTCGGAATGAATGAGTGCCAACGTCGGTTAGAATTGGCGGGATTCGAGACAAGATTCCGTGTGGAGGTTCATCGTGCCCACTTACTCCTATGCCTGCACGGAGTGTGACAACAAGTTCGACGTCGTGCAGTCCTTCTCCGACGATGCGCTGACCGAGTGCCCGGAGTGCAAGGGCAAGCTGCGCAAGCTGTTCAACAGCGTCGGCATCGTCTTCAAGGGGAGCGGCTTCTACCGCACCGATTCGCGATCGGGTTCGGTGCCCGCCTCCGATTCGAGTTCGAGCGACTCGTCGAGCAGCAGCTCCGATTCCTCGAGCAGTTCGACGAAGTCTGAGTCGAAGTCCGAGAAGTCGTCGACCGCGTCGAAGTCGACCTCCTCCTAATCGCCGAGCGTGCCCAGAATCTCGCCGAGCGTGCCCAGTTTTCCGCCGAGCGTGCCCAGAATTTCGCCGAGCGTGCCCGGCTGATCAGGCGTCGACGAGGGTGAACCCGGCCGCGGGCGTCAACACCCATTCCATCGGAATGTCGGTCGCCTCGGCGGGCAGGTCGTCGACGACCTCCTCGTCGTAGACGATCGCGATCCGCACCGCGCGCGTCCCCGTCAGGCTGCGGTCGTAGTAGCCGGCCCCGCGCCCCAGGCGCGTCCCGTCGCGGGCCACCGCCAGTGCCGGGATGAAGAGCACGGCCGCTTCGGCGACGGCCTCCGGGCCCAGCGGCTCGGCGGCGGGTTCGGACAGGCCCCAGCGGCGCGTCGCCAACGGCGCCCCCGGCTGGTAGGCCGCCCACCCCAGTGGTTGCGGCTCGCCGTCGGGCACCACCGGCACGATGACGCGAAAGCCCTGGTCGACCAGGGCGTCGAGCATGGCATCCGAGCCGGGTTCGCTCCCGACGGGCAGGTAGCAGCCGATCGTCGCACCCTCGTCGACCGGGACCGGGAGGCGGTACATCCACTCGGCGAGGTCGACCGCGGCGTTCTCGACCTCGAAAACGGACATCGACTCGCGCTGGGCGCGCAATCGCGCGCGGACCTCGTTCTTCGTCATCGACACTCCCGCGATTGTCCTGCGCGGCGTCGCGCCGAATACAGTGTAGAGCCATGAGCGCCCCCCATTCGGAGTCCGCGTCGGCGTCGACGGCACCGCCCATCCCGCGCACGGCCGTGGTGCCCGCCGCCGGCCTGGGCACGCGTTTTTTGCCCGCGACGAAGACCGTCCCCAAGGAACTGCTGCCGGTCGTGGACACCCCCGGCATCGAGCTCGTCGCCGAGGAGGCCAAGTCGGCCGGCGCCCAGCGCCTGCTGATCATCACCTCGCCGGGCAAGGACGGCGTCGTCGCCCACTTCGTCGAGGACCTGGTCCTGGAGAACACCCTCGCCTCGCGCGGCAAGGCGGCGATGCTCGCCAAGGTCCGCAAGGCCCCCAACCTGCTCGAGGTCGCCTCGGTCGTGCAGGAGGAGCCCCTCGGCCTCGGACACGCGGTCGGCTGCGTCGAGCAGTACCTCGCCGACGACGAGGACGCCATCGCGGTGCTCCTCCCCGACGACCTCGTGCTGCCCGGCGGTGTACTCGAGACGATGGCCCGCGTCCGGCAGCGGCGGGGCGGGTCGGTGCTGTGCGCGATCGAGGTCCCCGACGACCAGCTGTCGGCCTACGGCATCTTCGACGTCGAGACGGTCCCCGACACCGACAACCCGGACATCCTGCGCGTGCGCGGCATGGTCGAGAAGCCGCAGCCGACCAAGGCGCCGTCGCACTACGCGGCCGCCGGGCGCTACATCCTCGACCGCAAGATCTTCGACGCACTGCGCGGCATCGAGCCGGGCGCCGGGGGAGAGCTGCAGCTCACCGACGCGATCGCGAAGTTGATCGCCGACGGCGAGCCCGTCCACGTCGTCGTCCACCGGGGCACCCGGCACGACCTCGGCAACCCCGGCGGCTACCTCAAGGCCGCGGTCGACTTCGCCCTCGACCGCGACGACTACGGGCCCGAATTGCGCGCCTGGCTCGTCGAGCGCCTCGGCCAGGGGTGAGCACTGCCTCACCGGTCGTCGGCGTGGCACCCCGGGCGCCGCGACGTGCGGCGTTAGAGTCGCACTGTTGTCCAAGACGTTTGACCTGTTACCCGGGGAGTGAAGATGCGGTCGGTCGATGAGCAGTTGACGCGGATCACCGCTTCCGCTGTCGTTCCGCGGCCGGTCAAGATCGCCATTTCCGAGGCGCAGGGCCTCATGTGCGCCGAGGAAGTCCTCACCGAGCGCCCGCTGCCCGGCTTCGACCAGGCCGCGGTCGACGGCTACGCGGTCCGCGCGGTCGACGTCGCGCTGGCGGGCGTCGTGGCCCCCGGCGCCGACGAGGCCTTCGACGCGGGCGAGGCCGAGCTGGACACGATGGTCCCCGGCGAGCCGATCGCCGTCTTCCTGCCCGTCGTCGGCGAGGTCGAGCCGGGCTCGCGCACCCCCATCCGGCTGCAGCCCCGCCAGGCGGTGCGCGTGGAGACCGGCGCCCCCATGCCCACGCTCGCCGACTCGGTCGTCCCGCTGCGCTGGACCGACGGCGCGACGCAGAAGGTCCGCGTGGCCCACGGCGTCGACAGCGGCTCCTATGTGCGGCGCGTCGGCGACGACGTGCAGCCCGGCGACGTCGCGGTCCGGGCCGGCGAGATCATCGGGCCGGCGCAGGTCGGCCTGCTCGCCGCCGTCGGCCGTTCCCGCGTCGAGGTGCACCCGCGCCCCCGCCTGTCGGTGATCTCGGTCGGCTCCGAACTCGTCGACGTCGACCGCATCCCCGGCCAGGGCCAGGTCTACGACGTCAACAGCTATGCGTTGGCCGCCGCCGCCCGCGACGCCGGCGCCGACGTGAACCGCGTGGGCATCGCCGAGCGCGACCCGGCCCGGCTGCGCGAGATCGTCGAGGCCCAACTCATCCGTTCCGAGATCGTCGTCATCTGCGGCGCGGTCGGCGGCTCGTCGTCGAAGGCGATCGCCGACGCGCTGGGCGAGCTCGGCGACCTCGACATCGCGCGCATCGCCATGCACCCCGGTTCGGTGCAGGGCTTCGGGCGCCTCGGCCGCGACGAGGTGCCGACCTTCCTGCTCCCGGCCAACCCCGTCTCGGCGCTGGTGGCCTTCGAGGTCATGGTCCGGCCGTTGATCCGCATCGCACTGGGCAAGCGCGAACCGTGGCGCCGTCGCATCCGCGCGCGCACCGTCGGCCCCATCGCCTCGGTGGAGGGCCGCACCGGCTACCTGCGCGGGCAGCTCATGCGCGAGGAGGGAACCGGTGCGTTCATGGTCCAGGTGATCGGCGGCTCGACCACCGGCACCTCGCACCTGCTCGCCGAATTGGCCGAGGCGAACTGCCTCGTCGTCGTGCCGTCGGCCGCCGCCAAGCTCGACCCCGGTGACGAGGTCGACGTCATGTTCCTCGCCCAGCGCGGTTAACCGTCGCGGACCGGGCCCGGGGACTAGAGTTCGAACCGTGTTCAGCTGGGGGTCGGGTTCGCGATCGCACCCGGGCTGGCCGGCGCGGGTGGGCCCGCTCCACGTGGCCGCCGGGGACGTCGCACTGCGGCCGGTCAAGATGCGCGACGGCGCCGACTGGAGCGACCTGCGCATCCGCAACCAGGATTTCCTCGTCCCGTGGGAGCCGACCTCCGACGGCAACTGGGCGGCCCGGCACCATCGCAGCAGTTGGCCGGCGCTGTACTCGGTGCTCAAGGCCGAGGCCAAGCGCGGGGCGGTGCTGCCGTTCGTCATCGAGGTCGACGGCCGGTACGTCGGCCAGCTGACCATCGGGAACGTGCAGCGCGGCGCGGTCCGCAACGCCTGGATCGGCTACTGGGTCGACCGCGCGCAGACCGGTCGCGGGATCGCGACCGCGGCCGTGGCGCTCGGCGTGGACCATGCGTTCGGCCCGGTCGGGCTGCACCGGCTGGAAGCGACCGTGCAACCGGCGAACGGGGCCTCGCGCGCGGTGCTCACCAAGGTCGGCTTCCGGCACGAGGGCATGTTGGAGCGCTACATGGACGTCAACGGCCGGTGGCGCGACCACGACCTGTTCGCCCTCACCACCGAGGAGATCGCGGGCAGCGCCGCCGAGAACCTGGTGCGCTCGGGACGGGCGGGGTTCCGATGAGCGATGTGCAGATCACCGTCCGCGGACGGGCCGAGCGGCGCCACCACCCCGAGCAGGGCACCGTCACGCTGACGGCGGTGTTCACCGAACCGACGAGCGAGGCCGCGCACGCCAAGGCCCTGGAGTTGCAGAGCGAGGTCGTCGCGGAGTTGAGCCGGCTCGAGGAGACCGACGCCCTCAACGCCTGGCACGCCGGCGACATCCACGTCTTCGGGCAGCGCCCGTGGATCGACGGCAAGCAGTCGCCGGACGTCGTCTACACGACGCAGATCGCGATGTCCGCGCAGTTCGCCGACTTCGAGGCGCTCGCCGCCTTCCTGGTCGAGTGGGCCGGGCGCGACGGACTGGAGGTCGGGCATATCGCCTGGGACGTCCGCGAGGACAACCGGCCCCGCTACGAGGCGGCCGTTCGACAGGAGGCCGTGCGGGACGCGGTCGCCAAGGCGCAGGCCTATGCCGACGCGGTCGGTCGGGGACCGGTGACGGCCGTGGCGCTGGCCGACCCGGACATGTTGGACGCGGGTTCACAGGCGCCGATGCCGGCACCGATGATGGCCCGCAGCTTTGCCGACGCGGGCGGCCCGGTGCTCGAGCTGCGCCCCGACGACGTCGTCATCGCCGTCGCCGTCGACGCCCGGTTCACCGCGGGTTGATCAGTCGACGAACTCGGTGAGGCTGAGCAGATTCTCGTCGGGGTCGTGGAACCAGGCGATCTTCGCCCCGCCCGGTGCCGTCCACACCCCGGCCTCGTCCTGGTCGAAGCCGGGATAGCGCACCATTTCGACTCCCTTGGCGATGAGGTCGGCGATCGTCTGCGCGATGTCGTCGACCTTCCAGCCGAGCGCGGTGAACGGGGGTGGCGAGTGGTCCTGCGCCTTCTGGATCCGCAGCATCGTCCCGTGGGCGTCGAAGACCAGGGCGAACTCCTCGTCGGCGACCAGGCGCAGGCCCACGACCGTCCGGTAGAACTCCTTGGACTCCTGTGGCCGGGTCGTCGCCGTGAAGGCGATCAGCTCGTCGTCTCCCAGCATGGGCACCCCAATCGCGTCGGAATGGGGTCAGGCTACAACGAAGTCCGGGTGCGCACGGCGCGTCGGCACGGTATTGCGCTCGCGCGGACCTAGATTTGAATCCGGGTACTTGTGACCGGAGTCGATGACGGGAGAGTCGGATGCCGAACTCAGTGTTGTGGGTGTGCCTGGTGGCCATCTGGCTGTTCGTGCTGGTTCCGATGGTGATCCAGGGTCGACCGGAGCTCCGCAAGTCCACGCCGGTCGCCGCGGCCACGCGCGTCCTCAAGCGCGGGGAAGAGGCCGTCCGACGCCGCCGCATCGGCGCCGGCGCGCACCCGCACGACCCCGACTACAAGCCGAAGAAGCCGATCTCCGTCGCCGGTGGGATCGACGACCTGGACGAGCTGCCCCTCACGACGCCGCTGGGCGAGGAGCCGGTCGCCGAGGAAACGGTTCTCGACGACGTGGAGCCCGTGACCGTCGACCCGTCGCGCGTTCCCGGCAAGGTGCCCGCCCGCAAGCGCCCGTCCGCCCGCACCGTCGCCGCCCGGATGCGCCGCGTCGTCAGCGTGACGATGAGCCGCCCGTTCACCGATGCCGATGACGAGGTCACCGAAGTCATCTCGGTCGTCGACGCCGACGACGAGGTCACCGAGGTGATCTCGAAGGTGCGCGACGACGATGTCATCGACGCCGAGGTCGTGGACGAGGGGCGGGGCGACAAGCTCGCCCGGGCCTTTGCCAAGCGGACCAAGAAGAAGGGGCCGCGCACCCTCAAGGCCGATGTCGTCGAAGTGCAGTCGGTCGAGGTGATCGACGTCGAGATCACCGAGGAGATCACCGACGACAACCCGAAGGCCGACGATTCGCCGACCGAGAAGATCGACAAGGTCGACGTTCCGACGGCCGCCAAGACCGAGGCAAAGGGCGCGAAGGCCGAGGCCGACCAGCCCACGGCCGACGATTCGCCGACCGAGAAGATCGACAAGGTCGACGGGGACGAGAAGCTCGACGAGCCCGCGACGGTGACGGCGGACAAGGTCGACGAGGAGAAGGCGGGCAAGGTCGAGGACAAGGCCGACGTCGACGAAGCCGAGAAGACCGACGAGAAGGTCGGCGCGAAGGCGGAGGCCGAGAAGGACGAGTCCGAGGACGACGCCGCCACGCTGTTCGACCTCGACGCCGACGAGAAGGCTGTCGACGAGAAGACCGCTGACGACGAGGTCGCCGAGGTGACGACTGAGTCCGACGACAAGGCCGAGGGCAAGGTCGAGGACGACAAGGCCGGGCCCGAGCCGGCAGCGGTGCCGGGCAAGCCCCTCGCCGGTGGTCTCGACCTGGACGCCTCCCTCGATGAGGCCGATGCCGCGCTCGCCGCCGACGACACCGAGGTGATCGAGCCGATCGCCGAGAAGAAGGCGCCGTGGGACGACGAGGTCGACCCCAACGAGATGACCCAGGTGCTGATGACCCGACCGGGTCGCGGTGGCTACGACCCCGAGGTCGACAAAGAGCGGTTGGACCTCAAGTACAAGGAGCGCCAGCGCGTCCTGCTGACGCTGGTCGGCCTGACCCTGCTGGCGGTCGTCGCCGGTGCCGTGTTCGGCATGCCGGGCTGGATCGCCACCGGGATCGTGGCCTTCGGTCTGGTCGCCTACCTGTTCTTCCTGCGCCGTGCGGTGAAGAACGAGACGCAGATCCGGCAGCGCCGCCTCGCGCGGCTGGAGCGCTCCCGTCGCGAGCAGGTCGCCCGACGACGCCGGGAGTTCGACGAGGCGCCGATGCGCGCCGCGGCCCCCGTGCCCGCCCCGCGCCCTCGACTGCGCCGCCCCTCGGGCATGGCCGTCCTCGAGATCGACGACGAGGATCCCGCCTTCGACCACCTGCCGCTGTATCGCGAGCCCCGCATGATGGACTCCGGCGACGACTACCGCACCGCGGCGGTCGGCTGATCCGAGCGGCTACTCGGCCGGATCTGCGGGCGGAGCCGGAGCGGCTTTGCGCGCGACCTTCTTCGCCGGTTTCTTGACCGGTGCCTTGGTGGCCGGCGCCGGCTTCTCGGCGGGCGCATCGGCGGCCAGTCGAGCAGCAGGGGCCGCGGTTTCGGCGGGCTTGGCCGGGGCGTGACTGATCGAGTCCGGGTGGGCCACGATCCACTTGCGGCCCATGTTCACCGCGCGGCGCAGCGCGAACCGCTCGCCGACGTAGTTGATCGGTGCACCGATGAGCGGGATGTTGGACAGCCAGCGCAGCGGTCGCGCCGGCTGCGGACGCTTGTCCATCTCCCCGACGCCCTCCTGCAGCGTGCGCGCGATGTCCCAGGTGGCCCGCACGATGGACTTGCGCTTGGCCTCCACCGGCGCGGCGTCGGGGACGGCGTCCACATCGGTCAGGTGCAAGTCGCGGCCGCCGAGCACGCTGGCGAGAAGTTCGATCTGGTGTCCGCGGTCGGTGACCCGGTACTCGCGGGCGACGGCGACCAGCACCATCGCCTGGTTGACGAAGCCGAGGACCGTCGAGAGCGGGAGCCGTCGAGCCCACAGGCCGAAGATGTTGGGGAAGGCGACGCCGACCGTGTTGAGTCCTCCGATCCGGTTGACCCACCACTGGGCGCGCTGCCCCATCGACAGCTCGCTCCACCGCTTGGTGCCCGGCAGGGCCGTCAGGTCGACGGCCTTGGCGGCCACGTGCTCGGCCTTGCGCAGCAGGCTCCCGTCCTTCGGCGCCGCCTGGAAGGACTTGCCGCGCAAGCCGGTGATGTCGCGCTGGGAGAGGACGTCGATGATCGGGTTGATCGCCGCGATCAACCTGTTCAACGCGCTGGTGATCTGGTCATCGGTGAGGTCGGCCACGGGTCAAAGACTAGTGCTCAGGCGTTTGGCGGCGCATCCGTCCGGGGTGATAAAGTTGCGGGCGGTCGATCGGCGACGATCACCCGGGGCTATGGCGCAGTTGGTAGCGCGACTCGTTCGCATCGAGTAGGTCGGGAGTTCGATTCTCCCTAGCTCCACACGACAGAACGGCCCCTCACCGGCTTCGGCGGTGAGGGGCCGTCGTCGTTTCAATGGTATCCGCGCATTCGGGGCGGCGGTGGCCCACAATCGGGTTCATGGTCCACCAGAAACGCATCAACCACAGCGATCGCATGTACCTGAGCCCGGTCTTCCAGCGGGAGGGCGAGGCGACGTCGCTGCCGCGCTACGAGATCGCCGACGACATGTTGATGGCCGACACCGCCTATCAGATCGTCCACGACGAGGCGATGCTCGACGGGAACGCGCGGCTGAACCTGGCGACCTTCGTGTCCACCTACATGGACCGTGAGGCGCAGCAGCTCTACGCCGAGACCGTCGACAAGAACATGATCGACAAGGACGAGTACCCGGCGACCGCGGCCATCGAGGAGCGGTGCTGGAAGATCATCGGCAACCTCTGGCACAACCCGGACATCGGCAAGGCGATCGGGACGTCGACGATCGGTTCGTCGGAGGCCTGCATGCTGGGCGGTCTGGCGCTCAAGCGCCACTGGCAGGAGCGCCGGCGCGGCGCCGGTCAGTCGACCGAGAAGCCGAACATCGTGCTGTCGACGGCCGTGCAGGTGTGCTGGGAGAAATTCTGCAACTACTTCGAGGTCGAGCCGCGGTGGGTGCCGGTCAGCAAGAAGCACCTCGTCCTGGACGGCCACGAGCTGGAGAAGTACGTCGACGAGAACACGATCGGCGTCGTGGCGATCATGGGGCAGACCTACACCGGGTTGTTCGAACCGGTGAAGAAGATCGCCGAGAAGCTCGACCAGATCCAGGCGGACACCGGGTTGGACGTGAAGATCCACGTCGACGGCGCGTCGGGCGCGATGGTCGCCCCGTTCACCCACCCCGACCTGGAGTGGGACTTCCGCGTCGACCGGGTCGTGTCCATCAACACCTCCGGGCACAAGTACGGCCTGGTCTACCCGGGCGTCGGGTGGGTGGTGTGGCGCAGTGCGGCCGACCTGCCCGAGTCGATGGTCTTCCACTGCTCCTACCTGGGCGGCGACATGCCGACGCTCGCGCTGAACTTCTCGCGCCCCGGCGCCCAGGTGCTGCTGCAGTACTACCAGTTGCTGCGACTCGGCCGCACCGGCTACCAGGCCGTGCAGCAGGGCTCGCTCAACGTCGCGAAGTTCCTCTCGTCGGCGATCGGCGAGATGGGCCCGTTCGAGCTGATCAGCAAGGGCGACACCATCCCGGTCTTCGCGTGGGTCCTCAAGGACGGGTACACCAAGAACTGGACGCTGTACGACCTGCAGGATCGGCTGCGGTTGCGCGGGTGGCTGGTGCCGGCGTACCCGATGGCCGACGATCTCGCGGACATGACGCTGCAGCGGATCGTCGTGCGCGCCGGGCTCAGCCACGACCTGGCCGAGGCACTGCTCGCCGACATCCAGACCGAGGTCGACTACCTCGACCGGCTGGAGGGGCCGATCCCGACGGAAGAGCCGGCCGAGCACTTCCACCACTGATCCGCCCGATTTGCCGATCGGTTGCACTAGTGCAATAATGCACTAGTGCAACCAGATGGCAGTGTGCGGGACCGCAAGCGAGCGGAGACGTTGAGCCGCATCCACGACGCCGCCGTCGAATTGACCCGCCGCGACGGCCTCGCCGACGCGACCGTCAGCGCCATCGCCGAACGCGCCGGCGTCTCGCGGCGCACCTTCTTCAACTACTTCGACTCCAAAGAGGACGCGGTGCTCGGCATCCGCCCGCCGGAGATCCCGGGGGAGGCCCTGGACGCCTTCTTCGACGTCGCCGCCGATCTCCCGACGCAGGCGGGCAACCAGCGCCTCCGCCGCGCGCTGCGCCTGACCATCTCGACCCTGGCCAGCCTGGGTGTCCCGATGGACAAGGACCGCGCCCTGCTGGAGGTCGTCGCCGCCCAACCCGAACTGCTCGACCGGCTGCGCGCCCACCGCGACGCCGTCCAGCACGAGCTGGTGACCGTGCTGCAGCAGCGGATCGCACAGGAGGCGCCCAGCGAAAGCGCCGCCGACAGCGCGCGGGCGATGGTGCTCCTCGCCGGCGCCGTCCTGCGGTTCGCCCGCGACAGCGAGTACGACCTGCTCGACAACCCCGACAACGCGGCGATCGACGCCGCGATGACCGCATTCCGCGAAGCCCTGGAAGGGATCTGATGTCCATCGACAACCAGGCGGCGCCACCCGTGCCCGCCACCCCTGCCGACGGGGAGAAGGCCGACCGCACGGTCCTGTTCCTCTTCATCGGCCTGATGATCACGATGCTCCTCGCATCGTTGAACCAGACGGTGCTCTCCACCGCCCTGCCGACGATCGTCGGGGAGCTCAAGGGCGTCGACCAGATGACATGGGTGATCACCGGCTACATCCTCGCCAGCACGATCGTCATGCCGGTCTACGGCCGGATCAGCGACCAGCTCGGCCGCAAACCGGTGCTCATCGTCGCCATCCTGCTGTTCATCGCCGGCTCCATCGTCGGTGGTCTGGCCGGCAACATCGGCATCCTCATCGTCGGCCGTATCCTGCAGGGCCTGGGCGGCGGCGGGCTGATGATCCTGTCGCAGGCCGCCATCGCCGACGTCGTGCCCGCCCGTGAACGCGGCAAGTACATGGGCGTGATGGGTGCGGTGTTCGCCGTCGCCTCCGTCGCCGGCCCGTTGCTCGGCGGCTGGCTCACCGAGGGGCCGGGCTGGCGCTGGGCGTTCTGGATGAACATCCCGCTCGGCCTGCTGGCGATCGGCGCGACCATCGTCTTCCTTCCGACGCGCGTCAAGAACGAGAACCGGCCGCGGCTGGACTACTTGGGCATGACGCTGATCGCGGGGGCGACGACGACCCTGGTCCTGATCTCGGTGTGGGGCGGCGGGACGTACCCGTGGGTCTCGCCGCAGATCCTCGCGCTCGCCGTGGCGACCGTCGCGTTGGCCGTGGCCTTCGTGTTCGCCGAACGGCGGGCCGCGCACCCGGTGATTCCGCTGTCGCTGTTCGCCGACCGCAACTTCGTGCTGACCACGATCGCCGCGCTGGCCATCGGCGTCGCGATGTTCGGCGCCATCGGCTACATGCCGACCTATATCCAGATGGTCACCGGCGTCGACGCGACGCACTCGGGCCTGCTGATGATCCCCATGATGGGTGGTCTGCTCGTCGCGTCGATCATCTCCGGCCAGATCGTCACCCGCACCGGGCGGTACAAGCCCTTCCCCATCGCGGGCGCCGCGATCATCGGCGTCGGGTTGGCGCTGCTGTCGACCATGCACATCACCACGCCCAAATGGGTGATGTGCACCTTCCTGGCAGTCCTGGGCATCGGTATCGGCCTCTGCCTGCAGATCCTGACGCTGATCGTGCAGAACTCCTTCCCCGGCGCGATCGTCGGCACGGCGACGGCGGCGAGCAACTACTTCCGCCAGGTCGGTGCGACGCTGGGCTCGGCGGTGGTCGGCTCGATCTTCGCGACGCGACTGATCTCGCTGCTGCACGAGCGACTGGCGGGCAGTCACGCCGCGGCCGCCGGCGACGAGGGGCGCAACCACCTCACCCCGGCGGCGGTCGCCAAGCTGCCCCAGGCCATGCGCCTGCCGATCATCGAGGCCTACAACGAGGCGCTGCTGCCGATCTTCCTGTACCTGGTGCCGTTGGCGATCATCGCGCTGGCCGTGCTGTGCTTCGTCGAGCCGAAGGACCTGTCGACCACGGTCGAGGACGAGCCGGTGGAGGTCGAGGCGGCCCGATAGGCTTGGCGCCCATGGCCTCCCGTGAATTGACCTCCGCCTACGTGCTCGGCGGCAACCGCATCCCCTTCGCCCGCTCGAACGGTGCCTACCTGTCGCAGACCAACCAGTCGATGCTGACCGCCGCCCTCGACGGGCTCGTCGACCGGTACGACCTGGCCGGGGTGCACCTCGGCGAAGTGGCCGGCGGTGCCGTGGTGAAGCTGGCGCGCGACCACAGCCTGACCCGCGAGGCGCTGATCGACACGAAGCTGTCCCGCTCGACGCCGACGGTCGACATGCAGCAGCAGTGCGCCACCGGCGGTCAGACGGTCGTGCACATCGCCAACAAGATCGCCTGCGGGCAGATCGAATCGGGCGTCGCCTGCGGCGCGGACACGACCTCGGACCCGCCGATCGGATTCGGTCCGCGGCTGCGCGACCGCCTCGTGCGGATCAACGCGGCGCGGTCCGTCGTCGACCGCGCCAAGCTCGCCGCCGCGCTGCCGCTCTCGCTCGATCTCGACATCCCCAGCCCGGCCGAGCGGCGCACCAAGCTGACGCCGGGTGCGGCGCAGGCGATCACCGGCAAGGCGTGGGGCATCGGCCGCGCCGAGCAGGACGAGATCGCCCTCGCCTCGCACCGCAACCTCGCCGCCGCCTATGACAGCGGCTTCCTCGACGACCTGGTGACCCCGTTCGCCGGGCTGAACGAGGACGACAACATGCGGCGCGACATCTCGCCGGAGCGGCTGGCGCGGCTCAAGCCCTGCTTCGGCGGCCCGCAGGGCACGATGACCGCCGCCAACTCGACGACCCTCACCGACGGTGCATCGACCGTCCTGATGGGCACCGCGGCCTGGGCGAGGAGTCGTGGACTCACGCCACTGGCCCGCGTCGTCGACGCGCAGAGCTGGGGTGTGGACTACGTCGACGGCGACCCGAAGACCCAGGGTGTTCTGATGGCGCCGGTCTACGCGGTGAGCGAGCTGCTGCGCCGCAACGGCCTGGCACTGGCGGATTTCGACTTCTACGAGATCCACGAGGCCTTCGCCTCGCAGGTCCTCTCGACACTGGCCGCCTGGGAGGATGCCGGGTTCTGCCGCGACCTGCTGAACCGACCCGAGCCGCTCGGCCCGATCGACCGGACGAAACTGAATGTGACCGGTGGATCGCTGGCCACCGGCCACCCCTTCGGCGCCACCGGCGGGCGCATCGTCGCGACGCTGGCCAAGCTGCTGGCGGACAACGGCGGCGGGCGCGGCCTGGTCTCCATCTGCGCCGGCAGCGGCATGTCGGTGGCAATGATCCTGGAAGCCGCCTAGCGCCGAGGATGTCGGACTCGTCCGATTCGGGACATCAGTGGCCGATCCGGGCGTAGCGTTGGTACACCGGGCCAACCGGTTCGGTGCATCCCCGACAGAGGACTGGAGTGATCCCGATGCCACATCCCGCCCGTCCGCCCTACCGCCCGTACGGCCCGCCGCCGCGCGGCCCCTACCGTGGGCCGTACCGGGGTCCTTATCGCGGCCCGTACCGTGGCCCGTACCGCGGACCCTATGGCCGCCCGCGCCCGTATCCGTACTACGCCCGCCCCTGGTGGAGCTCCTAGACACCACCGGCGGTCACCGGATCGGATGCATAGGAAACACATAGCTTCAAAGGCTGGTGTCGTCGGCTCCGACCCGTAATGTCGGGTTCAGTCGCACCGTTCGGCGCGATCACCCGATTGAAGGAGGCAGACATGCCCGGTCCTTACGGTCCCGGCCCCGGCCCTCGTGGCCCGCACGGCCCCGGCCCCGGCCCGCGCGGCCCTTACGGCCCCGGCCCCGGTCCCCGTGGTCCTTACGGTCCCCGTCCCGGCCCGCGCGGTCCTTACGGCCGCCCGCCTTACGGCCGGCCTCGCCCGCCGTACCGCCCGTACCCCTACTGGTGGTCCTGAGCCGGTAACGGCCCTGTTGGTTCGAATCGCCCCCGCGGATTCCGCGGGGGCGATTCGCTTTTCCCGGTACGGGCAATCCGGACATAGGAATCACATAGCCGGGACAAATGGTGCGCAAAGACCCGCTTCCTACAGTCGGTGTTATCAGGCAACCGCCTGAGACCACATCGATCACAGGAGTTCGAATGCCTCCGCGCAATCACAACCCGTACCCCCGCCGTCCGCAGCCGCGCCGCTTCCCGCAGCCGCAGCCGCAGCGTCGCGGCCCCCAGCGCCCCGG
>NZ_JASGER010000117.1:0-3009 GCF_047606305.1 Gordonia sp. (in: high G+C Gram-positive bacteria) | reverse complement strand
TACGGCGGCAATAGCGGAGGGGAAACGCCCGGCCCCATTCCGAACCCGGAAGCTAAGCCCTCCAGCGCCAATGGTACTGCACCCTAGTCAGTGTGGGAGAGTAGGACACCGCCGAACACAATTTACATTCAGGCCCCACACGCAAGTGTGGGGCCTGAATGGGTAAGAAAAGAACGGAATAGTGCATGAGCGCAGGGCATAACACGCCGTCCCGCGACGGGAATCGTCGGAATGGGCGTCCGCAGGGCAATCGCCCCGGTGGTGGCCGTCCCAATGGCAATCGACCCGGTGGCAATCGCCCGGACGAGCCGGCGCTGCCCGACGACGTGGCGGCCGCCGACCTCGATCCCGAGGTCCGACGCGACTTGCGGACTCTGGACAAGGGAAGCGCCGATGCCGTCGCGCGCCACCTCATCATGGTCGGCCGACTCGCCGACGAGGACCCGGCGGCCGCCCTGGCCCATGCCCGCGCCGCTCGCGGTCGGGCGAGCCGAATCGGAGTGGTCCGCGAGACGGCGGGCATTGCGGCCTATCACGCCGGCGAGTGGCACGAGGCCCTCAGCGAGCTGCGCGCCGCCCGTCGGATCCTGGGCGGTACCACGCTGCTACCCCTCATCGCCGATTGTGAGCGCGGCCTGGGCCGCCCGGAGCGGGCGCTCGAGATCGCCCGTGGCGAGGACGTGCGCACACTGCCCGCGCAGGAGCGCATCGAGATGCTCATCGTCGAATCCGGCGCCCGCCTGGACCTCGGCGAGGCCGACAAGGCCGTGGTGACGCTGCAGTCAGCCGATCTGACCCCGGGGCAGACCGGGCCGGAGGCAACCAGGCTCTTCTACGCCTACGCCGAGGCGTTACTGGCTGCCGGGCGCAGGGACGATGCGACCACGTGGTTCATGAATGCCGCAGCGGCCGATGTCGACGATCTCACCGACGCCGAGTTGCGCCTCGTCGAACTGGGCGAGCAGTCCGATGACCTCGACGCGTCGTCCCCGGTGCCCGAGGCCGTTCACACCGAGACGACGCCGCCCGCAACACAGACGACGCCGCCCACAACAGAGACTGCGCCGACCCTTGCCGAAGAGTACGACGCGCTGCTGCTCGACCTCGACGGCACCGTGTTCGCGGGTGCGCAGCCGATCCCCGGTGCCGTCGACACGATCGCCGCGCTGCCCGCCGCCGCCATCCGCTATGTCACCAACAATGCGAGTCGACGACCGGCGCAGGTCGCCGACCACCTGCGGGAGCTCGGCTTCGTCGCCACGCCGGAACAGGTCGTGACCAGCGCCCAAGCCGGCGCACGGCTCGTCGCGCGCGAGGTGCCCGCCGGATCCACCGTCCTCGTCGTCGGCACCGACGGTCTGGCCGCCGAGGTGGCCGAGGTCGGCCTCGTGCCGACCCGCTCGGCCGACGATTCGCCCGCGGCCGTCGTCCAGGGGCATTCGCCGGACACCGGATGGGCGGCTCTGTCGGAGGCGGCCCTGGCGATCGCCGCCGGTGCCACGTGGGTCGCGACCAACGTCGACACCACCCTGCCCAACGAACGCGGACTCCTCGTCGGCAACGGCTCGATGGTCGCGGCGGTCGCCTCGGCCACCAAGTCGACCCCTATCGTCGCTGGCAAGCCCGCGAAGCCCCTGCTGCAGGACGCGATCGACGGCGTCGGCGCGAGGAGGCCGCTGGTGATCGGCGACCGCCTGGACACCGACATCGAAGGCGCCAACGCCGTCGGCGCCGACAGCCTGCTCGTGCTGACCGGTGTGAGTTCGCTGCGCGATGTCCTCACCGCCCCGCCCGAGCGCCGCCCCACCCACATTGCCGCGGGCCTGCCGTCGTTGCTCGCGCCGGGCCCGACGAGCGCGCTCGACGCCGATCATCCGTGGTCGGTGGACTGGAACGGCCCCCTCATCACGATCTCGTCGACCACCGACGGCGCCCCGATCTCCTCGGCGGTGCCCGCGCTGGTCGCAGCCGTCTGGTCGTCGGGAATGACCGCCGAACAACTCGACGAATTGGCCGTGACCTCGGACGACCCGGCGGTGGCCGCCCTTCTGCGCGAACTCGGCGTCGGCTAGCGTTGGTGCCATCATGACGAATCCGGAACCCGCCGAGGCGACGCCCGGCACGACGACGGTCACCCCCGACGACGTGGTCGACGCCATCAACGAGATGCTCGACAAGCTCGACGAAGTCGGTCAGAGTGTCGCCCACTCGGCTGCCGACGCTCCGATGACCGCCGAGCAGCTCGCGGCACTGGACCGTCAGGCCGATCTGCTCGAACGCGCGCATCGCGTGCTCGCCGACGCCCTGGCCGCCATCGACCACGCCTGAGCGATGGCACCCAGGGCACGCCTCGACGCGGAGCTGGTGCGGCGCGGCCTGGCCCGCTCCCGCGAGCACGCCAGTGCTCTGATCGCCGCCGGTGAGGTCACCGTCAACGGCGCCCCCGCCCACAAACCGGCGACCAACGTCGGCCGCGACACCCCGATCGTCGTCAAACCGCAGACCGAGCAATGGGCCTCGCGCGGGGCGCACAAACTCATCGGCGCCCTCGACGCGTTCTCCCCGGGCGGATTGACCGTCGCCGGGCGGCGCTGTCTCGACGCGGGCGCCTCCACGGGCGGCTTCACCGACGTCCTGCTCGACCGCGGTGCCGACGAGGTCGTGGCGGTCGACGTCGGATACGGCCAGCTCGTCTGGCGGCTGCGGTCGGACGAGCGCGTGCGCGTCTTCGACCGCACCAACGTGCGCACCCTGACACCCGACGTCATCGGGGGACCGGTCGACCTCACCGTTTCGGACCTGTCGTTCATCTCGTTGCGGCTGGTGCTGCCCGCGATGGCCGCCTGCACACGCGTCGGCGGCGACCTCGTGCCGATGGTCAAACCGCAGTTCGAGGTCGGCAAGGACCGCGTGGGAGCCGGCGGTGTCGTGCGGGACCCGCGCCTGCGGGCCGACGCGGTGTTCGGCGTCGCCGTGTGGGCCGCCGCGCTGGGCCTGCGCTTGCGCGAC
>NZ_JASGER010000116.1:0-16942 GCF_047606305.1 Gordonia sp. (in: high G+C Gram-positive bacteria) | reverse complement strand
CTGCGCGGCCTTCTTCCGCCACCCCGGGCGCGTCCCGCCCACCGCCGCGGGCACGGTCGTGGCCGCCGCCGACGGCGAGGTCGCCCTCGTCGACACCGCGGTCCCACCGGCCGAGCTGGGCCTGGGCACCGACCCGCTGCCGCGCGTCTCGACCTTCCTGTCGGTCTTCGACGTGCACGTCCAGCGCGTCCCCGTGTCGGGCACCGTCACCGCCCTCGAGCACACCCCCGGCACGTTCCTGTCCGCCGACCTCCCCGAGGCCAGCACCGACAACGAGCGCACCGCCATGACGATCCGCACCGACTCCGGCGCGCAGGTCGGCGTCGTCCAGATCGCCGGGCTGATCGCCCGCCGCATCGTCAACGACGCGGCGGTCGGACAGCGGCTCACGGTGGGCGACACCTACGGCCTGATCCGCTTCGGCTCCCGCGTGGACGTCTACCTGCCCGCCGGCACCGAGCCCTCGGTCCTGGTCGGCCAGCGGACGGTCGGGGCGGAGACCCCGCTGGCGGTCCTGGCATGAGGGTCGCCGGCAGTCGGGCGCCGCGGCGCGCCGCACCCCGTCGCATCGTCCGGCGGCAGAGCGACGCCTCGTGGTCGCCGCGCATCATCGTTCCGTCGGCCCTGACGATCCTCGCGGTCTGCGCCGGCCTGACGGCGGTGCGCCTGTCCGCGGAAAAGCACGTCGACCTGGCCCTGGTGCTGGTCGTCGGCGCCGCCCTGCTCGACGGCATCGACGGCCGCGTGGCCCGGCTGATGAACGCGACGTCCAAGATCGGTGCCGAGCTCGACTCACTGGCCGACGCCATCAACTTCGGCGTCGTGCCCGGCCTGATCCTGTCGGTGACGCTGATGAACGGGCAGGACCTGGGCTGGGCCATCGTCCTGGTCTATTGCTGCGCGATCATCCTGCGACTGGCGCGGTTCAACACTCTGTCCGACGACGAGAACGCCCCGGGGTACACGCGCGACTTCTTCGTCGGCGTCCCCGCCCCGGCGGCCGCGTTGATCGCGCTCGGCCCGGTGGGCCTGCACCAGGGCCTGGGGGACGGCTGGTGGAGCTCCTTCCCCGTCGTCGGCGCGTGGACGCTGCTGGCCGCCTTCCTCGCGATCAGCCGGATCCCGACGTCCTCGCTCAAGGCGACGACCAAACTGTCGCGCGCCGCGCTGGCGCCCGCCCTGGTCCTGTTCGCGGTCGCCGCCGCCCTGCTCGTGACCTACCCGTACACGCTGATGGCGATCATCATCGGCGTGTACCTGCTGCACATCCCGTTCGCGTGGTGGGCCAACCGGTGGGTCCGTGCGCGGCCGGAGCACTGGGACTCGTTGCCGGCCGAGCGCCGCGCGCACCGTCGGATGACGAGCCGGCGCCGCCCCATCCTGGCCAAGTCGCAGGCCCGCCTGGGTCTCCGACGCCCTGGCAAATAACCCCCCAGGGGGTTATGATCGGCGCATGGAGTTCACACTTGCCGCCGACCTGCCCCTCCCCTACGACGAGGCGGTGAGCCGCACCCGCGCGGGCCTGGCCGACGCCGGCTTCGGCGTCCTCACCGAGATCGACATCAAAGCGACCCTCAAGAAGAAGATCGACGTCGACGTCCCGCCCAAGCTCATCCTCGGCGCGTGCCAGCCGACGTTCGCGCACGCCGCCCTGCAGGCCGATCCGCGCGTCGCCGCGGTCATGCCGTGCAACGTCGTGGTCTCCGCCGACGGGGAGTCGGCCAGCCGGATCGAGATCCTCGACCCGGGCACCATGGAGCAGATGACCGGCACGCCCGAGCTCGGCCCGATCGCCGAGCAGGCCCGCGGGCTCCTGTCGGACATGCTGGACGACCTGGTGAAAGCGAGCAACTAGTGCAGATCCCCGAAGCCGAACTGAAGCCCGTCCTGACCCGGATGCGCCGCGCCCACGGCCATCTGGCGTCGGTGATCCGCATGCTGGAGGAGGGCGCCGAGTGCGAGGACGCGCTGACCCAGCTGGCCGCGGTCAACAAGGCACTGGCCCGCAGCGGCTATTCGCTGGTCGCGACCGGCCTGCAGCACTGCATGCGCGAGGAAGGTCCCGACAACGTCGACGAGCAGAAGCTCGAGCGATTGTTCCTGTCGCTGGCCTGACCGGTCAGCTGACGTTGATCTGGTAGAACACCGAGTTGGGGCCGCCGGCCGCCCGCGGTGAACTGCCGACGGTGACCCAGTAGTTCTTCTTGTCCTTCTTGGTGAGGATGACCGTGCGGGTGCCGCCCTCCTCGGTGCGGCTGGACTCGGCGTAGCCCGCCTTGGTGAGCGTCTCGACGGCCGAGTCCAGGACGTTGGGTCCGCCGTACTCGCCCTGCATCGTCACCGACCAGCCGTCGGCGGCGGTGCCGGTCGCCTGCAGGACGCGCCCCTTGATCAGCGGGACCTGCTTGCTCGGGAAGTCGCCGGGCAGGCCGACGTCGGCCGGCGCCGTCGACTCCGACGAGCCGCAGCCGGCCAGCAGGCCGACCGAGAGCGCGGCGAGCACCGACAGCAGACCTAAAGCAAAACGCGTCATACCTGCAACGGTAGGGTAATAACCGCGGGTACCTCCGAAGTGACACCCCGCCGATGACCGAAGTCGACCGATCTCGACGGAGCGCCCGTGATAGCTACCCTTTCGGCACTCTCGGTCGCCGCGCTGGTCGCGCCGGCCGTGATGTGGCGGCTGGGACCCAAGGGCTTCTACGTCATCGCCCTCGCCCCCCTGGCCGCGCTCGGCTGGGTGATCGCGCACTGGCCCACCGGCGGACGCCCCGTCACCGAGACCGCCCACTGGGTGCCGCGGCTCCACATGGACCTCGACTTCCGGATGGACACCCTCGCCGCGGTCCTGTCGGTCCTCATCCTGGGCATCGGCGCCCTGGTCCTGGTCTACTGCGCCCACTACTTCGACGCGATGCGTCCCCGCGTCGCCGTGTTCGGTGGCGAGATGCTCGCCTTCGCCACCGCGATGTTCGGTCTGGTGATCTCCGACAACACGCTCGTGCTGTACGTGTTCTGGGAGATCACGACCGTCCTGTCCTTCCTGCTCGTCGGGTTCTACGGCGTTCGCGCCAGCTCCCGCCGCGCCGCCACCCAGGCGCTGCTGGTCACGACGCTCGGCGGGCTGGCCATGCTCGGCGGCATCATCGCGCTCGGCACCAGGCTCGGCACCTACAACCTGTCGGAGATGGTCGCGGCCAAGCCGACCGGCGTCTTCGCCGACGTGGCGATCGCCGCCATCCTCGTCGGCGCCCTGTCCAAGTCGGCGATCGTCCCGCTGCACTTCTGGCTGCCCGGTGCCATGGCCGCGCCCACCCCGGTCAGCGCCTACCTGCACGCCGCGGCGATGGTGAAGGCCGGCGTCTACCTCGTCGCGCGCCTGGCCCCCGGGTTCGCGGCGCTGCCGGTCTGGCAGGTGCTGGTCCTGGGACTCGGCGCGGTGACGATGCTCGTGGGCGGCTGGCGCTCCCTGCGCGAGCTCGACCTCAAGCTGATCCTCGCCTACGGCACCGTGTCCCAGCTCGGCTTCCTGATGGTGCTGGTCGGCTTCGGCGACGCCAACGTCGCGCTCGCCGGACTCGCCATGCTCTGCGCGCACGCCCTGTTCAAGGCCTGCCTGTTCATGGTCGTCGGCATCATCGACCACTCGACCGGTACCCGCGACCTGCGCAAGCTCGCCCGCCTCGGCGAGAAGATGCCGGTCCTGGCGGGCATCGCCGCGATCGCGGCCGCCAGCATGGCCGGACTGCCGTTCACGCTGGGCTTCGTCGGGAAGGAGACCGCTTTCGGGGCCGTGTGGAGCACCGGCGCGCTGAGCGTGTGGCAGGCGCACACCACCGACCTGGTGCTGCTGGTCGGCGCCATCATCACCATGGCGTACACGACCCGCTTCCTGTGGGGCGCCTTCGGCCGCAAGGTCCGCGAGGTGCCCAGCCTCGCGGTCAGCCGGGCACATCGGCCGCACCCGATGTTCCTGGTGCCGCCGGGCGTCCTGGCCGTCGGGGGCGTGATCGGCGGCTTCTCCTCCGCTCGCCTCGGCGACCTCTTCGAGCCGTATGCCGAATCGCTGCCGACGTGGGGCCACCCGCTCGAGCACCTGGGCATGTGGCACGGCTTCGGGCTGCCGGTGGTCTTCTCGGCGATCGCCATCGTCGTCGGCGTCGCAACCTTCCTCGTCGTGCGCTGGCAGCGCGACCACCTGTTCGTGCGGCCGCCGATCATCAACGCCAACGCCGCCTACGACGCGGTGCTGCGGACCGTCGACTCGCTGTCGTTGCGGATCACGCGCACCACCCAGCGCGGTTCGCTGCCGATCACCCAGGGCGTCATCCTCGCCACCGCGGTGGTGCTGCCGATGACCGCGCTGTTCACCGGCGCGCGCACCGTGCTGCACCCGGCCGGGTTCGACGCCCCCGCCCAGGCCGTCGTCGCACTGCTCATGCTGGCCGCGGCGATCGCCGTCGCCGTCCTGCGCAACCGCCTGGCCGCGGTCCTGGCCATCGGCCTCAACGGCTACGGCTGCGTGTACCTGTTCGCCCGGCACGGCGCCCCCGACCTGGCGCTCACCCAGGCCCTCGTCGAGACCCTGACGCTGGTGATCTTCGTGCTGGTGCTGCGCAAGCTGCCCGCCGAGTCGCCGTGGCACCGCCCGACCGGCGCCACCAACGCCCTGCGCGTCCTGATCGCCGCCGCGGTCGGTGCGACCGTCGTCGTGATGGGCGTCTTCGCGGCGGCCGCGCGCTCGAGCCGCCCGCTGCACGAGATCATCCCCGACCTGGCCTACCGCATCGGCCACGGCGCCAACGCGGTCAACGTGCTGCTCGTGGACATCCGTGCGTGGGACACCCTCGGCGAGATCTCGGTGCTCATCGTCGCGGCCACCGGCGTCGCGTCGATGGTGTTCCGCAACCGGCGCTTCGGCGCCGCCCCCCGGGTGGCCGACGTGACCCAGGACGCCGACCGACACCCGCAGGACCGCACCACCTGGCTCCTGGGCAGCGACCTGCGCGATCCGCGGCACCGGTCCCTGGTGCTGGAGGCGACCACCCGCCTGGTGTTCCCGACGATGGTGGTCCTGTCGGTGTTCTTCTTCTACGCCGGGCACAACGCCCCCGGCGGCGGCTTCGCCGGCGGCCTGACCATGGGCCTGGCGCTGGTGCTGCGCTATCTCGCCGGTGGCCGCTACGAACTCGGCGAGGCGCTGCCGATCGAGGCCGGCACCATCCTGGGCACCGGGCTGGCGATCTCCGGCGGCACCGCGGCCGCTTCGCTGTTCTTCGGCGCGCCGGCCCTGTCCTCGGCGGTCCTGGAGGTCACGCTGCCGGTGCTCGGCGAGATCCACCTGGTCACCGCCATGTTCTTCGACCTGGGCATCTACCTGATCGTGGTCGGCCTGGTGCTCGACATCCTGCGCAGCCTCGGCGCGCGCCTCGACGTCGAGGCCGATGCCCGATGAGTGTCAACCTGCCCCTCCTGGTCGTCCTCGGCGGCATCGTCGCCTGCGGCGCCTACCTGCTGATGGACCGGTCGCTGATCAAGATGCTGCTCGGGCTGATGCTCGTCGGCAACGCCATCAACGTGCTGATCCTCACCATCGCCGGACCCAGCGGCAAGCCACCGATCCGGGGGCACTCGGCCGGCGACCGCACCGACACCGCCGACCCGCTCGCGCAGGCGATGATCCTCACCGCGATCGTCATCATGATGGGCGTCGCCGCCTTCGTGCTCGCGCTGGTCTACCGGCTCTACGTCCTCAACCGCGACGAGGGCGAGGACGACGACGAAATCGAGGACGATCCCGAGGACCTCAAGATCCTCACCGGATCCCTCGACACCGCCGGCGACCGCGACCGCAGCGACGACCCGCTGACCCTGGCCGACACCGCTGCCGGCGACCGGTTCGACGAGCAGGGCCATCCGCTCACCGCCGAGGAGTTCGAGGCGCTGCACCGCACCGTCATCGAGACCGACCTGATCACGATCGGCGATGACGACGACGTCGTCGACGAGCTGCACAGCCCGGACGAGGCCGACGACGACAACTACTGCGTCATCCCCAGCCCGGACGACGACGAGTGCACCCCCGACGGGACGCTGCGCCCCGACGACGACCGGGGGGTGGACCCGTGATCCCCGACATCCCGCTGTCCTGGTTCCCGGTGCTCATCGTCATGCCGACGCTGGTGCCGCTGATCGGCGCCGCGATCACCCTGGTGGCCGCCCGCAGCCCCCGCCTGCAGCGCGCGATCACCGTCCTGGCGATCACCACCGCGCTCGGCGCCTCGCTGCTGATGCTGTTCGGCGTCAGCAAGCACGGCACGCAGGCCATCGCCATCGGCGGGTGGAGCGCCGACGTCGATGGCGGGCGACACAAGCGCCTCGGCCCGCTGGGCATCACCCTGGTCGTCGACCACCTGTCGGCGATGATGCTGGTCGTATCGGCGACCGTCCTGCTCGCCGTCATCCTGTACGCCATCGGCCAGGGTCTGCGCGACGGCACCGAGGCGCAGCCGGTGTCGATCTTCCAGCCGACCTATCTGATCCTGTGCGCGGGCGTGTGCAACGCCTTCCTCGCCGGCGACCTGTTCAACCTGTACGTCTCCTTCGAGGTGCTGCTCACCGCGAGCTACGTGCTGCTCACCGTCGGCGCCAGCGTCGACCGCGTCCGTGCCGGCGCCATGTACGTGATGGTCTCGATGGTGTCGTCGCTGATCTTCCTGGTCGGCATCGCCTTCGCCTACGCCACGACGGGCACGCTGAACCTCGCCGAGATGTCGCTGCGCCTGAACTCGCCGGAGATGCTGGCGCACAACTCCGGAACCCGCAACGCCCTGTTCGCGGTGCTCCTGGTGGCGTTCGGCATCAAGGCCGCCGTCTTCCCGCTGTCGACGTGGCTGCCCGACTCCTATCCGACGGCGCCGGCCCCGGTCACCGCAGTCTTCGCCGGGTTGCTCACCAAGGTCGGCGTGTACGCGATCATCCGCGCGCACACGCTGCTGTTCCCCGGCGGCTCGATGGACTCGGTCCTGATGATCGCGGGCCTGCTCACCATGCTCGTCGGCATCGCCGGCGCGATCGCCCAGTCCGACATCAAACGACTGCTGTCGTTCACCCTGGTCAGCCATATCGGCTACATGATCTTCGGCATCGCGCTCTCGTCGAAGATCGGCATGGCCGCGGCCATCTACTACGTGGCCCACCACATCCTCGTGCAGACCACCCTCTTCCTGGTGGTGGGCCTGATCGAACGCCAGGCGGGCTCGTCGTCGCTGCGCCGCCTCGGCGGCCTGATCGGCACCCCGCTGCTCGCGGTCCTCTACCTGATCCCCGCGCTCAACCTGGGCGGCATCCCGCCGTTCTCCGGGTTCATCGGGAAGGTGGCGCTGCTGCAGGCCGGCGCCGTCGACGGGTCCGTGCTCGCCTGGACGCTGGTGATCGGCGGCCTGGTCACCAGCCTGCTCACCCTCTACGTCGTGGCCCGCATCTGGACCAAGGCCTTCTGGCGGGCGCGGGCCGACGCCCCCGAGGGCGACCTGTCCGACGAACGCCCGTCGGCCCTGATGGACGAGAGCACCGACATCGCCTACTCCGACCGTGACGACGTGGGCTCGATGCCGCCGGGCATGGTGATCCCGACGGTCGCGATGGTCCTCGTCGGGCTGGCCATGACCATCTGGGCCGGGCCGATCATGAACTACGCCGACCGGGCCGCGGCCGACGTCGTCGACCCGAGGATCTACGTCCACGCCGTCACCGACATCGGCGTCGCACACCCCGAGCACACCGCCGGGGGTGGCGGATGAGGGCGGCGCTGATCAACGCCTGGCGGCTGACGCTGTTGGGCGTGTTCTGGGTGTTCGGCACCGTGTTCGTCTGGCTCGCCGAGCACGTCCGGGTGCCGCACTGGATCGGCGGCGACCTGCGCGAGGTCGGCGTCCGGCTGTGGACCGCCTCGTGGCTCACCTTCGTCTGGGTCCTGCTGTGGGGTCGGATCTCGTGGGCCAACGTCATCGGCGGCTTCGCGGTGGCGCTCGCCATCATGCTGGTCCTGCCGCTGCCCCGCGTGCCGGTCGAGGGCCGCCTGCACCCGGTGTCCATCGCGATCCTGCTGGTGCGCCTGATCGGCGACTTCTTCCTGTCCTCGATGCAGGTCGCGTGGGCGGCCGTCCGACCCGCCCGTCCCCCGCTGGGCGCCGTGGTGCGCCGGCGCGTCGCGATCAAGTCCGACATGGTGCTGACGCTGGCCATCAACTACATCAACCTGGTGCCCGGCACGCTCGTCGTCGAGATCGACCACCGCCGGCGCCTGCTGTACATCCACGTCTTCGACCTCTCCTCCCCCAAGCGGGTGGAGCGGTTCGACAAGCAGATCGCCTTCATCGAGCGCGCCTTCATCCACGCCTTCGAGCGGGACAGCGAATGGCATCCGAGCCCCTACCACGGCATCGACGACGAATACCACCAACGCGTCCTGGCCCAGCGCGAGGTCGACGGAAGGGAGCCCCGATGAGCACCATCGACATCCTCTGGCTGGTCGCGGCGGGCATGCTCCTGGCCGCCTCCTGCCTGGCCGCCTTCCGCGTGCTCGGCGGGCCGACGACGCTCGACCGGCTCGTCGCGCTGGACATGACAATCGCGCTGACCATGTGCGGGCTGGCCCTGTGGGCGGGCACCAGCGGCGATTCGACGGTCGTCTCGGCCATCGTGGCGATCGCGCTGGTCAACTTCATCGGGTCGATCGCCGTCGCCCGCTACCGTGTCCGGGACGACCAATGAGCACGGCCGAGATCATCAGCACCGCCCTGGTCCTGGGCGGCTCCCTCGTCGCGCTCACCGCGTCGATCGGGCTGCTCCGCTTCCGCGACACCCTCTCGCGCATGCACGCCGCGACCAAGCCGCAGACCTTCGGCCTGCTCCTCGTGTTGAGCGGCGTCGGGGTCCGCCTGGGCGAGAACGTCGACGTCGGGATGCTGGTGCTGGCCGGCCTGTTCGCGATGATCACCGCACCCGTGGTCGCCCAGCGCATCGGCCAGTTGGCCTACCGGGAGCAGCGTGCCGACAGCGGGCTCACGCGCACGCCGACCGAGGTCGCCACCCGCGACGACGACTAGCAGACGGGTCTAGCGGCTCGGGTCCACCCGGCCGCGCCATTGGGTGCGGTGTGAGAGTCGGCGGCGCATCCGCCCGAAGACCAGCACCATCGAGAGCACCACCAGCAGCACGATCAGGCCGATCTGGATGGCCGCGTCGTTGACGACGGTGACAACACCGAGCAGGGCGACGGCGAGCACCAGGAGGATCTCGCGCAGCTCCACGTAGAACCGGTGCAGCCGCCCGGGCCGCGCGCGCACCGTGGGCAGGGTCTGCCCGGTGACGCCGAGGCGGGTGCGCAGCTCGGCGTCGATGAACGCCAGCGGCAGTTCGTGGCCGACGCCCAGCGTCTCGTTCGCCGCCGGGAATCGTGCGCCCCACGACCCACCGGTGATCTTGCGGCGCATGTCCTCGACCTCCGAGGGCACCTCGAAAACCTTCAGCACGACCGACGGGACGTCGCCGGACGGTCCCGGGTTGCCCTCCAGGACCACGTAGTCGCCGCTCTCGATGCCCAGCACGTCGATCGCCAGTCGCGACATCAGCACCACGTCGCGCTCCGCGGTGGCCGTGTCGGCCAGGGTCACGCGCATGGTGAGGTAGGTGGGTTTGCCGAGCAGCCAGTCCATCGACCGCACGCGTCGGACGCGCGCCGGGCGGATGGCCACGGCGTCGCCGCGCTCGATCCCGCAGGCGATGCGCAGCACCTGGTCGATCTGGGCGCTGCCGGGCTCGGGTTCGGCGGGCGCGTCGGGGTCGCGGGGGTAGACGGCCGCCAGTGCGGACGGCGTCGCGGCCCCGTGCTGGGCATACAGGGCCGCCGAGCGCAGCACCACGACCTTCGGGTTGCCGAGCTTCTCGACGTCGGCGGGCGCCAGCCGGATGACGGACTTGCCGCCGCGGCGCAACCCGTCCGGGCTGCCGTCGCCCCAGACGAGCATCGTGTCGTCGGGTCCGGCCTTCCCCGCCTCGGCGATGTCCACGGGGCGCTCCAGGCCGCCGTAGCGGTGTGCGGTCGGCCGGCCCATCTCGTCGGCCAGCTCGAAGAAGGCGTTGTCGCGGACCCGGGTCAGCAGGTCGGGGTCGCCGGCGAGCACCTCGTGCAGCTGCACCTGGTCCAGCGCGCCCGGGGCCTGCTGCTCGTCGCCGGGCACGACCATCGGGATCGGCTCGCCGTCGGCATCGGTGAGCACCCCGCCGGGAGCGACGTACGCGTAGACGCCGGGCAATCGTTCACCGGTCTCCAACTGCACCGACACCCCGTGGGACGCATCGAGCCAGACGCGTCGGTAGCCGGTCTCGGAGCGGTCCAACTCGTCGAGCTGGGCGTCGTCGAGGAGCTGCACGGCCAGCGTCGTCTGCGCGTCGGCGACCGGGAAGATCGTGGCGGCGACGTAACCGAAGTGCGTCAACGTCGGCATGTAGCCCACGCGGGCGCCGGTGACGCGGGCCCGCACCTGCGGGATGAACAGCGCCTCGGGGCGGGAGGCGAACTTGAACCGCAGCTGCGCGGGCGAGGCGTTCGACCCGATGGCCAGCACCGGGGTCCGGCTGTCGACGGTCGCGTAGTGCAGGTTCTCGGCCAAGCGGCCCAGCTGCAGGGCGGCGCCGTCGGGACGGTCGACGGCCCGCAGGTCGCGCACCCGGCACACCCCCAGGCGCACCGGCGCCGACGCCTCCCATGCGAGCGCGAAGCCGTCGCGGTCGTTGATCTCCCACATCGTGTCGGCCGCGATGACCGCCGAGTGGTCGGGCCACTGCCCGGGATAGGTCAGCGGCTCGCGCCGCGGCGCCGACGATGCGGCGAACGGATCCCCCATGCGGCGGGGCTAGTCCTTGATGACGCCGCAGGCCGCGCGCGCGCCCGCGTCACCGGTGGACATCGTCTTCTCGTCCGGGCCGGGCTTGCCCGCCGCGCTGTAGCGGTCCGGGATGTTGGCGAAGTTGTCCGCACCGGCGTGGATGATGATCGACTTGCCGGTGATCTCATCGAGGCTGACGGCCTGCGTCGACGTCGACGTCGAGCCGGCGCCCTTGTCGTCGATGTAGATCGACACCAGGTCGCCGCTGGAGGGGTGACCGGTGTGGCCGCCGACCTGCAGGTGGCCGCCGGCGCTGCTGAACGGCTCGGCACCGGATGCGTCGCAGACGCCGTTGGCGTGGATGTGCATGCCGTGGAAGCCCGGCTCCAGGCCCTGCTTGACCGTGACGAGCACCTTCACACCCTTGCCGTCCTTGGTGAAGGTCGCGGTGCCGATCTCCTCGCCCTTGGCGTCGCGCAGCTTCGCGACGGCCTGGTCGCCGCCACTCTCGCCATGCCCCTCGGGCTGTTCCTCGACGACACCGCCGGGCGCACCCTGGTCGCCGGTGACGACCGGCGGATTGGTGCCGGGCACGGTCGACGGCTCCTCCCCGTTGCTGCACCCGGCCAGGGCCAGGCCGACGGTCGCGGCACCGGCGAGGAGAACGGTGGTCTTCGACGGGAACATGGCAGATCCTCTCACTGGTTGACGGCGATCACGAGCACACCGCCGGCGCACTCGGGAAGTTTCGTCGCACTGGCCGGGCGCGCCTCGACGCTGTACCCGCCGCCCAGTGCGGTGGCCAGCTCCTTGGCGGCGGCCTCGTCGCCGGAGCGGAAGAAGATGGTGTTCTCGGTCATCGAACTCGACGACAGGTTGCCCGGCTCATCGGTCTTGTAACCCTTGGCCTTGAGCTGGTCGGTCACCGTGGTCGCCAGACCCTTGACCTCGCCCGCGTTGATCACGCAGACCTTCACGCCCTTCGCCTGCGGCTGCGGCTTGGGGGCCGGCGGCGCGGTCGAGGCAGGCGGCTGGGCCTGGCCCGGCTGGGCCGGTGCCTGCGAGGTCGGCGCGGGACCGGTGGGGGTGGTGTCGTCGTCGCCGCCGCTGCTCAGCAGTCGGTGGGTGCCGAGTCCGAAGAAGACGACGGCCACGGCCAGCAGCAACATGGCGCCCGCCCGCAACGGCAGTCGATTGGATTCGCGTTCGCTAGTCATCAGGCCCAACTCTATCTCAGCGATACCGGGCGCAGGGGCTCCGCTACTGAGTCAGGTCGAAGCCCAGGCGGCGCGCGGCGCGGGCCTTCTGGCGCGAGGCGCGCAAGCGGCGCAGCCGCTTGACCAGCATCGGGTCGGCGGCGAGGGCCTCGGGGCGGTCCACCAGGGCGTTCAACACCTGGTAGTAGCGGGTGGCCGACAGCCCGAACAGCTCTTTGATCGCGTCTTCCTTGGCGCCGGCGTACTTCCACCACTGCCGCTCGAAGGAGAGGATTTCGTGCTCGCGGCGCGACAGGCCGTCGGCCCCGACCTCGTTCGGGTCGAGAGTGGGGTCGTCCCCCGCCTTGTGGCTCTGCTGATTTCGCGCAGTGGCCCCGTCCATCACGCTCCCTTAAACATTCACGTATGCCCACGCCGGTGTGACTCGGTAGTTATCTAACCACGGGGCGGGGGCCGCACCGCGTCGTGACGCGCCGAGGACGCGCACACCCGTGTGAAACACTGTCCCCCATGGCGATTCTCCCGATTTGCATCATCGGCGAGCCCGTCCTGCACGAGCCGACCGCCCCGGTCGAGCTCGACGCGCACGGCAAACCCAGCGCCCAGGACGTGGCCCTGCTCGACGACATGTACGCGACGATGGATGCCGCCAACGGCGTCGGATTGGCCGCGAACCAGGTGGGCGTCGGCAAGCGCATGTTCGTCTACGACTGCCCCGACGGGGAGTCGCGGGCGGCCAAGCGCCGCCGCGGCGAGGTCATCAACCCGGTGCTGGAGACCTCGGAGATCCCCGAGACGATGCCCGACCCGGAGGACGACGACGAGGGCTGCCTCTCGGTGCCCGGGTACCAGTTCCCCACCGGTCGCGCCGACTGGGCGCGCGTCACGGGGGTCGACCGCAACGGCGACCCGGTGGACATCGAGGGCCGCGGCTTCTTCGCCCGCATGCTGCAGCACGAGACCGGGCACCTGGACGGCTTCCTGTATGTGGACGTCCTGGTCGGCCGCAATGCCCGCGCCGCGAAGAAGGCCGTGAAGAAGGAGGGCTGGGGCACCCCCGGCCAGACCTGGATGCCGGGCGAGGGCGACGATCCGTTCGGCCACGACGACTGAGCACCGCGATGTTCGTCGGTGACCGGGTGGTCGTGCGGTACCGGCTGGCGCCCGGTGCGCCCGGCGACTGGCGCGGGGCCGGTGACGCCACCCTGTCCGACGTGACTGGGATCGTCGTCGACGCCGGTGACCCGCTCGTCCTCACCCGCGTCACACCGTCGGCGGTCGCCTCCGACGATCACGTCCGCCTGCCCCGTGAACTCATCACCTCCGTCCGACTGCTGCCCTACCGCGCGGTGCGCAACCGGGAGATCCGCGACGTGGCGCTGCGGGCGATCGACGCCCCGGTCACTGCGGACGTGGCGGGTTGGCGCGCCCGCGCCGGCATCCCCGACGCCTCGGCGGTGCCCGCCACCATGGGCGCGCGGCTGGACTCGGCCGCCGTGGACGCGCTGCGCCGCTGGTACGGCGAGCACGACCTGCCGGCGCTCGTCGAACTCCCCGAGCGCCTGGTGTCCGGGGCGACGGCCGGTGCACCCGTCGGCGGCGAGTACCACCGGCTGGTCCGCGTCGGGCCCGACGGCACCGAATCCGACATCGTCACCGTGCCCGCCGACGACCTGCGGCGCGGCGCGCGGCTGCGGGCCGACGGATTCGCGCTGCACCACCGGGTGACTTATCGCGACCTCGGGCGCTGACGGCTAATCTGAGCGGGATGTCCTCCAACAAAGCCGCCGCCACCTGGTTCACCGTCGGCGTCGCGGCCACCATCCTCGTCGTCGGACTCGTCTGGGTCCTCGGCGGATTCGGCTCGCACTCGAGCGCGCCGAGCGCCGACGAGCGCGGCGGCCCCGCTGCGGTCCAACACGACCACCAGCAGTACGAGCGCGGCGGCCGTGAGACCGGCAACGCTCCTGCCCGCGTGCTGCGCACCCTGTCGCTCGTCGACGCCGGGCAGTGGCCGGAGGCGGCGAACGCCCCCGGCACCAGCGGTGGTCGCACCTTCCGCAACAACGAGGGGCAGCTGCCCAAGACCGACTCGACCGGGGCACGCGCGCGCTACCAGGAGTGGGATGTGAACCCGAAGAGACCGGGCCGGGGGCGCGACGCGGAGCGGATCATCACCGGTGCCGACGGGTCGGCCTGGTACACCCTCGACCACTATCGGACCTTCCACCAGATCCGCGGACCAGGAGCGCACCGATGAGCACCGCACCCGTCAGCCTGGACGAGTTCCTCGCCGCGACCGCCGACGGCGGGCCGGCGGTCGCGCTGAAGGTCGTGGACGCGCGCACCACCGTGCCGGCCACCGACCTGGACGGCGTGCTGACCCGTCGTCTCGACGCCCGCGAGGCCCGCACGCTGCCGGCCTTCTACCGGGCGGTGGCCACGGCGTGGGACTTCCCGAAGCACTTCGGGTCCAACAAGGACGCCTTCGACGACTGCATGACCGATCTGCCGGCGGCCAAGCGCGGGTACCTCACCGAGGTCACCCACCCGGCGGCGCTGCTGGAGAAGGACGCCGACGATCTTGAGTGGTTCGCCGGGTCGATCGGCTTCTACGCGGGCGAGTACGGCCCCGCACGGCAGTTCGGCGTCCTGCTGCTGGCCCCCGAGCGCGAGGTCGCGCAGACCCGGGCCGCGTGGCGCGCGGCGGGCGTCGACGTCGTCACCGTCGAGTGAGCGGCACCGTGCGGATCGCCTCGTGGAATGTGAACTCGATCCGCGCGCGGTCGGAGTCGATCGTCGCCTGGGCGCACGACTCGGGCATCGACGTCCTCGCGATGCAGGAGACCAAGTGCACCGATGACGGCTTCCCGGTGATGAGCTTCCTGGCCGCCGGCTACGACGTCGCCTTCACCGGATCCGGCGGCTACAACGGTGTCGCCATCGCCTCCCGGGTGGGCCTCGACGAGGTGGAGTACGGCTTCGAGGGGCAGCCCGCCTTCGACGGGGAACTCGAGGCCCGCGCCCTCTCGGCGGTGTGCGACGGCGTGCGGGTCTGGAGCCTGTACGTCCCCAACGGTCGGGCTCCGGGGGATCCGCACTTCGCCTACAAGCTCGAGTGGCTCGCGGCGCTGCGGGACCGGGCCGCCCTCTGGCTGGCCCACGACCCGGCGGCGCAGATCGCACTGGCCGGCGATTGGAACGTCGCCCCCACCGACGACGACGTGTGGGACGCCGCCGAGTTCGTCGGCAAGACCCACGTGACCGAGGAGGAGCGCGCGGCCTTCGCAGCCTTCGCCGACGCCGGGTATGCCGATGCGGCCCGCCCCTTCCTCGACGAGAAGAAGACCTTCACCTTCTGGGACTACCAGCAGCTGCGCTTCCCGCGGAACCAGGGCATGCGGATCGACTTCCTGCTGTGCTCGCCGGCGCTGGGCGACCGCGTCTTCGGCGCGAGCATCGACAAGGCCGCGCGCAAGGCGCCGGGCGCCAGCGACCACGCGCCGGTCGTCCTCGAACTGCACTGATCAGCGCGCGCGGTCGGCACTCCATCGGGCGATGCGCTCCCCCAGTTCGGTGGCCGGTCCGGTCATGGTGAGGGTCTCGCGGGCGATCGCCGACCACGGTCCGGCCGCCTCCAACCGCCCGAGCAGCCCGCACGTGGCCAGCTCGTTGCGACGGCCGAAGGCATGGCCCTGCACCAGCGCCTGACCCGACATCGCCTCGGCGTGCTCGCCCCGCATCATCAGCGCGGAGGCCGCCGAGCGCGCGGCGACGTCGGCGTCGATCCGGTGCACGCCGTCGTGCAGGTGCCAGCCGACGACGTCGTCGATGTAGGAGCCGAAGGTCTCGGCGGTGACCAGCTCGCCGTCGACGATGAAGCCGCTCTGCTCGGCCAACCGGTAGGCGCCGTCGAGGTTGCCGCGCAGCAGGGCGCTGAAGATGATGCGCTCGACGGCCAGTTGGGCCATGGTCAGCTCGATGCACAGCCCGTAGTCGACGAACCCGACGCGACCGTCGGGCAGCACGAGGATGTTGCCGGGGTGCGGGTCGGCGACGAACCGCCCGGTTCGATACATCTCGCCGCAGTAGAAGCGGTACACGATCTCGCCGATACGGTCCCGCTGCTCCTGTGGGAGGGTCGACGCCTCGTCGAACCCGACGCCGGGCAGCCACTCGGAGACCAGGACCTCGTCGGTGCAGAGCTCGGCGACGACGTCGGGGACGGCGAACGCCGGATGGTCGGCGAACCGGCAGGCGTAGTCGTGCTGGTCGGCGGCCTCGCCGGCGAAGTCGAGTTCGCCGCTGATCTGGCGGATGACCTCGTCGACGATCGTCGCCGCGTTGGCCGCCGGCAGGTGCTTGGCGAAGGTCCGGGTGAGCATGCGCAGGTTCTTGAGGTCGGCGCGGACCATGCGGTCGATGTCGGGATACTTCACCTTCACCGCGACGTCGCGGCCGTCACACAGCGTGCCCCGGTAGACCTGACCGATCGACGCCGCCGCGACGGGCCCCTCGATCGTCTCGATCAGGTCGTGGCGGTCGCCGAGCGAGCGGCGCAGGGTCGCGTCCATCGCGGCGGCGTCCCACTGCGGCGCGGAGTCGAAGACCGGGGCGAGACGACGCGTGAACTCGGCGCGGGTCTGCGGGTTCTCGACACCGAGGCCGACGACGCCGATCACCTGGCCGAGCTTCTGCGCCGCGCCGCGCAGTCCGCCGGCGGTCGCCGCGATGTCGTCGGCGAGTTTGAGCAGCGAGGCATCCTGCGCCGCCGCCGCGGCCTCGGGACCGCGCCACGGCGCCATCGCGGCGTTGAGGGCGCCACGGCCGGCG
>NZ_JASGER010000115.1:0-24621 GCF_047606305.1 Gordonia sp. (in: high G+C Gram-positive bacteria) | reverse complement strand
GGTCGTCGGGGGCGCGGCCGTGGCCGGCGGCGCGGTGGGCCGATCCACCGCGCCGTCGGCGCCGCACGAGGGCAGCGTTCCGTTCCGCGGCGACCGCCAGGCGGGCATCGTCACCGAGGCGCAGGACCGCCTGCACTTCGTCGCCTTCGACGTCGTGACCGACGACCGCAAAGCCCTCATCGAGCTGCTCAAGACATGGACCGCGGCGGCCGAGCGGATGACGCGCGGCGAGGAAACCACCCCCGACGGCGCCGTCGGGCTGGGCCCCTACACGCCGCCCGCCGACACCGGCGAGGCGCTGGGACTGCCCCCGTCGAACCTCACACTGACCATCGGGTTCGGGCCGGGCCTGTTCGGGCCGACGCCGTCGAACCCGACGGCCAAGGACCGCTTCGGCCTCGCGTCGCGGCGACCCGCGGCCCTGGTCGAACTGCCGGCCTTCCCCGGTGAGCGGATCGACTCGAAGCGCTCCTACGGCGACATCTGCATCCAGGCCTGCGCCGACGACCCACAGGTCGCCGTGCACGCGATCCGCAACCTGGCTCGTCTCGGGTTCGGCGTGGTCGCGGTCCGCTGGTCCCAGCTGGGCTTCGGACGAACATCCTCGACGACGAGGTCGCAGGACACCCCGCGGAACCTGTTCGGCTTCAAGGACGGCACGGCGAACCTGCGCGCCGAGGACACCTCGCTGCTGGACGACTGGGTGTGGGTCGACGGCAAGGACAACCCCGGTGCCGCGTCCTGGATGTCCGGCGGCACCTATCTGGTGACGCGCCGGATCCGGATGGACATCGAGCCGTGGGACCGCGCCAACCTGCTCGAACAGGAACAGATCATCGGCCGCGAGAAGGGCTCCGGCGCACCGCTGGGCCAAGAGGCCGAGTTCGACGATCCGAACTTCGACATCACCGCCAACGGGTCGCCGATGATCGCCGTCGACTCCCACGTGCGGCTGGCCCACCCGAACTTCAACAACGGCGTGCAACTGCTGCGGCGCGGCTACAACTTCACCGACGGCTCGGACGGCTTCGGCCACCTGGACGCCGGGCTATTCTTCATCGCCTTCTGCCGCGACCCGGGCAAACAGTTCGTGCCGATGCAGACGAAACTGATGCGCGACGACGCGCTCACCGAATACCTGATCCCCAACGGCTCGGCGCTTTTCGCCTGCCCGCCCGGCCTGCACGACGGGCAGTGGTGGGGCCAGGGGCTGTTCTCCTAGCCGCCCTCAGCCCTCGGTGGTGAAGATGATCCGGCCCGACGGCTCGTCGGGCGCGGGTCGGCGCACCGGTCGCGCAACCAGCGACTCGGCGTTGTCCGGGCGCGGCACGGTGGTGGTGACCTCGGGCTCGTCGGAGACGCGGATCGTCCACGGCTCGTCACCCTTGGCCGTGCGCTTGTCGCCACCCTGCGTCGACGCGGCGTCCGACGAGGAGGCGACGACCGGCGCGACCGGATTCGCCTGAATCACCGTGGGGAACTGCGTGATGACCGGGTCCGGATCGACCTTGCCGTCGCTCTCCACGAAGCGCGACCCCGACTCCGGGGCGACGTACTGCGGTTCGGGCGGGTAGAACGCGGCCGGCTCCGGCGGCTCGACGGCGGGCTGCTGCTCGACCCGTTCGATCGTGTACCGCTGCGGGTCGGTCGTCGGCTCCGACACCGGCTGGAAGGCCGGCTGCTGCGCCGGTTGCGCGGTCGGCACCGGTTGCGCGGTCGGCGTCGGGAATGCCGGGTCGGGGGCGGGTGCGGGGGCGACTGGTTCCGGCGCGGCCGGCACGTCCACCGACGCAGCACCCAGGTAGTAGAGCCACTGCGCCGGCTCGGCGAGCTCGACGCCGTCCTGGCGCGCCCGCGACTCGGCCTCACGGACCATGTCCATGAGGTCCAGGGCCCGCTGGCGGGTGGCGTCCTCCACCGAGTCCGAGCCCATCTCGACGCTCACGTCCAACAGTGCGGGGTCGACCTGCGAGCGGGGGTAGCCGGCCGCGGCGATCCGCTCGAGCACCTTCTGCGTCAACGCGAGTGCGGGGGCGGTGGTGACGATGCCGTCGAGGATCGAGCCCTGGTCGCGCTCGGCGGCCTTGGCGGCCTCCCAGTCGTCGATCTGGCGCTGCAGGTCGCTGTGCTCGCCGGACAGGACGCCGGGGGTGCGGCGGGTGACCTTGTCGATGAAGGCCTGTGCCACGTCGTCGATGTCGAAGGGCTCGTCGGGGTCGTCGGCGGCCACCCGCGCGTGGAACAGCACCTGCAGCAGCAGGTCGCCCAGCTCGTCGCGCACGTCCTGGGTGGTGCCGACGTCGATGGCGTCGAGCAGCTCGTAGACCTCTTCGAGGACGAAGCGGCGCAACGACTCGTGCGTCTGGCGGCTCTCCCACGGGCCGGTGGTGCGCAGGCGGTCCATCAGGGCCACGGCGTCGAGCAGTTTGGTGCCCGAGCGCGGTGCGGGCTCGGCCGGTGGTGCGAGCACGACCTCGCCGCGCTGCTCGCGCGCGACGACGAGCGGATGGGTGCGGTCGGTGCTGATCAGCACCGTCATCGGGTCACCGTCGTCGGTGGCGGCCACCTCGGCGTGCGGGAGCGCCCACAGCACCGATGCGGCGACGTCCTCGGTGACCAGCACCGGGCCGTTCACCAGCCGCGCGGCGGCGAGCGGCAGCAGGTCCGGGCTCTGCGGATCCAACAGGACGACGGTCATCTCTCCCCATTTCTCGACTACTGGTATTTCACACCACCGGGCGGGCGAATGCGCGCTCCCCCGCCCAATCTCACCCGTTTGGGCTCGGCGACGGCGCCACCGGGGTCAGCTCGGCCAGCAGCTTCACGAGGTAGTCGATGAGCTCTTCGTCGCGCAGCGGCGCCGACCCCATGCCGCCGGACTTCGGGATCGGCACGGACACGGTGTGCGTGGTCGGGCGGTACACGGCCGCCTTGTAGAGGCGCTTGAGGCGCACCTGCAGGCTGTCCGGCAGGGGCAGCGGCGAGATCCGGATCTGGGACCCGGCGAGCGCGACCTCGGTGACGCCCAGATCGCGGGCGCACAACCGCAGCCGGGCGATCGCCGCGAGGCGCTCGGTCTCCACCGGCGGCGGCCCGTACCGGTCGGTCAGCTCGGTCAGCACGCCGGCCACCTCGTCGTCGCTGCCCGCGGCGGCGAGCTTGCGGTACGCCTCCAGGCGCAGGCGATCGGCGTCGACGTAGTCGACCGGGATGTGCGCGTCCACCGGCAGGTCGATGCGCACCTCCTTGGGCTCCTCGGCGGCGACGGGCCGGCCGTCGGCGGCGGCGCGATAGGCCTGCACGGCCTCTCCGACGAGCCGCACGTAGAGGTCGAACCCGACGCCGGCGACGTGGCCGGACTGCTCGGCGCCCAGCACGTTGCCCGCACCGCGCAGCTCGAGGTCCTTGAGCGCGACGGCCATGCCCGCGCCGAGTTCGTTGTTCTGCGCGATGGTGGCGAGCCGGTCGTAGGCGGTCTCGGTGAGCGGACGGTCAGGACTGTAGAAGAGGTAGGCGTAGCCGCGCTCGCGGCTTCGGCCGACCCGGCCGCGCAGCTGGTGCAGCTGCGACAGTCCGAAGTGTTCGGCCCGGTCGACGATCAGGGTGTTCGCGTTGGCGATGTCCAGTCCGGTCTCGATGATCGTCGTGCACACGAGGATGTCGAACTCGCGGTTCCAGAACGAGGTGACGGTCGCCTCGAGCTGGTCCTCGTTCATCTGACCGTGGGCGACGGCGATCCGCGCCTCGGGGACCAGCTCGGCGAGCTCGCGGGCGGTCTTGTCGATCGAGGACACCCGGTTGTGCACGTAGAAGACCTGACCGTCGCGCAGCAGTTCGCGGCGGATGGCGGCGGCGACCTGCTTGGTCGAGTAGGCGCCGACGTAGGTCAGGACGGGGTGGCGCTCCTCGGGCGGGGTGAGGATCGTCGACATCTCGCGGATGCCGGCCATCGACATCTCCAGGGTGCGCGGGATGGGGGTGGCCGACATCGTCAGGACGTCGACGTGGGTGCGCAGGGACTTGATGTGTTCCTTGTGCTCGACGCCGAAGCGCTGCTCCTCGTCGACGATGACCAGGCCGAGGTCCTTCCAGCGCACCCCGGTCTGCAGCAACCGGTGGGTGCCGATGACGATGTCGACCTTGCCGTCGGCCATCTGCTCGAGCGTCTCGCGCGCCTGCGCCGCGTCGGTGAAGCGGCTCAGCCCGCGGATGGTGACCGGGAAGTCGGCCATGCGCTCGGTGAAGGTCTGCAGGTGCTGCTGGGCGAGGATGGTCGTCGGGACGAGCACCGCGACCTGCTTGCCGTCCTGCACGGCCTTGAACGCCGCGCGCACCGCGATCTCGGTCTTGCCGTAGCCGACGTCGCCGACGATGACTCGGTCCATCGGCACCGGCCGCTCCATGTCGGCCTTCACCTCGGCGATGACGGTCAATTGATCCTGCGTCTCGGTGAAGTCGAAGGCGTCCTCCATCTCGCGCTGCCACGGGGTGTCGGGGGCGAAGGCGTGACCGGGCGCCGCGTTGCGGGCGGCGTACAGCTGGACGAGTTCGCCGGCGATCTCGCGCACCGCTTTGCGTGCCTTGCGCTTGGTGTTCTGCCAGTCCGACCCGCCCAGCTTCGACAGGGACGGCGCCTCGCCGCCGACGTAGCGGGAGAGCTGGTCGAGGGAGTCCATCGGCACGTAGAGGCGGTCGCCGGGGTGCCCGCGCTTGCTCGGCGCGTATTCGATGACGAGGTATTCGCGGCGGGCGCCGGACACGGTGCGCTCGATCATCTCGACGAATTTTCCGATGCCGTGCTGGTCGTGGACGACCAGGTCGCCGGCGGTGAGCGCCAGCGGGTCGACCTGGTTGCGGCGCTTGGCGCCGAGTTTGCGGCCGTCGCGGGTACCGGCCACCCGGGTGCCCGACAGGTCGGCCTCGGTCACGACGACGACGTTGCTCGTCGGACAGACGATCCCGTGCCGCAGGGTGCCGTGGTAGATCGTCACCGCGTCCGGGACGGGCGCACGCCCGTCGTCGGCCGTCGTCGCCGGGACCTCGGCCTCGCCGAGCCGCTCGGCCACGCGCGCCGCGGTGCCCTTGCCCGCAACGACGATCGCCGCACGACCACCGGCACCGACGTGGGCGCGCAACTGCGCGAAGGTCGCGGCGATCTCGTCCTCGTGCCCGCGCGGAGCGGGGCCGGCGGTGACGTCGAGGACGACCTCGTCGTCGGCGCCGGTGCTCAGTGGGCTGAGGGTCCACCAGCGGCGGCCCGAGGCGGTGGTGGCGTCTTTGACCTCGTCGATGCCGCGGTAGGCGCTGGCGGCGAACTCGGTGGCCAGGGGTGCGTCGCCGCCCATGCCGGCGGCGGTCCACGCGGCATCGAGGAACTCCTTGCCGGTCGCGGCGAGGTCGGCGGCGCGGGTGCGGATCTTCTCCGGGTCGAGCAGCAGCACCAGGGTTTGCGGCGGGATCGCCTCGGTCAGCAGTTCCATCTCACCGGCGACGAGCAGTGGGATGAGCGCCTCCATCCCCTCGACCGGGATGCCCTCGGAGAGTTTGGCGAGCATCGACGTCAGGTCGCTGCCCTCGCCCTGGTCGTCGAGCAGGGCCATGGCACGGTTGCGGACGCCGTCGGTGAGCAGCAGTTCGCGGCAGGCGTGGATGCGGACCGGCCCGGGGTCGATTTCGGGATGGGTGCGCTGGTCGGCGACGGAGAAGGCGCGCACGTCGGTGATCTCGTCGCCGAAGAACTCGACGCGGGCGCCGTGATCGGCGGTCGTCGGGAAGATGTCGAGGATGCCGCCGCGCACGGCGAATTCGCCGCGCCGCCCGACCAGGTCGACGCGCTCGTAGGCCATCTCGACCAGGCTCGCGATCAGCCCGTCGAAGTCGGTCTCGTCGCCCTCGCGCAGGGTGATGGCGCGCAGCTTCCCCAGTCCCGGCGCCATCGGCTGGACCACGGAGCGGACGGTCGTGACCACGACCTTCAGCGGGCGGTCGCCGGGATCGGCGAGCCGATGGAGCACCTCCAGTCGCTGGCCGACGGTGTCCGCGCTGGGCGAGAGCTTCTCGTGCGGCAGCGTCTCCCACGACGGGAACAGCGCCACCGAGTCCGGGTCGTCGAGGAGCTCGCCCAGTTCGGTGACGAGGTCCTCGGCCTCGCGCCCGTTGGCCGAGACGACCAGGAGCGGACGGTCGTCGGCCTGCGCCAGCGCGGCGACCGCGAACGGTCGGGCGGCGTCGGGCGCGGCGATCGCCAGTTCAGGGTCGTGGAGGTGCTTGGTCAGCCCCGCGAAGGCCTCGTCGGCGCAGACCGCGCCGGCCAATCCGCGCATCGCTCCCGCGGTCGCAGGGGTTCGGATCGGGTTCGACGACACTCGGTCGAGTCTATCCACGCCGAGTGGACTCCCCAATTCCGCCGAGTGGGCGGCGAATCCCGCCGAGTGGGCGGCGAATCCCGCCGAGTGGGCGGCGAATCCCGCCGAGTGGGCGGCGAATCCCGCCGAGTGGGCGATGTCGGGGTGTGCAACCGTAGTCCCATGACCGACCACCCGATGAGCATCCGCACGGCATCCCCTACCGACTGCCCGACCGTCGCCGACATCTATGCGCACTATGTCACGACCTCGGTCGCGACATTCGACACCGAGGCCCGCTCGGCGGACGGCTGGAGGTCCAAGCTCGAAGCAGTGCGGAGCGCGGGCCGCCCCTTCCTCGTGGCCGTCGACCACGACGATCGGGTCCTCGGATTTTCGTACCTCAGTCCGTTCCGCGATCGTGCCGCCTATGCGCACACCTGCGAGCACACGGTCTACGTCGCGCCGGGGTTGGAACGACGCGGCGTCGGAAGTGCGTTGGTCTCAGCAATGCTGGCCGCGGCCCGTGACACGGACGTTCGCGAGATCCTCGCACTCATCGCACTGCCCGGCGAGGGCTCGTTGACACTTCATCGTCGACACGGATTCGTCGAGGCCGGCGTCCTACGGCGCGTGGGATTCAAGTTCGACAAGTGGATCGACGTCGCGATCCTGCAGTACAGCCTGGTCCGCTGATCGCCCACTCGGCGTGATCGAGGGTCCACTCGGCGGAATCAACAGTCCGCTCGGCGAGGTTATTCAACCAAACGGTTGACAACTCGGGATCGCGGTGAGACAGTTATTCAACCACCCGGTTGAAAAGGATGGCTAATGACCGACCGACTGTCTCTGGTGTTCTCGGCCCTCGCCGACCCGACGCGGCGCGACATCGTCGCCCGGCTGACCGAGGGCGACGCGACGGTGAGCGAACTCGCGCAACCGTACGACGTGAGCGTGCAGGCGATCTCCAAGCACCTCAAAGTGCTCGGCGACGCCGGCCTCGTCACGCGCGGGCGCCAGGCGCAAACCCGGCCGGTCCATCTGGAAGCGGAGGTGTTCGACCTGATGACCGCGTGGATCGAGCGGTACCGCCGGCAGGCCGAGGAGCGTTACCAGCGCCTCGACGCCGTGCTCGCCGCGATGCAGGAAACCGACGACAAACCCGACCGAGGAGCAGCATCATGAGCACGACCACCCACCCGGAGGCCACCATCGAGGCCCACCCGACCCTCCCCCTCATCACGATCACGCGGGAGTTCGACGCGACCCCGGAGCAGATCATCAAGGCCCACCTCGACCCCGACCTCTATATCCGGTGGAGCGGCCCGAAGGATCTGACCGGTCGGATCGACTACTGGGACGCCCGTCGTGGTGGCCGCTGGGCGTTCACGCACATGCGCGGCGACGAGGAGTACTCCTTCTACGGTTCCTTCCACGAGATCACCGACGACAAGATCGTGCAGACGTTCACCTTCACCGGCGAGCCGGACGGCGTGTCGCTGGAGACGATGACCGTCGAAGACCTCGGCAACGGGCGCACCCGGCTGATCGCGCAATCCCTCGTCGACAGCATGGACAGCCGCGACGCCTGGTTGCGCAGCGGCATGGAGGTCGGGGTCAGAGACGGATATGCCAAGCTCGACGACCTGCTGGCCGGGGACGCGCTCTGATGGCACTGCCCACCAATCCCTCCGATCGACACCGCTCGGTGGCCACGACCTTCGGCGACCGCGTCGCCGGCACGACCGACTGGTCCGCACCGGCACCGGTTCCCGACTGGACGGCCCGCGACGTCGTCGACCACCTGCTCACCTGGTTCCCGGAGGTCCTCGCGGTCGGCGGCGTGGAGCTACCACCGGGACCGGGCGTCGCCGACGACCCCGTCGGCGCGTGGCGCCACCAGACCGAGCACGTTCAGACGTTGCTCGACGGTCCGACGGCGGACCAGGAGTTCACCCACCCGAATCTGGGCACCATGCCACTGGGGAGCGCGATCGACCTCTTCTACACATCGGACGTGTTCATGCACACCTGGGACCTGGCGCGGGCCACCGGCCAGGACGATCGGCTCGACGAGGACACCTGCGCCACGATGGTCGAGGGCATGGCGGCCGCGGAGGAGATGATCCGCTCGTCGGGTCAGTACGGACCCGCGGTTCCCGTCCCCGACGAGGCGTCCGCCCAGGACCGGCTCATCGGCTTCATCGGCCGCGACCCGGCTTGGCGCCCCTGAGGTCGGGCCCGAGAGTCAGCTCTTCGGCACCAACCGGACCAGCAGCGGACCACTGACCAGGACCGTGGCAAGGTTCTTCGCCTCGGCCTCGGTGAACCCGGAGTTCCCACTGATCGCGGCCTCCCCGTTGCTGGGCCCGTCGACCTTCGCCGCGGTCTCGACGCGGGTGTCGAGCACGTATGCGAGCGACTTGCCGTTGTTCGCCGAGGTGTACTGGGAGACCCGCTCCTGCGCCTGCGGCGCGAGGCCGACCTTGACCGTCCACTTGCCGTCCACCTGTCCGGGGACGGCAGTGGTGACATCGCGGTCGGCGGCAAGCGCCGGGCCCAGTGAGTACACGGTCTTGTCGTCGGCCGAGCAGGTCGCCAGCAACGCCGACGCCTCGTCGCGGCCGAGCAGGGGGTCGTCGCCGCCGCATTTCAGCATCTGTGCGCGACGTGCCATCTCGGCCTGCGGGGTCTCCGGGTTGGCCTGCCGGAGCTCGACGTCGAGGCCCTCGTTCTCCGCACTGGCGGGGGCGTCGAACAAAACCGGTCGGATGCGCAGGCCACCGGAGCCGGCCAACGCGGTGATGTCGTCGCCGCTGCCGCTGGCCGTGCTGACGGTGACCGTGTCGCCGTTCGTGCCGGCCTCCACCTTCGGATCCTTGAGACCCGCCTTGGTCAGCCGCGCGGTCAGCGTCGTCACGGTCTCGTCGACGAGCTTGGCCTTGTCCGCTCCCGGCGGGAACTCGCCGTCGGTCGACTGCATCGATTCGACGCCGAACTCGACGCGGCCCCCCTTGTCCGACGTCGACGAGTCGCGTGAGCAGCCGACGAGCAGACCCAGGGGCAGGAGGAGGGCGAGGACAGCGATAGGTGCGCGTTTCACGCGTTCAAGTGTGCCAGCCAGGCTCGCCGGGGGCACGCTCGGCGAAAATCTGGGCACGCTCGGCGAAATACTGGGCACGCTCGGCGAAATACTGGGCACGGTCGGCGGAAGTGTCAGGCCAGGCGGGCCAGGTTTCGGCCGTCGGAGGTGGTCACCGCGACCCGACGACCCAGCGGCTCCCCGGTGGCCAGCAGTTCGGTCAGCTGCTCGTCGGCCGGATCGGCCTGGGCGAAGAAGCGCTGACCGGCGTCGTTCCGGCACACCAGGATTCCCATCTCGGTGCCGGCGAACGGCATGACCGTGAACGTCTCGACGGCCGCCTCGCCGTCGTATTCGTCGACCGATTCGACGAGCGGCACGGCATCGAGCTGCGGCTGCGGGTCGACGCCGGGCTGCCACTCGCGCGGCTCGGTCGAGTAGATGCCGACCGCGTACTTGGAGATGATCCCGCCGTTGGCGGCGACGAGGGCACGACTCCCCGGTGTGCGGCGCGCGCGGTCGACGGCCTCGGCGATCGCGTGCATCGAGTAGTTGTTGCCGGCGCCGCCGAAGTACGGGAGGCCGCCGGTGAGGGTGAGCCCGCGCGGGTCGTCGGGGGCGAGGTCGAGGGCGTCGCACGCCGCGAACACCGCGACCGGGAAGCAGCTGTAGATGTCGAAGCAGTCGATGTCCTCGACCCCGACGCCGGCCGAGTCGAGCGCCCCGCGCAGCGCGGCGGTCGCCGTCTGCGACTCCCCCATGTCCGGGCGCTCGACCATCCGCGGGGCGCGCGCCTTGGCGTGGCCGTGCAGGAACACCCAACGCGACTCGTCGATGCCCAGTTCGCGCGCCCGTCCCACCGACGTCAGGAGCACCGCGGCGCCCTGGTTCACCTGGTCGCGGGCGACGAGGAAGCGCGGGTACGGATCGGCGACCATCCGGTTCTTGGGGGTCACCTCGATGAGTTCGGCGGCGCTGCGCGCCGTGGGCGCGGCCGAGTGCGGGTTGTCGGCGGCGACCTCCGACAGCGGCGCGAACAACTCGCCCATCGTCTTGGCGTAGGACTCGCGGGACAGGCCGAGACGACCGCGGCGGGCGTGCTCGAGCAGCGCGTACTGCGGCGGCGGCCCGACCAATCCGTAGCGGACCTGCGAGGCGGTGATCATGTCCTCGATCTCGTAACCGCGGTCCTCGAGCTGCCCGCCGCGATGCTCGACGTGATCGGGTGCATCGTCGCGATCGGCGAAGTGCCGCGCGGTGGACATCGCCTCGGAGCCGACGAGCAGCGCCGAATCGATCTCGCCGGCCGCGATGCGCGCACCGGCCTCGGCGACGAGCCGCTGCGGACTGTCCCCACCGACGACGTCGTACACCGCGTGCCCCGGTTCCAGGTCGAGGCGGTCGGTGACCGAACGCGGGTAGTTGTCCGAGCGGCCGAGGGGCGCCACCGCTTTCGGGTGCGAGACCTCGAACTGACGGACGCCGACGACCAGGTCGAGCCGGTCCAACGACGCCAGGCCGGCATCGGCCAGCGCCGCACGGGCGGCCGCCGCGCCGAGGTCGACCGCGGAGAGTGCGCGGTAGTCGGGGTCGTCGAGGCGCTCGGAAACCTGGCCCACTCCGACGAGGACGGGCGTGGAGGGATTGATCGTCATTTCTCGCTCTTCTTGGATTTCTTCGGGTGCACGGTGACCGCGGTCGGCTCGACGTAGTCGGCCGTCACGAGTTCGGGTTCGGGGTCGAGGCGGGTCAGGCCGTTCCAACACAGGTTGACCAGGTGGGCGGCGACGACCTCCTTGGCCGGTTCGCGCACGTCGAGCCACCACTGGGCGGTGTTGGCGACCATGCCGACGAGGGCCTGGGCGTAGAGCGCGGCGAGTTTGGAGTCGAAGCCGCGCCGCTCGAAGTCCTCGCCGAGGATGTGTTCGACCTGGCTCACGGCGTCGTTGAGCAGGCTCGAGTACGTCGTCTCCCCACCGTCGGCGCCGCCGCCGCCGCGGGCGAGGATGCGGAAGCCGTCGGGCCGCTCTTCCATGTAGGTGAGCAGCGCCAGCGCCACCTGCTGCACCCGGAAGCGCGAGCGATTCGTCGACAGCGACGAGGTGATCATCTCCAGGAGTGTCTCCATCTCGCGGTCGACGACCACGGCGTAGAGGCCCTCCTTGCCGCCGAAGTGCTCGTAGACCACCGGCTTGGAGACACCGGCGCGCTGGGCGATCTCCTCGATCGAGGTGGCCTCGTAACCGCGCTCGGCGAACAGGCCGCGCGCGACCTCGATGAGCTGCGCGCGCCGCTGGGTGCCGGTCATGCGCGTCCGGGGCTGTGCCATGAGGAGAAGCCTAGACGGGCAGCTTGCCGATCTCGCCCGCGTCGTCGCCGAAGTGCCGGTACATGGCGAGTTCACTCGCCTTGCGACCGCGCCATTCGAGGTAGCGCCGGCGCAGCGGCGTGCGGCCGATGATCTGGTAGCCGACGATGTTGCGCACCCACGCGACGCCGAAGGCCCACGGCGGGCGCTGCGGCAGCCGCAGGTCGCGCATGCCGCGCGGACCGAGGAAGCCCTCGAGCATGCTGAGCAGGCGCTCGCGCTCGTACCGCGACGCCAGCCACGGCGCCCGCTTGTAGTCGAGCTCGCGCTGAACGTCGACGAGGGCGCCCGAGAGTTGCGCGCCGGCGTCGGTGACGTCGCTCTGCACCTGCAGGACGTTGTAGCTGAGCTGGTGCTGGTCGCGCTCGTCGTCGAACAGCCAGTCGTCGTCGACGCCGATCAGCCACCCGACGTACTTCCACAGGTGCATCAGCGCCGCAGACTCGTCCTTGGTGACCGGGACACCGAGTGCGCGCACGCCCATCATGAGGGCGCCGGAGAACAGGTTGAGGGTCGACGCCAGGTCGGCCTGGTTGATCGGCAGACCCCACTGCTCGACGTCCCAGCGCCCGTTGCGCTCGAAGTTGTCGTTGACCAGCGCGTGCATCAGTCGGACGTGCACGGTCAGCTTCCAGCCCTCGCCGAAGCGGCGCATGCCGTCGTGTTGGGCGACGGCGATCGCCCACGTCTGGGTCTCGCCGAGGCGCCGCTTGGCCGTCTTCGCGCGGAGCCCGCCGGTCTCGGCGAGCAGGTCGACCGGGCCGCCGAAGCGGTAGCCGCCGATCAGTCCGAGTTGCAGCAGCACATCGCTGGCGTTGCGGCCGAATCCGCGGTTGACCTGCGCCCCCCTGTTGCACAGGTCGAGGTCGAGCCAGTCGGGGGTGTTCTCGACGACGGCGAAGAAGTCGCGCAGTGCGGCGGGCGCGTCGTCGGGCACGCCGTGGGCCAGCGCGGTGTGGAACTCGCGCATCGTGACGCGGTGCGGATCCCCCTCGGGCAGTCGCATGGCGGCGACGAGGGCCGCGGCCGGCTCGTCGCGACGCATCAATCCCTGCCCGATCGTGGCCAGCTCCTCGTCGGTGGGCCGACGCAGGTGCCAATAGGCCCGCAGCATCTTGCCGATCTGCCGACCACGCTCGGGCGCCGCGCCGAATCGGTGCGGCGGCTGCTCGGCGACCGGTTGTGCGGGGGCACTACTGGGGGCTGCCATGAGACGAATTTAGCACATCGTCTCACCGCTCGAAACGACGGAAAGGGCCGCCGAGCTGGTGCTCGGCGGCCCTTTCGGATCCGTGGCCGCTAGGGCCGGGGTTGGATCACCTGGCGATCAGATCGCGCCCTTCTGCTGCAGGATCGCGGCCTGCTGGACGGCCGTCGCGATACCGACCGGGGCGCCCAGAACCGCGCCACCGACGATCGCGGTGGTGGTACCGATGGTGCCCGCGCCGATCGTGCAGGAGAGCACCGGGCCGGCGATCGGACCGAAGACCGCGTCGACCGGCGAGAGGCCGATGATGCCCAGCGGGCAACCGACGATCGCGCCACCGACGCCGCCGACCATGGCGCCGACGCCGTAGGCCAGACCGAAGTTGGTGCCCACGATGCCGATGGCGTTCTGCATCGCCTCGGCCTTCTCATCGGCGGTCATCTTCTTGGCGGCCGCATCAGTGGCACCGGCGGCGGTCCGCTGCGGGGCCAGCTGCTTGGCGACACCGGTCAGTTGCGGCTGCAGCGCCTTGACGACCTCGATCGGCGGCTGCCACTGCGGCACGCCGGTCGCGGCGGTCAGTGCGTTCTGGCGCGCGCCGGGAGCGGCGGCGTCGATCGCGCCGGTTGCGGCCTTCACCGGACCGGCGAGGGGCGACTGCACCTTCGACGGGTTGCCGAAGACCGATCGGCCGGCCGAGTCGGAGACCGCCACCTTGCCGGGAGCCGTGTTCAAGGTGCCCCAAGGGGTCTTGAGCTCGGTGGCGCCCGAGTGGGAGTTGCCGGTGTAGGTGATCCCGGGGGCGATGCCCGTGGTGACCACGTTCGGGTTGAACTTGGCCGACGAGGCGGTCGGAACCTTCTTGGAGGCGTAGTGCACCGGAGCCGCGTTCGCGAACGAGGCACCGAAGGTGAGGGCCGTGCCGGTCAGGATGGTCGCTGCAACGCCCTTAGTAAGAGTTTTCATTTCTGACTCACTTTCGTGTTTCCGCCGATTCGCACCTATTCGAAATGAATCGGCGGGGCGGGTTGTTGTTGGACCGGCGTCGTTGCCGAGATATCCACTCCAAACGACTGCGTCTTAGCTGCTGCTCAGCGCTGTCACAGGTAGGTTTACCGATCCGTGATCGGCTCGGCAAATCGCTGTGACCTGCGTGTTGAGTGGTCGGACGAGGCCAAATGTTTACGCCATGTAAACAACTGTGAATGCCGATTCCGCGTCGCCCAAATCGGACAGCGCGGAGAAATCTCGACTACCACCGAGCGAAACATCGACGAAACTTTTCGTCCTCCGCGGGCACGTGAAAGAAAATTCCTAATTGTGACCGACGTCACATATGAATGGGTCCAGCGCACCGATCGGGCGGGAGGCGAAACCCTTGTCCGCGACTCAGACGATGGGGTCGTAGACGTCGAACCCGAGACCGTCGGCGACGCGGGCCATCGTGGCGTCATGCGTGACAACCGTGGCCGAGCCGGCGCCGAGCCGCTGCACACTGGCCAGGTGGAGGGCGTCCAAGGACCTGACGTGCGGGCGGATGGCCGCCGCCTCACCGATCAGGGCGTTGTCGACGCCGAGCAGCGTGAGTTCGTCCACGAATTCGTGGCCCAGCGCCACATCGAGCGATTCCCGACGCAACGCGCGAACGATCTCGAGCACCAGGAGTTGGGAGGAAACGAGGTCGTCGCCCGCTTCCGCTCGCTCGTCGAACCATCGTGCGGCATGCTCGCTTTGCGCCAGCAGGATGTAGAGGGCGACCGAGGAGTCCAGGTACCAGGTGCGCCGTGCGCTCGCCGCAGCCGTCACGGCTCGGTGTCCCCGCGCACCTCGTCGAGCAGCTCCTCGACCGACCGCGACAGTACGACGGAAGGTCGGCCGGCCCATCGCGCGTGCGGCCGCTTCGGACGATTTGCGAGTCCCGCCTCGATCAGCGCCTCTACCCCACTGGCCGCACCGACGGGCTCGGGAACGACTCGCAAGACGACGCGCCCGCGATTGGTGACGCGCACCGCCTCGCCCCGTTCGATCACCTCGCGCGTCACCGCGGAGACCCGCTGGTTGAACTCGGTCATCGTGATCGTCTTCATACCCCATTCTAGCATCTACATACTAGATATTGGGACGTGTTCGAAATGCTCCGCCGCCAGGACTCGAACCTGAAATGCCTGAACCAAAATCAGGAGTGTTGCCGATTACACCACGGCGGATGGTGGCGGCCCGGAGAGCGCCGCCGCTGCGATTCTGCCACAGCGGGGCACCCCCGGTCGCCCGGGTTTGGGCTAGTCCTTGGGGCCGCCCGCGACGTAGATGACCTGGCCTGAGGTGAAGCCGGCACCCTCGCTGGCGAAGAAGGACGCGGCGTGCGCGATGTCCTCGGGGGCGCCGACGCGGGCGACCGGGATCTGGGCGGCGCTGAACTTCTTGAACTCTTCGAAGTCCACGCCCATGCGCGCCGCGGTCGCCTGCGTCATCTCGGTCTCGATGAATCCGGGGGCGATCGCGTTGGCGGTGATGCCGAACTTGCCCAGCTCGATCGCGAGGGTCTTGGTGAAGCCCTGCATGCCCGCCTTGGCCGCCGAGTAGTTGGCCTGGCCGCGGTTGCCCAGCGCCGAGGTGCTCGACAGGTTGACGATGCGGCCCCAGCCGGCGTCGACCATGTGCTTCTGGCAGGCGCGGCTCATCAGGAAGGCCCCGCGCAGGTGCACGGCCATGACCGAGTCCCAGTCGTCGACGGTCATCTTGAAGAGCATGTTGTCGCGGATGATGCCCGCGTTGTTGATGAGGACCACCGGCGGCCCGAGCTCGGCGGCGATCTTGTCGACGGCCGCCGCCACCGACTCCTCGTTGGAGACGTCGGCGCCGACGGCGAGCGCCTTGCCACCGGCGGAGGTGATCGCGTCGACGGTCGCCGCGCAGGCGTCGGCGTCCAGGTCGAGCACCGCGACCGCCATGCCGTCGGCCGCCAGCCGCTTGGCCACCCCGGCTCCGATGCCGCGTGCCGCACCGGTGACGATCGCTACCTTCTGTCCGCTCATCAAGCTGCTCCATCCATCTCGGGAATCTGGGTCCGTCGGCTGGTCCGAGGAACCGTCCGGCCATCACGTTATCGGTCCGCAGTAGGATTTGGTCGTCGTCGATTCACCTACTTGAGGACGCTGATGTCGGAAACCGGCCAACGCGCGGTCATCGTGCTCGCCGCGGGCGCGGGTACGCGGATGAAGTCGAAGACGCCGAAGATCCTGCACGCCATCGGCGGGCGCACCCTCGTCGGCCACGCCCTGCACGGCGCGGCCGCCATCGATCCGGACTTCCTGATCGCCGTCGTGAGCCACGAGCGCGAGCGGGTGACCGCCGCGATCGGCGAGATCGCCGACGGTCTGGGCCGCGAGGTCCTCATCGCCGAGCAGGACCAGCCGCTGGGCACCGGCGATGCCGCCCGCGCGGGCATGACCGCCCTGCCCGACGACTTCGACGGCACGGTGCTCGTCACCGTCGCCGACGCCCCGCTCCTCGACGGCTCCACCCTCGAGGCGCTCTTGACGACCCATGACGATTCCGCAGTGACCCTCACCAGCTTCATCGCCGACGATCCGACCGGCTACGGCCGCATCGTGCGCGCCGGCGGTCCCGACGGCCAGGTCACCGCGATCGTCGAGCACAAGGATGCCGACGAGGCCCAGCGCGCCATCACCGAGGTCAACGCCGGCATCTACGCCTTCGACGCGGCCACGCTGCGCTCGGCGCTCGGCTCCCTGTCCACCGACAACGCGCAGGGCGAGTACTACCTGACCGACGTCGTCGAGATCGCCAACACCGACGGCAAGGCGGTGCGCGCGCACGTCGTCGACGACCCCGCCGTGGTCGCCGGCTGCAACGACCGCGCCCAGCTCGCCGACCTCGGCGCCGAGCTCAACCGCCGTGTCCTGCGGCGCCACCAGCTCGCCGGCGTCACCATCGTCGACCCGCTCACCACGTGGATCGACGTCGACGTGACGATCGCCCCCGACGTCCGGATCGAACCGGGGGTCCAGCTGCACGGGACGACCGCCATCGCGACCGACGTGGTCGTCGGCCCCGACTCGACCCTCACCGACGTCGAGATCGGCGAGGGCGCCCAGGTGATCCGCACCCACGGTTCGGGCGCCCGGATCGGCGCCGGCGCGACCGTCGGCCCGTTCGCCTACCTGCGCCCGGGCACCGACCTGGGGGCAGACGGCAAGATCGGCACCTTCGTCGAGACCAAGAACGCGAAGATCGGCAGCGGTTCCAAGGTGCCGCACCTGACCTACGTCGGCGACGCCGTGATCGGCGAGCAGACCAACATCGGCGCGTCGAGCGTCTTCGTCAACTACGACGGTGAGAACAAGCACCAGACGGTCATCGGATCGCACTGCCGCACCGGCTCGGACAACATGTTCGTCGCGCCGGTCACCGTCGGCGACGGGGTCTACACCGGAGCCGGGACCGTCGTGCGGCAAGATGTTCCCCCGGGGGCGCTGAGCGTCTCCGCGGGAGACCAACGGATCATCGAGGGATGGGTAGCGCGCAAGCGTCCCGACTCTGCCGCGGCGCGCGCCGCCGAGGCCGCCGAGAAGTCCGACGACACAACCGAATAGCCCCCAGCCCGAGCTACACCCGAGTGCAGATTGAGAATGCCATGACCTGGACCGTCGACAACCGCAAGAACTTGATGCTGTTCTCCGGGCGCGCCCACCCCGAGCTGGCCGAGGCCGTCGCGAACGACCTGGGCGTCAAGGTCACGCCGCAGACGGCGCGCAACTTCGCCAACGGCGAGATCTTCGTGCGGTTCGAGGAGTCGGTCCGCGGCTCGGACGCCTTCGTCCTGCAGAGCTGCCCCGCGCCCCTCAACGAGTGGGTGATGGAGGCGCTGATCATGATCGACGCCCTCAAGCGCGGCTCGGCCAAGCGCATCAGCGTGATCCTGCCGTTCTACCCCTATGCCCGCCAGGACAAGAAGCACCGCGGCCGCGAGCCCATCTCGGCCCGCCTCATCGCCGACCTGATGAAGACCGCCGGCGCCGACCGCATCATCACCGTCGACCTGCACACCGACCAGATTCAGGGCTTCTTCGACGGTCCGGTCGACCACATGCACGCCCAGGGCCAGCTCGCCGAGTACGTCCGCGAGCAGTACGGCACCGACAACATCTGCGTCGTCTCCCCGGACTCGGGCCGCGTGCGCGTCGCCGAGAAGTGGGCCGACGCCCTCAACGGCGCCCCGCTGGCCTTCATCCACAAGACCCGCGACCCGCTGGTGCCCAACCAGGTGAAGTCCAACCGCGTCGTCGGCGACGTCGACGGCCGCACCTGCGTGCTGATCGACGACATGATCGACACCGGCGGCACCATCGCCGGCGCGGTCAAGGTCCTCAAGGACGCGGGCGCCGGTGACGTCATCATCGCCACCACGCACGGCGTCTTCTCCGACCCGGCCGCCGAGCGCCTGGCCAACTGCGGCGCCAAGGAGGTCATCGCGACCGACACGCTGCCGATCCCGCCGGAGAAGCGCTTCGAGAACCTCACCGTCCTCTCCATCGCCCCGCTGCTGGCCCAGACCATCCGCGAGGTCTTCGAGAACGGGTCGGTCACCAGCCTGTTCAACGGCAGCGCCTAGATGTCCGCGACCATCTACCACAACCCCCGCTGCACCACGTCGCGCAAGACGCTGGACAAGCTGCGCGAGGCGGGCGTGGAGCCGACGGTCGTCAAGTACCTCGACGAGGGGTGGACCCGCGATCAGCTCCGGCAGCTGTTCGCCGACGCCGGTCTCACCCCGGCGCAGGCGGCCCGCAAACGCGAGCCGCTGTACAAGGAGTTGGACCTCGCGCAGGCCTCCGACGAGCAGATCCTCGACGCGATGGTCGAGCACCCGGTGCTGGTGGAGCGCCCGTTCGTCGTCACCGACAAGGGCACCCGCCTGGCCCGCCCGATCGAGAGCGTCGACGAGATCCTCTAGGCCTACCCGCTCTCGGCGGCGGTCTTCAGCTGGGCCAGGCCCTTCTCGAAGTCCTTGCCCATCATCCGGTCGAGCAGACCGAGCCTGCTGAACAGCGACTGCGGCCCGACCATCGTCCAGGTGACCCTCGTCGACGAGCCGTCCGGCTCGAGTCGGAACCGGCTGGTGCTGGTCGACTTGTAGGGCTTCTCGAAGGTCACCGCCACGTCGACGGCGCTCGTCGGCTCGGCGGCGACGACCTCCATGGTCCCGCGCCCGGCCTTGCGGTTGCCGCTCCACGCGTAGCGCGCGCCGACGCCCTGCTCGGCGCCGGAGTAGTCGCGCTGCAGGTCGGCGTCCAGGCCCTCCCACGGCGACCACTCGCGCCAGCGGTGCAGATCGGCGACGCGGTCGTAGACCGCCGACGCCGGTGCGTCGACGACAGTCGTGCGGCTGATCGAGTACGTGCTTGCCATGGCTCCTCCTGGTGTCGGGCCGCTACCGCGCGCCCGGCAGGGCGGCGATGTCGGTGTCGGTGTCGGTGATGGATCGAATCGGTTTGACCACCGACGGGACGACCAGCCCCACGATCCCGCGCAGGAAGGCCTTGGTGCAGTCGAAGACGTCGAAGTAATCGCGCCAGACGACGATCTTCCCGTCGCGCACCTCGAAGCGGCCGCAGACCCAGAACCGCATCCGCAGCGGCCCGATGGCCAGCACGTCGATCCGCTCGTTCAACACCAGGCCGTCCTCGGCGAGGATGGACAGGATCTCCGCGTCGAACCGGACCGGACCGCTGTTGAGGCCGAGCATCGCCCGTCGGAAGCGCTTCTTGCCGCGGACCGCCGGGAATCCGACGTTCTCGTACAGGATGTCGTCGCCGACGACGGTCAGCGCCTCGTCGACGCGATGGTTGGCCAGATCCCGGAGGAATCCGGTGGTCAGCTCGATGGCAGCGGTGTCGGTCGTCCCCATGAGATCAGCTAACCCGCCGAGGACTCCGTTGTCCGGAGAATCGGCGCGTCAGTGGTCGGCTCGGGCGAAAACTCGCCATCCGGCAACCAACGTGATCGCGACGACGCAGAGGAGGATGGCCGCGCCGGTCGGCCAGCCGACGACGTCCACCCCCTGGCTGCCGCCGACAGCACGTGAGACCAGTGACCCGGGACCAGATCCGAGCACCCACCGCCGCGCCACACCGAGGGCCGGCCCCAAAGCCTGCGGCCCCAACAGGGCGAGGACGAGCGCAATCGCGGAAATGAGCGAACCACGCAACAGGAAGCCGACCGCCACACCGACCGCGGCCACCCCAGCGGCCACGAGACCGACCAGCGGCAGCACCCACAGTTGCCCTGTCGCGCGCCCCGGCGCAGGTGTGGCCGCGAGGACGACCAGTACCGCCCCCGCGAGCGAGAGGGTCACCGAGGTCGCCGTCACCGACGCCACCGCCGCGACCTTCGCGAGGTAGAAGGCCGACCGCCGCGGAACAGCGAGCAGGCTACCCACGATTGCCCCTTGCTCGTATTCCACCGTTGTCGCGTAGGAACCCCAGAGTCCGAAGACGATGATCGGGATCAACACGGTCGAAGTCGCGATGCGAACGGCGGTCAGCGACCCGGACGGATCGTTGTGATTCACCACGACGAGGGTGGACAGCGGCACGGAGACCATCGCCAGCACCAGTGCGACCACCAAGGCCGGCGTGCTGGCGGCCTTGCGCAGCTCGACGATCCACGCCCTTCCCGTCAGCGCGGTCACAGCTCTCCCACTCGGGCCAAGTACCTCTCCTCGACCGCACGCTCACCGTCGGTGGTCCAGTCGACGGCCGGCACGTCGACGACGATGTCTCCGTCCAGCAGAACAACTATCCGGTCTGCCAACGACCCCACCTCGGACAACAGATGCGTCGAGATGAGCACCGTGCGACCGCTTCGGGCGTAGCGCAGCAGCACCTCGCGAAGCCAACGAATCGCACCCGCATCCAGTCCGTTGTGCGGCTCGTCGAGGACGAGGACGTCAGGTTCCCCGATCAGCGCCGCGGCCAAAGCCAACCGCTGGCGCATGCCCAGAGAAAACCGCCCGATTCGCTCGGCGCCGTACTCGCCGAGGCCCACCAACCGCAGTGCGCGATCGGCCGACCCCAGGGGAAGTCCGCTCGCCGTCGAGATGAGTTCGAGTTGGGTGCGCGCAGAGCGGGCGGGTGCGTAGCCCTCCACGTCGAGTACAGCACCGACCAGTCTCGCGGGGACCGGTGCGTCGGCGAGGCTCCCACCCTCGACGCGCACCGTTCCCGACGTGAGCCGCTCCAGCCCGACCACTGCGCGCAGAAGTGTCGTCTTGCCGGCCCCGTTGGGCCCGAGGAGTGCGGTGACCTCACCGGGCCGCGCAGTGAAGGTGACTCCGCGGAGCACCGTGCGCCCATCCTTGAGCTTCACCGCCGAGTCGACGGCCACCCCTCGTCGGACCGTCGACCCGTGGTCACCTGACACGTCGGCCCTTGCCGTCGGGTGACAGCAGCACGCGCTCACCCGGGTGCGCCAACGAGGCGACGGTGAGTCGACCCCCCTTCGCGTCTCGGATGGCTTTGGCCTGCCACGCCACAAAGCAGACGGCCTGCGGCGTCGACGCGAGGCGTTGCAAGATGGGTGTCAGATCGCGCGCGATGCTCCCCTCCAGCGTGAGGAGTTGCTGCCGATACGGTCCGTAGTACGGCAAGATCGCCTCGAGCACCGTCGCGCCCACCGCCTGGGCCTGGTCGATGATCGGGTTGATCCACGGCAGGTTGGCCGCGATGACCGGCTCGATTTCGGCGAGCAGGGGTCCGGCCAGGCTGAGGATCGGCTGGTAGACCGAACCCAACGCGAACGCCTCAGACATGAACGGGCCCGCCATCGGCGCAAGGTTGATCATCGACGACAATCCACCCTGCTGCTCGGGTAGCGGCGCCGGCCAGTCTGGGCAGCTGGTGCTGGGCCGCCAGTCCTGCCCGTCCGGGCTGGTGAGCGCCGGTGCCCCGGGCAGCGCACCCGGAGCGCCAGAGCCACCCGGGGACGGTGTGGCCAATCCCCCGCCACCCGGTACCGGCGCGGCAAGCCCCGTCACGCCGCCGGCCGGCGGTGCACCGAGCTGAGGCACCGGCAACACACCGACCCCGCCGGCCGGGGGCAGCGCCAACGGCGGCGTCTTGAGTGGACCACCATCCTTCTCGGAGCTCTGGGGCTTCTTGTCGACGACCGCACCGACGACGCGGAATCCGCCGGAGTCGCTACCGGCGAATTGCAGAGCGCTGAGCCCCGCCGTGAGTACGACTGCGGCCGCGACCGCACGCGTCAGAATCACGGCCCTACTTGGGCGGTCGCCGCTCATCTCCCACCCCCGGGTTGGTCGCGGGCGGCCGACGGTTCTGCTGCTGCGGGCTCGAAGACGCCCTCCAGGTGCCAAATTCCGGTGAACCCGTTGAACGGACCACCGGCGATGTGACTGGTCCACGTGAGGACGAAGTGATCGTCTTTGTCGATCGTCCCGGTCGCGGACTCACCGGTGACTGTCGCCTTCTCCGGCACGTCGAGCCACTTGTTGGCGACCCAATCCCAGGCTCGGCTGGCGGCCTGTTGGCCCGGCGCCGACGCACCGGTGTTGTTTACCGGCTTCGGCGCGCCCTGGTTGAACTCCTGCCCGTTCCACGACGCCGCCCAGGATGACAGGTCCGCCGTGAGCTTGCCGTTCTTCGCGGTGATGGTGGGCGGCGGAAGTTCGGTACGCGTCTGCGGGTCGGTCTGGTTGGTCGACGTACCGAAACGGACGGCGAAGAACTTCGTTGGCTTCATGATCGCATCGGCGAAGGAGTCCCCGTTCGCACCGAACGAGGGGCTCGGTTCGCTTTGATAGGCCCCGGTGCGCAACCCACCGGATGTTCCCGGCTCGAGAAGAGTGGCCTTACCGCCATCGGCCGGCGAGCTTTGATTCGCCATGTAGGGACCGTTCTCCACCGTCCCACCGGGCTGGAGCATCCGGAACCAGGTGCCGCTCAACCGGCCTCCGTCGGCAGACCCGGGGGTGAACCGGAATAGCCCGACCAGCTGTCCGTCGGAGTGTCCGTCGCCCGACGAGCACGCCGTCATCGACGCGGCGGACACAGCCGCCGCCGCGAGCAGCGCGATGGTCTTGGTCAGTCGATTCATCAGTGTGATTCCTTTCGTTGCGGCCGAAGCGCCAGTGCCGCGAGACCAACGGCCAACGCTCCGGCGGCCACGCATACGCCCGGCACCAACTGCCAACCGCTGACCCCGGGAATCGGCGACAGCCGTCCGAGCGACTTGAGCGATCGATAGTTGGCGAGGTTGTCGTTGATCTGGCCGACCAGGTCGGCGAGGTCTCGCGAGGTCTGCGGCCACTGCGCCTTCAAACGGCCGAGGGCGGCGGCGTGAGAGGTCGACACCGGTACGCCCGGGTACCCCGTGTCGATGTCGCCGACGGCGCCGACAACGGTCACAAAATCTGACTGCAGTGTGCGCACCTGCTGCTCGTTCATTATCGGTTCGAAGCGGTCGACCAGTCGGTCGGCCGGACCGGCGATACCGAGGATCCTCGCTGGTGGCAACGAAACCGACCAGTCCCAGCCCGGCCAGTGCCGCGGCGAGTGCTCCGAGTCGCGCACCGCGGCCGTTCGAGCGCAGAACGGCCACGCCGCCTCCACCGATGGCGATACCCGCCACGACGAGCAGCAGGGGCAGGCGATCGAGGCCGCCGATCGTCGCGAGGCTGTTGAAATCCTCCCGCGCGGCGCGCACGTCGGCGATCAGCCCGACACCGTGGGCGTTGATCGTCGACGCCTCGACGCGATAGGCCTGCACCCCCGGGTACCGGCCGGGCGGGACACGGTAGGTCGACGCCAACTCGTCGACGGTCCCGGCCGCCTCACCCAGAAATCGCAGATCACCGTCGTAGCGCGCCAGGCTGTCGTCGCTGAGCAGCGGCGTGAATCTGTCCAAGAGCTGCTGCCCGGCCGCGACCTTGGCGAACAGACCTAGGGCAAACGGCGCGACGACGAGAATGCTCCCGAGGACGATCAGGGCCACGGCCGGCCAACGGCGCGCTCGGCCACCGGACTGTCCTCGCGATACGACCGGCGCGTCGGGCAGATCCAGGTGCACCGATTCGACCGCAGCCGTGTCGGCGGCGATCACCGCCTCAGTCATCGGCTCGAGGTCCAGCGTCGGCGCTTTCTTCGGTGCCGGCATCGGGATCTGCAGACACCTGCACGTTGGCTTGCTGTTCCGGGTAGCCCTGGTCGTCGTGCTCCTGGTACTCGTGCGCGCCGTACTCTTCAGCGTATGGCTGCTCGGCGTACGACCCGTAGCCGTCGTCGTGGGAAGGTCCGCCCTCTGCGTAAGCATGCGCGCCCGGCTCCACCCCGCTGTAGCGGCGGAAGAGACGATCGGCGTTGGTGAGGACACCACTGCCCAAGGCGACGATCCCGAGCAGGGTGGCGATACCACCAGTACTGCGCCAAAACCCGCGATTCTCCGGCGCAACGGTGATGCTGTTGTTCACCACAGGAGGCGATGCCGTGACGGTGACCGGCGCGGCGGGCGCACCCGGCAGCACTGCGCCGGGAGCGACCGCGCCCGGCACACCCGGCACACCCGGGGCTGCGCCGGGTGC
>NZ_JASGER010000114.1:0-12751 GCF_047606305.1 Gordonia sp. (in: high G+C Gram-positive bacteria) | reverse complement strand
GGGTGGGACTGATGCGGGTGGGAATCGGCAGAGGGTGGGACTGATGCGGGTGGGAATCGGCAGAGGGTGGGACTGATGCGGGTGGGAATCGGCACAGACGTGCACAAGATCGCCAAGGGACTGCCCTGCTGGCTGGTCGGTCTGCACTTTCCCGACGACGACGGCTGCGAGGGGCACTCCGACGGTGACGTCGGTGCGCACGCGCTCTGCGACGCGGTGCTGTCGGCGGCCGGACTCGGCGATCTGGGCAGCGTGTTCGGGACCGGCCGTCCCGAGTGGGACGGCGTGTCGGGCCTTCGGATGGTCGAACACGTCGCCGAGCTGGTGGGGCAGGCCGGCCTCGTCGTCCTCAACGGATCGGTGCAGGTGATCGGCAACCGGCCCCGGATCGGTCCGCGCCGGCAGGAGGCCGCGCAGGTGCTGTCGGCGGCCCTCGGCGCGCCGGTGTCGGTGTCGGCGACGACCACCGACGGACTGGGCCTGACCGGCCGCGGCGAAGGCATCGCCGCCGTCGCCACCGCGCTGGTCACCGGCCGGTAGGATTGCGCGTCGTGACCCTTCGCCTGTTTGACACCGCGGCCCGCGAGATCCGCGAGTTCCGCCCACTGCACGACGGGCGCGTGACGATCTACCTGTGCGGGGCCACGGTCCAGGGGGTCCCGCACATCGGTCACGTCCGCAGCGGAATCGCCTTCGACGTGCTGCGCCGCTGGCTGGCGCACGAGGGCAACGACGTGTTGTTCGTCCGCAACGTCACCGACATCGACGACAAGATCCTGCGCAAGGCCGATGAGGCCGGCCGTCCCTGGTGGGAGTGGGCCGCGACCCACGAGCGCGCCTTCGACGACGCCTACCGCTCGCTGGGCGTGCTGCCGCCGTCGGCCGAGCCGCGCGCCACCGGGTTCGTCCCGCAGATGATCGTCTACATGCAGCGCCTCATCGACCGCGGGCACGCCTACGTCGCCGACGGCAACGTCTACTTCGACGTGCGGAGCCTGCCCGACTACGGCGCGCTGTCCGGCCACAAACTCGACGACGTCCACCAGGGCGAGAGTGCCGGCACCGGCAAGCGCGACCCGCGCGACTTCACGCTGTGGAAGGCCGCCAAGCCCGACGAGCCGTCGTGGGACACCCCGTGGGGACCGGGCCGCCCGGGTTGGCACCTGGAGTGCTCGGCGATGGCCACCGGTCTGCTCGGCCCGGAGTTCGACATCCACTGCGGTGGCATGGACCTGGTGTTCCCGCACCACGAGAACGAGATCGCCCAGAGCCACGGCGCCGGCGACGGGTTTGCCCGGTACTGGCTGCACAACGGCTGGGTGACGATGAGCGGCGAGAAGATGAGCAAGTCGCTCGGCAACGTCGTCGCCATCCCGGAGATGCTGCGCAAGGTCCGGCCGGTGGAGCTGCGCTACTACCTCGGCAGCGCCCACTACCGGTCGATGCTCGAGTACTCCGAGGGTGCGCTGACCGAGGCCGCGACCGCCTACCGGCGCGTCGAGTCCTTCGTGCGACGGGTCGACGCGCGGGTGGCGCCGGTCGCGGTGGGCAAGGTCCTGCCGGAGTTCGCGGCCGCGCTCGACGACGACTTGGGCGTGCCCGCCGGACTGGCGGTGATCCACAACGCCGTGCGGTCGGGCAACACCGCCCTGGAGAATGGCGACAGCGACGCCGCCGTCGAGATCGCTTCCTCGGTCCGGGCGATGATGGGCATTCTCGGCGTCGACCCGATGGCCCCGAATTGGCTTGACGCACAGGATGATTCGTCGGCCATGACGGCGCTCGACGTCCTTGTGCGCGCCGAACTCGACCGGCGGGCGCAGGCCCGCGCGGACAAGGATTGGGCGGTGGCCGACGAGGTGCGCGACCGCCTCGCGAAGGCGGGGGTCGAGGTCACCGACACCCCGGACGGCGCGCAGTGGCTACTGAAGGAAGGCGGTGCGTGATGGCCGGAAACTCCAAGCGCCGCGGCGCGGTCCGCAAGTCGGGCACCAAGAAGGGCCAGACCGTCGGGTCCGGCGGTCAGCGACGTCGTGGCCTGGAGGCCCGCGGCGCGACGCCCAAGGCCGAGGACCGCGTCTACCACGCCGCCCACAAGCGCAAGGCCGCCCAGAAGAAGCAGGCGGTGGGTCGTCGACCGCGCAAGGACGAAGACGGCCCCGAGTACGTGCTCGGCCGCAACCCGGTCGTCGAGTGCCTGCGGGCGGGCGTGCCCGCCACGGCGTTGTACCTGGTCAGCGGCGGACCGGCCGACGAGCGCGTCACCGAGGCCGTGCAGACCGCCGGGGCCAAGGCGATCCCCATCCTCGAGGTCACCAAGAACGAACTCGACCGCATGTCGGCGAACGGTCTGCACCAGGGCATCGCCCTGCAGGTCCCGCCGTATGAGTACGCCCATCCCGAGGACGTCATGGCGCAGGCCGTCGCGTCGGGACAGCCGCCCCTGCTGGTGGCGCTGGACAACATCACCGACCCGCGCAACCTGGGGGCGGTCATCCGCTCGGTCGCCGCGTTCGGCGGGCACGGCGTGCTCATCCCGCAGCGGCGCAGCGCGAGTGTCTCGGCCGTCGCGTGGCGCACCAGTGCCGGAGCCGCGGCGCGGCTGCCCGTCGCACAGGCGCCGAACCTCACCCGCACCCTCAAGGAGTGGGCCAAGACCGGCGCGCAGATCGTCGGCTTGGACACCGAGGGGGCGGTCAGCCTCGACGACTACGACGGCACCGGTCCGACGGTGATCGTCGTCGGCTCCGAGGGCAAGGGGCTGTCGCGCCTGGTCCGCGAGACCTGCGACTCGGTCCTCGCCGTGCCGATGGCCGGCGACGTGGAGAGCCTCAACGCCTCCGTCGCCGCGGGCGTGGTGCTCGCCGACTTCGCCCGCCAGCGCCGCCAGGCCTGACTCGCGCGAGCGGAATACCGTCGCGCGTGGCCGATCGTCGACGCGCGAGCACAATCCTCACGCGCGAACCATTCAGCGACTGATCGGCGCAATCGCGACGCCGGCGGCCAGCAGCGCGTCGCGGGTGGCGCGCGCGTGCTCGACCGCCCCGGGGGTGTCGCCGTGCAGGCAGATCGACTCCGCGTCCACGGTGATGACCGCGCCGTCGACGGCGGTGAGCGTGCCGGTGGTGACCAGCTCGACGACCCGTCGGGCGATCGCGTCGGAATCGGTGAGCAGCGCGCCCTCCTCGGTGCGCGGGACGAGCGTGCCGTCGGACCGATAGCCGCGATCGGCGAAGGCCTCGGTGATGACCGGCAGCCCCGCCTCCCGGGCGAGCTGCAGCACCAGTGACTGCGGCAGACCCATCACCGCGAGACCGGGGTCGACCGAGCGCACGGCGTCGACGACCGCCGCGGCCTGCTGCTCGTCGGCGACGACGGTGTTGTACAGCGCACCGTGCGGTTTGACGTAGGTGACGCGGGCACCGGTCGACGACGCCAGCGCCGCGAGCGCGCCGATCTGATAGACGATGTCGGCCCGCAGGTCCTCCGGGTCCATCGCCATGTGGCGGCGGCCGAAGCCCGCGCGATCGGGATAGGACACCTGGGCGCCGATTGCGACCCCGCGACCGTGTGCTTGCGCACAGGTCCGCGCGAGCAGCGTCGGCGACCCGGCGTGGAAGCCGCAGGCGATATTCGCGCTGGTGACGACGGTCAGCATCGCTTCGTCGTCGCCGACTCCCTCGCCCAGATCGGCGTTCAAATCGATGGTGGTGGCCACGGTTTCCAATCCTAGGAGGTCTACCCTTGGGAACCATGACATCGATGAATGACTTGATCGCCACGGCCGAGGGCCTGGTGGTCGGTGTGCGCGGCAAGCGCCTGCGCGCCGGCACGATCAGCTGGAAGGGCATCCCCTTCGCCGCGCCGCCCGTCGGGCCGCTGCGCTTCCGCGCGCCGCAGCCGGTGCAGCCGCTCAAGGGCAAGTTCTACGCGAACTCCTACGGCACCGCCGAGATCCAGGACAAGCTCTACACCGCCGTCGGCGCCGGGCGGTTCCAGCCCATGGGCGAGGACTGCCTGAGCCTCAACGTGTTCTCGCCCGATCGCATCTCGGCCAACCCGCGGCCGGTGATGGTGTTCATCCACGGCGGCGCCTACCTCCTCGGCACGACGGCCACCCCGCTCTACGACGGTGCGCTGCTGGCCAAGGCCGGTGACGTCATCGTCGTGACCGTCCAGTACCGCTTCGGCCCGTTCGGCTACCTCGACTTCTCGCAGTACGCGAGCGACGAGCGGCCGATCGACGACAACCTCGGGTTGCGCGACCAGGTCGCCGCGCTCGAGTGGGTGCAGCGCAACATCGCTGCCTTCGGCGGCGACCCCGACAACGTGACGGTGTTCGGCGAGAGTGCCGGCGGCTCGTCGGTCACCGCCCTGCTGGCGACGCCGGCCGCCGAAGGACTGTTCCACCGCGCGATCGCCGAGAGTCCGGCCAACGAGCTCAACATCCCCAAGGACACGGCCGATCACCTGGCGCAGGAATTCGTCAAGATGCTCGCCGACCGCTCGTACCGAGCCGGCAGCGGGGGAGCCCCGGTGGATCCGGCACGGGCGCGCGAGCTGCTCGACAACGCGTCGCCGTGGGCCCTGCACAAGGTGAGCAAGAAGCTGACCGCCTACACGCCGCAGTCGGGCACCGGCGAGTTCCTGCCGTTCGGGCCGACCTTCGGCACCGACTACCTCCCGCTCGAGCCGAACCAGGCCGCGCGCGTGGGCAAGACCCACAAGGTGCCGCTGATCATCGGGACCAACCGCGACGAGGCGAACCTGTTCACCCGCGGGATGAGTCTGCTGCCGGGCAAGGAGCGCGATTCACTCGAGGGCGTCTTCCCGACTGGCGAGGAGGTCTTCATCAGCGTCGCCGACGACAAGAGCCGCACCGCGCTGGCCGAGGCCTACCGCGTGGGCCACCGCGGGGGCGATCCGGTCCACATGCTCGGCGATTCGGTGTTCTGGGGCCCGGCGGTCCCGTTCATCGAGGGGCACAGCGCCGCGGGCAACCCCACCTACGTCTACCGGTACGACTTCGACACCAAGGCGCTGCGCGCCAGTGGCATGCGCGCGACGCACGCGACCGAGCTGTTCGCCGTGTTCGGCGCCTACCGCACCGCCATCGGTGCGGGCCTGGCGGTCGGGGACTGGCGCAGCACCGGCAAGATCACCCGCGTCATGCAGGGCCACTGGACCACGTTCGCGCGCACCGGTTCGCCCGAGCTGCAGTGGACCCCGTACGCCGCCGACCACCGCGACATGATGGTGTTCGACACCCACTCGCGGATGATCCACGATCCGCATCCGGACCGCCGCGAGGCGTGGATGCGGGCGCACGGCCAAGTGCCGGCATGATCCGGGGTACCCGCGTGAGGCGCACCGCGGCGATCGGTGCGACGGCGGCCACGCTGCTGGTCGGGGTCGTGGCCTGCGGCGGCTCGTCGGACCGGGAGGACATCGGCTGGACCGCTCCGCCTCTGAGTTCGGCCGTGGCCGACGAGACGTCGGAGGTGCCGACGGTCTCGGTGGTCTACCTGCCGCCGCCATACATCGACCACACCGAGTGGGTCGAGACCGCCGTCGGGCCGAGCCTGCAGGTCTACCCCACGGCGAACGGCCGTCGCGTGACCGCTCCGGACGCGCAGGGCAAGGCGTGGCGGGAGGTCGTGGCCAAGTCCAATCGCTACGGGCAGTACTCCGCTCGCACGCCGGGCATGCGCGCCCAGTTCGACTGCCATTGGACCTGGGCGCGGGCGGTCCAGCCGGACAAGGCGTCGTGGAACCTCGAACCGGCGCGGCCGGTCGTCACCGAGGACCAGATGATCGCGACGCGCTGCAATCCGGGCTTCGCCGAGGAGTACTGACGCGTAACGGCGCGAATGTCGGACCCCGCGCCGATACTGGGTCCATGGCTGACGACGACGTACTCACGATCTATCGCGACGGACTCGACTTCTTCGGGTCGACGGTGCAGGCGGTGCCCGACGGTGCGTGGCGGCGGTCGTCGCCGTGCGCGGGGTGGACCGCGCTCGACGTGCTGGGCCACGTCGGCGAGACGACCCGCCTGGGTGCGGTGATCTTGAAGGGCGAACCCTTCGAGCCGAGTTCGTACGACCCGCCGGGCACGGCCGTCGACGGCGACCCCGCATTCTGGTGGAACCAGCAGGCGGCCAAGGCCCGGCAGACCTTGGGCGATGGCGTCGACCTCGACCGCGAGGTGGACAGTCCGATGGGGCGGCGCACCGTTCGGGAGGGCCTGTCCTTCCCGGCCGCCGACCTCTACCTGCACGGCTGGGACCTGGGCACGGCCACCGGTCAGCAGGTGGTCATCCCCGACGAGGCGATCGCCTTCATCCGCGGCATGTTCGCCTACATCCCCGAGGACGCGGCCCGACGCCCCGGCGTCTTCGACGCCGCCAAGCCCGCGCCGGAGGGAGCCAGCCCCACCGAGGAGCTGATCGCGTTCACCGGTCGGGATCCGCGACACGTCGGCGGTTGACGATGAGACTCTCCGTCCACGACCTCGCCCGGGCGGAGCGGAGCAGTCTGGCCGAACTCCTCGGCTCGCTGACGCCCGACGAATGGGATTCCCCGTCGCTGTGTGACGGCTGGTCGGTGCGCGACGTCGTCGCCCACCACCTCAGCTACGACGAGTTGCCCACCGGTGCACTGCTGGCGCGGTTCGCGCGGAACCTGGGACGGTTCGACCGCGCCAACGACGACGGTCTCGGCGAGATGGCGGGCGTCGGGCCGGAGCAGCTGAAGGGGCTGCTGGACCGGCACCTGACGCCGAGCGGATTGCCCACCGCCTTCGGCGGCCGCATCGCGCTGCTCGACTGCATGGTCCACCAGCAGGACATCCGCCGCCCGCTGCGGCGCCCGCGGGAGATCCCGGCGCAGCGCCTGATCCCCGCACTGGACTTCGCGCGGTGGGCGCCACCGATCGGTGCGCGGAGCCGGATCAAGGGCTTGGCGCTGGTCGCCGACGACCTCGACTGGTCGGCCGGCCGCGGTCCCCGCGTCGTCGGGCCGGGCGAGGCGATCCTCATGGCCATGGCGGGCCGGCGCGGCGTCGTCGACGAGCTGTCGGGGCCCGGTGCCGATCTCCTGCGCGAACGCCTGGGGGAGGGTTAGGCGCCCGCGTGCACCCGGTTCCGGCCGAACCACCGGCAGGCCAGGTAGATCACGAACGAGATCGTCGTGACGAACACCGACACCGGCAGACCCGGCGCCAAGGACAGGATGAGACCGCCGATCGCGGCGATCTCGGCGAACAGGATGGCCAATCCGGTGACGACCGCCGGATTCGACGACAACCGCATCGCCGCCGCACCCGGTGTGATGACCAGTGACATCACCAGCAGGGCGCCGATGACCTGCACGCCCTGGGCGCAGGCCAGGCCCATCAGGACTGCGAACACGACCGACAGCAGGCGGGTCGGAACCCCGCTGGCGAGGGCGACGCGCGGGTCGACCGAGGCGAACAGCAGTGGTCGGTAGATCACCGCGAGCACGACGACCACGACCAGTGCGGTGATGGCGACGGCCAGCAGCCGACCGGTGCCCACGCTGACGACCTGGCCGGTGAGCAGCGCGAATCCCTGCTTGGCGTTGCCGTACAGCGCGAGGAACAGCACGCCCAGACCCAGGCCGAATGCCATCACTACGCCGATCACCGAATCGCGCTCGCGGGCCCGATTGCCCAGGATGCCGAAGGTGAGGGCGGCGATGACGGCTCCGACGATCCCGCCGAGGTTCACACTCACCCCGGCGAGCAGCGCGGCGGCCGCGCCGGTCACGGTCAACTCGCTGATGCCGTGAACCGCGAAGGACATCTGGCGGGTGACGATCAGAGGGGAGAGCAATCCACCGATGAGCCCGAGCAGGGCGAGCGCGATGACCGCCTGTTGGACGAAGTCGCGGCCGAGGAGGTCCGTCGTCGTCGCAAAGTTGAAGAACTCAGCCAACGGACGACCTGTCGTGACAATGCTGGGCGTCCTCGGTGCCGAGCACGAGCAACCGGTCGTCGACGCGCACGACGTCGACGCGGGTGCCGTACAGGCCGGAGAGGACCTCGGTGGTCATCACCTCGTCGGGGGTACCGATCGCGAATTTGCCGCCAGCCAGGTAGAGCACCCGGTCGACGTACGGCAGGACCGGGTTGATCTCGTGCGTCACGAGCAGGAGCGCGGTGTCGGCCTGGTCGCGACGCTGGTCGAGCAGGCTCAAGATGCGCTGCTGGCTGCCGGGGTCCAGGCTGGCGAGCGGCTCGTCGCACAGCAGGAGCTCGGGGTCGCGGGTCAGGGCCTGGGCGATGCGCAGTCGCTGCTGCTCGCCGCCGGAGAGCAGGCCGAAGGGCCGGTCGGCGAAGCTCGCCGCGTCGACCTGCGACAGGGCCGCGTCGACCAACCCGCGGCGCCGTCGGCGACCGCGCCAACCGATTCCCCAGGCGCCGCCGTCGACGCCGAAACCGACGATGTCGCGGCCGCGGACCGCGAGCGGGTCCGCGTCGTCGGCGTGCTGCTGGGGCACGTAACCAACTCGGCCGTGGACCTCGATCGTGCCGGCGGTCGGCGGGATCTGGCCCAGCAGCATGCGCAGCAACGACGTCTTGCCCGAGCCGTTGGCGCCGAGGATCGCGATGAACTCACCCGGGGCGATGTCCAGGTCCAGTCCGCTCCACAGCACCCGGTCGTCGAATTTCAGCTCGACGTCGGTGAGGCGCGCGACGACGGCGTCGGTCACTTGTCGAGCGCCTTGGCGAGGGCGTCGATCTGCGCGCCCTGCCAATCGACGTACGACGTGACGCCGGCCGGCAGCGTCTCGGTGAGGTTGACGATCGGCACGCCGGCCTTCTCGGCGGTCGTGCGCACCGAGGCGGTGACCGAGTCGGTGTTCTGCGTGTTGTAGAGAATCGCCTTGGCGGTCCGCGAGGTGAGCAGGTCGTCGAAGCCGGCGCGGTCGGCGGCCGACGGGGACTGGCCGTTCTCGACGGCCGCGGTGAAGGCCGGCGGAGCCGCGTCGACGAGGCCGGCGGCCTCGATCAGGTACCCGGCCAGCGGCTCGGTCTGGACGACCTTGGTGCCGCGGTGCTTGGCGGCGATGCCGTCGACCTTGGCCTGGAGGCCGTCCATCTGCTTGCCGAACTCGGCGGCGTGGCTCCGGTAGTCCGCGGCGTGGTCGGGGGCCTTGCCGGCCAGTTCGTCGGCGAGCTTGTCGGCCGCCTTGCGCACCGCGGTCAGGCTGTAGAAGACGTGCTCGTTGGGCGCGTCCGAGTGGTGGACGTGACCGGCGTGGTCCTCGTCGTGCTCATCACCGTGCTCGTGTTCGTGTTCGTGCTCGTCGGTACCGGCGGGGATGCCGATGAGCGAGGCGGCGTCGATGACGTCGGCGTTGCTCGACTTCTTCGTCGCGTCGGCCATGTACTGGTCGTAGTGGGCGCCGTTCATCAGCACGATGTCGGCGTCGGCGATGCTCGCCGAGTCCGAGGCCGAGGGGTTGAACTCGTGCGGGTCGCCGTCGGGCGAGCTGTACAGCGTCTTGACGGTTCCGAACTCGCCGACGATGGCTTTGGCCACCGAGCCCCACACGTCGGTCGAGGTGACGACGAGGGGCCGGGTCACCGACTGGTCATTGCTCGAGCAGCCGGCCAAGGCGGCGGTGACGAGAGCGAGAACGGCAATCGCGGCAGCGGCGATGAGGCGTTGGGCGTGGCGCACGGGGGTCTCCATCTACGGGCGTTAATGAAAATGGTTTCCGAAAGCATAGCGCGCAAGTGGCCGCTGTGCGCAGCGGGATGGGGAAAGCGGTCAGTGCAGGACGACGGGCACGACGAACTCGCGCAGCATCCGCACCTCGTCCTCGGGGGAGGATCCGGGGGTGCTGAGCAGCGACAACATGACGCGGACCAACCATCGGGCGCGGTCGGCGACGGCGGGGTCGTCGCCCCCCTCCGGTCCGGCCAGGAAGCCTCGGGCCACCGATTCGACGGCGGGTGAGACGGCGCCCAGCTGGGCCGCCGTGGCCATCCCGTCGGCTCGGAACCAGTTGGCGAACGCCGGGTTCTCGCGGACCAGGCGCAGTGCGGTGGTGACGGCCTCGATCAACCGATCGCCCGGATCGCCGGTCGTCGGTGCCGCATCGATTTGCTTGGCCAACCGGCGCGCCGAGCGTTCGATGAAGGCCGCCTGGACGGACTCGCGACTGGGGAAATAGCGGTAGAGGGTCGCCCGCGAGCAGCCGACCGCGCTCGCCAGGGCGCGCATGGTCACCCCGTCGACGCCGTGCTCGGCGTACAGCTCCTCGGCGGTGTCGAGGATGCGCCGCGCGACGGCGTCGGTCCGTTCGGCTTGCCAGTCGACGACGGTCATCGGCGCGCCCCCGGGGTGAACGGGATGCACTCGGGTCGGCGCACGTAGTTGCCCGGAGCCCACCGGATGCCGCTGTCGTCGACGTCGAAGTCCGGGAAGCGGGCGAGGATCTCGGTCAGTGCGACGCGGGCCTGCATGCGGGCCGCGGCCGCGCCGAGGCAGTGGTGGTTGCCGTGGCTGAACGTGAGGATGGTGCGCGGGTTGCGGGTGACGTCCAACTCGGCGGCGTCGTCCCCGAACCATTCCGGGTCTCGGTTCGCCGCGCCGTAGCAGAGCAGCACCTTGCGCCCGACGGGAATGGTCACCGGGCCGCGCGGGGTGTCCGGGTAGTCGACGTCGCGGGTCGTCGTCCGGGCCAGCCCTTGCGCGGGCGAGGTGAGTCGGAGGAATTCCTCGACCGCCGGCGCGATGAGGCCCGGGTCCTCGACGAGCAGCCGTCGCTGGTCGGGGTTGGCGGCCAGCAACTGCAGACTCCCGCCGAGTGAGCCGGTCGTCGTGTCGTTGCCGCCGGCGACCATCGTGAACGTGAAGGCGAGGATCGACAGGAGACCGTCGGGGTCGTCGGCCCGACCGGCCTCGACGAGTGCGGACACGGTGTCGTCGCCCGGGTTGCGCCGCCGGAAGTCGATCAACTCGGCGAAGTAGCCGAGCATTTCGGCAGTCGCGTTGCCCGCGCCCGTCGCCGCGGCGGCCATCCCGCCTGCCGCATTCGCCCCGACGATCGCCTGCGTCCAGCCGTCGAACCTCGACCAGTCCTCCTCGGGCACGCCCAGGTAGTGCGCGACGACCATCGAGGGCAGCGGCTTGAGGAGCCGCCCGACGATGTCGACGGTGCCGCCGTCCGCGATCTCGTCGAGTCGGTCGGTGACGAACGCGCGGACGCGCGGCTCGACGTCGACGACCTGCTTGGGCGTGAAGCCGCGCGCCACCAGCTTGCGGAACTCGGTGTGCGCCGGCGGGTCCTGCATGACCATCGGCGGGTGGTCGGCCATGCCGATCGCCTCGAGCTCACCGTAGGTCACCGTCAGTCCCTGGGCCGAGGAGAAGGTCGTGGCGTCGGCGGCCGCCGCCCACACGTCGGCGTGGCGGGTGAGCACCCAGTACTCGCCGGGGTCGGCGCCGGCGGGTTCCGTCGCGACGCGGTGCACCGGGTCGTGGGTGCGCAGGGCGTCGTACATCGGGTACGGGTCGCGCCAGGTGTCGCCGGAGCACAGGCGAAACCGCGGACGGTCGTGCGACAGGACTGTTGTCATGTATGGAGAATAAGACACTTTGCACGATGTGTCTAACGGCTAAGCTGGAGTCATGCCATCCGCACACCCGCGACCGTCGGCGCTGCCGCGCCGCATCGCGGTGATCTCCGTGCACACGTCGCCCCTGGCGCAGCCGGGCACCGGCGACGCCGGCGGCATGAACGTGTACGTGTGGCAGACCGCGCTGCGCATGGCCCGCCGCGGGGTGCAGGTCGAGATCTTCACCCGCGCCACCTCCTCGTCGGACGAGCCGGTGGTCCGGGCCGCGCCGGGAGTGCTGGTCCGGCACGTGCAGGCCGGCCCGTTCGAGGGCCTGGACAAGGCCGATCTTCCCGCCCAGCTGTGCGGCTTCTCCGCCGGGGTGCTCGGCGTCGAGGCGACCCAACCCAGCGGCTACTACGACCTGGTCCACTCGCACTACTGGCTCTCCGGCCAGGTGGGCTGGCTCGCGGCCAACCGGTGGGGCGTCCCGCTCGTGCACACCGCGCACACCCTGGCGGCGGTCAAGAACGCCTCGTTGGCCGAGGGGGACGTCGAGGAGCCGCGCCTGCGGATCATCGGCGAGCAGCAGGTCGTCGACATCGCCGATCGCCTCGTGGCCAACACGGCCACCGAGGCCGGCGAGCTCGAGACGATGTACCACGCGAATCCGGACAAGATCGACATCGTCGCCCCCGGCGCCGACCTCGACTGCTTCACGCCCGGCTCGCGCGCCGATGCTCGCGCGGAACTCGGGTTGAGCCCGGACGAGCAGGTCGTCGCCTTCGTCGGCCGCATCCAACCGCTCAAGGCCCCGGACGTGCTCCTTCGTGCCGCCGCACCGCTGATCGCCTCGGCCCGGGAATCGGGCCGCACCCCGCTGCGGGTCGTCGTCTGCGGTGGCCCCTCCGGCAGCGGCCGCGAGCACCCGACCGCGCTCGCCGACCTGGCCGACGAACTCGGGATCGCCGACCGCGTGACCTTTCTGCCGCCGCAACCGGCGCCGATGCTCGCCCAGGTCTACCGGGCCGCGGACGTCGTCGCCGTGCCCAGTTACTCGGAGAGCTTCGGCCTCGTCGCGGTCGAGGCGCAGGCGTGCGGCACGCCGGTGCTGGCCGCGGACGTCGGCGGGCTCGGCGTCGCCGTCGACGACGGGCG
>NZ_JASGER010000113.1:0-8646 GCF_047606305.1 Gordonia sp. (in: high G+C Gram-positive bacteria) | reverse complement strand
GCGGTCGGGGGCGTTGCGGCGGTCGGGGGCGCGGCCGGTGCCGCGGGCTCGGTCACGATGCGCGTCACCGGGCCGGTGACCGCCGCATCGTCCGACTTGTCGGCGGCCGGCTGCACCGGCTCGGCGGCGGGCGCCTTTTCCTTGCGCTTGCGCCGCGAGAACAGACCGCCCTTCTTGCGCTCGACCGGTTCGTCGGTGGCGACCACGTCGTCGAAGTTGCGGTAGGACTCGAAGTCGATCTCGTCGTCGGAGCGGTAGAACGACCCGGTCGCCGGTCCGGTGATCGTGTTGTCCACGGCGGGGATCACGCCGGTGACCTTGTTCGAGGCGGTGACGGCGGCATCGGACTCGGCGGTCTGGCCCGGCTGGAAGGAGGGCATCCCGCTGGCCGTGCGCGGACCCGAGGCCGGCGGAGCGCTGCGCTGGGGAACCGGGTTCGTCGACCGGGGGAACGCCACCCGGGGGATCTCACCGGTGTCCTCGGCGGCGTTGGCAGCAGCGCGTTTGCGCGCCAGCAGCTCCGACGCCGGGATCGGCCGGGAGTCCGGATCGTCCTTGGCCATTGGCTACGTCCTCACTAGTCGTTGTCCGTGCCCGACGTCACCGGCAGGGCGGCCAGTTCGTCGTCGAACACGTCGGAGTCCAGGCGGCGCAGGATCACACCTTCCCGCAGCGCCCACGGACAGATATCGAGTGTATCGAGATTGAGCGCGCGCATCGCCGCCTCGGCCACGAGCGCACCGGCCACGAGCTGTCCCGACCGCGCCGAGTTGACGCCTTCGAGCTCGGCGATGTCGTCGCGGCTCATCCGCGAGATGAAGGCGATGAGCTGCCGCAGACCGCTCGACGTCAGTTGCCGCTTCACCCGCGGACCGGCGCTGGACGGCGCCGCCCCGGTCAGCCGGGCCAGGCTGCGGAAGGTCTTCGACGAGCCGACCGCGAGGTCGGGTTTGCCAGGTCCGCGCAACTCGGCGGCCACCGGCTTTAGCTCGGCGTCGAGCCAATCGCGCAGAACGTTGATCCGACGACGGTCGGGCGGATCGCCGGGCAACCACTCGCGGGTGAGCCGACCGGCGCCGAACGGCACCGACAGTGCCACGTCGGGCTCCTCGTCGACGCCGTTGGACATTTCCAGCGAGCCGCCACCGATGTCGAGGGCCAGGATGCGCCCGGCGCTCCACCCGTACCAGCGGCGCACGGCCAGCGACGTCAGGCGCGCCTCGTCCCGGCCCGACAGAACGCCGATGTCCACCCCGGTCCGGTGACGGACCTCGGTGAGGACCTCCTCGCTGTTGGCGGCATCGCGCACCGCCGACGTCGCGAACGCCATGACCTGCTCGCAACCGGAGCTGTGGGCGATCCGGGTGAACTCGTCGATCGCGCCGACCAGGTCCTTGGCCGCCTTGTCCGACAGCCGGCCGTCGGAGTCGATCCGCTCGGCCAGCCGCAGCACCGATTTCGTCGAGCTCATCGGGTTGGGGTGACCGCCCCGGTGGGCGTCGACCACCAGGAGGTGCACCGTGTTGCTGCCGATGTCGAGCACTCCTAAACGCACATCCCCACGGTAGTGGCTCGCCGCGCGACGCCGTGACTTGCCTCGGGCGTGTCACGCGGGACTAGGTTGGAGCTGTGCAGCCCGAAGTAGACCTGGATTTCCCGCGCGAGTGGTACGAATTCGCCGATCCGGGCAACCCCGAGCACTGGATCCGGGCCGATCTGACCTGGTTGTGCTCGCACTGGACCTGCGTGTTCGGCACCCCCGCGTGCCCGGGGATCATCGAGGGCCGGCCCGACGACGGCTGCTGCAGCCATGGCGCCTACCTGTCCGACGCGGAAGACCGCGAACGCCTCGAGGCCGGGGTCGCCATGCTCGACGCCGACAGCTGGCAGTTCCACGACGTCGGCGGTCGCGGCGACCCGCTCGGTCCCGACGGCTACCTCGTCGAGGACGAGGCCGACGGTGAACCGGCGCTCAAGACCCGGGTCCACGAGGGGGCGTGCGTCTTCCTCAACCGCCCCGGCTTCGACCGCGGCGCAGGATGCGCGCTGCACGCGATGGCGCTGCGCGAGGGCATCGAACCGCTCACCGTGAAGCCCGACGTGTGCTGGCAACTGCCGGTGCGGCGCACCCAGGAGTGGGAGGAACGCCCGGATGGGACGCAGATCCTCGTCGACACGATCACCGAATACGACCGTCGCGGCTGGGGCGAGGGCGGCCACGATCTGGCCTGGTACTGCTCCGGGTCGCCCGACGCCCACGTCGGCGCCACGCAGGTGTGGGACTCCTACGCCCCCGAGCTCACCGAGCTGATCGGCGAGCAGGCATACGCCGAGCTGGCCGCGGTGTGCCGGCGTCGGGCGGGACTCGGGCTGCTGGCCGTCCACCCGGCCACCGCCGCCGCCGGTGCGCGCCGGGACACCGACGTCAAGTACGAGATCCTCTAGGCCAGGGTCGCCAGCGCACCGTCGATCAGCATGGCGACCGCCTCGTCGACCCGGAACTCCGCGGAGTAGCGCGGCCACTCCGGCAGGATCCGCAGGACGGCCGGATAGTCGGCGAGATCCGCGGCGTCGACGGATTCGAACCAGGCCTTCTCCTTCGGAGAGCGTTCGGCGCGCGACGTCTGGAACTGCAACTCGGAGGCGACGAGGTCCCAGCACGAGCGCCACAGGCCGAATGCCCGCCGGTCGTCGAAGCCCGCCTCGTTGGCCGCGGTGATGAACTGGTCGGGCAGCGTCAGCGCGGGAAGACCGGTGGCCACCCCTTCGCGCAGCACCCGGATCAGCCAGGGGATCTCACTGAGCTTGTCGTGCATGTCGACGATGATCCCGACCATGCGATCGCGCGGAGAGCCGCTGATCGTGCGCCACTCGATCCGCGCGGCGACCTCGCCGAGGACCAACGAGAGCAGCGCCGCCTTGTTGGGGACGTAGTGGTACAGCGACATCGGTTTGGAATCGAGTTCGGCGGCCAGTCGCCGCATGCTCAGCGACTCCGCGCCGTCGCGCTCGATGATCTGCAACGCCGCGTCGACGATCGCGGCGCGATCGAGACGTGCGGTCGGCGGCATGACCCCATTCTGTCTCATCACCGACCGACGGTTGGCGGCACGGCCAAGTTAGGTTACCCTGTCGTACGCGTACGATTCCGTACGCGTACGACCTACTCTGAGGGAGCCCGCATGACGCGCACCGAGCACCGACCGGCCGCTGAGACGCACTTCGGTGCGCTGCTGACGACAGTCTTCTTCCTGAACTTCCTGGTCGCCCTGGACATGTCGCTGGTGAACATCGCGCTGCCCAAGATCCAGGCAGACCTCGGATTCACGCCGAGCGCACTGCAGTGGGTCGTGACCTCGTACCTGCTCACGTACGCGGGGTTCATGCTCCTGGGCGGGCGGATCGGCGATCTGTGGGGACGGCGCAACGTCATCATCGCCGGGCTGGTCGTCTTCGCCGCGGCCAGCCTGCTCGGCGGCTTCGCACTGTCGTCCGGCATGCTGATCGCCGCACGTGCACTGCAGGGCGTGGCGGGCGCGCTGCTCGCACCGGCATCCCTCGCACTGGTCACCACGGTCACGGACCCCGCGCGCCACAAGAAGGCCATGGGCCTGTGGGCCGGGGCGGGCGCCGCCGGGGGCGCGGTCGGCGTCGTACTCAGCGGCCTGCTGACCGAGTGGTTCTCCTGGCGCGCGGTCCTTCTGGTGAACGTGCCGATCGTCCTGATCGCACTGCTCGGCGCGATTCGAGGAGTCCGGCCCGATCGCGGAGAGTCGACCGGACGGCTCGACGTCGCCGGCGCGTTCCTGGTCACCGCGGGTGTCGGCGCACTCGTGTACGCGGTGAGCTCGGCCGGCGACCACGGCTGGGCTTCGCCGCGGTTCACGGTGGGGGGTGTCGCGGCCGCGGTGCTGCTGGTCGGCTTCGCGATCGTCGAGCGCAAGGCTCCCCACCCGCTCATGCCGCCGACGCTGATGAAACGGCGGAACATCCTGGGCGCCAACGCCTTCGGCTTCATGCTCGCCGCCGGTCAGCTCGCCGCCTTCTACTTCGCCTCGCTGTACGTACAGACGGTGTGGAACGTCGATCCGGGTATCGCCGGCACCTTGTTCCTGCCCTTCTGCGTCGCGGCGTTCATCGGCATCGTGGTCGGCAACAAGCTCGCGGCGACGATCGGCACCCGCATGACGATGGTCCTGATGGGTCTGCTGACCGGGCTCGGACTGTTCCTCTTCTCGCAGATTCCGGCCGAGTTCGACTTCTGGCTGGGCATCCTGCTGCCCTCGGCGGTGACCGCGATCGGATTGGGCGGGTCGATGGTGCAGGTGGGCGTCGCGGCGACGAAGGGGGTGCCGCCGGCGGAGGTCGGCATCGCTTCGGGTGTGGCCAACAGTTCGCGCCAACTCGGCGGAACCATCGGCCTGGCCGTATTGGTCACGATCGCCAGCCACTTCACCGTGCCGCGCGAGGGCTACTCCACCGGCTTTGCGGTCGGCGCCCTGTTCCTGGTCGTCGGGAGCCTGCTCGCCTGGCTCATCCTGCCGCGCGACCGCGCCGACTCCTCGACCACGGCGCCGGAATGACCGTCCTCTAGGCCTCGAGCTTGTAGCCCAGTCCGCGGACGGTGAGCAGAAAGGTCGGCGACGAGGGGTCGGGCTCGATCTTCGAGCGCAGTCGCTTGACGTGGACGTCGAGGGTCTTGGTGTCGCCGACGTAGTCCGCGCCCCACACCCGGTCGATCAACTGGCCGCGGGTGAGGACGCGTCCGGCGTTGCGCATCAGGAACTCGAGCAGGTCGAACTCCTTGAGCGGCAGGGTGATCGCCTCGCCGTTGACGCTGACCGTGTGCCGGTCGACGTCCATCCGGACCGGACCGGCCTCCAAGACGCCGTCGATCAGCTCGTCGTCGACCGCCGCGTCGGCCCCGCGGCGCAGCACAGCGCGGATGCGGGCGATCAATTCGCGCGCCGAGTACGGCTTGGTGACGTAGTCGTCGGCACCGAGTTCGAGGCCGACCACCTTGTCGATCTCTGTGTCGCGCGCGGTCACCATGATGACCGGCACCGACGACTTGGCGCGCAGTGCCTTGCACACCTCGGTGCCGGACATGCCCGGCAGCATGAGGTCGAGCAGGACGATGTCGGGGTTGACGCGGTCGAAGGCGGTCAGCGCCGACGAACCGTCGTTGATGACCGTGGCCTCGAACCCCTCCTTGCGGAGCAGGAACGCCAATGGGTCGGCCAACGATTCCTCGTCTTCGACGATGAGAACGTGCGTCACGAGACTTCCTCTTCTACTTGCTCGGTGGTCTGTTGGTCGGGAACCTGTGTCGACGGGGCATCGTCGACCGGTGCTTGGGGAATGGCGAGCGTGAAGGTCGACCCGGTGCCCGGGCGACTCCACACCGAGATCGAACCGGAGTGGTTCGCGGCGACGTGCTTGACGATCGCCAAGCCCAGACCGGTGCCGCCGGTCAGCCGCGACCGGGCCTTGTCGACGCGGAAGAAGCGCTCGAAGACGCGTTCCTGATCGGCCTGGGCGATCCCGATGCCGCGGTCGGTGACGGCCAGCGCCACCATCGGCGGGCCCTCGTCGGGCCCCTCCGGCTCGATGACCCGGCGGCTCACCGAGACGACCGTGCCCTCGGGCGAATACGCGATCGCATTCGAGAGCAGGTTGTTGAGCGCGGTGAGCAGCAACGGACGGTCGCCGTGGACGACCAGTCCCGACGGCTCGTCGCTGTTGAGCGTGATGGTGGCGGCCTCGGCCGGGATCTGCGCGACGCTGATCGCCTCGTCGACGAGCCCGTCGACGTCGACCGGCTGCAGCTCGGCGGTCTCGCCGCCCTGCAGGCGCGAGAGCGAGATCAACTCGGTGACGAGGTTGCCCATCCGCTTGCTCTCGGAGACGATGCGCGAACCGAAGTGCCGCACCGACTCGGGGTCGTCGGCCGATTCCAGCAGCGCCTCGGCGAGCAGGCCGATCGCACCGACGGGCGTCTTGAGTTCGTGGGAGACGTTGGCGACGAAGTCGCGCCGCGTCGCCTCGACGCGCACGTTCTCCGAGTCGTCGTCGCCGAAGATCAGGATGAACCGCATGCCCGCCCGCTCGACGTACCGGGCCAGGCAGCGAACCGACAGCACCGGTTGTGCGGCCGTGGCGCGGGCGGTGGCCAGGAAGCCGGCGGTCGGCGTGGGCGGCACGAACTCGAACCGGCGGTCCTCGCCGGTGCGCAGGACTTCCTCGGCCTCTTCGACGACCTGCGGCCGGAGCTCGTTGTCGGCGATCAGGCCGAGCTTGACCGCGGCCTCGTTGTAGAGCGCCACATCACCGCTCTCCTCGATGACGACGACGCCGTGCTCGGAGCGGCGCACGATCATGCGGAGGATGTCGCTGCGGTCCTGCGGGGTCAGCCCCTCGGGCGCGGGCGGCGCCGACGGCAACACCGACAACGGGGTGATCGGCTCGTCGAAGAGGAAGGCCGGTTGACCGAAGAGGAGACGACCGATGCCGACGCCGCAAACAATGGCAAGGGCGATCGCCGCGACGATCCAGGCAACGGTCACACCACAAGAGTACGACGCGCGGGTGCCGAAAACACAGCCGGACCGTGGAAATTCTGCGGTCGTTTACCCGGTGTTCAGCCCGGGGCTCTAGCGCTGCTCGCGGACCAGATCGGCGTACTCGGGGTGTTTGCCCACGTAGCTCTGGATGTAGCTGCACACCGGGACGATCTGCTTGCCCTGGGCGCGTGCGTCGTCGAGGACGTACTTGACCAGCTGCCCGGCGATCCCTCGACCGCCGAACTGCTCGTGCACGACCGTGTGGGTGAGCAGCAGGGTGTCGGGCTCGCTCATGTAGTCGACGTACCCGACCGACTGCTCCGACCCGTTGTCGTCCAAGAACGCCTCATAGCGCTCGCGAGCGGGTTGGTGGTCAACGCGGAGCTCAGCCATGTCGCCAGCCTAGCGCGGAGCCGACCCGCCCCGCCAGGAGTTACTTCTGGCCCTGCGCGGCGACCGCGGCGGCACCGGCGGCGGCGGCCTCCGGGTCCAGGTACACGCCCTTGCCGGTCACGTTGCCATCGGCGTCGAAGTCGTAGCGCAGCGGGTTGCCGGTGGGGATGTTGAGCTCGGCGATGTCCGCGTCCGAGATGCCCTCGAGGTGCTTGACCAGCGCGCGCAGCGAGTTGCCGTGCGCGGCGATCAGGATGGTCTTGCCGGCCCGCAGGTCCGCGCTGATCGTCTCGGTGTAGTACGGGATCAGCCGCTTGACGACGTCGAGCAGGCACTCGGTGAGCGGGACGGTGATGTCCGCGTACCGGGGGTCGCCGACCTGGCTGTACTCCGAGTCCGGCTCGATCGGCGGCGGCGGGGTGTCGTAGCTGCGGCGCCACAGCATGAACTGCTCGTCGCCGTACTTCTCCTTGGTCTCTGCCTTGTTCAGGCCCTGCAGCGCGCCGTAGTGCCGCTCGTTGAGCCGCCAGTCGCGGACCACCGGGATCCAGTGGCGGTCGGCGGTGTCCAGGGCGATCTGCGCGGTGATGATCGCGCGGCGCAGCAGCGAGGTGTACAGCACGTCGGGAAGCAGGTCGTGCTCGACGAGGAGCTCGCCGGCACGCACGGCCTCGGCGCGGCCCTTGTCGGTGAGGGGGACGTCGACCCAGCCGGTGAACTGGTTGGAGGCGTTCCACGCGCTCTCGCCGTGGCGCATCAGGATCAGGGTGCCGTTGCTCATGGCACCCATTTTCTCACAGCGACTCGCCGGACTCCGGATCGGAGGTCGACGCCGCCTCGTCGAGCGACCGCCCGGGTCGGTACTGCTCGGGCAGCGGCTCCCCCGGCTGCGGGAGCGACTCCTTGTCGATGAGGTGCTCGAAGGCCAGCAGGTTGTGCAGCGGCTCGCGCCGCGACACCCGCCAGGCCCACTCGCGGCGGATCGACGTCGCGAAGCCCAGTTCCAGCAGCACGTTGAAGTCGCCGTCGGCGGCCTCGAGGACCTGCCCCAGGACCCGGTCGAGTTCGTCGGGCGTCAACGCCTCCGAGCTGATCTGTCCGACCAGGTAGATGTCGCCGATGTTGTCGATCGTGTACGCCACGCCGTAGAGGCGGCGGTTGCGCTGCAGGAGGTACCGGTAGACGCCGGTGTGGTTCTCGTCGGGCTGGCGGCAGACGAAGGCCTCCACGCGCGCGCCGTGCCCGGTGGCCGTCAGCAGCACGGTGGTCTTGAGCTTCTTCTCCCCCGGCAGCTCCAGGACGAGGTGTTCGCCGTCGGTCCCGCCGGAGGACTTGCGGTCGAAGTCGATGTCCCGGTCGGCGAGCGCCGATTCGAGCAGGGCCAGGTTGGCCGCGGCACCGGTCACAGCTGCGCCCCCTGCCGGCCGCGCCGACGCCAGCGCTTGCGCGCCGTGGCCCGGGTCGGGTGGCGCAGGGCCGCGCGCTCGTCGAGGGCACGGGTGTAGGAGGCGAGCAGTCCGTCGGCCGTGCGGTCCCAGGAGAAGCGCTCGGCGTGTGTGCGCGCGGCGCCGCCCATCGCGGACAGCCGGGCCGGGTCGGCGAGCATCTTCTCCAGCGCGTTGCTCCAGTCGCAGGTGCGGTGGCCGTCGACGAGGGCGCCCGTGCGCCCGTCGTAGACGGCGACGCCGAG
>NZ_JASGER010000112.1:0-24334 GCF_047606305.1 Gordonia sp. (in: high G+C Gram-positive bacteria) | reverse complement strand
GGTTCCGGGGCCGGCGCCTGCTGCGGCGCCTGGGGCGCGGGCTGCTGCGGCACGACCGGCGCCTGGACGGGCGGCGGCGTGTACTGCGGCACCTGCACCTGCGGCGGGACGTACTGCGGCATGTCGTCGGTGACCGTGGGCGGCGCGACGTGCTGCTGCGGCTTCTTGGTCGGCTTCTTCGCGGGGGCCGAGGCCTTGATCGCGGAGTCGATCGAGGTCGACAGGCGTGCGATGCGCGCGTCGATCTCCGCCCGGTCTTCCTTGTTCGCGATCGGCGTCAGGGTGGCCTGGGCGCGCTTCATCAGCTCGCGGGCCTGGGTCGGTTTGCCCGCGGCCAGCGCCTGCTCGGCCTTGGCCAGGGTGCCCTGGGCGTCGAAGGCGGCCTGGGTCTGAACGGCCTTCGACGGATGGGCGACCTTCTTGATGCCCCACAGCGCGTCGTTCGGGTTCGCCCCCTCGGACAGGATGCTCAGGCCGCCGAGGGCCACGACCATCGCGGCCGCGGCACCGGCCACGAGGCGCAGCCGTCGACCGACACGACGGTCGGGCTGCCGCTGGGCGGCGCCGGCCGCGATCGCGTGCTCGACGTCGTCGACGGTGATCCCACTCTCGAGCGGCACCTCGTGAACGCCGGCGCGCCAGCCGGCGAGCAGCTCGGCCAGCTCGTAGTCCACGGCCGTGTCGGCGACGACCGGCAGGCCGAGGCCGAGCGCCTCGAGCATCTCGTCGTCGCGCGTGATCGACGCGACGTCGAGGTCGGCGACGCCGCCATTGGGCTCGTCGGGTGTCAGATCTTTCATCTGCCCTGCCCTCCCTGATTGTCGTGCTTGAGTTCTTCGCGCAGTTTCGCCAGCGCGCGATGCTGGGCCACCCGGACGGCTCCCGCCGTCGATCCCACCGCGTCGGCGGTTTCATCGGCGGTCAGCCCGACGACGAGCCGGAGGATCAGGATCTCTCGCTGCTTCTCCGGCAGTGTCGCCAGCAAAGCCGACATCCGACGATTGCCGTCCGCGTGGAGGGCGTGCTGCTCCGGGCTGTCGAGGAAGTTGGCAAGCTCGGGCAACTCATCGGTGGGATCGGCTTTGGACCGGCTGACCACCCGCATCGCGTCGGCGACCTTGTGTGAGGCGATTCCGTAGGCGAATGCGAGGAACGGGCGACCTTCGTCGCGGTACCTCGGCAGCGCCGTCATCACCGCCATCAACGCCTCCTGCGCGATGTCGTCGGCGGAGAACAGGTGGCGTTCTCCGACTCCGATCCGTCCTCGGCAATAACGCAGGATCGGCTCCTGCACGCTCGCGAGAACGGAGGCGAGCGCTTCCCGGTCGCCCTGGGCTGCCGCCCGGACGGCCGCGTCGAGCGCGTCACCTGTGAGTTTCATCGTCAGCTGCAGTTCCTGTGTTACAAGGCCTTTCGCGCCATCGGAAATCCCCCGAGCGCAGACTCGACCAGACTATCCGCCGTCGACGGCGCTGCCGAATTCCGGCGCGCGGAAGAACCCGGATTCGGTCAGTGACTCGGCCGTCTCGTCGACGCGGCGCCGGGCGTCGGAGTCGGAGCCCAGCCCGGCCAGCAGCTGCCACGCGGCCCACTGCAGGGGCAGCAGTGCGAGGGCGCCGGCGTCGTCGACCACGGCGCGCGCCCGGGTGGTCGCCTCGACCGTGTCACCGCACGCGGCCGCCGCGGCGGCGGCGATCAGGCTGGTCTTGATCCGGTGATGCGACGACGGGCAGTCGGCGGCGGCCGTGACTGCGGCGAGCGCCTCCTGCCGACCGCGCTCCCCCTCGCCGCGGTAGAGGGCGTTCTCGGCGGCGACCCACAGTCGGCGCAGTCGCAACCGCCCGTCGAGGTGCCAGTCGTCGGTCTCGGCCGGGGCCGCGAGAACGTCGGCCGCCTCGTCCAGCAGGCCCGTCGACGCGTCGAAGCGCCCCAGACCGAGGTTGTCGGCCGCGAGTCCGATCAGCGCGTCGGCCAGCGCGGCGCGCGGCCACCCGGAGACCGGTGGCGGCCCGGCGGCGTCGACGGCCGTGTAGACGGCTCGTCCGTCGAGGCGGTGGGCGAGGTCGTGCCGGCCGGACTGGCGCAGCCAGGATGCCCGGGTGCTCTGGGCGAGGGAGACCAGTGCCCGATCGTCGGGGTCGCGAGAGGGGCCGACCGCGTCGTCGAGGTCGCTGAGAATCTCGCGGGCTTCGGCGATGTCGCCGCGGTGGCCGACCTGCACCGCGCGCTGCCACAACCCACTCGTCGACGCCGCCGGAGACATGCGAAACACGCTATCGGAGGTGATATCGGGCCGCATTCCAGTATCACGTCGAAACGCTTCTGACCAGTGACGGGAATGTTAATTTCCTGGGAATTTTTGCTATTCGCGATTTGCAATTCATTAAATTGACTTCTGTCGTGGCGCGTGTTTACTGTGGCCGCATGAGCGCCCCACAAGGGAGCTCGACAGTGAACCCAGACAAGGAGACACCATGTCGATTCCAGCGCTACCGGGTCCTAACGCCGACATCTGGGATTGGCAGCGTCTCGGCACCTGCCGCGGCGAGGCATCCTCTGTCTTCTTCCACCCCGACGGCGAGCGGGGACGTGCGCGAGCGCGCCGCGAACAGCGTGCCAAGGAGCTCTGCCACAGCTGTCCCGTCCTCGCGCAGTGCCGCGAGCACGCGCTGCGGGTCGGCGAGCCGTACGGCATCTGGGGCGGCCTGGGCGAGACCGAGCGCGCCATGATCCTCAAGGGCCGCGGCCGCCGCGGCAACCTGGCCGGCTGACGCCGGCCGTCCACGACAAAAGAGTCCGCCCCGGGTTCCCTTCGGAACCCGGGGCGGACGTCGTCGTGCGGTCTTAGCCGACGACGGCGAGAACGTCGCGCGCCGACAGGATCAGATAATCCTGGCCGTCGTACTTGATCTCGGTGCCGCCGTACTTGCTGTAGATCACGGTGTCGCCCTCAGCGACGTCCACCGGGATCCGCTTTTCGCCGTCCTCGTCCCAGCGACCGGGGCCCACGGCGATGACCTTGCCCTCCTGGGGCTTCTCCTTCGCCGTATCCGGGATCACCAGGCCAGAAGCGGTGGTGGTCTCGGCTTCGAGAGCCTGGACCAGGATCTTGTCCTCGAGCGGCTTGATGTTCACACTCGCCACGATGTGAGTCCTCTACTTTCATTCCTGAACGAAAAACGATGACGTTTGTGGCCCTGCTCGGACAAACCCCCGCCGTCGCGGGTGAACGAGGGCTTCTCACAGTGCCAACTAGCACTCTATACCCGAGAGTGCCAGCACTCAAGGTCGACCGGTGCCGATGGCATCGACACGGGTCAGCGGGCCTGCGGTCGGACCACCATCATCATCGACGTCCCGTTCTGGGTGCCGTAGACCAGACCCGAACGCGGATCCAGCGCAAGGGTGTGCACGTGGCCGGGCACCCGGACCTTGGCGATCGTCTGCAGCGAATCGGCGTCGAGCACGAGCAGCGTCTTGCGGAACATCGTGGTCACGTAGAGGAGCCGGCGCTGCGGATCGACCACCATCGAGGACGGGGTCGAATTCGTCTTCACGACCTTGACCACCCGCAGCGAGTGGGGATCGATGGCGGCGAGGCGGCCGCTGACGAAGCTGGCGATGAAGACCCGGCCCGTCGCCGGATCGACCTGCGCGCGCGAGTTGCGCGTCGCCGCGATCTTGCCGACCAGGCGGTTGGTGCGCGTGTCGATGACGCCGATGTAGTTGCGCCGCTTCTGAACCGCGTCGTTGTTCCCCGCGTAGACGCGCGACCGCGCGGGGTCGTGGACGAGCAGGGTCGGCCGGACCGTGGCGATCGACCCGACGATCCGCCGCGTTGCGGTGTCGATCACCACGACCTTGTCCTTGCTGAAGAGCGACGCCCACGCCCGTCCGGCGTTGTCGGTGACGACGCCCATGGGATGCGATCCCGGCAGGATGGCGACCAGGTTCTTCGGGCCGGTCCAGCGAGCGTCCATGCCGAACACGCTCAGCCCGTTGGCGTGGGCGCTGGTGGTGACGACGCGCCGGTTCACCGTGTCCAGGGCCATCCCGTCGGGGATCTGCCCGACGGGCAGCACGAACGGCCCGTAGGTGAACGGTCCCGTCGGCTGGCCGGCGAGGTCGATGTGTCGCACCGGCCGCTGGGCCGCGGTGCTGAACACCGAGACGCGCGGCGGCGCGGTGTTGACCACCCGGTGCTCGATGCTCAGCGGCAACGCGTTGTCGGCGATGTAGAAGGACCCGCTGGCGGGGTCCAGCGCGAGCTGTCCGCCGGTCGTGGTGCCGGTCGGGACCTGGCCGAGGTGAAAGCCCCACTTCGGTGCGGCGTCGGCCGCCGCGGTGGGCGACACCAGCAGGGCCGCCGCACAGGCGGCGACCGCCACCGGCAGTGATCGGTTGCGCAGGCGCATTCTCATCGGACTTCCCTTCTCGTCGTCGGCGGCACGGGGTCGCGCCGGCCGTGGCGATGACGCTCGCCGGTCGCCCGCTTGGCCTTCAGGCGCTTGGCCTTGGCCCGCTTGGCATTGAGTTGCCGCTGCTGCAGCCGTTGCTCGGCCGGCGTCAGCGGTTCGGGCTGCACGGCGTCGTCCTTGCGCACCTCGGCGCCGCGACCGGTGCCGGTCGTGTCGTCCTCGCGGAAGCACATCGAGCGCACCACGTTGTGGAAGTTGACCAGCCCGTGCACGAGCGGAAGGTTCAACGACACGACCGCCATGCGGGTGAAGGACACCGCCCCCAGCTCGCCGCCGACCGGCAACCACGGGAACACGGCGCGCAGGATCGTGCCCTCGACCTGGCCGCCGACGAATCCGAACAACCAGAGCGACACGTAGTAGACGTAGTAGGCCGCGGTCAGCGACTTGGTCACCGTCAGGTCGGCGAGCGACACCGTCTCGGTGAAGTCGGCCCCCTCGGCCCGGTTGTGGTTCAACCCGATCAGGACGTCGAAGGGCGCGCCCCCGACGAACGGGATGGCCAACCCGGCCAAGAGCGAGGCCATCTGCTCGGTGAAATCGAAGTCGGCCGGATCGGCCGGGATCAGGTTGTGGGGGATCCGCGTCGCCCGCATCCGCGCGAGGATGTCCGCGCTCGCCGCCCGCACCTGGCGCTTGCGCGCCTGGTCGGGAAAGAGACTCTCGACGTGGTCGGCCGTCCGCCGCACGATACGGCTCAGCGGCAGGCTGCTGACCGGCTTGCAGGTCTCCGCATCCGCCAGGGCCAACTGATCGGCCGCGTCTTTGATGATCTGCGGGACCGGGATGTCGTACTTGACCGTGTCACTCGGCTTGCCGGCCGCGTCGCGCTGCTCGGCGGTCACTCGGGCGACGCATTGGTTGATGAATGCGTTCGAGATGGCCTGGTAGACGTAGGTCGCGACGATCTGCCACCCGGAGAAGCCGAGGTTGAGCAACGCGTTGAACGACGTCAGTCCCGTGAGGTAGCTGCTGATGAAGCCCCACAGCGTCGTCGGCAGGGGCCCGGCCGCGGGCAGCGGGAAGATGGTGTTGTCGCCGGCACCCACCATCGAGCCGGAGTACGGCAGGAAGGCGGTCGCGACACGCAGCGGGACCACGGCCGTCGCGAAGATGTACAGCCAGGCCGTCTCGACGGCCTGCTGCAGGGTGATGTTCTCCAGCGCGATGGCTTCGTTCTGCTTGCCGTCGCGAATCTTGAGCAGGCTCTCGACGATCCACGCCGACGCGGCGGTGCGATACCGCGCGCCACCGCCCTTGTTCCGGTCGGCACCGCGGGCCATCGGGTTGTTCGAGACCGCGAGCGTCGACACATGAATGCGCTTCATGTCCCGGTGCGCGACGGCCTTTGCCGCCTTCGCGTGCTCGCGCAGTTCGGGGGGAAGCATCGGGAAGATGCCCTCCCAGAGCGAGTCGTAGACGACGCCGAGGGTGGTGAACTCGCCGGAGACGCACACGGTCGCCCTGTTCCGGTTGTCCCGCAGGACGGGCAGCAGCGACCGCGGCGATTCGGCGATGCGGTCGATGCGCTCCTGGTAGGTCTCGAACGTCGGCTCGACCTTCTTGGCCACCGGGGACCGATAGAGGAAGGCGGGGTTCTGGGTGACCGCGGCCGCCGACCCGTTACCACCGATGAACGCCGCGACGAAGACGCCCAGCGTCGCCACCGCGGTCGCCCGCAGCCATCCGCGCCGCGCACCCCTCCAGCCGCCCATCAAGGCTCCCCCACCGTCGAATCCACCCTGCGCACCGAGCAGGCTCTAAGTAAATACTCAGTAAATTGTGGGTAGCCTAACCTTAAGTAGTTGCGTCGACGCAAGCAGAGTGGCTGACGTCACACCCTCGGAGGTCGGCGCCGGGGACAACCGATGGTGAGTTAGGCTTACCTACATGACTCTTCGCCACACTCGTCTCGCGCGGACCGGCAGTGTCGTCGCCGCAGTCGCCGTGTCAACCGTCGTCGTCCTGCCGGCCTCCGCACACGCCGCTCCCGGCTACGCGCTGAGCAGCGTGCCCGCCGGTGTCGTCAGCGGCGGCGAGATCGCCCTGGACCAGGGGCGCCAGCAGATCTTCATCGCCGACAACAACGATTCGATGCGCACCACCGGGAGCAACTTCATCCCGAGTGATCACCCGGTGAAGCCGAAGGTCGAGGTCTTCAGCACGACCGCCAACCGTCCGGTGCGCGGCATCGACCTGTCCAACCAGCCGCAGGGCCTGATGATGATCGGCCCGGTGGAACTCATCCCGGCCGCCCAGGTCCCCGACGGCCTGGCGATCGACCCCAAGCGCGGCCGCGTCCTGGTCACCAACGCCCACGCCAGTGGCGTCACCGTCTTCGGCATGAACGCCCGCGCGGTCACCCCGCGCAACCTCACCTCGATCCGCTACTCGCACCCGATGGGCGCTGTCGTGAACCCGACCACCGGTCGCTTCTACGTCGGTCTCAACGGGACCGGGAAGGTCGGCATCTTCAGCTCGGCCGGCCGCCTCGTCGGCGAGATCCCCAACCTGAACAAGGCGTCCTTCCTCGACGTCGACGCCTCGCGCAACCGGCTCTACGTCGGCAACGCCGACTATGAGGCCAAGAAGGACAACTTCGTGGCGGTCATCGACCTGCGCACCAATCGGATCATCAAGAAGATCAAGACGCCGTCGAACACTCGCGTGAAGGTCGATCCGAGCACCGGCCGCGTCTGGGCGAACAGCTACGACACCGGCAAGATCTCGATCATCGACCCGAACTCGCTGCGCGTCGTGCAGACCATCGACACCAAGACGACGCCGGCCAAGCTCGCCATCGATTCCTCGCGCCGCCGCGTCTACAGCGCCAACCTGCAGAAGAAGTCGATCACCGTGTTCAACGCCGATACCGGTGCGATCCTCGCGACGATCCCGACCGGCAAGGCCGCTCCCCACACGGTCGCCGTCGACCAGGCCACCGGCGTGGTCTACGCGAGCCAGCACATCGGCAGCAAGCTGATCGTCCTGCGGCCCAACTAGGGCACGCTCGGCGAGACTCTGGGCACGCTCGGCGAAAATCCGGGCACGCTCGGCGAGATTCTGGGCACGCTCGGCGGAAGTCAGGACAGGTCGGTCAGCGCCTGTCGGGCGATCGACGCCAGGAATCGCGCACCCGGCTCGATGATGTCGTCGTTGAAGTCGTAAGCGGGGTTGTGCACCGCCCCCGATTCGGCGGTGATGGGCCCGTTTCCGATGAACGCGTACGCGCCGGGGATCTGCTGCAGGAAGAAGGCGAAGTCCTCGGCCGCCAGGATTCCCGCGCAATTGGGGTCCACGCGGTCGTCGCCGACGACGGTCGCCGCCACACGCGCCGCGCGGGCCGCCGCGGCCGGTTCGTTCACCGTGCACGGATAGCGGCGCTCGTAGGTCACGTCGACGTGCACCCCGTGGACCGTGGCGATCGACGCCGCGATCTCCCCCACCAACCGCTCGATCTGATCGCGCGCGTCGGCGTCCAGGCACCGCGCGGTGCCGCGCAGCCGTGCGGTCGGCGAGATCACGTTGTTGGTGGAGCCGGCGGTGAACTGGGTGATCGAGACGACGGCGAGGACCGCCGGGTCCAGGCGCCGGGACACGATCGTCTGCAGTGCGGTCACCAGCGCCGCGCCCGCGACGATGACGTCACCGGTCAGGTGCGGTGCCATCGCGTGGCCGCCGGCCGCACTGAGCACGATGTCCAGGTCGTCGAAGGAGGCCAGCTGGGTCCCCGGGCGCACCGCGAAGTCGCCGGCCGGGATGCCCGGGATGTTGTGGATCCCGTAGATCTCCTGGATGCCGAACTTCTCGAGCACGCCGTCGGCGATCATCGCCGGCGCACCGGCGGCGCCCTCTTCGGCGGGCTGGAACACCAGCACGACGGTGCCGGCGAAGTCGGGTTTGCCGACCAGCAGCTCGGCGGCGCCGAGCAGCATGGCGCAGTGCCCGTCGTGCCCACAGGCGTGCATTACACCCTCGGTCTGCGAGGCGTGCGGGCGCGGCAGCTCCTCGGTGATGGGCAGGGCGTCCATGTCGGCGCGCAGCCCGACCACGGGGCCGGGGGCCGATCCGGTGATCACCCCGACCACCCCGGTTCCGCCGATGCCGGTGGTGACCTCGATGCCAAGTCCGCGCAGGCGGTCGGCGATCACACCGGCGGTGCGGTGTTCGGCGAAGGCCAGCTCGGGGTGGGCGTGCAGGTCGCGCCGCAACGCGCGCAAGCCGTCCAGGTCCAGTGCGCTATTCACCCCTGCCACGCTAGGCCATTCGCGGGATGACCAGCGGCGTGTGGGACTCCGGATCGTCGACGATGCGGCACGGCAGGCCGAAGACCTCTTTGACGACGGCCTCGGTGACGACGTCGGCGGGGGCACCCTGCGCGACGATGCGGCCGTCGCGCATGGCGACGACGAAGTCGGCGTAGCGGCACGCCTGGTTGAGGTCGTGCAGCACCGCGACGACGGTCCGGCCCTGCTCCCGGTTGAGCGACCGGCACAGTTCGAGCAGTTCGATCTGGTGGGCGATGTCCAGGAAGGTCGTGGGCTCGTCGAGCAGGATCAGCGGGGTCTGCTGCGCCAGGACCATGGCGACCCAGACGCGCTGTCGCTGGCCGCCGGAGAGCTGGTCGACGCGGTGGTCGGCCAGATCGGTCGTGCGGGTGGCCGCGAGCGCCTCGGCGACGACCCGCTCGTCGTCGGGCGACCAGTTGCGCAGGAATCCCTGGTGCGGGAAGCGGCCGCGCGCGACGAGCTCGGCGACGCGGATGTCCTCCGGCGCCGACGACGACTGCGGCAGCAGTCCGAGGACCTTGGCGACCTCGCGCGGGGCGTAGGAGTTGATCGCCTTGCCGTCGAGCACCACTTCGCCGCTGCGCGGGGCGAGGACGCGCGCCAGCGCCTTGAGGAGGGTCGACTTGCCGCACGCGTTCGGACCGATGATCACGGTGAACCGATCGTCGGGGATCGCCAGGCTCAAATCGTCGACGATCGTCTCGTCGTCGTAGCCGAGCACGAGGTCCCGGGCGCTCAACCGGTCGTGGGGACTAGGCACGCGAACGCCTCATCTCTGTGTAGAGCAGGTAGCAAAGGTAGACACCGCCGACGCACACCGTGACGACGCCGACGGGCAGTGAACCGCCGACCAGCGCGGAGACGCGCTGGGCGACGATGTCGCTGACGAGGAACAGCAGAGCGCCGACGAGAGCCGTGATGGTCCACGGGGTGTGACCGGAGCGGCACAGCCGTCGGGCGATGTGCGGGGCCGCCAGCGCGACGAAGGCGACCGGGCCGGCGATGGTCGTGGCCACGGCGATCAGGGCGACGCCGATGACCGGCAGCGCGACCGCGACGAGCCGCGTCTGCGCGCCGAGGGCGCGCGCCAATTCGGGTCCCAGCTCGATGATGCGGGCCCGTCGACTCAGCATCGCCAGCAATCCCATCAGCACGACCGCAATCACGAACGCCGGCAGCAGATAGGACCAGTTGCGCGCGATCGGGGTGTCCAGGGTGCCCGCGCCCCACTGGGCGACCAGCATTGCGTCGTCGAGGTCGGCGCGAAGGATCAACCAGTAGTTGACCGCGGCGAGCATGGCGCTGATCGCCACGCCGGTGATGACCAGGCGGAAACCGCCGACCCCGCGCCGATAGGCGAGCAGGTAGACAATCCCGGCGGTGAGCAGGCCGCCGATCAGCGCGAACGCCGACATCCCGGCGAAGCCGAGGCCGATCACCAGGGAGGCGATCAACGCGCCCGTATACGAGCCGACGCCGAAGCCGATGAGATCGGGACTGCCCAACGGGTTGCGGGTGAGCAGTTGGAAGATCCCGCCGGACAGCGCCATGGCGGCGCCGAGGACCACGGCGGCGCAGACGCGGGGCAGTTGCAGCCCACGCACGGCGTACTGCGCGAATTGGTCTCCCCCGCCGGTCAACCCGTCGACCAGCTGGTGCAGGCCGACGCCGTCGTCACCGGCGACGAGTCCGAACCCGACCGCGACGACCAGGGCCACCGCCAGCACGGTCCCGACGATCAGCGAGCGCTGGTCGAACCGTTCGGAGGCCCCGCCGAGCCGGACGACGCGCTGCGGACGGCCGAAGTCGATGGTCGCGGTCATTGCGCGGACCTCGCCGAGTTGCGCACCAGAAGGATCAGGATCGGTGCGCCGACGAAGGCGGTCACGATCCCGGCGGGCATCTTGTCCTCGTTGAAGAGTCGCGCGACGACGTCGGCCGAGAGCAGCACCAGCGCACCGACGAGGATGGCGAAGGACACCGCCCACCGACCGGTGACGCCCAGGGCGAGCCGGATGGCGTGCGGCACCATCAGGCCGACGAAGCCGATCGGGCCGGCGGCGGCAGTGGCCGCACCGGCCAGCACGGTGGCGGCGGCCAGTGCGATGAGGCGGATGCGCCCGACGCGGACGCCGAGCGCGGTGGCCATCTCATCGCCCATGCCGATCACGTCGACGGCGTGGGCGATCGCGTAGGACACCGCGATCCCGACGAGGATGAACGGCGCCACCCATGCGGCGACCACCCATCCGCGGCCGGTCACCGAGCCGACCTCCCAGATGCGCATCGCGTCGAAGGCGTTGGGCCACATCAGCGAGATGCCGCGCACCGCACCGGTCAGCACGGCCGTGAGGGCGATGCCGGCCATCGTGACCCGCAGCGGGGTGAGCGGTCCGCGGCCGGCGGTGCCCAGGAAGTAGACGAGGATCATCGACACCACCGCACCGGCGAATGCGAACCACACGTAGACCCAGATCTGGGTGAGGCCGAGCAGTCCGCCGACGATGGTGATGGCCAGTGCGGCACCGGCGTTGATGCCGAGGATGTGCGGATCGCCGAGCGGGTTGTTCATCAGCCGCTGGATGAGCAGTCCGGCCACGCCGAGGGCGGCGCCGACCAGGATCGCCAACACCCCGCGCGGCAACCGCCCGTCGGTGGTGTCGGTGACCGCCAGGGCGTCGTAGCCGCTGCCGCCGCCGAAGAGCGCCTCCCACACGACGTGCGGGCTGACGTTGCGCGCGCCGACGAACAGGCTCAGCCAGGCCAGTCCCAGCAGGACCGCCAGCAGACCCAGCCACACGACCGCCAGCCGCAGATCCCGCCGCCGGCCGCCGCGGGTCTCCTCGAGCTCGGGCCCGACCCGCGTCGCGGTCACCGGGCGCCCGCCCGCACGGCGGCGAACAGGTCGTCGAGCGTCGGGGACTGCGCGACCGTCTCGAAGTCCAGGCCCGCCGCGCCGGCCGCGCGCCACTTGTCCAGCAGGGCCATCAGCTGCAGCGAGTCGATGCCGATGTCGGCGAGCATCAACGTCCCGGTCAGCGCCGCAGGGTCGACCATCAGCTTGTCCGCGAGGTCGGCGCGCAGACGGTCCGGGTCGAAGGGGTCGGCGTCGGCCGCCGGGGGCGCGGCCGCCTCCTGCTCGGCTTCCTTGCGCTGGTCCTTCTTGCTGATCTTGCCGACGGCCGTCGTGGGGAACTCGTCGACGACGAGCACGTCGTCGGGAATCTTGAAGCGCGCCAGGCCGGCCTCGCGCAGAAAGCCGCGCAGCGCGAACTCGTCGGGCACCTCGCCGGCGTCGACGGCGGCCGTGGCCGGGATGACATAGGCGACGATGCGTTCACCGAGCCGCTCGTCGGGGGCGCCGACCACCGAGGCGTCGCGGACGCCGGGGTGGGTGAGCAGTACGCCCTCGACCTCGGTGGGTGCGATCTTCTCCCCCGCGCGGTTGATCTGGTCCTTGTCGCGGCCGACGACGGTGAGATAACCCTGATCGTCGCGGACGACCCGATCGCCGGAGCAGTAGAAGCCGTCGGCGGTAAAGGACTCGGGTGCGGCCCCGCCCCAGTACTCCCGGATCGTGTACGGACCGCGCGTCTGCAGGCTGCCCTCCTGGCCGTCGGGCACCGGCTCGCCGTCGGCGTCGACGACGCGGACCTCGTCGCCCGGGCTGATCGGGCGCCCCTGGGTGCTGACGATGCGCTCGAAGTCGTCGTCGAGGCGGGTGTAGTTGACCAGTCCCTCGGCCATGCCGAAGACCTGCTGCAGCGTGACCGACCCGAAGAGGTCGGGGACGCGCCGCGCGACGGTCTCGGCCAGCTTGGCGCCGCCCACCTGCAGCACCCGCAGCGACGACACGTCGTGTCGACCGGCCTCGGGCGAGTCGAGCCAAGCCGCGACCAGCGGCGGCACCGCCGACAGTTGGGTGATGCGCTGCCGGGCGATCGCCGAGAGCACCGTGCGCGCATCGGTCCCAGGCACCATGACGATGCGCGAACCGGCGTACAGCGCACCCAGGATGCCGGGGCTGCTCATCGTGAAGTTGTGTGAGGCCGGCAGCACGACGCCGAACACCGACGAGCCGTCCAGGCCGCAGATGCGCGCCGATTCGCGCACCGAGTACAGGTAGTCGTCGTGAGTGCGGCCGATCATCTTCGGGGCGCCGGTGGTGCCGCCGGACAGCTGCAGGAAGGCGGTGTCCGACGGGGCACCGGACCGGTTGGTGGAAGCGGCGTCGTCGCTGCGAATCGCGGCGAGCGGATCGGGCGCGGAGAGCTCGGCCACGACCGTGGCGAAGCCACGCCCGTCCGAGGTCGTCGGGCGGGTCCTCGCCAGGTGCTCGGCGTGGGCGCGGTAGTCGGTGCCGCCGAAGGCGTCGACGGTGAGGAAGGCGGCCGCATCGGCGCGGGTCACCAGATCCTCGAGTTCGGCGACGCTGTGGCTCGACAGTGCGAAGACCGGCAGGACACCGGCGTCGAAGAGCGCGAAGATCACCTCGACGTAGTCGACGACGTTCGGGAACTGCACCACCGCACGATCCCCCGGGCGCAGGTCGAGCCGCTCGACCAGGCCGTTCGCGAGGCGCCGCGAACCGTCCAACAGTTCGCGGTAGGTCAGGGTGCGTCGCTCGTCGCGAACCGCCTCGGCATCGGGGTGCGCGGCCGTCGAATCCTCGAGCATCGACGTGTGCGTCTGCCCGATCCAATAGCCGGCGGCCCGGTACTGTTCGGCCACGTCGGGGGGATATCCAGCCACCAGGCGATCCTAAACCATAGGCTAACCTAAATAGTCACCCCCACGATCGGAAGCCCCGCCCCTTGCACGACGAACTCACCGCCGCCCAGCTCGCTGTGTGGTTCGCCCAGCTCCAGGTCGCGGACGCACCGGTCTACCAGTGCGCCGAGCGGATCGAGATCGTCGGCGACTTCGACGCCGACCGCTTCGCGCAGGTCCTCGCCGACCGGCTCGCCCGGGTGCCCGCACTCAACGCCCGCTACGCCGACGACGGCGCCGGTCCGCGGGTGCAGCCGGTCGAGCGGATGCACCCCGTCACGGTCCTGGACGCCACCGCCGAGGAGCTCGACGCGATCATCGAGCGGGCCATGACCACGGCACCCATCGCCGCAGAGATCACCGGCGACCAGCTGTCCGGGCAGCATGTCGTGCGCCTGGGCCCCGACCGTCACGTGTGGATCACCCGCATCCACCACATCGCCGTCGACGGCTACTCCTTCGCCCGGCTGCTGCGCTGGATCGCCGACAGCTACACGGCGGCCGCGGCCGACGAACCGCTGCCCGATTCCCCCTTCAGCGAGCCGCAGAAGGACCCCGAGCCGGCAGCGCAGGACGCCGCGTTCTGGGCGGACTACGTCGACACGGCCCGTCCGGCCTCGGTGTCGCGCGCCGAGCCGGCCCTGGCGCACCGCCGCGCCCACCGGATCACCCGCCGCCTGGCGCCGCGCACCACCGCCACCGATCGCGGCTGGGCCGAGTCGCTGATGGCGACGCTGGCCGCCTACGTCGGCGCCTACTCCGGTGAGTCGACGGTGACGCTCGGCGTGCCGTGGGCCAACCGCAAACTGGGTGCCCCGGCGACCATGCAGCCGGAGGTGAACATCCTCCCGCTGCGCCTGTCGGTGTCCCCGACGATGACCATCGACGAGCTGATCGCCGCCGTCGCCGCCGAACTGCGCGACGTCCGCCCGCACGTCGGCTACCGCGCCGACCGCCTGCGGCGCGACCTCGGGCTCGTCGGCGCCGACACCCCGCTCTACGGGCCCGGCGCCAACCTCAAGTTCTTCACCCCGCAACTGCGGTTCGGCGACGCGACCGGCACCGTCGGCAACATCGCCATGGGGCCGGTCGACGACCTCACCCTCACCGGCTCGCCCCAACCAGACGGCGGGTTCGTGCTCGAGGTCGAGGCCAACCCGCAGCGCTACACCCTCGAGGAGACGACCGCCCACGCCGAGCGATTGACCGCCCTGCTGTCGCAGATCGGCTCCGACGACGGCACCGTGCGACTCGGCTCGTTGACGGTCGCCCTCCCCGACGAGACCCGGCTCGAGACGGTGCAGCGCAATCAGACCGACGAGCCCGCCCTCGTCGCCGAAGCCGAGTCGACGACCCTGACCCGGCTGCTCGCCGATGCCGGTGTCGCGCACGCGGCCCGCACCGCGCTGGTGTGGGGAGATCGTTCCCTCACCTACGGTCGGCTGCGCGAGGCCGTCGCCGATCTGGCCGCCGCGCTGGGCGAGCACGGCGTCGGCCGCGGCGACGTCGTCGCGCTGCGCCTGACCCGCTCCCCGGAGATGGTCTGCGGCCTGCTCGCCGCCCTCGAGCGCGGGGCCGCCTACCTCCCCATCGACCCCGAGCTCCCCCAGGCGCGCATCGACGACATGCTCGACGACGCACGCGCCGCGGTGCTGCTGACGGCGCCGGCGGAGGGCACCGCGGACTGGGAGTGGGACGGGCTCACGCTGACGATTTCGCCTCGCGCGGGTCTCGATACGCCCCCTCGGCGGCACTCGACCACCGTCGCCGGCCCGCGGGACGCGGCCTACATGATCTTCACCTCCGGCTCGACCGGCCGCCCCAAAGGCGTGGTCATCGAGCACCGCAGCATCGTCAACCGGCTGCGCTGGATGGACAACACCTTCCACCTCACCCCCGAGGACCGCGTTGTCCAGAAGACGCCGTATTCCTTCGACGTGTCGGTGTGGGAGTTCTTCTGGCCGCTCATCAGCGGCGCGACGCTGGTGCTCGCGACACCGGGCATGGAGCGCGACAGCGCCGGTCTGGCGGCCGAGTTCGCCGAGCGGGGCGTCACGGTCTGCCACTTCGTCCCGTCGGCGCTGGCCGCCTTCCTCGCGGCCGAACCGTCGGCGGCCGAGCTGGCCGGCCTGCGCCTGATCGTGTGCTCCGGCGAGGCCCTGCCGCCCGAAGTGCTGCGGCGCGGACAGCGGCAACTGCCGGCCGCGTCGATCGACAATCTGTACGGCCCCACCGAGGCCGCCGTCGACGTCACCGAATGGGCGCCGGGGCCGGACTGGGACGGCCACGAGGTGCCGATCGGTTCGCCGATCGCCAACACCGAGACCTACGTGCTCGACTCGGCGCTGCGCCCGCAGCCGCCGGGAGCCGTCGGCGAGCTCTACCTCGCCGGCATCCAACTGGCCCGCGGCTACCTCGGCCGACCCGGGCTCACCGCGTGCCGTTTCGTCGCGAACCCGTTCCGCGCCGGCGAGCGCATGTACGCGACCGGCGACCTGGTGCACCGCGACGCCGGCGGACGGTTGGCCTACGTCGGCCGGGTCGACGACCAGGTCAAGGTGCGCGGCCGCCGGATCGAGCTCGGCGAGATCCAGGCCGCGCTCGCCGACCTTCCCGACGTCGACCAAGCCGTCGTGGTCACCCGCGACATGTCGACCGGCGGCGGGGCGTCGACCGTCATCGTCGGGTATGTCGTGGCCGCCGATGGCGCGACCGTGGACCTGGTGGACGTGCGCAGCCGACTGGCCCGGCGACTGCCCGGCTACATGGTTCCCGATGCGATCGAGGTCCTCGACGCCATGCCGATGACCCGCAACGGGAAGCTCGACCGCCGCCGCCTGCCCGAGCCCACTCTCGGTTCGGACCGCATCACCGCGCCGCGCTCCCCCGCCGAGATGGCCCTCGAGCCGCTGTTCGCCCAGGCATTGGGCCGCGACGAGGTGTCGGTGACCGACAGCTTCTTCGACCTGGGCGGCACCTCGCTGAGCGCCTCGGCGCTCGCCGCCCGCTGCCGCGAGGTACTCGGCACGGAGGTCGGGGTGGCCGATCTCTTCGCCGCGCCGTCGGTCGCCGCGCTGGCCGAACGCCTCGCCGGCGGCGAGTCGGCCGATCCCTTCGGCCGTCTGCTCACGCTGCGCGCGGCGACGCCCGGCCACCCACCGGTGTTCGCCGTCCACCCGGCCGGCGGCCTCGGCTGGTGCTACGCCGGGTTGCTGCCGGTCCTCGACCCGGGTACCGGTCTCTACGCGCTGCAGGCCGACGGGCTCGACGGCGGAGCGCTCCCCGACTCGCTGCGCACGGTGGCGACCGAGTACCTGGACGCGATCGACACCGTGGCGCCCACCGGGCCGCTGCGCCTGGTCGGCTGGTCGGTCGGCGGTGTCATCGCGCACGAGATGGCCGCCCAGGCTGCCGCGCGCGGTCGTACCGTGGACCAGGTGGTCCTGCTCGACGCCTACCCCAGCGAATGCTGGGCCGACCAGCCTCCCGCCACGCCCGCCGAGGTGCGCCGGGCGCTGCTCATCATGGCCGGGGCGGACTCCGACGCGGCCCTCGACTCCGACGACGACGTCCTCGCCGCGCTTCGCGACCACCACGCCGCGCTGGGCAGCCTGACCGTCGACCAGGTCCGCCGGATCACCGAGGTCGTCAGCCACTTCGCCGCGCTGATGCGCTCGCACGAGACGGGTGTCGTCGCCGGCGACGCCGACCACTTCGCCGCCGCCGAGTCCGCCGAGGACTTCCTCCCACCGACGGCCTGGGCACCCCACGTCGCCGGGGCGGTGCGCTACACGAGCCTGGCGGTCAACCACCCGGGGATGGTCGCGCCCGATTCACTCGCCGCCGTCGCCGACGTGCTGGAGGGCCGTCGATGACCGCGCCGCGGTTCGACTCGGCGACCCTCCGCGCGCTGATCGTGGAGGCGGAGCCCGATGACGACGCGGATGCCGTCCTCGCCGCCCTGCCCGACTGCGGCACCCCGATCGTCACCGACGACCCCCACGACCCCGGCCGCCAGCGCGTGCTGCTCGCCGTCGTCGCCGAACCGGACGCCCACGGGGTGTACGCGTGGGTCAACCGCCTCACCGACGGTCCGCACGGCGCGCAGGGGCAGCTGCGCCGGTGGGGGTCGACCGACCTCTGGTTCACCGAGCTGCACGTGCCGCGCGGCACCATGGCGACCTATCGCTTCTACCCGTATGCCGCCGACGACCCCGCGTTGCGCGACGGACAACTCGTCTACTCGCGCGACGTCGCCGACCGAGCGGTCAGCGACCCGTGCTGCCCCGACGGCGCCGAGTCGCCCTTCGGATCTGTGCTGTGCACCGACGACGCACCCGACCTGGGCGGCTGGCGCAGCCCCTCTCAGACACCGCCGGTCATCGCCGGCGGCGAGCTGGCCGCGACGACCTGGGGCGGCGACCCACACGCCCCCGCGGTGCGCTGGCGGCTCACCGCGCCGCTCGGCGGCGGGAGCGGGCCGACGCGCCTGGTCGTCCTCGTGGACGCCGACAAGTGGTTCGACACCTGTGACCTGCCCGGTGTCCTGGCCTCTCGCGTCGGCGAGCAGGACGACCCGATCGCCCTGCTCGGCATCGATGCACCGGCGGGGGCACCGGCCCGACTGGCACAGTTGGGCGCGAACCGCGAGTTCCTCTCCGTTGTCGTCGACGACGTCCTGACCGCGGCGCGCGCGGCGCTCGGCGTGTCGCGGACGACGACGATCTGGGCAGGTCAGAGTCTTGGCGGAATCGCCGCACTGGCGGCCGCAAGTTGGTTCCCGGCCTCCGTCGACGAGGTGCTCGCGTATTCTCCGTCGATGTGGTGGAAACCCGGGCTGACCGGTCGTCCCGCCGACCGGACCGACGGATCCGGTTGGATCGGCGACGAGTTGGCCGGGGCGACACCGCGCCCGGTGCGCCTCGCGGTGGGCCGCAACGAGCACCTGTTGCTCGACGCGGTCTCCGCGCTCGCCGACCGCCTGTCCGCGGCCGGCTGGCCGACGACACTGCAACGGTTCGCCGGGGGCCACGACATCGCCTGGTGGGCACACTTGCTGCTGGCCGATCTCACCACGCCGATTGGAAAGGAGGCGCAGCAATGAGGCTCGCCGTCCGCATCACCACGGCCGCCCTGGGCACCGCGCTCGCCGTCGGACTCGCGTCGTGTTCGGTCCAGCAGGCGCCGGCGCCGGTGGACGGCCGCGACTATGTCGACGCCGCCAAGCGCAAGGTCGCCATCCCCAAGCACCCGACGCGGGTCGTCACCCTCGCCGAGGGCGCCCTGGACTCGGCGCTGGCCCTGGGCGTCGTCCCGATCGGCTCGACCGCCGGCCGCGGCCAGATGGGGATCCCCGGTTACCTCGTGGCCGCCGAGGGCCAGAACCGCATTCCGGTGGTGGCCTCCACCCGCGCCCCCAACCTCGGGCAGATCCTCAAGCTCAAGCCCGACCTGATCATCGTCGACGACACCACCGGCGCCCGGCACTCCCTCGACGACCTGGGCAAGATCGCCCCCACCATCGTCGTCGCGAAGTACACCGGCGGCTGGGAGCAGTACTTCGCCGCCATGGCCGACGTCTTGGCGCGACCCGACCAGGCGCGCACGGTCCGCGACCAGGTCGACCGGCAGATCGTCGACACCAAGGCGCTGGTGGCGCAGAGCTCCAGCGACGCGTCACCGACTGCCAGCGTCATCCGCTGGTCGACCGAGGGGCCGACGATCGTCGGCGGCAATTCGCTGTCCAGTTGGGTGCTCGACCGGGTCGGTATGAAACGACCGGCCGCCCAGGAGAAGATCAACTCGGCCAACCGCGCGGGCCAGAAGATCAGCATGGAGAACCTGGACATGATCGACGCCGACTACATCTTCTTCGGCGTCCTCGGCGGCACCGACCAGGCGCGCCAGGACCTTCAGGTCGCCCAGACCAAGCCGGGCTTCGCAGCGCTGCGCGCCAGCCGCGAGGGTCACGTCTACCCGGTCGACGGCACGCCGTGGACCAGCGGCACCGGTCCCCTCGGTGTGCAGGCGGTCCTGGACGACATCACCGCCGCCTTCAAGTGATCCCCGATCGGAGACCCGTGTCGATTCCCCCCATCGCCCCGTACCGGATGGCCGACGTGTCGCCGCGGAGCACCGTCAAGCTCGATTGGCAGATCGACCCGGACCGGGCCGTGCTGCTGATCCACGACATGCAGAACTATTTCGTCGACGTCTACGAACGCGGCTCGGAGCCGCTGTCGACGGTCGTGCCGACGATCTCCCGCCTGCGCGACGCCTGCGACGAGGCCGGCGTGCCGGTGATCCTCACCGCCCAGCCGCCCAACCAGCACCCGTCACGACGCGGCCTCCTCACCGACCGCTGGGGACCGGGGATCAGCACCGAGGAGGAGGCGCAGATCATCGAGCCGCTGCGCGCCCGCCCGGAGGACATCACGATCGTCAAGTGGCGCTATTCGGCTTTCGCGCGCACCGACCTGCGCTCGCTGATGGCCCATGACGGCCGCGACCAGCTGATCATCACCGGCATCTACGCACACATCGGGTGCCTGCTCACCGCCGCCGACGCCTTCATGCAGGACGTCCAGGTGTTCTTCGTGTCCGACGGCGTCGCCGATTTCAACGCCTCCTTCCACGGTGGCGCGATCGACTACGTGAACAACACCTGCGGTGTGGCCCTGCCCGCCGACGACGTGCTGCGCGCCCTCAAGGCCGATGGCTGAGCGGCCCCTTGCCGACAAGCGGGCCCTGATCACCGGCGCCGCCGGCGGGATCGGGTCGGCCGTGGCCCGTGCCTTTACCGCGGCCGGTGCGCACGTGCTGCTCAGCGACGTCGACCCGGCGGTCGGCGACCTCGCCGGCGATCTGGACTGCCGGTCCGCAGTCGTCGACCTCACCGACCGGGGTGCGGTCACCGCGCTGGTCGACGGCGCGAGTGCTGAGCTGGGCGGTCCGCTGACCACGGTCGTGCACACCGCCGCGGTCCTGGCGAGCGGGCCGATCGGCGCGATCGACGACGACGAGTGGGACCGGCTCGTCACCGTCAACCTGACGGCGACGATGGCGCTGCTGCGCGCGGCGACGCGGACCGTCGCCGACGGCGGCTCGATCACGGTCGTGTCATCGAATGCGGCGGCCACCCCGCGCGTCGGGATGGGCGCCTACGGCGCGACGAAGGCGGCCGTCACCAACCTGGTCCGCAGCGCCGGCCTCGAGCTGGCCGCGCGGGGCGTGCGGTGCAACGTGATCACCCCCGGTTCGACCGACACCCCGATGCTGCGCGGCATGTGGCCGCCGTCCCAACCGGCCGAACAGGGCGCGGCGGCCGTGATCGCCGGCAACGCCGACCAGTTCCGACTGGGCATCCCGCTGGGCCGGCTGGCCCAGCCCGAGGACATCGCCGCGTCGGCGGTCTTCCTCGCCTCCGACGCGGCCCGACACATCACGCTGCACGACCTGCGCGTCGACGGCGGCGCCACCCTCGACCAGTAGAGACCCGGGGTCCGCCGGATGACCGAGGGCCCCCGTCGCGGATTGCTACCGTGACCGCCGTGACGCAAGCCCCCCACCGCGCAGCGGCGCTGACCCTGTCGCTCGACGTCGGGGAGCAGCCCGCCCTCACCCATCGGCGTGCCCGACTCGGCGGATTCGACGTCGACCTGCGCCTGCTCGGTTCGAGCCACCAGGTGGTCGTCACCGGACGCCACGAGCCACTGCGGGAAACCCTCGCCGACCTGCCCGGCGAGGACCCGTTCCTGCCCACCCGGTGGTGCCGCGACGGGTACACCTTCCGCGCAGACGTCGCGGCGCACGAGACATCGGCGCTGCGCATCCTGGTGCGCCTCCTCGGCGAGCAGGTCGGCGCGCCCGACTCAGTCGGCGTCCTGTGCACCCACGACGAACCGCTGGCCGTGACGGCGGTGCGCGCGGCCTTCGACGCGGCCGACGACGTGCTGCGCTGGGAGACCTGGCACACCTACCCGGCGGCCGGCGAGGTCGTCTACACCGCGAGCTCGGTCAGTAGGCGCTGATCTGGACCGACAGACCCGGATCGGTCGCCACGGTCAACGGCGACGGCGGGGCGCCACCGGCAATCACGTGCGCCCCCAGGGTCGCGATCATGACGCCGTTGTCCGTGCACAACCGCGGCTTCGGCACGCGCAGCGTGACACCCGCGGCGTCGCACCGCTCCTGTGCCAGCGACCGGATCCGGGAGTTCGCCGTCGCCCCGCCGCCGAGGACGAGCGTCGTCATGTCGAAGTCGCCGCAGGCCCGCAACGCCTTCATCGTCAACACGTCGGCCACCGCCTCCTGGAAGGAGGCGGCGACGTCGGCCATCGGCACCGCCTCGCCACGGCGCTCGCAACCCTCGACGTAGCGCGCGACCGCGGTCTTCAGGCCGCTGAACGAGAAGTCGTAGCGGGCGTCCCGCGGGCCGGTCATGCCGCGTGGAAAGGCAATCGCGGTCGGATCGCCGTCGCGCGCGAGCTCGTCGATCACCGGTCCACCCGGGTAGCCCAGGCCGAGCAACCGGGCGACCTTGTCGAAGGCCTCCCCCGCCGCGTCGTCGACGGTGGTGCCGAGTTCCTCGATCGGCGCGCCGAGATCGGTGACCCGCAGCAGGTGCGTATGGCCGCCGGAGACGAGCAGTGCGATGCACGGCGGCATCGGGCCGTGCTCGAGGGTGTCGACGGCGACGTGGCCGCCGAGGTGGTTCACCGCGTACAGCGGAACGTCCCAGGCCAGCGCGTAGGCCTTGGCGGCCGCGACACCCACCAGCAGCGCACCCGCCAGCCCCGGGCCGATGGTGACGGCGATGGCGTCGGGCTTGTCGATGTCCGCCGCGGCCAGTGCCCGGCGCATGGTCGGCGCCATCGCCTCCAGGTGGGCGCGGGAGGCGACTTCGGGCACCACGCCGCCGTAGCGGGCATGCTCGGCGACCGAGGACGCCACCTCGTCGGCGAGCAGGCGCACCGGTTCGACGGAGTCGCAGGTCCACTCGACGATCCCGACTCCGGTCTCGTCGCAGGAGCTCTCGATGCCCATCACGGTCAGGCGCTCACTCATCGGGGTTCTCCGGCATCGTGCCGCTCGCGGCGGGTCGGATCATGGTGTACGCGTCGGCCCCCGACGGCTGGTAGTAGCCCTTGCGCAGCCCGGCGCGCACGAAGCCGGCACTCTCGTACAGGCCGATCGCCGGCTCGTTGTCGACCCGGACCTCCAGGTACACCGGGGCATCGCGCCGGTCGGCGACGGCGAGCATCTCCGCCAGCAGTGCGCGCCCGATTCCCGTGCCGCGATGCGACGCGGCGACGGCGATCGTGTGGATCTCGCACTCGTGGTCGCCCGCCGGGCCCAGGATGGAGATGCCGGCGTAGCCGATCGGCGGGTCACCGAGCGCCTCGCGCGCGGCGAAGTAGCGGTTGTACGGGGCGTTCAGCTCGGCGCGGAAGGCGGCCGCGGGCCACGGCGAGTCACCGGCGAACATCTCCTTCTCCAGTTCGGCGCAGCGCGCGACGTCGGCGCGCCGCAACTCGTCGATCAGCATCGGCTCAGACCCGCTTCTTCTTCTGATCGGCGAGCTCGACGGCATCGGGGCGGCGCAGGTAGAGCGGCACCAGCGGATCGGGGTCGACACCGGACCGGAGCGCCGGCGCGGCGGCGGCGGCCAGGCCGAGGGCGTCCAGTGAGGTCTCGGCACCCGCCCACGGGTTCTCGGGCAGGAGCGAGGGCACACCGGCGACGAGGTCGATCTGCTCGTCGGCGAGCTGCTCGACGAGCGTCGCGGGCGCGACGACGCCGGGGCCGTCGACCCGGGTGCCGTCGGCGTACCGCGCCCAGTAGACCTCCCGCCGCCGCGCGTCGGTGACGAGGAGCAGCGACGATGTCGCACGCCCCCGGTCGACGGTCGCGGCGAGGGCGTCCAGGGTGCACACCCCGTGGACGGGGATCCGCAGGGCGTCGGCATACGCGGCCGCCGTGGCCATCCCGACGCGCAGTCCGGTGAACGGACCGGGCCCGCAGCCGACCACGACCGCGTCCAGGTCGCGCCCGTGCCAGGCCGCCTCGTCGAGACACTCCTTCATCAACGTCGTCAGGGTCTCGGCGTGCCGACGCTGGTCGGCGACGACCCGCGAGGCGACAACACCGATCTCGTCGTCGGCGACGACCGCCACGCCGGTGACGACGGCCGCGGTAGCGGTGTCGATGACCAGGACGCGCGTTGGATCAGCCATTCTCACCCCTCCCGGACCCAACGCCAGCACACCCGTCGCAGGTCGCTGTCGGCATCGCGGGACAGCTGGACGAGCAGATGGTCGTCGGACAGTCGCTCGGCGACACCCGCGCCCCACTCGACGACGACCACCGAATCGGTCAGGTCGGTGTCGAGGTCGAGCGCGTCCAACTCGTCCAGGAGCGCCGTCCGCCCGTCGGTACCCAGCCGATACGCGTCGACGTGCACCATGCCCGGCCCACCCGCCCGCACGGGCCGGTGCTCGCGCGCGATGACGAAGGTCGGCGACGTCACGCGGCCGGACACTCCCAGGCCCGCACCGATGCCGCGGGAGAGCGCGGTCTTGCCCGCGCCGAGCGGGCCGTCCAGGATCACCAGGTCACCGGCCTGCAGCGTCGCCGCGAGGGAACGGCCGAAGTCCTCGGTGTCGGCGACCTCGGGCAGCTCTGCGGCGCCCGATTCGCCGCGCACGACCGTCACCGCCACCGTCGCCACCAGGGGGGCCGCGGCGGTGCGACGTCGACCGGCGGGGCCGCGATGTGGTCGACGAGCGGCGGGGCGTC
>NZ_JASGER010000111.1:0-3195 GCF_047606305.1 Gordonia sp. (in: high G+C Gram-positive bacteria) | reverse complement strand
GTCAGCCCGCCCAAGCGCCGGCCGACCAGGCCGCCGGGGCCCAGAACACGGCTCCCGCGCAGCCCGGAGCCGCTCCCGCACCGGCGCCCGTGGCGCCGCCGGCCGCAGCCCCGAACGTGCTCCCCGTTCCGTCTCAGGTCGCCAAGCCGCAGCAACCGGGGGTGCGTTCGCGCCCCCAGAGCCGGACGGTCAAACCGCGGAGCCACAGTGCCAAGCCGCGGGCCCAGCGCCCGGCCAACCGCGGCGCGCCGAGGGGAAATCCCCGGCGCAGCCCGTAGCGGCGGGAATGATTGACGATCATGACTCGCGCCGCCTACAACCTCGGAGCTTCCCGTGTGGGGCGGCTGGGACGCAACCGTTCCGACTCCCGCCCGCCGGGGGCCGCGCCGTCGGCTGGGTCCGGCGGTGGTCAGCCGCCCGGCGGCCCGACCAAGCGTCGTCGACGCGGGGGAGAGCGCCCCGACCGCTTCACCCTGCGCACCCGATGGGCCGTGGTCGCCGTCGCGGTCGCGGTGATCGCGATCGTCGCCCGCCTCGTGGTCGTGCACACCGTCGAGGCGCACACGTTGGCCGCGCAGGCGGCCGCCCAGCGCGAATACACCCAGGTCCTCACCGCCAAGCGCGGCTCGATCCTCGACCGCACCGGACGACCGCTGGCCTACACCGACGAGGCCCGCGCCCTGACCTTCCGACCGCAGGCAGTGCGAACCGCCACCGATGCGGCCCACGCGCGTGATCCGAAGCTGCCCGATTCCGGCAAGCGCTTCGAAGAGATCGCCAAGGGCGTCTCGGCGGCCCTGGGCGGCTCGATCTCCGACACCGACCTGCTCGCCAAGCTGAAGAGCTCCGAGGAGTTCGTCTACCTCGCCCGCTCGGTGGCCAGCGACGTCGCCGCGCGCATCGTCGCCGACTACCCGGAGGTGGGCGCGGACCCGGAGAACATCCGCCTCTATCCGGGCGGCTCGCTCGCGGCCAACGTCGTCGGCGACGTCAACTTCGACGGCAACGGGCTGATCGGCCTGGAGTCGTCGATGGACTCGGTCCTGGCCGGCACCAACGGGTCGAAGACCTTCGACCGCGGCTCCGACGGCGCGATCATCCCGGGCAGTGCGCGCAACGTGCATCCGGCGATCAACGGCGCGGCGATCCGTCTGACCCTCGATTCGGACGCCCAGTGGTTCGTCCAGAGCCAGGTCGCCGCCGCCAAGATCGCCTCCGGCGCCAAGCGCGTGGCCGCCGTCGTGCTCGACGCCAAGACCGGCGAGGTGCTGGCCATGGCCAACGACTCGACCTTCAACGCGTCGCGGCCGCTGTCGGAGCAGAAGGACGCCAACCTCGACAACCCGGCTGTCACCACGCCGTTCGAGCCGGGCTCGGTGAACAAGGTCGTCACCGCGTCCGCCGCGATCCAGTACGGCGTGACCACGCCGGACGCCGTGCACAGCGTTCCCGGCTCCATCCGGATGTCGGGGGTGACGGTGAAGGACGCCTGGTCACACGGCACCGAGCGCTTCACCACCACCGGCATCTTCGGCAAGTCGTCGAACGTGGGCACGCTCATGTTGGCCCGCCAGGTCGGGGAGAAGCGGTTCGCCGACATGATCACCGCCTTCGGCCTCGGCCAGCGCACCGGCGTCAGCCTGCCCGGCGAGAGTCCCGGCCAGGTACCGGCGCTGTCCCAATGGTCGGGCGGTTCCTTCGCGAACCTTCCGATCGGGCAGGGCCTGTCGATGACGCTGCTGCAGATGGCGTCGGTGTACCAGACCATCGCCAACAACGGGGTGCGCGTTCCGCCGCGGATCATCGCCGCCGAGACCCGCGACGGCCACCCGGAGTCCGCAATGCCCGCCCCCGAGGGGGTCACCGTCGTCTCGCCGGAGACCGCGGCGACCGTCCGCGACATGTTCCGCGCCGTCGTCCAGAACGACCCGACCGGCATGCAGCGCGGCTCGGGCTTCCAGGCCGCGGTGCCCGGGTACCAGATCTCCGGGAAGACCGGCACCGCCCAGCAGGTCGATCCGCGGTGCAACTGCTACTCGAACTCGCGGTACAACATCACCTTCGCCGGCATCGCGCCCGCGGACAACCCGCGCTACGTGATCGGTCTGGTGATGGACAACCCGCAGCGCAGCTCCGACGGCAGCGGCGGTCAGTCGGCGGGTCCGTTGTTCAGCTCGATCGCCGGATGGCTGCTGCAGCGTGCCCGGGTGCCGTATTCGCCGCCCGCGCCCCGGTTGGTCCTCGAAGCCGGATAGCCGGTGGGCGGGCCGGTAGATTGACACCCCATGGGAACTGAGTCCTTTCGGCCGCAGCGGGTCGAGCCGACGCCATTGCACGAGTTGGCCGCGCTGATCGGCGTCGACGTCGACGGCGCCGACGTCGAGGTCTCGGGTGTGACCCTGCGGGCCCAGCAGGCACACCCCGGGGACTTGTTCGCGGCACTGCCGGGGGCACGTGCCCACGGCGCGCAGTTCGTGGCCGACGCGGTCGACGGCGGGGCGACGGCGGTTCTGACCGATCCGGCGGGTGCCGAGCTGGTCGCGGCGGCGCTGCCGGCCGACCGGCGGCCGGCGCTGATCGTGCACCCCGACCCCCGTTCGGTTCTCGGTGCGGTGAGCTCGTCGGTCTACGGCCATCCCAGTCGGGCGCTGACGGTCATCGGCATCACCGGAACCTCGGGCAAGACGACGACCGCCTTCATGGTGGAGGGCGCACTGCTGGCCGCGGGACGCTCGGTCGGGCTGATCGGCACCGTCGCCACGCGGATCAACGGGGAGACCGAGCCGTCCTCGCTGACCACCCCGGAGGCCCCCGATTTGCAGGGTCTGCTGGCGACGATGGTCGAGCGCGGTGTCGACACCGTGGTCATGGAGGTGTCCAGCCACGCGCTGTCCCTCGGTCGCGTGGCCGGCACGTCCTTCGCCGTCGGCGGCTTCACCAACCTGTCGCAGGACCATTTGGACTTCCATCCGACGATGGCCGACTACTTCCAGGCCAAGTCCGCACTGTTCGACCCGGCCGCACCGACCGCCGCGGCGTCGGCGGTGATCTGCGTCGACGACGACTGGGGCCGTCAGATGGCCGCGATCGCGACCGATCCGGCGACGGTCGAGACGGTCGACGAGGGACGGGTGCCCGACGACCGGCCGGCCGGCCGCTGGACCGCGGTGGTCCCCGCCGCCGCGGGCGCCGCCG
>NZ_JASGER010000110.1:0-20224 GCF_047606305.1 Gordonia sp. (in: high G+C Gram-positive bacteria) | reverse complement strand
GGCGGCTACGGCAGGTGCCGGGGTCGGCTCGGGCGCGGGTGCCGGTGCAGGCGGCGTCTGCGCCGGCGGGGCGGCGGGAGCACCACTGCCGATCACGGCGAGCTTGCCGCCGACCTCGACGACGGCGTCGGTCTCGGCGCTGATCTCCAGCAGGGTGCCGGCGACCGGCGACGGGATCTCGGTGTCGACCTTGTCGGTGGACACCTCGACCAGCGGCTCGTCGACGGCGACGGTGTCGCCGACCTGCTTGAGCCAGTTGGTCACGGTGCCCTCGGTGACCGACTCGCCCAGTGCGGGCATCACCACGTCGGTGCCGGAGGCGCCACCGGTCGCGGGGGCCGGTTCGGCAGCGGGAGCGGGCGCCGCCGGAGCGGGCTCGGCGGGAGCGGCGGGCTCGGGAGTCGGCTCGGGGGCCGGTGCGGCGGGTTCGGCAGCAGGGGCGGGCGCCGCCGGAGCGGCCTCGCCGGCCTCGCCGATGACGGCCAGTTCACCGCCGACCTCCACCACGTCGTCCTCGGCCGCGACGATCTTGACCAGCACACCGGCCGCCGGGGACGGGATCTCGGTGTCGACCTTGTCGGTGGAGACCTCCAGCAGCGGCTCGTCGACCGCGACGGTGTCTCCCTCCGCCTTGAGCCACCGGGTCACGGTTCCTTCGGTGACGCTTTCACCCAATGCGGGCATCTGGACGGAGAAGGCCATTGCTGTTGACTCCTCGAGCTAGTTCGTTTGTGGCAGGTGTGACGCGAGTGGTGGTGCGTCGGTCGCCTGGGCGGCAGGGATGGGCGCCGCTCACTGCAACCCTACAGGCGAAGTCTCAGCCGTTCTCGGCGATGTCCTCGATCACTGCGATGAGCGTTCGCACGGGCACGCCGGTGCCGCCCTTCGGGTTGTAACCCCAGGTCCCCCCGGAGTTGAACGCGGGGCCCGCGATGTCGATATGCGCCCATGCCTGGCCGGCGGGCACGAACTCCTTCAGGTAGGTCGCGGCGGCCAACATCCCGCCGAAACGGTGTGGGGTCACGTTGGCCATGTCGGCCACTCGAGAGGCCAGATCGGCGCGCAGTTCCGGCGGGATGGGCATGGCCCACCCGTTCTCGCCGGCCTCGCGGGAGAGTGTGGCGACGCGGTCGCGGAACGCGCGGGTCCCCATCACGCCCGGCGTGCGGGTGCCCAGCGCGACCATCTGCGCACCGGTGAGGGTGGCGGTGTCGATGAGGTAGTCCGGGTCGTCCTGGAGGGCGCGCACGATCGCGTCGGCCAGGATCAGACGCCCCTCGGCGTCGGTGTTGAGCACCTCGATGGTCTTGCCGCCGTACTGGGTGAGGACGTCGCCGGGGCGCTGGGCGGTGCCCGACGGCATGTTCTCGGCCATCGGGACGGTCGCGGTGACGGCGGTGTCGACGGCCAGCCGGGACGCGGCGATGACGGCGGCGATGACGGCCGCGGCGCCGCCCATGTCCGAGGTCATGTGGTCCATGTTCGCGGCGGGCTTGATGGAGATGCCGCCGGTGTCGAAGGTGATGCCCTTGCCGACCAGTGCGAGCGATGCGGCGCCCTTCTTGCCGGTGTGCGTCAGGCGGACGAGGCGCGGCTTGCGGGAGCTGCCCTTGCCGACGCCGATGATGCCGCCGTAGCCCTCCCGCTCGAGCTTGGCGTCGTCGAGGATCTCGACCGTCAGGCCGTACTTCTTGCCCAGCGCGGCCGCACGCTTGGCGAATTCCTCCGGATAGAGATGGCTGGGCGGCGTGTTCACGAAATCGCGGGCGATGGCCACCGAGTCGGCGACGGTCACCGCATGGGCCAGCTCGTTCTTGGCCTCGGCGTTCTTGGCGGTGACCAGCAGGTGGAACTTGGTGGGCACGGGGGAGTCGGTCTTAGTGCCCTTGGCGTCGTCGGCGGAGCGGAACAGCTCGAACCGGTAGGCGCCGAGGAACAGCCCCTCGACGACGGGCCCGATGGCCAGGGCGGACAGTGTGGTCGAGACCGTCGCGTGTCCGGCCAACTCGCGGGCCGCGATCCCGGCGGCCTGGCGCAACGACTCGGCCGCAGCACTCGCGGCGTCGGTCTCGCCGGCGTCGGCCTCGTCGTCGGCGTCCAGCGCGCCGAGACCGACCGCCACCACCACGTCGACGTCGAGCCCGATCGGGGCCGGCACCCGGGTGATCTCCCCGTGCTTGCCAGTCGCCCCCACGGCGGTCAGGCCGCGCTCCACCGCCTCGGCGGCCGCGTCGTCGACGATGCCGTCCCCGATGATCAGGACGGGGGCGTCGCCGTCGTCGGCGGGCAGCGCGAGACCGATCAGCAGGGCGCTGTCGGCGCGGGCGAGGGAGGTGGCGAGGTCGAATTCCGGGCCGCGGACCCGGTCGGCGGTGTCAGAGTGGCTCACGACACCCAACTCTGCCACAGATCCCCGGTCGCCCTCGGGCTAGTCTTTGCCCATGGCTGACGCGAACGAACTCCTCGACGGACCCCTCACCGAGCAGCACCGCGAGCTCGGTGCCACCTTCGCCGGATTCGGCGGCTGGAACATGCCGGTGTCCTACTCGGGCACGGTGGCCGAACACAACGCGGTCCGCAACGCGGTCGGCGTCTTCGACGTCAGCCACCTCGGCAAGGCGCTGGTCGTGGGTCCGGGGGCGGCCGAGTTCTGCAACTCGACGCTCACCAACGACCTGGGCAAGATCGCGCCGGGCAAGGCGCAGTACACGATGTGCTGCACCGCCGACGGCGGAGTCATCGACGACTTGATCGCCTATCTGGTCTCCGACGACGAGGTCTTCCTCGTGCCGAACGCGGCGAACACCGCGACGGTCGTGGCCGAGCTGCAGAAGGTCGCGCCCGAGGGCATCACGATCACCGACCAGCACCGCGACTACGGCGTGTTGGCCGTGCAGGGCCCCCGCTCGACCGAGGTGCTCGAGGCGCTCGGCCTGCCCACCGAGATGGAGTACATGGCCTACGCCGATGCGGCCGTCGACGTCGACGGCGAGAAATACCCGGTGCGCGTGTGCCGCACCGGCTACACCGGTGAGCACGGCTACGAGGTGCTGCCCAAGTGGGACGACACGCCCGCGGTGTTCGGCGCGATCCTGCGCGAGGTCACCGCGCGAGACGGCCTGCCCGCGGGCCTGGGCGCCCGCGACACGCTGCGCACCGAGATGGGGTACGCGCTGCACGGGCACGAGTTGAGCACCGACATCACGCCCAACCAGGCCCGCACCGGATGGGCCGTCGGCTGGGACAAGCCGGCGTTCTTCGGCCGTGACGCGCTGCTCGCGGAGAAGGCCGCCGGCCCGGCCCGGCGCCTGTACGGCCTGCGCGCCACCGGTCGCGGCATCCCGCGCGACGGGTGCGCGGTGCTTCGCTCCGAGGGCGGTCAGAACATCGGTGTCTGTACGTCGGGCACCTTCTCGCCGACCGCCCAGGTCGGGATCGCGCTCGCGCTCATCGACACCGCGTCCGGGGTGAAGAAGGGCGACCAGGTCGTCGTCGACGTGCGCGGTCGTGCCCTGCCCTGCGAGGTCGTGCTGCCGCCCTTCGTCGAGTCGCACGTCTGACGAAAACCCGCTTGAACCTGCCCGGTAGGCTGGAGCCATGACCTTGGACTTCACCCGTACGCTTCATCCGCACGCCCTGCCGGAGTCGCGTCGCGCGGAGATCCTCGTCGAGCCGGGCTTCGGCAAGCACTTCACCGACCACATGGTGATGATCGACTACGACACGACCCGCGGGTGGCACAACGCGCAGGTCAAGCCGTACGGACCGATCGCCCTCGACCCGTCGGCGATGGTCCTGCACTACGGCCAGGAGATCTTCGAGGGGCTGAAGGCCTACCGGCAGCCGGACGGCTCGATCGCCGCGTTCCGGCCGGAGGCCAACGCCGAGCGCCTGCAGCGGTCCGCCGAGCGCCTGGCGATGCCGCCGCTGCCGACCGACGACTTCATCAACTCGCTGCGCGAACTGCTCGCCGTCGACCACGGCTGGGTGCCGGCCGCGGGCGGCGAGGCGGCGCTGTACCTGCGTCCGTTCATGTTCGCCTCGCAGGCCGGCCTCGGTGTGAACTCCCCGTCGGGGGAGTACCGCTACGCGGTCATCGCCTCGCCGGCCGGACCGTACTTCTCTGGCGGCATCCGCCCGGTCAGCGTGTGGCTGTCCCGCGAATACGTCCGCGCCGCCCCCGGTGGGACCGGCGCCGCCAAGTGCGGCGGCAACTACGCCGCGGCCTTCGTCGCGCAGGCCCAGGCGACCGAGCACGGTTGCGACCAGGTCGTCTGGCTCGACGCCGTCGAGCGCCGCTTCATCGAGGAGATGGGCGGCATGAACCTCTTCTTCGTGTTCGGCTCCGGTGCCGACGCGCGATTGGTCACCCCGGAGCTGTCCGGGTCGCTGTTGCCCGGCATCACCCGCGACTCGCTGTTGCAGCTGGCCCTGGACGCCGGCTTCGCCGTGGAGGAACGGCGCATCTCGGTCGACGAGCTCAAGACCGGGGTCGCCGACGGCGCCATCACCGAGGTCTTCGCCTGCGGCACCGCCGCCGTCATCACCCCGGTCGGCCGGGTGCGCGGGGAGTCCGAGGACTACACGATCGGCAACGGTGAGCCGGGCGAGGTCACCATGGCACTGCGCGACACCCTGACCGGCATCCAGCGCGGCACCTTCGCCGATACGCACGGCTGGATGACCGAGCTGCACCCCGCCGAGGCGGTCAGTCCGGCGTAACCGCCAGGACCTCGATCGCCGCGGCGACCACCGGCAGCGCCGCGAGCGCCCCGGTCGCACCGCCGCGGTTGATCCCGAGGTCGAGCAGCGGCGTCAGACCGAGGCGCTGCAGCGCGATCGGGTGGGCCGGGTGCGCGCTCACCTGACCGGCGACCCACCATTCGGCGGCCCCCGGGGCGAGGGTGTCCGCGAGCAGTGCCGCGGCCGTCACCGGTAGGTCGTCGACAATCACCGGGGTGCGCCGCAGGGCGGCCTGCGCCAGGAAGCCGGCGATCGCGGCCAGGGTCGGCGACCCGGCGGCGTCGACGAGCGCGAGCGGGTCGGCGGATAGTCCGCGGGTGCGCCACATGCCGTCGCGGACCGCGGCGGTCAGGGCGATCCAGTCGGCGGCGTCCATCGTCGGCCCGGTCCCGACGACCTCGACGGGTTCCTTCGCGGTGAGCGTGCCGACGATGACGGCGGCCGCGACGTCGTCGCCGGTGCCGACGCCGCCGGCGACGAGCAGGTCGGCACCCGCGTCGACGAGGTGGTCTGCTGCCGCGCGACCCGCCGCGAGTGCGTCACCCGCGTCGCCGGTGGTCGCGACGTTCTCGATGCGCACGCTCGCCCCGGTGCGCTCGGCCAGCACGGCGGTCGTCGGGGGGACGGTGGGGGCGTCGGTGAACAGGACGACGGTCGGCGCGGTGATCGGGCGCGGGGGACAGGTCCCCTGACAGGCACTGGCCCAGATGCCGATCTCCTCGAGTCGGCCCAGCGAGGCGCGCGGCCCGACGGAGTGCTCCTGGAGTCGACGGGCGGCGTCGGCCGCGTCGGTGTCGGGTGCGGTGATCTCCGCAAACCCGACCCCTTCGCCGACTGGGCGGAGATTCTCGCCGAGTGGGCGGTCGTCGTCGCCGAGTGGGCGATCGACCGACGCCGAGTGGGCGATCGACCGACGCCGAGTGGACTCCCGCATCGCGCCGAGTGGACTCCCGTCGAGCGGCAGGACCCGCCCGGCCACGATCAGGACTGCGCGGTCCACGGCGTCGGCGACCGCAGTATTGACCCGTCCGATGTGTTCCTGGCGCGCCTGCTGGTTCTTGGCGACCAGCGACAGGCCCACCTCGCGGGACACGACCACCACGTCGGCGTCGTGTTCGGCGATCGCGGCGCACAGCTGCGCGACGGCGTCCTCGCCCGGTCCGGTCGCCGCCCACACGTCGAGATCGGTGAGGAGGACCGGCCCAGGTGCGTCGCGCAGGGCGGTCGCGGCCCCGTCGCCGACGGCGATCACGGTCGACGGACCACTCAGGAGTCGCTCCGCGTAGTCGGACTCACCCGACGCGGCGCCGCCGAGGACCAGGGTGCGCATCGGCGGTCAGACCTCGTCGCCGCGCTCGACCTGGGGCTTGGGGACCCGCAGGCGGCGCATCTGCAGGCAGCGCGACGCGGCGTACCAGCCGAGCTTGAAGCCGCCGTCGGTGGAGTCGGGGTACCGCTCGCGGACGCGATTGTTGACCATCTTGCCGACGTAGACGCAGTCCGCGACGACCAGTGCGACGAACAGGAGCAGCGCGAGGCTGACGACCGCCGAGAACTTGGGCAGCGCGTAGACCAGGACGATGAACACCAGGGCCAGCGGGGTGAACAGCCCCGCGAAGTTGCGGCGCGAGTCCACCAGGTTGCGCACGTAGCGGCGCACCGGGCCCTTGTCCTTGGGGAGCATGTACTCCTCGTCGCCGGCCAGCCGGCGCTCGCGGACCTCGTTGCGCAGTTCACGCTGCTTGGCCCGGGCCTGCGAGCGCTCCTCCTTCGACATCGTCGTGCGCATTTCCTTGCGTCGCGCGCGAGCCTCGGAGCGGGTCATCGGCGGTGGCGCGACCGGTCCGCGCTTCTTCGTCGCCTCGCGGCGCTTGGGCGTCGGGCGACCCTTGCCCTCGGTGTATCCGGCCTTACGCGTCTCCGGCGTCGAATCGGCGCCGACGCCGGCGTTGGTCGTGTCGTCGGCCTCGTCGGCGCTGTTCTGCCACGGCATTCTCACCCTGTCGAGCCTAGGCGATCGGCGGCGCCGGAGTGCCCGAGGGCTGCCTATACTCCGGGGCCATGGCCCAGCGCGTCGTCGTGGCACCGGACGGATTCGGATCGACGCTGTCCGCGGCCCGCGCCGCGGCCGCGATCGGCCGGGGGTGGTCGTCGGCGCGGCCGGGCGACGAGGTGATCGGCAAGCCGCAGTCGGACGGCGGCCCCGGCTTCCTCGATTGTCTCGCCGACGTGGGCGAGGAGCGGTCGGCGGTCGTGCGCTCCCCGCTGGGTGAGTCGGTGTCCGCGCGCTGGCGCGTCGACGGTGGGACCGCGTATCTCGAATGCGCGCAGGCCTGTGGACTGCACCTGGTCGCGACGCCCGACCCGTTGACGGCCGTGGCGGCGAAGAGCGCGGGAGTGGGTGACCTCATCGCCGCGGCGCTCGTCGAACCGGGGGTGCGGCGACTGGTCGTCGGTCTCGGCGGATCGGCGACCACCGACGGCGGTCGCGGGATGCTCGACGCCCTCGGCGGGGGGACGTCGGCAGCGCGGCTGCTGAGCGGGATCGACGTCGTCGCGGCCACCGACGTCGACAACCCGCTGACCGGGCCGCGCGGCGCGGCGCAGGTGTTCGCGCCGCAGAAGGGCGCCGACCCGGCGGCGGTCGAGGAACTGGCCGCCCGGTTGCGACGGTATGGGGCGGACCTGGACGGTCTGGCCGGGCGGCCGGTGAGTGCCGAGCCCGGCGCGGGCGCCGCCGGGGGCATCGGTGCCGCGTTGTTGGCCGTCGGAGCCCGACGAGTGTCGGGAGCCGGGTTGGTCGCCGAGGCGACCGGGCTGCCCGCGGCGGTGCGCGAGGCGGACCTGGTGATCACCGGCGAGGGGCGGCTCGACGAGCAGACCGCCGGCGGGAAGGTCGTCGCCGGGGTGGCGGCGCTGGCGACGGGCATCCCGGTGTTGGCGCTCGTCGGCGAGTGCGCGCTGGCCGACCCCCGATCACTCGGTTTGACCGCGGCGCATTCGCTGATCGACCACGTCGGGCGCGACCGCGCGCTGGGCGACGCCGAATCGGCGCTGGAATCGATGGCGGCACGGGTGTCCGCGGATTGGCGCGACCCGCGGGAATAGTCGGCGATGGAGTACCGTTGTTACAAGCGACCTGACGACAAGGGAGTTCACCCATGACCGTTTCGAACGAGAGCGACACCACGACCGCCACCGGCGTCATCCTGACGGATTCGGCGGCGGCCAAGGCCAAGGCGTTGCTCGACCAGGAGGGCCGCGACGACCTCGCGCTGCGCATCGCGGTGCAGCCGGGCGGTTGTGCGGGCCTGCGCTACCAGCTCTTCTTCGACGACCGCTCGCTCGACGGTGACGTCGTGAGCGACTTCGGCGGCGTCAAGCTCGCCGTCGACCGGATGAGCGCGCCGTACGTCCAGGGCGCGACCATCGACTTCGTCGACTCGATCGAGAAGCAGGGCTTCACCATCGACAACCCGAACGCCACCGGCAGCTGCGCCTGCGGCGATTCGTTCAACTGATCTGACCCGAGAGGGGCGGTGGGCGGCATCGGCCGCCCGCCGCCCCTTTCTGTTCGCCCCGCTCATGTCCACCGCGGGCGGACCGGTAGCGTGGCCCTCGTGTCTATTGCCGTATGCGGGTCCCTTGCGACCGACCACCTGATGAAATTTCCGGGCAAGTTCTCCGAGCAACTGCTCGCCGACCAGCTCGAACACCTCTCGCTGAGCTTCCTGGTGGAAGACCTCGTCGTGCGGCGCGGCGGCGTCGGCGGCAACATCGCCTACGCGCTCGGCGAGCTGGGCGGGTCGCCCAAGCTCGTCGCCGCGGCGGGTTCGGATTTCGGCGAGTACCGCACCTGGCTCACCGACCACGGCGTCGACTGCTCCGGTGTCAGCGTCTTCGACACCGCGCACACCGCACGGTTCATGTGCACCACCGACGAGACGATGGCCCAGCTTGCCAGCTTCTACGCCGGCGCCATGTCGCGCGCCGGTGAGATCGACCTCGTCGCGGTGATGGACAAGATCGGCCGACCCGACTTGGTGCTGATCGGCGCCGACGACCCCGAGGCCATGGTCAACCACACCAAGGCCTGCCGCGACGCCGGCATCGACTTCGCCGCCGACCCGTCACAGCAGTTGGCCCGCCTCGACGGCGACACCGCGCGCACCCTCATCGACGGAGCCAAGTACCTGTTCACGAACGAGTACGAGTGGGGCCTGTTGCAGCAGAAGACCGGTCTGTCCGCCGACGACGTCGCGAAGCTGGTGCAGGTGCGCATCACCACGCTGAGCGAGAAGGGCGTGGACATCGTGCCGTCCGACGGCAGTGCGGCGATCCACGTGCCCGTCGTCCCGGTGCGCAACGCGATCGACCCCACCGGTGTCGGCGACGGCTTCCGCGCGGGCTTCCTGTCGGCGCTCGAGGGCGGGCTGTCCTACGAGCGCGCTGCGCAGCTCGGATCCATGGTCGCGGTCCTGGTGCTCGAGAGTGACTCGACGCAGGGCTGGTCGTGGGACCTGGGCGCGGCGACCGAGCGCCTGGACGGCGCGTACGGAGAGCAGGCCGCGAGCGAGATCGCGGCCCTGTTTGCCTGACGCCGAGCGTGCCCGGAATTCCGCCGAGCGTGCCCGGAATTCCGCCGAGCGTGCCCGGCCGGGACTAGAGGCGCACCGGGTACTGGTGGTCCTCGATGTTCGGCACGATGGTCTTCTCCACGAAGATCCCGTGCCAGACCATGAAGATCAGCACGTTCCAGATCCGTCGGCTGTTGTCGACGACCCCGTTGCGGTGCTCGTCGAGCATCTGCAGCACGAACTGCTTGTTGATCAGCTCGTCGGTCTGTGAGTTCTCGATGATCTGATGCGCCCAGTCGTACATCTCGGTCTCGGCCAGCCACAGGCGGATCGGGACCGGGAAGCCCAGCTTCTTCCGGTGCAACACGTGCGGCGGGATGATCTCCTCGATCGCCTTGCGCAGCGCGTACTTGGTCGTGCCGTGGGCGATCTTCTCGTCGGCGGGCAGCGCGGAGGCGACGCGCCACACCTCGTTGTCGAGGAACGGGACGCGCAGCTCGAGGGAGTTCGCCATCGTCATCTTGTCGGCCTTGACGAGGATGTCCCCGCGCAGCCAGGTGAACAGGTCCAGGTGCTGCATGCGCGCCACCGGGTCCCAGCCGACCGACTCCGCGTAGATCGGCGCGGTGACGTCGGTGTGGGTCCACTCGGGGCGGTAGTCGCGCAGCACCTTCTGCAGGCGCGCGTCATCGAAGCTGCGGGCGTTGCCGTAGTAGCGCTCCTCCATCGACATCGAGCCGCGGTGCAGCAGGCTCTTGCCGCGCGTGCCCTCGGGGATCCGGTCGCTGATGCGGCCGGCGGCACGTCGGGCGAAGCCCGGCAGCTTGTCGAAGGCCGCCAGCGACAGCGGCTCCTTGTAGATCGTGTAGCCGCCGAAGAGCTCGTCGGCACCCTCACCCGACAGCACGACCTTGACGTGCTTGCGCGCCTCCTGCGCCAGGAAGTACAGCGGGACGAGCGCCGGGTCGGCGACCGGGTCGTCGAGGTACCAGACGATCTCCGGGATCGCGTCGATGAACTCGCGCGGGCTCACGACCTTGATCTCGTGGCGCACGCCGATCGCCTCGGCGGTTTCGGCGGCGACGTCGATCTCCGAGTAGCCGTCCCGCTCGAAGCCGGTGGTGATGGTGATGAGGTCCGGGTTGTGCTGGCGGGCGAGTGCCGCGACCAGCGTCGAGTCGATGCCGCCGGACAGGAAGGAACCGACCGTGACGTCGGCGCGCATGTGCTTGGCCACCGAGTCCTTCAGGACGTCGGTGATCTCGTCGTAGCGGGACTGGCGGGTCTCTGCGGTGAACGGCTTCACGTCGAAGCGCGGGTTGAAGTACCGCGTGACCGTGGGGGAATCACCGGGGGAGAGGGTCGCGTAGCAACCGGACTCGAGCCGGCCGATGCTGGCGTGCAGGCTCTCCGCCTCGGGGACGTACTGCAGCTCGATGTAGTGCTCGAGGGCGCGGTGGTCGAGCGACTCGTCGAGCCCGAGGCGGTCGAGGAGTTCGAGCAGGCTCTTCTTCTCGCTGCCGAAGGCCGTGCCCTTGGGGCCGGTGGCCAGGAACAGGGGCTTGATGCCGAACGGGTCGCGGGCCAGGAACAGCCGCCGCGTCTCGGTGTCCCAGATGGCGAAGGCGAACATGCCGCGCAGGCGTCGCACGGCCTCCTCGCCCCAGTAGTGGAAGGCGGCGACGATGGTCTCCGAGTCCCCCTCGGTGTGCATCGGGGCGTCGAACTCGGCGATCAGCTGCTCGCGCAGCTCGACATAGTTGTAGATCTCGCCGTTGAAGACCAGCGCGTAGCGCTCCGGGTTGTCGGCGGGACCCCAGCGCAGCGGCTGGTGGGAGTGCTCGATGTCGATGATCGAGAGCCGGTTGAAGCCGACGACCAGGTCGTCGTCGTGCCACGTGCCGGACTCGTCCGGACCCCGGTGCCGCATGCAGTGCGACGCGGCGGCGACCAGGTCGACGGCGGTGTCGGCCGTCGCGTCGGAGGTCAGCAGACCCAGCAATCCACACACGGTGTTCTCGCCCCACTTTCTCCAGCGGGCGACTCGCTCCGCTGATCAAACGTCGAGTCGAGTATGCCGTAGCGACCGGCCGGACTCCGACTCGCCCAGATCACCGGCCCCAATCGCAACGTTTTGAGCGGGTTGGTCTACGCTGCGTAGTACTAGATGCAAGAATTGTCTTGCAGTCATGTTGCGTCGAATTTGGGCGTGCTCGGGCCACGGTCCGCGGTGCGGCCGGGTGAGCAGGAAGGCATGAAATTGACACACGATGGACGGTCCACGGCGCGCGGCGCCAAGGGCGCATCGCGCAAGGTCAAGCGGGTCGCCCTGGTGGTCGCGTTGGGCCTCGCCACGCTGGTCATGACCGGTTGCGGACCGCGTGAGGCGCTCCGCTTCGGTTGGCCCACCGGTGTGACGCCCGAGGCCGAGGCCATGGGTCACCTGTGGACCTGGGCCGTGATCGCTTCCCTGGTCGTGGGCTTCATGGTCTGGATGGTGATCTTCTGGTGCATCGCCTTCTTCCGCCACCGCGAGGGCGACGACGCGTTCCCGCGTCAGACCGCCTACAACATGCCGGTCGAGCTGATCCTGATCACCCTCCCGTTCCTGGCCATCGCGGTGCTGTTCTACTTCACCGTCGTCGTCGAGAACAAGGTCGAGGGCAAGATGGACAACCCCGACGTCGTCGTCGACGTCACGGCCTTCCAGTGGAACTGGAAGTTCGGCTACGACCAGGTCCGCCAGCCGGACGGTTCGATGAAGTCGTACGCGACGAAGGAATCCCCGTTCAAGCTGCAGGAACAGCGCGAAGCCACTCACGGCCACGAGCCGCTGCCGCTGCCCGCCGGCGGTCGTGACGACAAGATCCGCGACTACCTGCGCTACTCGAGCATCGAGACGCTGGGCACCCCGTCGGAGATCCCCGTCCTGGTCCTGCCGGTCGGCAAGCGCATCGAGTTCAACCTCGCCGCGGCCGATGTCATCCACTCGTTCTGGGTGCCGGAGTTCCTGTACAAGCGCGACGTCATGCCGTTCCCCAAGCAGAACCACCAGGACCCGCGTTTCCAGATCGAGAAGATCACCCGCACCGGTGCCTTCGTCGGCCGCTGCGCCGAGATGTGTGGCACCTACCACGCGATGATGAACTTCGAGATCCGCGCGGTGAGCCCGGAGGACTTCGACCGGTACATCGCGCTGCGGTCCAACGACAAGCTGAGCAACGCCGACGCGTTGAAGGCCATCTGCCAGGTGCCCGTCTCGGTCACGACGGTTCCGTTCGAGACGCGTCGTCGTACCCACGGGGACACCCCGAAGGACATCGGCAACGCGTTCGACACCCGGCAGCCCAACTGCACGCCGCGACCGACTGGAGCACCCGCATGAAAGTAGAAGCCCGGATTTTCGAGCTGCTGACCGCGTTCTTCATCATCGGCGCCGTCATCTACACGGTTCTCACCGGACTCTCCTCCAAGGGCGTCGAGTGGGCGGGCGCGACGGCGTTCTTCTTCGCCGGCGGCCTGACACTCATCACCGGCACGTACTTCCGGTTCGTGGCGCGCCGCGTCGAGATCCGCCCGGAGGACTACGACGAGGCGGAGATCGAGGACGGTGCCGGCGAGCTGGGCTTCTTCAGCCCGCACAGCTGGTGGCCGATCCTGGTGTCCGCGGGTGCGGCCCTGTTCGCCGTCGGTTTTGCGACGCGGAACTTCTGGTTCGCGATCTTCGCGGCCGGGGTCATCGTGATCACCGCCGCGGGCCTGGTCTTCGAGTACCACTGGGGCCCGGAGAAGCACTAGACCGTTCTTACCGACGACCGCCGCATCCGACAGGATGCGGCGGTTTTCGTTTGCCCGCACTTCCGCCGAGTGGGCGGTCCAGCAACGTCGAGTGGGCGGTCCAGCAACGCCGAGTGGGCGGTAAACCACTCGCTGGTCAGGCGGTGCGGGTTGTAGCTTCGTGCTATGCCGCACGCTCAGATCGAAGTACGACGGTCCTGGACGGTCGACGAGGAGATCGCCATCATCGACGCCGTCCACGAGGCCCTGGTGGCCGCGTTCCGGATCCCGGTCGGGGATAAGCACATCCGCTTCATCGAGCACCAGCCGCATCGATTCGCGGCGCCGCCGTCGCTGTCACAGCCGGACTATCTGACGATGGTCCACATCGACTGCTTCGCCGGACGATCCGTCGAGGCAAAGCGACGGCTCTACCGGGAGATCGTCGAACGGCTGGAGGTGCTGGGGATTCCGCGCGATCAGGTGTCCATCGCGGTTCGCGACCTCCCCGTCGAGAACTGGGGTATTCGCGGCGGCCAGGCAGCGTGCGACGTCGACCTGGGCTTCAACGTCGGCGTCTAGACCGCCCACTCGGCGTGGTTGGACCGCCCACTCGGCGTCGCTGGACCGCCCACTCGGCGTCGCTGGACCGCCCACTCGACGGTGGTGGGGCCGCCGGGAGCGGGCAAGAGGAGGGGGGGCAGAAGCACTAGAAAGGCCGCCAGGAGCGATCCTGGCGGCCTTTCTGTGGGCTTCTGCGGGCCCGGGGCTACTCGAGCGGGTTGCCGTTCTGCGACTGCAGCTCGCGGAGCACCTTGTGCTCGGCGACATGGGCTTTGTGCTCGAGGTCGGCGTTGAGCTCCTGCTCGTCGGCGGGGTCGGCGAACAGCAGTCCACCCGTGCCCGGCGAGCCGGCGGCGCCCAGCTTGTTCATCTTCTTGGGGATCGCCGCACCCTCGTAGGGGAGCGGGATCGGGTGACCGTGGTCGTCGACCGGGCCGAGCGGCTGGTGCACCTCGATGTACTCACCCTGCGGCAGGCGCTTGATGATGCCCGTCTCGATGCCGTGCTCGAGGACTGCGCGATCGCTGCGCTGCAGACCCAGGGCCCAGCGGTAGGCGACGAAGTACGCGAGCGGCGGCACGACCAGCAGACCGATGCGGCCCATCCACGTCGTCGCGTTCAGCGAGATGTGGAACTTGTAGGCGATGATGTCGTTCATGCACGAGACCGTGAGGATCGTGTAGAACGCGATGGCCATCGCGCCGAGGCCGGTGCGGACGGGAACGTCGCGCGGACGCTGCAGCAGGTTGTGGTGCGCGTCGTCGCCGGTCAGCTTCTTCTCGATCCAGGGGTACGAGAACATCAGGCCGAACATGATGCCGATGGCCACCACGACCCAGAAGATCGCGGGGATCGTGTAGTGGCCGAGGTAGATCTCCCACGGCGGCATCAGACGGGCGAAACCGTCCGTCCACTGCATGTAGATGTCCGGCTGCGAACCGGCGGAGACCTGCGACGGGTTGTACGGTCCGATCTGCCAGACCGGGTTGATCTGGAAGATGCCCGCCATGAGCGCGATCAGGCCGAAGGTGATGGCGAAGAACGCGCCGGCCTTGGCGGCGAACACCGGCAGGATCCGGACACCGACGACGTTGCGCTCGGTGCGGCCGGGGCCGGGGAACTGCGTGTGCTTCTGGTACCAGACCAGCGCGAGGTGCGCGCCGATCAGGGCCAGCAGGATGGCCGGGAACAGCAGCACGTGCAGCACGTACATGCGCGGGATGATGATGTCGCCGGGGAAGTCGCCGCCGAACAGGCCCCACTGCAACCAGGTGCCGATCAGCGGGATGCCCAGGACGATGCCGCTCATCGCGGCGCGGACGCCGGTGCCCGACAGCAGGTCGTCGGGGAGCGAGTAGCCGAAGAAGCCCTCGAACATCGCCAGCAGCAGGATGATGCAGCCGATGATCCAGTTGGCCTCGCGCGGGCGGCGGAACGCACCGGTGAAGAAGATGCGCGCCATGTGGATCATGATCGATGCCGCGAACAGCAGCGCGGCCCAGTGGTGCACCTGGCGGACGAACAGGCCGCCGCGCACCTCGAAGGAGATGTTCAGCGTGGTCTCGTAGGCGCGGCTCATCGTGACGCCGTTGAGCGGCTGGTAATCGCCGTGGTAGATGACGTGCGCCATCGACGGGTCGAAGAACAGCGTCAGGTACACGCCCGACAGCAGCAGGATGATGAACGAGTACAGCGCCACCTCGCCCAGCAGGAAGGACCAGTGGGTGGGGAACACCTTGTTGATCTGCCGGCGCAGGCCCGCGGCAAGGTGGTAGCGCGAATCGACTTCTTCGGCCTGGCTGCCCAGGCGATCAGCAATGGTTGTCATGACTTCCGCTCCCAGAAGGCCGGTCCGACGGGCTCGATGAAGTCGCCGGCGGCGACCAAGTAGCCCTGGTTGTTCACCGTGATAGGCAGCTGTGCCAGCGCGCGGGCGGCCGGGCCGAAGATCGGCTTGGCGTACTCCAGCGCGTCGAACTGCGACTGGTGGCACGGGCACAGGATGCGGTTGGTCTGCTGCTCGTACAGCGACGTCGGGCAACCGAGGTGGCTGCAGACCTTCGTGTACGCGTAGTAGTCGCCGTAGTTGAAGCTCTCCTGGCCCTTGCGCTTGACGACCTTCTGGGCGTCACCGGGGCGCAGGCGGATGAGCATCACCGGGTTGCGCACCAGGCGCAGCCCCTCGAGGAGCTTGTGACGCGACTCCTCGGTCTCGCCGTGGCCGTCCGACGGGCGCCACGGGAAGACGGTCTCCATGCCGCCGGCGTCGAGGTCCTCCGGGCGGATGAGCGCGACCTGGTACGGATTGCCGGTGTCGCGGCGCAGGAAGATCGTCTCGTTGGGGCTCTCCGGCGGGTTGTAGATCGGCGACCAGCCCGAGTGCCACAGCGGGGCCTTGTCGCGCAGCGCCCACGGGTTCTTGATGAACCCGCCGAGGGCGGCGACCAGGCCGGTGAGCGCGAAGGCGCCCAGACCGAAGGCGGCCGAGCCGAGGATCATCTTACGACGGGGGAGCGTCGAGGTCTCGAGCGCATCGCCCAGCAGCGCCGCGGTCGTCTTCTTGTCGACCTCGGTCGACCCGCCGTCGTGGCGGTCCTGGACCGAGATCTCCGCGGGGATGAACTTCTTGGTGATCTGCACGACGCCGATGCCGATGGAGAGGATCGCCAGACCGAAGGTGACGCCCAACAACGGCGTGTTGTACGAGTACAGCCAATAGTTCGGCTGGTCCGGCATGACGAACTTCCAGTGGTTGAACAGGAAGATCACCAGGCAGGCGAGGGCCGACACACCGGCGAGGGCGAACCAGAACGCGACCAGGCGCGCGGCGCGCTTCTCGGCCTTCGTTCCCGGAACGGGGAAGCGCGGCTCGCGGTGCAAGATCTCGACGCCGTCGAGGTTGGTGCCGAGTTTGACCAGTTCGTCGCGGTCCATCGCGGCGAGTTCGTCCTTGGTCGGGGTGTTCTCAGTTGCGCTCATGACCGCGATCCCATCCACATTGCGAAGCCGACGATCGCACCGATGCCGACCACCCACATCAGCATGCCCTCGCTGACCGGGCCGAAGCCGCCGAGGCCGAGGCCACCGGGCTGCTTGGTCTCCGAGGAGTACTTGATGAAGCCGATGATGTCCTTCTTCTCCTGCAGGGAGAGCTGGCGGTTGCTGAACTTGGGCATGTTCTGCGGCCCGGTCAGCATCGCCGTGTAGATCTGCTGCTCACTCGGCGGGTCGAGGTTCGGGGCGAACTTGCCCGACGACAGTGCGCCGCCGCGACCGGTGAAGTTGTGGCAGGACGCGCAGTTGAGGCGGAACAGCTCGCTGCCGCGGCCCAGGTTGGTGCCGCGCAGCGACTCCTGTGCCACCACCGGGATGCCGTCCTTGTCGGTTTTGACGGTGCCGTCGGCGTTGCGCTCGTAGTACACCTGCGGGCCGCCGGACACCGACTGGACGTACTTGCCCAGCTGGGTGATCTGGGCCTCGGTGAACTTGGCCGGCTTGCGGGTGGCCTGCGCGTCGTTGCGGGCGGCGGGCATGCGGCCGGAGGCGACCTGGAAGTACACCGCCGCGTCACCGACGCCGATGAGCGACGGTCCGCGGTCCTCGACGCCCTGCAGGTTGTTGCCGTGGCAGCTGATGCAGGAGGTGTCGTACAGCTGCTTGCCGGCGTCGATCATGGCCTGCGACTGCGTGTTCGGGTCGGCGACGGCCACCTGCGCCTGCGGGGTCAGCAGGGCGGTGATCACACCGGCCGAGAGGAGGCCGGCGAGCAGGAGGATCGTTCCCGAGGCGCGGCGGCGCAGCTTGCGGCGCGCCTTGGCCGCGCGGGCCGAGGGGGCGGCCGGTGCCGGCTCGTGGGTGGGATCCGACGGTCGCGGTGGAGATGTACTCATTTGTGACTCTCTACTAAGCGGACTGACCGGGGCTGGAAGTCGGGGACTAGCGGATGAAGTAGATCGTGACGAACAGGGCGATCCACACGATGTCGACGAAGTGCCAGTAGTACGACACGACGATCGCGGCGGTGGCCTGGGCCGGCGTGAACTTCGAGAGCCACGTGCGGGTCAACAGGAAGATGAAGGCCACCAGGCCGCCGATGACGTGCAGGCCGTGGAAGCCGGTGGCCATGTAGAACACCGAGCCGTAGGCGCTCGACGACAGCGTCGTGCCGTGCTGCACCAGGTGGATGTACTCGTAGGCCTGGCCGCCGACGAAGAAGGCGCCCATGAAGAACGTCAGGATGTACCACCGGCGCAGACCGAACACGTCGCCGCGCTCAGCGGCGAAGACGCCCATCTGGCACGTCACCGACGAGAGGATCAGCACGGTGGTCACGGGGACCGCCAGCCAGAGGTTGAGCTCGGTCGGCGGCATGGGCCATTCGCCGGTCGAGTTGTTCGCCCGCGCGACGAAGTACATCGCGAAGAGTCCGGCGAAAAACATGAGCTCACTGGAAAGCCACACGATCGTGCCGACGCTGACCATGTTGGGACGGTTCAGCGAGTGCACCCGAGCCGTGATGGCCGTTGACGGGGTACCTGCAGCGCTAGTCACACAAGAAGTATGACGGTTCGTAGTAAAGCGTGACCACCGGGGTCGCGAAATTGGTCCAACATTTTGCGGCGACGCAGGTCGGACAACGTCGAAACGGGTGTCTCGGCGTGTCACGGAGGGGCTCATCTGCCCGGTTTCGGTGTTCGCAACCGCCCTCGGACGGCTCGTTTAGGGTGGACGCGTGAGCAGCGAGCAGCCGGAACTGAGTTGGCCTTTCGTCCTCGGCGAGGTGTCGGAGAATCGAGACCTGACCGTCGACCAGGCGCGCTGGGCGATGAACGAGATCATGGCCGACGCCGCGACGAGCGCGCAGATCGCCGCCTTCGGGTTGGCGGTCAAGATGAAGGGCGCCGCGCCGAGCGAGCTGAACGGGCTCGCCGACGCGATGCTCGAGCACGCCAACCGGGTGCGGATCGACGGCGACGCGGTCGACATCGTCGGCACCGGTGGCGACCGCTCGCACACCGTCAACATCTCCACGATGACCTCGATTGTCGTCGCCGCCGCGGGCGTGCCGGTCGTCAAACACGGCAACCGGGCCGCGTCGTCGAAATCAGGTGGCGCCGACGTGCTCGAGGCACTGGGCGTCGCCATCGGTTTGGACGCCGAGGGCGTGGCCCGCTGCGTCGACGAGGCGGGGATCGGCTTCTGCTTCGCCCCGGTCTTTCATCCGGCCTTCCGGTTCACCGGCCCACCGCGCAAGGAGCTGGGGGTGCCGACCGTCTTCAACGTCCTCGGCCCGCTGACCAACCCGGCGCAGCCGCGCGCCGGCCTCATCGGCTGCGCGTTCGAAGACCTGGCGCCCGTTCTCGCGCGGACCTTCGCCGACCGCGGTGCGTCGGTGTTGGTCGTGCGCGGCGACGACGGCCTCGACGAGTTGACGACGACGAGCACCTCGACGGTCTGGCAGGTCGTCGACGGCGTCGTGACCAAGCACCGGCTCGACCCGCAGGGCGACCTGGGCCTGGCCCGCGTCGAGCTGGCAGCGCTACAGGGCGGCGATGCCCGGGACAACGCGGAGGTCGCGCGCGAGCTCTTCGCGGGGAAGACGGGGCCGGTGCGCGACGCGGTTCTGCTCAACGCCGCGGCCGCGCTGGTCGCCGCGACGCAGACCGCCCCGATGACGCGCGACGAACTGGTCGATGCGCTGAAGGCCGCGATGACCAGGGCCGCCGAGGCCATCGACACGGGTGCGGCGGCCGATCTGTTGGCGCGCTGGGCGGCGCTCAGCTCTACGCTCGCCGACGCCTGACGGCGCTCAGCTGGACTATTCGCTACGGCGCTCAGCTGGATCATTCGCCTACGGCGAAGCCCGCCTCGGTCTCCTTGCTCGCGTAGCTACGGAAGGCGATGTGGGTGGTCGTGTGCGCCACGCCCTGCAGGCGGTTGATCCGATTGGTGACCACCTCGGCCAGGCCCTCGTGGTCGCGGACCCGGACCTTGGCGATCAGGTCGACGTCGCCCGCGCAGGAGTAGACCTCGGTGACCCCGTCGATGTCGGCGACCGCCTGGGCGGTCTCCGGGATCGAGTGGACGTCGGCGCTGATCATCACGAATGCGGTGAGCATGTCGACCAGGGTAGCCACCGACGGCCGCCCGGCAGCGACTATCGGCCGCGAGCGGTGCGCGCCGCCGCGGCCCATCGCTCCCACCCGCAGGCGGAGTGGCGGGGCAGGGCCAAGCCGGCGGTGGTGTCGACGATGCGGGCGTCCGGGGCGGTCACCCACCGGTAGACGAGCGCGGCCTCCTCGGCGGGTGCGCCGCGCAACGGGCCGTCGTCGGGAACGATGGTTTGCGCCGAGGCGAGCACCGCCTCGACGACCGGCATCGGTGGTGCGCCGCGCGGGACACTGCCCGCTCCGGCCAGTCGCCCGTGCCGGACCACGGCGAGCCGCCACCCGCCGGTGTCGTCGGGTCGGGCGATCACGAGTTGCTCGATCGCGCACAGCGCGCGCAGGCGCTGCCCGCGGGCGAGCGCGGCGATGACGGCGGCCAGCCGGTCGCGGCGCCGC
>NZ_JASGER010000109.1:0-4418 GCF_047606305.1 Gordonia sp. (in: high G+C Gram-positive bacteria) | reverse complement strand
TGCCGCGGCGCCGGCAGGCGGGTGTCGGCCGGACGCGGGTGCGCCTGCGGCGACCGCGGGGCGATCCGCTGTGCCGGGCGCGCGGGGCGGACGGTCGGGCGGTGCATCACTGGAGCGCTCATCTTGGTTCTCCTCGTTCGTATGTTCGATGAACTTATGTTCGAAGTTCTACCACGGCGCTCTGACAAAGTCCCGCGACACGTCGAACAAATGTTTGAGTCATTCGAAAATATTCGCTAATCTGGCGACACCGAGAAGAGGAGTTCGAACCATGGCGAAGAAGAACAGTCCGTCCGACGGCCTGACCGATTCACCGGCTGCCGTCGAGGCCACGCTGACCCAGCGCCAGCGCGATGTCCTCGAAGTGATCCGCAAGTCCGTGCGCGAGCGCGGCTACCCGCCCAGCATCCGCGAGATCGGCGACGCCGTGGGCCTCGTGTCCACCTCGTCGGTGGCGTACCAACTGAGCACCCTGGAGAAGAAGGGCCTGCTCAAGCGCGATCCGCACCGCCCGCGCGCGGTGAACGTCGCCACCGAGAAGAACCAGCCGCCACCCGGTGGCGCCGCCGCCGGGGGCGACGACATGCCGGCCCCGACCTATGTGCCGGTCCTGGGTCAGATCGCCGCCGGCGGGCCGATTCTCGCCGAGGAGGCCGTCGAGGACGTGTTCCCCCTCCCCCGCGAACTCGTCGGGGACGGCGACCACTTCCTGCTGCGCGTCGTCGGCGAATCGATGATCGAGGCCGCCATCTGCGACGGCGACTGGGTGGTCGTGCGCCAGCAGAACGTCGCCGACAACGGCGACATCGTCGCGGCGATGATCGACGGCGAGGCGACGGTGAAGACCTTCAAGCGCTCGGACGGGCACGTCTGGCTGATGCCGCACAACCCGCTGTTCGACCCGATCCCCGGTGATCAGGCCGTGGTGTTGGGCAAGGTCGTCTCGGTGATGCGCCGCATCTAGTCGGCTAGCCGCTCGCCCGGGCGAACTCCTGCAGTTCCCCGGCGAGCGCCGCGGGGACCCGCACCCGCATCTTGGTGCCCGATTCGTGGTGCTCGGTCGAACGAACCTCGCCGTCGGCGTGGATGCGCGACACCAGGTCGCCCCGGTCGAACGGCACGTCGACGAACAGTTCGACGTCGTGGCGACCGACCTCCTCGCGGATCCGGTCGAAGAGTGCTGCGAGTCCCTCGCCGGTTCGCGCCGACACGAACAGCGCCCCGGGCAGTGCCGCCGCGAGCTCGGTCCTGGCCAGGTCGTCCATCGCGTCGACCTTGTTGACGACCAGGAGTTCGGGCGGCGGCGCACCCCCGTCGCCGGACTCGGCCATCACCTCACCGAGGACGGTGCGCACCGCGGCGACCTGGTCGAGCGGGAACGCCTCCGACCCGTCGACGACGTGGATGAGCAGGTCGGCGTCGGCGACCTCCTCCAGCGTCGATCGAAACGCCTCGACGAGCTGTGTCGGGAGGTGCCGCACGAACCCGACGGTGTCGGTGAAGACGACCTCCCGGCCGTCGTCGAGGCGGGCGCGGCGGGTCGTCGGGTCGAGGGTGGCGAACAGCGCGTCCTGGACCAGCACGCCCGACCCGGTCATCGCGTTGACCAGGCTCGACTTGCCCGCGTTCGTGTAGCCGACGACCGTGATCGTCGGGACGCCGCTGCGTCGACGGTCGAGGCGCTTGACCGTGCGTGCCGTCTTCATCGCGCGGATCTCCCGGCGCAGCTTGGCCATCCGCTCGCGGATGCGGCGCCGGTCGGTCTCGATCTTCGTCTCACCGGGACCGCGCAGGCCGACGCCGCCGTTGCTGCCGGCCCGTCCGCCGGCCTGGCGGGACATGGACTCGCCCCAACCGCGCAGCCGGGGCAGCATGTACTCCATCTGCGCCAGCGACACCTGCGCCTTGCCCTCGCGGCTGGTCGCGTGCTGGGCGAAGATGTCGAGGATGAGCGCGGTGCGGTCGATGACCTTGACCTTGACGATCTTCTCGAGCGCATTGAGCTGTGCCGGGGTCAGCTCGCCGTCGGCGATCACCGTGTCGGCGCCGGTGGACAGCACGATGTCGCGCAACTCCCCCGCCTTGCCGGACCCGATGTAGGTCGCCGCGTCCGGACTGGAGCGCCGTTGGACCACCGCGTCGAGCACCTGCGAGCCGGCGGTCTCGGCCAACGCCGCGAGTTCGGCCATGTTGGCGCGCGCCTGGGCCATCGTGCCCGAGGTCCACACGCCCACCAGCACGACCCGCTCGAGCCGCAGCTGGCGGTACTCGACCTCGGTGACGTCGGTGAGTTCGGTGGACAGGCCCGCCACGCGCTGCAGTGAGGCGCGGTCGTCGAGCTGGAGTTCGCCGGTGGTCGGCGCGGGGGCGACGGCGTCGACGGGTGGTTCTACATCAGTCATATGCGTCCATGATGGCACCGGACGGTGCTCGGGCGCACCTCGATTTCAGTCCAGCGCACCGTCGAGCAGCTCGCCGCGGGCCACCAGTCGGGACGGGCCGCGCAAGGTCGACGAGGCACCCCCGTCATCGATGCTCACCTCGACCTCCCCACCCGGGACGGTCAGGCGCAGGCGGCCGGTGTCGCGTCCCCGGCCCGCGAGCAAGGCGCTCGCGGCGGCGACGAGCCCGGTGCCGCAGCTGCGGGTCTCACCGACCCCGCGTTCGACGACCCGCATCGACGCGACGAGGACCCCGTCCTGCTCGGCCGGTTCGGTGAGGATCTCGACGTTGGCCCCCGCCGGGAAGACCGCGTCGTCCAGGCCGACCGGGCCGGTGAGGTCCAGTGCGGCCAATTCGTCGGCGGTCAGGCCGGGCACGACGCAGGCCAGGTGCGGATTGCCGACGTCGACGGCCAGCCCGGAGTACGCCCGACCGGCGATCGACGCAGTCGACGCGGCGCCGCGCAGCACCCGGCCCATCGACACACTGACATCGGCGGCCGTGGGGCTCACCGCGTGGATCCGCACGGGACGCGCTCCGGCACGCGAACCCACGACGAACTCATCGGCGTCGGTGAGCCCGGTCGTGCGGCAGTAGTGGGCGAAGACGCGCACGCCGTTGCCGCACATCTCGGCGATCGATCCGTCGCCGTTGCGGTAGTCCATGAACAGGTCGTCGGCGGCGATGCCCTCGCCCAATTCCGGCAGGACACCCGCATCGACGAGGGTCCCGGCCCGCGCGACGCGCAGCAGCCCGTCGGCCCCGATGCCCCGCTGCCGGTCGCACAGCGCGGCCACCGTCTCCGGTTCCAGGGGCAGCAGGGCGCCCAGGTCGTCGACGATGAGGAAGTCGTTCTGCGTGCCGTGCCCCTTCCAGAAGGTGCTCGGCTGCGCCGCGGCGGAAGTCACCGGCCCAGTCTACCGACCGGTCACCATCCGATAGTGCTCCGCGGCCCGCGCCGCGAGCGAGCCGTCACCGCCGTCGAACCACCGCACCCGCGGATCCCTCCGGAACCACGACCGCTGTCGACGGACATAGCGCCGGGTCCCGACGAACGTCAGTTCCCGCGCGCGGTCGAGGTCGTGGTCGCCGTCGAGGTGGGCGACCACCTGGGCGTAGCCGATCGCCCGGATCGCGGTCTGGCCCTCGCGCAGGCCGTGTCCCAACAGCCGTTCGACCTCCGCGACGAGGCCGGTCGCGAACATCTGGTCGGTCCGCGCGGCGATCCGCTGATCGAGCAGGTCGGTGTCGCGGTCCACGCCGACGATCACCGCGCCCCAACGGGGGTCGCCGATCTGCGGTTGCGAGGCGGCGAACGGCCGACCGGTCAGCTCGACGACCTCCAGTGCGCGGACGATCCGCCGGCCGTCGGTGGACCCGATGGTCTGTGCCGCGGCCGGGTCGACCTCGGCCAGCCGGCGGTGCAGCTCGGCGGGCCCGACCTCGGCGAGGCGTTCCTCGTGTTTGGCGCGCACCCCGGCGTCGGTCGGCGGCAACGCCCACTCGTCGACGAGGGCCTGGATGTACATCATCGAGCCGCCGACGATCACCGGCGTCGCGCCCCGGTCGCGGATGGCCTCCACGTCGGCGATCGCCGCCCGCTGGTAGCGGGCGACGGTGGCCGTTTCGGTGACGTCGAGGACGTCGAGCTGGTGGTGTGCGATCCCGCGGCGCTGCGCGAACGGCAGCTTGGCGGTGCCGATGTCCATCCCCCGGTATTGCTGCATGGCGTCGGCGTTGACGACCTCGCCGCCGAATTCTTCGGCCAGGTCGAGGGCGAGGTCGGACTTGCCGCTGGCCGTGGGGCCGACGACGACGATCGGCGTCGGTGCCCCGGTCGGACGACCGCTCACCCGAACCGCCACGTCACGACGTCGTACCCGACCCCGAGAGGGGCGCCCGCGTAGCGGACTTCGGCGGTGGCCCGGCCCGGCGCCGCCGCGGCGACCGCCTCCCACGCGCCCCGCCCGGCGGCA
>NZ_JASGER010000108.1:0-10299 GCF_047606305.1 Gordonia sp. (in: high G+C Gram-positive bacteria) | reverse complement strand
GCCCCTTCCGGGAGGCGCGCCCGGGTACCCGCCGAGCGGGCCGCCCCGGCCCTCGCCCCCGCCCGAGGACGGGTGGACGCCGAACCCCGCGGCGGGCCACGGCCGACACGAGGCCCCCGACTTCGCGACCGTCGGCTTCACCCCGGGGGCCCCGGCCACCGAGCGGATCAACCCCGCCGACCCGCTCGCCCGGTCGAGCGTTCCGACGGCGGCGACGCCGAACCGGTTGACGATCGCCTCGCCGCCGAACGGGCTGCTCCTGGCGGCCGCGGTGACCGCCGTGCTCGGCGGCCTCATCGGCGCCGTCGGATGGGCCCGATGGTGGTCGCTGATCGGCTGGGTGCTGGCCGGTCCGATCGCGATCTGGTTGGTGGCCCGTTTCGTGGCGGTCGACACCGCGCGCAAGACCGAGACGGTGTATTCGCGCCCCGGCACGACCGGGGTGTTCTGGGTGGTCGCGATCGTGGCGGTGGTCGTCGCGATCGCGGTGACCGCGCTGTCGGTCGGCTTCTGGATCGGACGGTTGTAGATGGGCCCCTCGACGACGATGCGCGGGTGGACCCGTGCGCTGGCCGCACTCGCGCTCGCCATGCTGCTCGCACCGCTGGCCCTGCTGGCCGGTGTGGCGCACGCCGAACCCGACGCCAAGGACGCGGCGGTGTCCCGGTTCGCCTCGTGCGTCGCCGGTCAGCGCAGCGGGCAGGTCCTGTTCCTCATCGACGAGTCGTTGAGCCTGCAGAAGACCGACCCCGAGGGCGCGCGCGTCGCCGCCGCCAAGGAGCTCGCGCGACAGCTGCAGATGGCCTCCGCGCGCGACGGTGCGCAATTGGACCTGTCGGTCGCGGCCTTCGCCGAGAACTACCGCGTGATCACCGACTGGACCCCGCTCAACGGGGATTCGCTGGCGAAGGTCGACAACGGCCTGGACACGTTGGCCACCAGTAACACCGGTCGCGACACCGACTATGCGACCGCGCTGTCGAACGCGTCGTCGTCGTTGGCGTCCCAGCGCAAGCCGGACGCGGCCGCCGGCTGCCAGATGCTGGTGTGGTTCACCGACGGGGCGCTGGACTTCGACTACCAGAACCGCGACCAGGTGGACAAGGAGTTCGCGCCCGGCCAGCAGCTGAAGACCCCGGCCGACCGCGACGCGATGAAGAAGGCCGCCCAGCAGTCGGTCTGTCGCCCCGGCGGCGTCGCCGACCAGCTCCGGTCGTCGGGCGTCATCACCGTGGCCATCGGCCTCGACGCCGACGCGAAGGCCGACCAGTTCCACCTGCTGCAGTCGATCGCGACGGGCACCGCGCCCGGCGGCGGCACCTGCGGCACGGTGACCAAACCCGTGCCCGGGGCGTTCTACCGGGTCACCGACATCGACGACCTCATCATGGCCTTCGCCAGCCTCGGCGGCGGCACCGGCGTCCAGTCGCGGCACGGGGCCTGCCCCAACAACAGGGTGTGCGAAGAGGCCAAGCACCGCTTCGTCCTGGACCAGTCGGTGTCGAGCGTGAGCATCATCGCCGACGCGACCACCCCCGGTCTGACGCCGGTCCTCGTCGCCCCCGACGGCAGCGAGCACCGCCTGCAAGCGGGGAAGGCGGGCAAGCTCGACATCGGCGGCACCGCGGTCGACTATCGCGCGCCGAGCCCCAAGTCGGTCTCCATCGAGATGACCGGCACCGGTTCGTCGAAGTGGCGCGGTGTGTGGGCCCTGGTCTTCGTCTCGCCGGCGAAGGCGGTCGGCGCCCAGACGCAGTCGAACATCCGCATCTACGGGGACCTGTCGCCGGCCTGGCCGGGTAACGGCAACTACAAGCTGCGCAGTGGCCAGAAGGCCGCGCAGTTCCTGTTCACGGTCACCAACAAGAAGAACGAGACGGTCGACGTCGCCCAGCTGCCCGGGACGGTGTCTTTCGACGCCGATCTGGTGACCCACGACGGACGGACGATTCCGATCGCGTCGAACGTCCCCAAGGGCAAGGTGACCCAGAAGCGGACCGCCGACCTGTCCGGCGTCGCCCCGGGGGCCGCCACGCTCCGGATGAAGCTGGCGGTGACCACCGCGGCCGCCCGCGACGCCAAGGGCAAGCTGGTGCCGGGCACGCCGCTGGTGCCCAAGGGCGTCGACCTGCCGGTGACGATCAACCCGCCCGCCGGCTACCCGCAGATCGCCCCGCGCGTCGACTTCGGCACCATCACCGGTACGGGTGAGGCCGCGGCCTCGCTCGAGGTCACCGGGCCCGGATGCGTGTGGGTCGCACCGGAGGGGGCGACGAAGCTGAACGCGGCACCCGACGGCGCCGACGGGCTGACGGTCGCCTCGACCGCGTCGACCAAGGAGACGTGCGTCAAGGTCGACGACGGTCAGAAGGGGTCGCTGCCGCTCACGTTGAAGGTGCCCCACCAGGGCCGCGGCGACGCGAACGGGACGGTGACCGTCATGCTGGCCAAGGCCGACGGGGCCGGTGAGCCCAAGCCGATGGACGTGCAGTTCAGCGCGACCCTGCTCAAGAAGCAGAACGCCGCGAACACGCTGCTGGGCTTCCTGGCGGCACTGCTGCTCGGTCCGCTCGTGCCGCTCGGCCTGGCCTACCTGGCCAAGTGGTGGACCGCCCGCATCCCCGCCCGGTCGTTGCGCGCCCAGGTCATCCCGGTGACCGTGAGCGGATCGACGGTCCAGCGCGACGGCGAGCCGTTCGCCTTCCGCGAGGACGACCTGGTCCGGATGGTGCCGGGTACCGCGACCCCCTCGCGCCACCTCGACCTCGGTGACGGCGTCAGTCTGGACACCAAGGTGGGACGGTCGCCGTTCGGCACCGGCTTCGTGGTGGCGAGTGCGCCCGGCCAGGTCGGCGCCGCCGGCAAGACGGGGGAGACCGTCGGGCCGGCCCCCGACGCGCGGCTCCCGCTCAACGTCCACAACCGCTGGTTCATCCAGCACGACCCGACCGGGAGCCCGGACCGGGCGAACGTGGTCGTGCTGGTCGGCGACGACGCCGGCGCCCAGACGCTGGCGCGGTTCGCCGAGGAGATCGGCGAATACCTCGGCACCGGGCTGGCGACCCTGCGCGGTCAGGCCGGTGCGCCGGCCGCCGGGCCCTCCGATCCGTTCGCCTCGGGCGGCCACGGACCGGGTGCCGACCCGTTTGCGGCGCAGCAGGCACCGCCGTCGCCGGGTACCTTCGGTACTCCGCGGCCGGGTGGACCGACGGCGACCGGCCCGTACGGTCCGCCGCCGGCGGGGCGCCCGTCGGGACCGGCTCAGTCCGGACCCGGGCAACCGGGTCCTTCGGGTCCGCCGCCGGATTACAACCCGTTCCAGAACTGATCATCGACAAGGCAGTAGTCGCGAAGAGGAATTGATTAACAGATGAAGCGTTTTCTGGTCGTCGGCTGCGGTGGCTCGGGTGGAGCCGCGCTGGCCTACATGATGGATCAGTTGAAGTCGGACCTGCGGTCCCACGGCATCGACAAGCTCCCCGCGGGCTGGCAGTTCGTCCACCTCGACGTGCCGACCTCGCCGACGCCGGTGCAGGGCGTGGGCACCGTGCCCGACCAGGGCGGCGTCTATGTCGGCACCGGGCCGGAGAGCGACAGCTACAAGGTCCTGGACAACGCGATGTCGCAGCGCCTCGTCGCCAACGGCGAGCTCGACACCATCGCGACCTGGGCCCCGCGCGAGCCGGAGACCGTGTACACCCCGCTGTCCACCGGTGCCGGCCAGTACCGCGCGTTGGGCCGCATGATCACCCTCAGTCGCGTCGACACCGTGCGCAAGGCCCTGCAGCGCGCGTGGGACGAGCTGTTCGCCAACTCGACCGACTCCGAGATGCGATCGCTGAAGGTGCCGGGCGCCGGCGGGTACAGCTCCAACGACCAGCCGATCGTCCTCGTGGTGTCCTCGATGGCCGGTGGAGCCGGAGCGTCCATGGCCCTCGACGTCTGCCGCATCCTCACGCTCGTCCAGGGCGTCGACCCGCGCCTGATGGGCGTGTTCATGGTGACCCCGGACATCTTCGAGACGCTGCCCGACTCGGCGATCACCGGCACCCGCGCCAACGCGCTGGCGATGCTCGGGGAGATCGTCGCCAGCCAGACCGGGTCGGCCCGCGAGACCGACGTCGCGCTGCTGCGCGCCCTCGGGCACGAGAAGGGTGAGGGGGAGCGGATCCCGTTCGCCCGCGTGTTCCCGGTCGGCCGCTACGTCGGCGCGCAGCGCACCGTCTTCGGCGACGGCACGCCCAACGCGGTCTACCGCGGTCTCGGTCGCGGCCTGGCCGGTCTGGTGCTGTCCGGCTCGGCCACCCAACAGTTCGTCGAGTGGGACCTGACCAACGCCGTCGGCGACCAGGGCTCGCTGGAGTACCTGGGCTGGGGCAACAAGCAGTGGAACAACGTGCCGTGGGGCACCTTCGGCTACGCGAGCCTGTCGATGGGCCGTGACCGCTACGCCGAGTACTCCGCGCAGCGCCTCGCGCGCAGCAGCGTCGACAAGCTGCTGCACGGACACCTGCAGCCGGGCAACGACTCCTCCGACGAGGAGCAGGTCAACGCCATCCTGGACAACCAGTGGAGCAACATCTGCTACTCGATGGGCCTGCCCGACACGACCGACGCCTCGTCGACCGGTCTGGCCCCCTGGCTCACCACCACGGTGCTGCCCGCCGACCAGGTCTCCGCGCAGGCGCGCAACGTGGTCAACACCTGTGTGCGCCCGATGATCGACCAGACGCCCGGCGTCAACGGCGAGCAGTGGGCCGCGCGCGTGCAGCAGGTGCTCGCCGAACGCCGCCACGCGCTCGCCGAGGGGGCGAACGCGGCCGCCTACAACCACGCCTTCGGTTGGCACCAGCACTTCGTGACCCAGCTCGAACAGGCGACTGCCCGCGCCCTGGCCACCCAGGGCCTGCCGTACGCGACGGGCCTGGTGAAGCGGGTCGCGCGCCTGCTCGACGACGTCCTCCTGCCGGCGCTGACCGACCTGTCCAAGTACGGGCCGGCCGACATCGCCGACCTCCCGCCGGAGGTGAAGGCGACCCTGGCGTCGCTGTCGGGCACGATCGCCAACCCCGCGCCCATCGCCGACGAGGTGTTCGCCGGGTCGGCGCGCACCGTCGAACGGCAGATCTACGCGGCGCTGGCCCACCACGTCGCAAACGCCTGCGGTGCGATGGTCACCGAGGTGTTCGACCCGCTGATCGACGCGCTCAACGAGGCGCAGACGCTGCTGCGGCAGGCGGCCGGCGCCAACCGGCAGCAGGTCGGGCTGGCGCTGCTGCAGACCGATGAATACGCCGCCTGGCCGGCCGACTCCGACGAGCTCGTCGCCGAGCGCTTCTCCGAGGCCGACAACGAGGTCATGCTCACGCGGTCGGCCGAGTTCAAGGGCCGGTACGAGATCGACCTGCCGGCGTCGGTCGGGGCGACCAGTACGGATCCGCGTCTGCTCGGCGAGGGCATTTCGCGCGCCGCCGGGCACGTCATCACCGGCTTCTGGACAACCGTCGACGGCAGCAAGTCGCCCGCCGAGGAGCGGCCGGTCGTCGAGCGGACCACGACCTGGATCTCGCGGGCCTTCCCGCGCCACCCGGAGACCGGGGACGGGCTGATCGCCCAGCGCGCCACCTACGACATCCACGTCCGCCCGCCCGAGCTGCTCGACCGCGCGCGTCGCTTCGTGGCCCGTACCGGCGAGTCTTTCGACCGGTTCTGCTCGGTGTCGCTGCGCCAGTACGTCGAGGGCGAGGACGCCCCCGAGTCCGAGCGCGTGGCCCGGCGCACCGACCTCGAACTGCGGTTCGGCGAGGCCGTCAACCTGGCGCGACCGTTGGCGAGTGTGAACGAGAACGCCATGCAGGCCATCCACGGCGTCGCCGAGATGGTCTACCGGTACAAGTTCTCGGCCATCCCGTTCCTGGGGCTGCCGGTGGCCGGCGACCTCAAGACGGCGCTGTCGACGACCGCCCGCGTGGACAAGAAGAGCGCCGACGCCCTGACCAACGCGCTCACCGACGAGGCGAAGATCAAGCGCATCGACATCTTCGGCTCGTACCCGAACTACTCGCCGTTGGCCTATGAGGCGGTGATCGAGCCCGCCGCCCGTCAATGGCTGGCCTCCTCGCCCGGGCAGCGCAAGGCGTTCTGGACGATGCGCCGGGCCCGCCCGCTGCAGGCCAGCCTCCCGATGCACGAGAACGAGCGCCGCGCGATGGTCGGCGGCTGGGTGTTGGGGCAGGCGTTGGGCATGATCCAGGTCCCCGCCGAGCCCTTCACCGAGGCGGTCCACGTCTGGGACACGCAGGCGCGCACCTGGCTGCCGTTCCCCAACCCGCTGCTGACCCCGCCGGCGGAGTTCCTCGCCGAGTACGACTGGTTGCCGGCCGTGTTGGAGTCCGTGCTGGTCGCCATCGCGCAGAGTCACCAGCCGCCCGTGATGTCGTCGATGGCGCCCTACCGCGCCCTGCGGCACCTCTTCGACGCCGGGGCGGAGAACCCGTCGACCGGTCTCGAGCAGCGCCAGCTGGCCGCGACGGTCAACATGGCGAACTGGTTGCGCGGCGGTGAGACCGGGACCGGCGTCGCCGCCGCCATCCCCGAATCCGGGCCGGGCGTCTCGATCAAGGACCGGGCCGAGCGCCTGCGCGCCTACCTCGCCTACCAGCACGAATTCGTGTCGAAGAACTACATGGAGCCCGGCGAGGGGGCCTCCCCGGGCAACTCCGGCGCCGAGGGCGGTGGAACCTTCTCGACGATCACCGTGCGCCAGCAGGCGTCGAAGACGCCCATCTACCGGGACATCGCCGCAGACATCTTCTGGGCGACCAACGAACTGATGAACCTGCTGGGTGCGGCCGTCGCCCTCGCCGAGCAGGGAGTGTCGTCCGGTCCGACGATCACGCCGACCGTGCAACAGCCGGACAGCTTCACCCCGCCGACGATGGACACGCCCTTCGACGTGCCGCCGATGGCCCCGCCGAACACCGAGCCGCCACAGCCGGGCGGGTTCTGATGTCGGCGTTGACGGTCCTGATCGCGCCGACCGGTTCCGCGCACAGTGTGCTGTCGGCGCTGACCGACCTCTCGGCGGCCGGCATGGTCGACGACTTCCTGTGGGTCGCCGACCCGTCGGCCCAGGCGCAGCTCGCGTCGGTCGTGCTGGTCTCCGGCGGTCGGGCCCGCGACGTGGCACTGCCCGAGCTCGTGTCGGCGCGACGGACCTCGTTGCTGCGCGTGTGCTCGGTGGTGCCGGCGCTGCCCGGTGAGCGGCGCCTGTCGGTGGGCGACGAAACGGGGATCGCCGACCAGCTCATCCGCGCCACCGGCGCGGGCGAGGTCGTGCGGATCCGTGCGCTCGTGGCCCGCGGACCGGTGGTGGGCTCGCCCGGCGAGATCGCGGTGCCCGGATGGCACAACGTGATCATCTCGCCGGAGGACTCGCGCGGCCCGGAGTTCGGCCGGATCCCGTTGGGCGAGAATCCCACCGCCGACGACCTGGGCCGATACGCCGCGCCGGTCATCGCCGGGCTGGCGGGCCTGTGGCGCCGCCTCGACCATGCACCGCTGGACCGCCTGCCGGTGGTCCCCGGGCAATCGGTCCGACTGGCGCGGTCCTTCTACCGCAGCCTGCGGACCGACGACGTCGAGTCGGCGCTGAGCTCGGCCCTGCTGACCAACGACGGCGTGTTGCCGCTGCCCAGCGATCAGCGCTCGCAGGTGGTCTACGTCGCCGACGTCGCGACGGCCACCGCCACGATGGCGGACGTGTTCTGGCGCAAGCACGCCGCGGTGCTGCGCGGACCCCGTCAGGCCTATGCCGCCAATCCGCCGCAGCAGATCGGCGCGCTGACCGTGCTGAGGATGTTCTTCGCCTTCGTCTGGGCCTCGATCCGCAACGCGCCCGCCGCCTGGTACCGCAGCGTCGTCGACAGCGTGTCGAGCAAGATCGCCGTCGGCGTCGAGCAGGCGGTGTTCCAAGGACAGCCGGCCGCCTACCAGGTGGTCGTCAACGGTCGCACCTCCTCGGGGCGCGTGGCCGGGTGGGCGGACATCGGTGCCGCGTCCACCGCCCTGTCCGGTGCCCTCTTCGATCCGTCGGGGCAGCTCGCCGACGCGGACTCCGACCTCTCCCAGGTGTGGCAGGACTATGCGCGATCGGCACTGACGCTGGCCGACGCCGGCGAGCGCAGCCGCGACCTGCCGCCGATCCAGGTCGGGTCGGCACGGGCGATCGTCAAGCACTCCGCCGAGGTGGTGCCCGGGCCGTCGGCCGCATTCCGCGCCATCCCCGGTCCGGTGGCGGCGGCCGTCGAGGTCGACGGCGTCGACCCGACCGACGTGCTGGGCGCGGCCGACCTGGCGAACCGGCTCACCGACCTCGAATCCAGCGCCGACCACGGCGTCGGCGCGCGCTCGACCCTCACCGAGTTGCGGGGGTGGCAGCGCAACCTCGGGCGCAGCTTCGGGGTCGCCGCGGCCCAACGACTCGGCGACGCCTTCCACGGCGCCTACAACGAGGTGCAGCAGCTCCTGCACCAGGTGAACACCGCCGTCGCGCCACCGCCGGAGCCCGACCAGCGCAACAAGTCGCTGGGGCGGGCCATCCAGCTGACGGTCGTGCTGCTGGTGCTGCTCGCCGCGCTGTTCGTCTACCTCACGCTCAAGTGGGACGTCGCGTGGTGGGTGTCGCTGCTCATCGTGCTCAGCGCCGTCCTCTTCGGTCTGGGCCTGTGCCTGTGGGGCTTCGTCCAGTCGCAACGCACCATTTTCGCGATGCTCCACCAGCGACGGGCCACCATCGACCGGCTCGAGGTCGATCGGCACAATCTGCGCGCCGCCTTGCGCGACGTGCGTCGCCTGGCGCAGGCCTACGGGCAGTTCCTGTCCTGGAACCGGGCTCTCGGCGCCTACCTCGAGGCGCCGCTCGGCTCGCCGGCGGCGGCCGGCGCCGCGGCACTGCCGATCTCCGTGGGCCTGCCGATGTCGACCGGCCTGGGCACCGCGCAGCCGCACGACCCCGACGTCGACGACGCGGTCGGCTACCTGCGCCGCGAACTCTTCCGCCCCGGCTGGCTGACGCCGTCGTGGGACAACGTCATCGTGTCGCACATCCCGCCGCGCCAGGGCTCGCGCGAGGTGGGCGCCGAGGCGTCGCCGGTGTGGCTCGACCACGGTCGTGGCACGGGCAGCTCCCTGGACCGCTGGTCGGCCGACCTCTACTCCGGCGTGATCGGGTCGACGGGCGCCGACATGGTGTGGGGGGACGCCCTGCGCTCGCTGGGCGGACCGCTGGGCGAGCTGGTGCCCCGACTGGTGGGAACGGTCGCCGTGGCCGGCGGTGCGACGCTCCCACTGGCGGAGTTCCTGGCCGACATCGACCGGGACGCGCCGCCGACCGGCTCCTTCGACCACGCCCTGCTGACCGACACCGCGGTGACCGGCGGGGCCGCCGCGGTGCGCGTCGACGTGCGCCACCGGGTGCGCACCGGACTGGGAATCGTCTGCGCGGCGACGCAATTGTCCGAGGCCATCGGTCTGGACTATCTGCGGGCGCCGGGGGGCGAGGGCGCCTCGACCGGTACGTGGGAGGCGCCGCCGTCGGCGGTTCCGCCGGTCGTCGACTCGCCCGCACCGCGGCTCGAGCCGGACCAGTTCCGCCCGCCCGAGATGGGGCAGGCCTGACGATGGTGTCCGCACAGGACTTGATCACGGCACTGCAGCAATGGGCCGCCGGCGCGTCCGCCGACGGTCTCCCCGTGCCCGCCAACGGCGAGCTGGACGCGATCGCCGCCGCCCCGGGAACGTGGCGGCAGGCGGCCACGCCGATCGCCCAGTGGTGGGGCCCGACGATCGACCACCTGCTCGCCCAGGTCGACCTGGGCGTACTGCCGACCATCGCGGTGGCCCATCTGCCCGCCGCGCTGGCCCACCCGGCCACTCCACCGCCCGCCGGGGTCGCCGACCACCGGGCGCCGGATCCGGTGGCGGCGCCGCCGGACGACCAGCGGCCGCCGGACCCCGCCACGGACCTGACCGCCGAGCTGATCGCGTGGCGCGGGCGCAAGATCGCCGAGGGTGCCCCGGGGGCCGAGACGATCAAGGACATCACCCTGCGCAATCTGGCCAAGCGGGCCCCGGTGACCGCCGAGCAGATCCGCAAGAAGCTGCCCGGCGCCGCGGGTCTCGTCGACGATCTCGCCGCGGTGTTCGCACGGTTCGGCGCCGGCAGTGTGCCCGCGTCGGCGACCGTCGCGGAACGCACGACTGCGCCGGCGGCCAGCTCCCCGCCCGCCGCACCTGCCG
>NZ_JASGER010000107.1:0-48257 GCF_047606305.1 Gordonia sp. (in: high G+C Gram-positive bacteria) | reverse complement strand
CCGGCCGCGCCCCCGACCGCCGCAACGCCCCCGACCGCCGCAACGCCCGTGCCCGCCGCGGCTCCCGTCCCGGCGGCCGAGGAGACCGCGTCGCTCGCGCCGGTGGCCGCCGAGGACCTCTACGAGGACGAGATCCCCGTGGTCGAGCAGCCGCCGCTGGTCGATCCGGTGACCGGCAAGTTCGCAGTACCCGCGACCGCTGCGACCGCCGCGGCGGACGACGACGAGGATGCCCCGGCGATCCGTCCGTCGGCGACGCGGCGCACCGAGCCGGTCGTCGACGCGAGTGAGCCGATCGACGAGGAGCCCGCCGACGAGCCGCCCGCCAAGCGTCGCCGCGCACGTCGGGGCCGCCGCGCCGCCGTCACCGCGGCCGTCGCCACTGCCGCCACGGCCACCGTCGCCGGTGAGTCGGACACCGCCGTCGTCGACGAGGTGCCGCTGGAGTCGAAGTACTCGCCGCTGATGCAGTGGCTGATCCTGCTCGGGCAGGTGATCGGCGGCCTGGTCATCGGTGCCGCCGCCTTCTGGGGCTTCGTGCAACTGTGGCGCTGGAACGTGTACTTCGCGCTGGTGGCCGCCGCCCTGGTCATCTTCGGCATCGTGACGCTGGTCCACCTGGTGCGCCGCCGCCACGACCTCGCGACCACCCTGCTGGCCCTGGGCGTGGGCCTGTTCATCACCATCGGACCGCTGATCCTGCTGGCCACTTCGTGAGTGGTTCCGGGGATTGACGACAGGGGGGCGGTCGATGATGTTGGAGGAGATCCCGGTCGGGTTGTCGACCGCGTCGGTCTACCCGCAGGGCATCGAAGCGGCGTTCCGCTACGCCGCCGACCTCGGCTATGACGGCGTGGAGGTGATGGTCTGGGGTGACCCGATCAGCCAGGACGTCGGCCGGGTCGAGGCACTGTCGCACAAGTACCAGATGCCGATCCTGTCCATCCACGCCCCGTGCCTGGTCATCTCGCAGCGGGTGTGGGGCCGCGACCCCATCCGCAAACTCGAGCGCGCCGTCCACGCCGCCGACGCCCTCGGCGCGCCCACCGTCGTCGTCCACCCGCCCTTCCGCTGGCAGCGCGCCTACGTCGCCGCCTTCGAGGACCTGGTCGGCGAACTCGAGTCCGACAGCGGCATCGCCGTCGCGGTGGAGAACATGTTCCCGCTGCGCGCCGACCGCCTCTTCGGTGCCGGGGAGGGCTCGGCCAAGCGCCTGGCCGCCCGCGGCGGCAGCCCGGGGCTGTCGACGTCGGCCTTCGGCAAGTCCATCGACCCCACCGACGACGGATACGCCAACTACACCCTCGACCTCTCGCACACCGCGACCGCCGGCATGGACGCCCTGGCGATGTTCGAGCGGATGGCATCGGGGATGCGCCACCTGCACCTCACCGACGGGGACGGCGCCGCCCACGACGAGCACATGATCCCCGGTGACGGCAACCAGCCGTGCAGCGAGATCTGCCGTCGCATCGCCGCCAGCGAGTTCGACGGCGCCGTCGTCCTGGAGGTCACCACGAGCAGCGCGCGCAGCAAGGACGAGCGCGCCGCGATGCTGGCCCGCTCCCTCGACTTCGCGCGGACGCATCTGCGGCGGCCGGGGATCGCCGACGGCCACGGCCCGCTGTCGCGCGAGGGCCGACCGTGAGCGGCATCGACGACGGGCTGGTGCTGACCGTCGTCGATCGCGGCGACTCGACCATCACCTTCACCGCGACCATCGACCCGATGTTCACCATCGGCCCGAAGGTGCACGGCGGCTCGGCGCAGATGATGGTCGTCAACGCCGCCCACGCCGCCTACCGCGCGTGGTTCGGTGAAGCCGACCCGGAGCTGGCCCGCGCCGACGGCACCGCGCCGGTCCCGGTCGCGGCCACCAGCACCTACCTGAGCGCCCCCGATCCCGCGGCCGTCGAACTCGTCGCCCGACTGGTCAAGCACGGCCGCACGGTGTCGGTCGTGGACGTGGACCTGGTGCAGGACGGTCGGACGATGATCACCACCGCGGTGGTCTTCGGGATGCTCGACCACGGCGAACCCCGCCGCTCGGTGCCGCAGCCGCTGCGCGACCTGCCCGTCGAGCCGCCCGCCGGTGCGCTGCACCTCGCCGGGTCGCCGATGGAAGAGATCATGCACATGCACCCGGTCGTGGACTTCGCCATCGACCCGGCGAGCTTCCCGGCGGCGACCGGCGGACTCGGCGAACCGACCATCCGGGGCTGGGTTCGCCCGCACCAGGGCACCGCCGGGCTGCCCTTCGTGACGCTCGTGTGCGACATCTCGCCGCCGGTGGTGATGAACCTGGGCGTGTTCGGCTGGGCGCCCACGGTGACGCTGGCGACCTATCTGCGCCGCATCCCGGCGCCCGACGGGTGGCTGCGGTTCGAGAACCGCAGCATTGAAGTGGGGCAGGGGATGTTCGAGTCCGACCACACCGTGCTTGACTCGACCGGTGTCGTCGTCGGCCAATCCCGGCAGCTCGCACTGATCCCGGCCAAACCGGTCCCGGGCCCCGCCGGCGGGTGACGATGCGACCGTCGACAATGATGCGATCACAGGAAAGACGAACGGAGAACCCATGTCCGAGCGCGTAGCGATCATCGGTGGAGGCAAGATCGGCGAGGCCCTGCTGGCCGGCCTGATCGCGGCGGGCAAGCCCGCCCGGGACCTGGCAATCGTGGAGCGCTCGCCGCAGCGGTCCGCCGAACTCGCCGACGTCTACAAAGTGCTCGTCACCGACATCCCCACGGCCACCGAGCACGCCCAGATCGTGGTGATCGCGGTCAAGCCCGATGCGGTGGAGGGTGTGCTCGCCGAGTTGAGCAAGGTCGAGGACAACAACGACGTCGAGCGGGTGACCGTGACGCTCGTCGCCGGTCTGCCGACGTCGAAGTACGAGAACGCGCTGCCCGCGGGCTCGCCGGTGATCCGGGTGATGCCGAACATGCCGCTGGTCGTCAACGAGGCGATGAGCGCGCTGGCGCCGGGCCGCTACGCGACCGACGAGCAGGTCGAGTCGGTCTCCAACCTGCTCTCCGCGGTCGGCAAGGTGATGGTCGTGCCGGAGAGCCAGATGGACGCGGTCACGGCGATCTCGGGCTCGGGCCCGGCCTATGTGTTCCTGTTGGCCGAGTCGATGATCGACGCCGGTGTCGCGCTGGGCCTGACCCGCGCCCAGGCGGCCGAGATGGCCAAGCAGACGATCCGCGGTGCCGGTGCGATGCTCACCGAGTCCGGGATGACGTCGGTGGACCTGCGCGCGGCGGTCACCTCGCCCGGCGGCACGACCGCCGCGGCGATCGCCGAGATGGAGCGCGGCGGTCTGCGCGCGACCATGTACGCGGCCACCGCGGCGGCCGCCGCGAAGAGCGCGAAACTCAGCCGTCGATCGGAACTTGAGGGTTCCCCCGGTAACGACAAGGACACCGCAGATCGGGGCGTATAGCAGTTTGCGACGCAAACTCCCAGGTGACTCGCCGGTTTAGGGCACGCTCCGGCAACAAATCAGTACTTGTCCGCAACTCCCGTCGCTATTTTCACATCAGCCACGCTAAGGTACCTTCAGCACGTGCGTGTCAGATGTCCGTCGGAGGGGAAGCCAACGGCCGCGACTCGTGCTGTGAGAGGTATGAGTACTGATGGCACCTGCAGATATGTCTGGTGACCGCAACGGCGGGAACGCGGCCGGTTCGCAGTTCCTGACCGTCGCCGAGGTTGCCGCGCTGATGCGCGTTTCCAAGATGACCGTCTACCGCCTGGTCCACAACGGTGAGCTTCCGGCGGTTCGCGTCGGCCGCTCGTTCCGCGTGCACGCCAAGGCCGTCCACGACTACCTGGAGACGTCGTACTTCGACGTCGGCTAGGCGATATCGCCTGATCACGTCCGATCAGACCCCGGCCGGTGTTCGGCCGGGGGTTTGTCGTGAGGTTCACCGGGCGATTAGGGCCGAGTCGAAGCCGCCCGGTAAAGTGGCGTTATTCGCGCGCGGCCGCCGCCGTGCCCAGTGAATACGCAACGTTAGGAAGCATCCCCCATGGGTTCTGTCATCAAGAAGCGCCGCAAGCGCATGTCGAAGAAGAAGCACCGCAAGCTGCTTCGCCGCACGCGCGTCCAGCGTCGCAAACTCGGCAAGTAGTCCGTCATGGCGCCCGACACCGACGAGAAGACGACGCCCCGCGTCGTTCTGGTGACGGGCGCCTCCACGTTCCTCGGCGGCAACCTGGTGGCCCGACTGGCCGCCAACCCCGACATCGAGAAGGTTCTCGCGGTCGACTCCCGGGTCCCGGGCAAGGCGCTGTTGCGCCGCATGGGCCGCGCCGAGTTCCTGCGCCTGGACATCCGGCGCCCCGCCATCGCGAAGACGATCGCCGCGCACGAGGTCGACACCGTCGTCCACGCCGCCACCTCCGTCATGGACCTGGCCGCGCACTCCGCCGCGATCAAGGAGTTCAACGTCGTCGGCGCGATGCAGGTGTGCGCCGCCTGTCAGCGCAGCCCGTCGGTGAAACGACTGGTGCTCCGCTCGACCGCCATGGTCTACGGCTCCAGCAGCAAGGACCCCGCCTACTTCAGCGAGGGTGACCGCGCGGTGCGCGAACCCCGCAACGGTTACGGCCGCGACCTCCTCGACGTCGAGGGCTATGCGCGCGGCCTGGCCCGCCGCCGTCCCGACATCGACGTCACGATCGCCCGCTACCAGGCGATCCTGGGCCCGCGGATGCAGACCCGCATGGGCGCGTATCTGTCCACGCCGGTCGTGCCCACCGTGCTCGGCTACCAGCCGCGCCTGCAGTTCCTGCACGAGGAGGACGCCCTCGCGTCCCTCGAGCGGATCACCCTCGGCGCGCCGGCGGGCACCTACAACATCGCCGCGGACGGCGTGATCACCCTGACCCAGGCGATCCGCCGCGCGGGTCGGATCGAATTGCCCGTGCCGTCGGGACTGGTCACCCCCATCGTGGGCGTCTTCGCCGACGTCCGCTCGGCCCGCCTCCGGTCCTCGCAGATGGACTGGGTGACCTATGGACGGGTGCTGGACAACACCCGCATGCGCACCGAACTGGGCTTCGAGCCGCGGTTCACCACCTCCGAGACGGTCGACGATTTCATCGAGCGCGGGGCCTCGGACATGCTGATCAGCCCGCAGCGCTGGCACGACCTCGAGCAGCGCGTCGTGTCCGCGGCCCATCAGCTTTTGTGATCCGAATACTGCGGTTTACCAGCTTGTTTCATCTGTGTGTGATTTTTCACGCGTGTGAGCTCATCGTTCCCGTGTGGCCGCGCGAGCCCGTAAGCTCGTAGTCCGACGGCGCCCCGCGCCGCAGTTGTCCCTACGAAGCCCAGACGGGGGTGAATCCCATGGCCGGCCGCCGCGCCCACGACCCGCGCACCGCGAAAGTCATCCAGCTCTACTCGACGCCCGGCTCCGATCCCGTCGCCGAGGCCGCCGCCCGCCGACAGTCGGGCAAGCGGCGCCACCCGTCGCAGGCGGGGCACCCCAACACCGATGGCTTCGGTCGCCAGCCGGCCGAGGTGACGCCGATCAGCGACGAGGTCCAGCTCCCGGACGAAGCGCTCGGCGTTGAGCACGTCGGACCCGCCAAGCCCAGCCCGTTGCTCAGCCTCGACGGCGTCCGCACCCAGATCGCCGACGCATTGACCGGCACCGCCTCCTATCTGCGTGAGCGGTTGGCCGGCGAGTACGACGTCGACGACTTCGGCTTCGACCCGCACTTCACCGACTCGGTGTGGTTCCCGGCGATCCGGCCGGTCTACGACAAGTGGTTCCGCGTCGAGGTCACCGGTGTGGAGAACTTGCCCGTCGAGGGCGGTGCGCTGCTGGTCGCCAACCACGCCGGCGCGATCCCGATCGACGCGATCATGACGTCGATGGCGGTCCACGACAACCACCCGACCGGCCGCCACCTGCGGATCCTGGCCGCTGACATGGCGTTCGACTCGCCGGTCGTCGGCGAGCTGGCCCGCCGCATCGGCGCGACGCTCGCCTGCAACTCCGACGCCGAGCACCTGCTGCGCGCCGGCGAGCTCACCGCCGTGTGGCCGGAGGGCTACAAGGGCATCGGCAAGATGTACAAGGACCGCTACAAGCTGCAGCGGTTCGGTCGCGGCGGCTTCGTGACGACCGCCATCCGCACCGGCGCGCCGATCATCCCGGTCTCGATCGTCGGCTCCGAGGAGATCTACCCGATGATCGGTGACCTGAAGCCGGTCGCCAAGCTGTTGGGCCTGCCGTACTTCCCGGTGACCCCGCTGTTCCCGTGGCTCGGCCCGCTGGGCGCGATCCCGCTGCCCTCCAAGTGGCACATCCACTTCGGCAAGCCGATCGCCACCGACGGCTACGAGGAGTCGGCCGCCGACGACCCGCTGGTCGTCTTCGACCTGACCGACCACGTCCGCGAAGAGATCCAGCAGACCCTCTTCCGCATGCTCAGCCGCCGCGGCAGCGTCTACCTCGGCTGAGATCCACCGAGCGTGCCCGGATTTTCGCCGAGCGTGCCCAGTTTTTCGCCGAGCGTGCCCGGTCAGCCCTTGCGCCCGCGCCGGAGCACGGCGGCGGCGCCACCGCCGAGGGCGCCGAGTGCCACGGCCGTCGGCACCCCGTACTTGGCCGCCTTGCGCGCCGTCCGGAAGTCGTAGCTCTCCCAGCCCCGCACCTTGGCGATCTCCTTGAGGTCGGAGTCGGGGTTGATCGCGACGGCGGTCCCCACCAACGACAGCATCGGCACGTCGTTGTGCGAGTCGGAGTACGCGGTGCAGCGCTGCAGGTTCAGTCCCTCGCGGATCGCCAGCGAGCGGACCGCGTGGGCCTTGCCCAGGCCGTGCAGCACGTCGCCGACCAGGCGCCCGGTGAAGATGCCGTCCTCGGTCTCGGCGACGGTGCCCAGGGCGCCGGTCAGGCCCAATCGTGTCGCGATGGTCTGCGCGAGCTCGACCGGCGTCGCGGTCACCAGCCAGACCTGCTGGCCGGCGTCGAGGTGGCGCTGGGTGAGCGCCCGGGTGCCCGGCCAGATCTTGTCGGCGATGTACTCGTCGTAGATCTCCTCGCCCAGCTCCACCAGTTCGGAGGCGGGGCGCCCGGCGATGAACGACAGCGCCTTGTCGCGACCCTCGGCGACGTCGTCGGCGTTCTCCTTCCCGGTCACCCGGAACTTCACCTGCGCCCACAGCGCACTGGCGACGTCGTTGTAGGAGAAGTACTTGTGCGCGGCCAGACCGCGGGCGAAGTGCACGATCGAGGCGCCCTGCACCAGCGTGTTGTCGACGTCGAAGAAGGCGGCAGCGGTCAGATCGGCGCCGTCGGGGCTGGCCTGGGCGCGCTGGGCGAGCGATTCGAGGGCCGCCTTTGCCGCCGCTTCGCCGGCGAGGTTCTGGCGCAGTTCCGCGGCGGTCTGGCGGAACCGTCCGCTGGCCGAGGTGACCCACTCGCGCACCCGGCGGTCGGTCTCGGCCTCATCGGCGTCGACGGCGGGATCGGTGGCGGCGTTCGCGGCGATCGCCGCCTCCGCGTCGTCCTCGAGATCGGCGGAATCGGGCTCGAAATCAGCGTCGGGATCAGGGTCGAGATCGCGATCGCGGACGGGAAAATCGTCCGGCTCCCCGTGGGGCTCGTCGCTCACGTCGCTCCCTCCGGTGGGCGCTGCGGTTGGTTCCGTCAAGATTAGCCGCAATGGCAGACTGGTGGCTGTGAGGAGGGCGACTTGCGAATCGTGTTGCTGAGTCGGGCCGGCTGCGCGGCCTGCGCGACCGCGCGCGCCGAGTTGACGCGGATCTGCGCCGACGTCGGCGAACCCTTCGAGGAGGTCGACGTCGACGAGCGCGCCACGGCGGGGGAGAAGGAGCTGCGCGCCGAATACGGCGACCGGCTGCCGGTCGTCCTGCTCGACGGCGAGGAGCACAGCTACTGGACCGTCGACGAGGGCCGCCTACGCAACGACCTCGCGTCGTAGATATCCTGTTGCAATGACGTCGCTGTCTGAGAGCAGACCGACGGCCAGGATCCCCGGCCCGTCGGTCGCCCGTTTGGCGACCTACCTGACCGCGTTGCGCGAGCGCGCCGCCAGCGGTGTCACCGTCATCTCCAGCGCTGAACTGGCGCAGGCCTCCGGCGTGAACCCGTTGATCCTGCGCAAGGACCTGTCCTACGTGGGCGGCCACGGTGTGCGCGGCGTCGGGTACCAGGTGCACAAGCTGATCGCGACGGTTTCGATGGCCCTGCACAGCGATTCCGCGCAGACCGTGGCGCTCGCCGGCGTCGGCGCACTCGGCCGCGCCCTGCTCGCGCACACCGGCAACGACTCGCGGTACTCGCTCAAGGCCCTGTTCGACGACGATCCCGGTCTCGTCGGCACCCGGCTGGACCCGGACGGCCCGGTGATCGCCCCGCTGCACGCGATCGGCGGCACCGGCGCCGACGGCGAGCCCTTCGACATCGGGGTCATCGCGACCGCCGACGAGCACGCCCAATCCGTGTGCGACGCCTTCGCCGCCGCCGGCGTGCAGCAGATCCTCAACGTCACGACCGTGCCGCTAACTCCGCAAGAGGGCCTGTCGATCCGGCAGATTGACCTAGCCTTGGAGTTACAGCTGCTGTCTTTCGCGGCAGCCGCGGAGAAGGTGAGCCCGTTGTGAGCGTGCTGTTGTTCGGCGTATCGCACCGCAGCGCTCCCGTGGGGGTGCTCGAGCGCCTTGCCGTGTCCGAGCACGACCGTCCCAAGATCGTCGACAAGCTGCTGAGCGCGCCGACCATGTCCGAGGCGATGGTCGTGTCCACGTGCAACCGCGTCGAGATCTACGCCGTCGTCGACGCCTTCCACCCCGCTCTCGAGGCCGTGGGCAACGTCCTGGGGGAGCACTCGGGGATGAGCATCAACGAGATGACCCAGCACGCCTACGTGCGCTACTCGGAGTCGGCGGCCGAGCACCTGTTCACCGTCGCCGCCGGGTTGGACTCCCTCGTGGTCGGCGAGCAGCAGATCCTCGGCCAGATCCGCGGCGCCTACGCGAGTGCCGACGCCAACCGCACCGCCGGTCGCGTGCTGCACGAACTCGCGCAGCAGGCGCTGCGCGTCGGCAAGCGGGTGCACACCGAGACCGGGATCGACCGCGCCGGTGCGTCGGTCGTGTCGGTGGCCCTGCACCGGGCGCGCAGCGTCCTGACGTCCGCGGGCGGGCAGCTGAACCGCGGCGTGGTCCTCGGCGCCGGCGCGATGGGCGGCCTGTCGGCCGTGCACCTCGCACGCGAGGGCGTCAAGCAGATCACCATCGTCAACCGCAGCGTCGACAAGGCCCAGCGCCTGGCCGACAACGTCGCCGCCAACCACCCGGGGGTCACCGCGGTGGGTGTGGGGCTGGACGAGCTGCCCGCCGCCATGGCGCGCGCCGACGTGATGATGACGTGCTCGGGATCGGTCGGTTCGGTCGTCAGCGTCGCCGAGGTGCACCACGCGCTGGCCGCGCGGACCGAGAGCACCCCGCTGGTCATCTGCGACCTGGGACTGCCCCGCAACGTCGATCCCGCCGCGGGCCGGCTCCCCGGCGTGGAACTCATCGACATCGAGGGGCTGCGCGGCGACACCGAGGCGCAGGCCGCCGAGGCCGACATCGTGGGTGCGCGCGCCATCGTCGCCTCCGAGCTCGCCGACTACCTGGCCGCCCAGCGCCGGGCCGAGGTCACCCCGACGGTCACGGCGCTGCGCCAGCGCGCCAGCGACGTCGTCGAGGCGGAGATCTTGCGCCTGGAGTCGCGGCTGCCGTCGTTGTCGGAGACCGAGCGCGACGAGGTCGCCAAGAGCGTTCGCCGCGTCGTCGACAAGCTGCTGCACGCCCCGACCGTGCGCGTGAAGCAGCTCGCGGCCACCGCCGACGGCGACCAGTACGCGCAGGCGCTGCGCGAACTGTTCGAGCTCAAGCCCGGTGCCGCCGAGTCGGTCGCCGCGCCCGAGGTCGAGTCCCTGGTACTGCCGGACCCGACCGCTCCCGCCGACCGGGACGGACATCGATGACTCCTCCGGTGCTGCGCATCGGGACCCGGGGATCGCTGCTGGCCACCACCCAGGCCGGCCACGTCGCACAGGCGCTGACCGACGCCGGACACCCCGCGGAACTCGTGATCATCAAGACCGAGGGCGACAAGTCGGCGGCCCCGGTCGCCGAGATCGGCGTCGGCGTGTTCACGACCGCGCTGCGCGTCGCCCTGCGCAACGACGAAATCGACGTCGCGGTGCACTCCTACAAGGACCTGCCGACCGCCCCCGAATCCGACCTCGTCATCGCCGCGGTCCCGCCGCGCCAAGATGCCAGAGATGCGCTGGTCAGCGCCGGTAACCGGGTGTTGGGCGAGCTGCCTCCGGGCGCGACGGTGGGTACGTCGGCCCCGCGACGGGCGGCGCAGCTTAGAGCATTGGGTCTCGGTTTGGAAATCCGCCCCCTAAGAGGCAACCTTGATTCTCGGTTGGGCAAAGTCGCCAACGGTGAACTCGACGCAGTCGTGGTCGCCCGGGCCGGGTTGGCCCGCATCGGCAGGACCGAGGTCATTGCCGAAGCGTTCGATCCGGTGGTGCTGCTTCCGGCGCCGGCCCAGGGTGCCCTGGCCGTCGAGTGCCGCACCGACGATGCCCAACTGGTGAGCACGCTCGCCACGTTGGACGATCCGTCCACTCGTGCGGCGGTCGATGCCGAACGCGCCTTGCTGGCGGCCCTGGAGGCCGGTTGCACCGCGCCGGTGGGGGCCTACGCCGAGGTCGTCGAGTCACTCGACGACGACGGCCGGATCTTCCTGGAGCTGTCGCTACGTGCGGCGGTCGCGGCCGTTGACGGATCGGATGTGATCCGGAGTTCGGCGGTCGGACCGGTGCAGGAGGCGGCCGACGTGGGGCGCGCGCTCGCAGCGGAAATGCTGGAGTCAGGGGCGGCGTCGCTTCTGGCCTAGCAGACGAACTACCACCCCGTTGGGGGTAGGAGAGTGCGACTGATGAGCCGGACGACTAAGAAAGTCACCCCGGGACGGATCCTGTTCGTGGGCGCCGGTCCCGGCGACCCGGACCTGCTGACGGTTCGCGCGCGCAGCGTGCTGACCAACGCGACCACCGCCTTTATCGACCCCGACGTCCCGCCCGGCGTCGTCGAGCTGATCGGCTCGGTGCACCGCCCCGAGGCCGTGCCGCCCACCCGCCGGACCAAGGCCGCCAAGCCCGACCCGGAGGCCGACGCCCCCGAGGACGCGGCCGAGGCCACCGACGCCACCGAGGAGGCGCCCGAGGACCCGGTGAACATCCACCCGGCGCTCGGCGATCCCGCCGACGTCGCCAAGACCCTGGTGGCCACCGCCAAGACCGGTGTCGACGTGGTCCGCGTCGTCGCCGGCGACCCGCTCACGTCCAACGCCGTGCTGGCCGAGGTGACCGCCGTGGCGCGCACCGTCGTCCAGTTCGAGGTGCTCCCCGGTCTGCCCGCCGCCGCCGTCGTGCCGAGTTACGCCGGCATGGCCCTGGGCTCGGGGTACACCGTCGCCGACATGCGCGGCGAGGTCGACTGGGCCGGCCTGGCCGCCGCGCCCGCGCCGCTGGTCCTGCACGGCACCGCCGGCCACCTCGCCGAGGCCACCGCCGCGCTCATCGAGCACGGCCTGTCGCCGAACACCCCCGTCGCCCTGACCGTCAACGGCACCACCTGTGCCCAGCGCACGGTCGAGGCGACGCTGGAGACCGCCGCCGAGCAGGGCGGCGAGCTGACCGGCCCGCTGCTGCTGACCATCGGCAAGATCGTCAGCCAGCGCGGCAAGCTCTCCTGGTGGGAATCGCGGGCCCTGTACGGCTGGACCGTGCTGGTGCCGCGCACCAAGGAGCAGGCCGCCGACATGAGTGAACGGCTCGTCGGCCACGGCGCCATCCCCAAGGAAGTCCCGACCATCGCGGTCGAGCCGCCCCGGTCGCCCGCCCAGATGGAGCGCGCGGTCAAGGGATTGGTCGACGGCCGCTACCAGTGGGTGGTGTTCACCTCCACCAACTCGGTGCGCGCCGTGTGGGAGAAGTTCGCCGAGTTCGGCCTGGACGCCCGCGCCTTCTCCGGCGTGAAGATCGCCTGCGTGGGCGAGGCGACCGCGGACCGCGTCCGCGCCTTCGGCATCGAGCCCGAGCTGGTCCCGTCCGGCGAGCAGTCGTCGCTGGGCCTGCTGGAAGACTTCCCGCCCTACGACGAGGTGTTCGACCCGGTCAACCGGGTCCTGCTCCCGCGTGCCGACATCGCCACCGAGACCCTCGCCGAGGGGTTGCGCGAGCGCGGCTGGGAGATCGACGACGTCACCGCGTACCGCACGGTGCGCGCCGCGCCGCCGCCCGCCGAGACCCGCGAGATGATCAAGACCGGCGGCTTCGACGCCGTGTGCTTCACCTCGAGCTCGACGGTCCGCAACCTCGTGGGCATCGCCGGCAAGCCGCACGCCCGCACGATCGTCGCCTGCATCGGTCCGAAGACGGCCGAGACCGCCGTCGAATTCGGCCTGCGCGTCGATGTGCGGCCCGAGACCGCGTCCATCCCGGACCTGGTCGAGGCGCTCGCCGCCCACGCCGCCCGGCTGCGCGCCGAGGGCGCCCTGCCCCCGCCGCGCAAGAAGTCGCGCCGGTCGCGGTCCTAGTCTCACTAGACTCGACGCCGTGACTGCTGATCGTGTGACCGGCCCGACGATTCGTCCGCGCCGCCTGCGGTCGACGCCCGCGGTGCGCCGCCTGGTCGCCGAGACCGATCTGGCGCCGCGCCACCTGGTGCTGCCGATGTTCGTCGCCGACGGTATCGCCGAGCCCAAGCCGATCGCCTCGATGCCCGGCGTCGTGCAGCACACGCTCGACTCCCTGCGCACGGCCGCCGACGAAGCGGTCCGCTCCGGGGTCGGGGGGCTGATGCTGTTCGGCGTCCCGCGCGCCGAGGACAAGGACGCCATCGGATCGGGCGCCGACAGCCCCGACGGGATCCTCAACAGGGCACTGGCCGCGTTGCGCGCGGACCTGGGCGATGCGACGGTCCTGATGGCCGACACCTGCCTGGACGAGTTCACCGATCACGGCCACTGCGGCGTCGTCGACGACGCGGGGCGGGTCGACAACGACGAGACGCTCGAACGGTATGCCGCCATGGCCGTCGCGCAGGCCCGCGCCGGGGCGCACATGCTGGGCCCGAGCGGGATGATGGACGGCCAGATCGCGGTGATCCGGGAGGCCCTCGACGGCGCGGGGTTCATCGACACCGCGCTGCTGGCCTACACCGCCAAGTACGCGTCGGCCTTCTACGGCCCGTTCCGCGATGCCGTCGACTCGTCGCTGCAGGGGGATCGGCGCACCTACCAGCAGGACCCCGCGAATCGGACCGAGGCGTTGCACGAGCTCGAACTCGACCTCGCCGAGGGCGCCGACCTGGTCATGGTCAAGCCCGCCATGGCGTACCTGGACGTGCTCGCCGACGTCGCGGCCACCGCGACCGTGCCCGTCGCGGCCTACCAGGTCAGCGGCGAGTACTCGATGATCACCGCCGCCGCCGAGCGCGGATGGATCGACCGGCGGGCCGCGGTCCTGGAGTCGCTCACCGCCATCCGACGGGCCGGCGCGTCGATCGTGCTGACCTATTGGGCGGTCGAGGCCGCCGGGTGGCTGAACGAACGGTAGCGAGCCACCGCGGTTCCGGGTTTTGGCGGCACGTCGTCGATCAGTAGCCTGGTTCCCATGACCGCTCCCGTTCCGCAGCCGCCGGAGAAGCCGGCGCTGGCCTCCCCGGTGGCCATCGCGACCGAGCTGTGGCTCGTCGTGATCGCGGCCATGGCCGTCGCGCAGATCGGCAGCTACGACAAGGTTCGCGACCTCATGGTCGAGCGTCGGGACAAACTGCCGAAGAACGCGAGCGAATCACTCCGCCAGTCCGCCGACATGATGACGTCGACCGGCCTGATCATCGCCTCGCTCGTCGTCAGCGTCCTGGTCGGTGCCGCCCTCGCGCTGACGGTGATGTACTTCCTGCGAGCCGGCCACAACTGGGCCCGCCTGCTCCTGTCGGGTCTGAGCGCCTACGTGGTCGTCGGGGCGGTCCTCGCCTTCGCCGGCCAGCGCACGTGGACCCAGGTCCCCGAGATCATCGCGGCCGGTTGCGCCGGCGGTGCACTCCTGCTGCTGATGCGTCGCGACTCCGACACCTACTGCCGCGACATGGCGCAGTACCGCGCCGCCGCCAAAGCGCAACTCGCGCCGCCGCCCGGGGCGTGGCAGCAACAGCCGTGGCAGGTGCCGCCGCCCCCGCCGCAGAACCCGGGAGGAGGCGCATGAGCGACGACGCGCGCAAGGACGACGACCGCGAGGCCGACGATCCCGAGAAGGTGGACCTGCAGGCCCTCAGTCCCGAGGCGCTCGAGGTGGCCGAAGACATCACCGAGGTCGACAACAGCGACCTGGGCCTCTCGCCGGTGGTCGACGATCCCGGCCGGGTGCTCTACTCCGAGCCGGGCAGCACCTGGTGGCCGATTCTCTTGGGTCCGGTCCTGATCGGTGCGATCCTGACCATGGAGGCGCTGGGGCCCGGGCAGGTGCACTGGGCGGTCATGGCGATCTTCTTCGTCGTGATCACCGGACCGTGCTACCTGTTCATCACCGCCGCCCGCGAGTACGCGAGCGTCGAGCTCACCGAGAAGACGCTGCGCTGCGGCACGCGCCGGATCAACCTGGCCGACATCGAGACGATCTACCCGCAGAACAACGGTGCCGACTACAAGGACTGGCAGAAGGCACCCGCCCTGGGCGGCCTGCCGGCCGTGCCCCGCGGGCGCAAGGGCATCGGCCTCAAGACCGTCAACGGGAAACTGTCGCAGGCCTGGGCCCGCGACGTCGACCGGCTGCGCACCGAGCTCACCCAGGCCCACATGGCCGTGCAGATGGGGCTGTGAAGGTCGCGGGCGAGCAGACACATGGCTGACGGGGTCGTTCTCCGCCGCGGCAACTGGACGCCCCTCGTGATCGAGCGCGACGGCCAGCTCGTCTACGACATCCCCATCGACAGCGGGGTTGTGTCGTTCAGCCGTGAGTTCCCCATCGGCCCGGATGAGTTCCGGGTCCTGCGAGACGACGTCGAGCGCTACTACTTCCTCTTCGCGGCGCTGCACCACCCGTACCAACTGGCCGAGACGAACCTGTCCGAGGCCGAGCGTCAGCGCGTTTTCCGCACGATCCTGTTCGGCAGCCGCGACGAGGTCGAGGCGTACCTGACCGCAGCCGACGGGGCCGGCAATGGGGCAATCTCGAATCTCGTCGGAATCGTCACGCAGGCCGACTACCGGGAGCTGCGCGCGGGCCGGTGGTTCGGCGTCGGCGCCGACGCGCCGCGGGAACCGTGAAGATCCCTATCCGTGCTCGAGCATCGGTGCGACGAGCAGTTCCTCAGGGATGCCGAAGGCGTCGACGAGGGTCCGGGCGTGCGGCCGCAGCTCCTCGCACAGCTCGTTGACCCCGCGGCGGATGGCCTTGGCGCGCTCCACCGACACGTGGCGGTGCATCAGGAACCACGACAGGTCGGCCTCGAGCGCCGAGTAGACGTACAGGTCGCACACCTTGCCGAGCAGCTCGGCGGCCGACTTCGAGTCGCAGTCGGCGATCGCCTGGATGAAGGATTCGAGGACCTGCCGCTCGATGTGGGCGGTGGCCGCCTTGAGCAGGTGGTCCTGGGCGTCGTTGAACACCGCGAACGGGTCGTCGGCGTCGGCGGCCCGCCGCAGGCGCTGGGCGCAGGTGCGCTGCAGGTGGTCCTCGCGGTTGCGGAACAACCGGATCTGCGTCGCGCGGTCGGTGAGCTCGGACTTGTCCGGGTTCTCGTCGGAGGAGTCGAGCATCGTCTGCACGACCTGGCGCACCGCCGTCTTCTCCGCGACGACGTCGCCGACCATCCCGGCCACGAACTTCACCCAGCCGGCGGCGTTCAGCCCGCGCATCTCCTCGCTGTAGGCGCCGAGCATCTCCTTGCCGACGAGCTGCGTCAGCACGGTGTTGTCGCCCTCGAAGGTGGTGAACACGTCGATGTCGCCGCGCAGGATCGGCAACTGGTTCTCGTCCAGATAGCCGGCGCCGCCGCACGCCTCGCGGCACACGTTGATGGTGTGGCTGGCGTGGCCGCTGCCGTAGGCCTTGAGCCCGGCCGCCCAGCTCTCCAGCAGGCGCTGGCGGTGATCGTCGACCTCCTCGGGCGGCAGCGACTGCACCTCGTGCAGTTCGGCGGTCAGCTCGTTCTGCGCAAAGGCAAGCGCGTAGGACTTGGCCAGCAGCGGCAGCAGTTTGCGCTGGTGGGCGCGGTAGTCGAGGATCGTCACCTCGCTGGAACCGTCGGGCGTCTCGAACTGCTTGCGGACCAGCGCATAGCGCACCGCCAGGGTCAGCGCCTTGCGGGCGGCGGCGCCGGCGGTCGCACCCACCGAGACGCGGCCGCGGATCAGCGTGCCGAGCATCGTGAAGAAGCGGCGGTTGTCGCTCTCGATCGGCGAGCTGTAGGTGCCGTCGGCGGCGACGTCTGCGTAGCGGTTGAGCAGGTTCTCCGCCGGGATGCGCACGTTGTCGAAGGAGATGCGGCCGTTGTCGACGCCGCGCAGGCCGCCCTTGTAGCCGCAGTCGGAGGTCGTGACGCCGGGCAGGTCGTTGCCCTTGGCGTCGCGGATCGGCACGAAGAAGCAGTGCACCCCGCGGCTGTGCGGCTCCTCGCCCGGCGCGCCGGTGATCAGCTGGGCGAAGACCGCCGAGACCCGGGCGTGCTGGCCGGCGCCGCCGATGTAGTCCTTGCGGGCCAACTCGGTGGGGGAGTTGATCACGAACTCCTGGGTCTTCGGGTCGTAGGTCGCGGTGGTCTCCAGCGACTGCACGTTGGACCCGTGGCCGGTCTCGGTCATGCCGAAGCTGCCGAGCAGTTTGAGGTCGATGAGATCCTTCACGTACTTGTCGTGGTGGCGCTTGGTGCCGAGATTCTCGACCGCCCCGCCGAACAGGCCCCACTGCACGCCCGACTTCACCATCAGCGACAGGTCGGCGTAGCCGAGCATCTCGATGCCGACGATGGCCTTGCCGACGTCGCCGGTCCCGCCGTGCTCCTTGCGGAAACCCGCGGAGACGAAGTTCTTCGTCGCGAGGACCTTCATCTCCTCGAGGATCTTGGCGCGCGCGGGTTTGAGGTCGAGGGAGGGGTCGGCGAGCAGTTCGGTGCGCGCGATCTCCTCGCGCAGCTGGTCGCGGGTCTGGGCCCATTGGCCGTCGAGGGCGGCGCGCAGGCCGGCGAGGGTCGTCGGGTCGGTGGTCTGGTCAGCGGTCGTCGGTTCCGATTCAGCCATGGGTCCACCGTAGGCGGTCGGCGCCGCGCGCACAGCGGGCGGGAGCAATCGGTGTTGGGGTGACCTAACCCGTGATCGCGCGCCTACCCTCGACGATGTGCACAAGGCTCGGGTGATCGTCGCGGTGATGACCGTGGGTGCCGTCGTCGGGCTGTCCGCCTGCGGCGGTCACGACCAGCCGTCCGTCGCGCCGCCGTCGTCGACCGGGGCGGTGTCGGGCGGGGTCCGCTACGCCCACCTCGGCGACAGCTATGCCGCCGGATCGGGGATCGACCGGATCATCGAGGACTCCCCGGCCATGTGTCTGCGCTCGCAGGAGAACTTCGGGCAGCTGTTGGCCGCGCGACGCGGATATGTCGGGGCGGACTTCGCCGACGTCTCCTGCGGCGCCGCGACCACGGCCAACCTGACCGCCGAGCAGTACTTCGGGGTGCCGCCGCAGGTCGACGTCCTCGGCCCGCGCACCGAGCTGGTGACCATCATGATCGGCGGCAACGACGACCGGCTGTTCGCCGACGCCGTCGCCGACTGCGGGTCGGTCGCCGCCGGCGACCCCGCCGGCGACCCGTGTCGACGTGCCCGGGGCGGCGAATTCGACGCGCGGATCGCCGACGCGGTGGCGCCCGACCTCGACGACGCGATCGCCCTGCTGCGCCAGCGGGCGCCGCGGGCGCGGATCATCGTCCTCGGCTATCCGCGCCTGCTGCCCGAGCGCGGCGGCTGCTATCCGCAGGTGCAGATCGCCGCCGGCGACGTGGGATACATGAATGCCGTCGGCGAGCGCCTCAACACCGCGATCGCCGCCGCGGCCGGGCGTCACGGAGCGACCTACGTGGACATGTGGGCGGCCTCGGTCGGCCACGACGCGTGCGCCGGGCCCGATCACCGCTGGATCGAGCCGACACGGGGTTCCCGGATCCGCACCACTGCGCACCCCAACGCCGCTGGTCAGCGGGCCATGGCCGACGCGGTCGACCGCGCGCTGGGCTGAGCGGGCCGGGAACCTTACATCCGCCTAAGTCGGATTGGGTTTCACCGGGCCTTTTTGGAACACTGGACGTCGTGACTGCCAGCCCCGACCGGACCGCGCGCGGCACCGCCGTATCGGCCGAGCTGTTCGCCCGCGCCGAGGGCGTCATCCCCGGCGGTGTGAACTCCCCGGTCCGCGCGTTCTCCGCGGTCGGCGGCACCCCCCGCTTCATCGCCTCGGCCGCCGGCTGTCGGATGACCGACGTCGACGACAACGTCTACGTCGACCTGGTCTGCTCGTGGGGCCCGATGATCCTGGGCCACGCCCACCCGGCGATGGTCGAGGCCGTGCGGTCCGCCGCCACCGGCGGCCTGTCCTTCGGCGCACCGACCCTGGGCGAGGTCGAGCTGGCCGAGGAGATCGTGTCCCGCGTCGACCCCGTCGAAGAGGTGCGACTGGTCAACTCCGGCACCGAGGCCACCATGTCGGCGGTGCGCCTGGCCCGCGGGTTCACCGAGCGCGCCAAGATCATCAAGTTCGCCGGCTGCTACCACGGCCACGTCGACGCGCTGCTGGCCGCGGCCGGATCTGGTGTGGCGACACTGGGCCTGCCGACCTCCCCGGGCGTCACCGGCGCGGCGGCGCACGACACCATCGTGCTGCCCTACAACGACCTCGCCGCCGTCGAAGCGGCCTTCGCCGAGTACGACGGCCAGATCGCCGCCGTCATCACCGAGGCCGCCGCCGGCAACATGGGGGCCGTGGCGCCGCTCGCCGACGTCGGCGGGAAATTCAGCGGGGTCGGCTTCAACGCCGGCCTGCGCAAACTGTGCACCGACAACGGTGCCCTGCTGATCATCGACGAGGTCATGACCGGCTTCCGCGTCAGTCCCGCCGGGTGGTTCGGCCTCGAGGGCATCGGCGGCGACCTCTACACCTTCGGCAAGGTGATGAGCGGTGGGCTCCCGGCCGCCGCCTTCGGCGGTCGCGCCGACGTCATGAGCCGACTCGCCCCGTCGGGACCGGTGTACCAGGCGGGCACGCTGTCGGGGAACCCCGTCGCCGTCGCCGCCGGGCTCGCCACCCTGCGCACCGCCGACGCCGCGGCCTACGCGACGCTGGACGCGAACGCCCAGCGTCTGGGCGGCCTGCTCGGGGACGCACTCGACGCGGCCGGCGTCGGCCACCGCGTGCAGTACGCGGGCAACCTGGTGAGCGTCTTCTTCACCGACGAGCCGGGCACGCCGATCACGAACTACGACCAGGTGCGCGCCACCCAGACCCACCGGTTCGCCCCGTTCTTCCACGCGCTGCTCGACGCCGGGGTGTACCCGCCGCCGAGTGCCTTCGAGGCGTGGTTCGTCTCCACTGCCCTCGACGACGACGCTTTCGACACGATCGCCGCTGCGCTGCCGGGTGCGGCCGCCGCGGCCGCAGCCGCCACCGGCGGCGGGGAGTAGACACATGAGCGACAAGACCATCCGCAGCAGCGGTGTGCGCACCGGCGAGCACACGATCGTCCACATGATGCGCCACGGCGAGGTCTTCAACCCCGACGGCATCCTCTACGGCCGGCTGCCCGGGTTCCACCTTTCCGACACCGGTCGCGCGCAGGCGCAGGCCGTCGCCGATTCGCTCGCCGACCACGACATCGCCGCGGTGTTCGCCTCGCCGCTGCAGCGCGCCCAGGAAACCGCCGCGCCGCTCGCGCAGGCGCTCGGCTTGGAGATCGTCACCAACGAGGACCTCATCGAGGCCGACAACGTCTTCGAGGGCTTGAAGGTGTCGGTCGGCGGCGGCGCGCTCTCCAAGCCGCGGCACTGGCCCAAGCTGCGCGACCCGTTCACCCCCTCGTGGGGGGAGCCCTACATCCAGCTCGCGCACCGCATGCTCGGCGCGGCCACCACCGCCCGCGACGCCGCCCGCGGCCACGAGGTCGTGTGTGTGAGCCACCAGCTGCCCGTGTACACGCTGCGCCGCTTCCTCGAGGGTCAGCGGCTGTGGCACGACCCGCGCAAGCGGCAGTGTTCGCTGGCGTCGGTGACCAGCCTCATCTACGACGGCGACGCGCTGATCGACATCGTCTACTCCGAGCCGGCGGGCGCCTCCGACCCGACCGTCACGGGGGCGTGAGCGTGCGGGCCACCCGGCGCGGGACCGCCGCGCAACTGGTCGCGACGGTCGTCGCGGTCGTCGTGGGCGCCGGTCTGCTGGCCGGTTGCGGCACCGGCAAGGATGCGGTCAAGCGCGGCGACACCTGGCAGTTCGTGTCGCCCGGCGGCCAGACGGTCATCACCTACCCGCCGGCGCAGCGCAAGCCGGTGGCGCCGCTGGCCGGTCCCGAACTCGTGACCGACAAGCCCGTGTCGCTGGCCGACTTCGATGGCAAGGCCGTCGTCGTGAACGTGTGGGCCTCGTGGTGCGGGCCGTGCCGCGGTGAGGCCGACCTGCTGCTGCGCACCTTCCATCAGACCCGTGATCAGGGTGTCGCCTTCCTCGGCATCAACTTGCGCGACGACCGGCCCACCGCCCGCGACTTCGTCGCCGACCGCGGCATCGACTACCCGTCGATCTACGACTTCACCGGCGCCCGCCTCGCCGCCCTGACCACGCCGACCTCGGTGGTCCCGACGACCGTGATCCTCGACCGTCAGCACCGGCCCGCCGTCGTCTACCTGCGGTCGGTCGAGGCACTGGAGCTGAAGGAGGCCGTCGAGAAGGTTGCCGCCGAGCCCGCCCCCGCGCCGCCGGCCCCGAAGGCGCCGGCCGCGAAGTGATCACCGCCAGCGCAGTCTCCGACGCGGCGGCCTCCGGGCCGCTGCTCGTCGCGGTGCTCGCCTGCGCGCTGGCCGGGTTCGTGTCCTTCGCGTCGCCCTGCGTCGTCCCCCTGGTGCCCGGGTACCTGTCGTACCTGGCCGGCCTGGTCGGCGCCCAGGCGCCGGCGGTGACCGTCGACGAGGCGCGGACCGAGCGCAAGAGTGGGCGCTTCCTCGTCGTCGGCGCGGCGCTGCTGTTCGTCCTGGGGTTCACCGCCGTGTTCGTCGCGGCCTCGGTGACGCTGTTCGGGCTGACCGACGTGATGGCCCGCGGCAGTGCGGCCCGCCACTGGTTCCAGATCATCGGCGGACTGGTCATCGTCTTCCTCGGGCTCGTGTTCATCGGCGTCGTCCCGGTGCTGCAGACCGAACACCGCTTCGCCCCGACAAAGGTGTCGACCGGGGTGTGGGGGGCGCCGCTGCTCGGCGCGGTCTTCGCCCTGGGCTGGATCCCGTGCGTCGGACCGACGCTGTTGGCGGTACTCGCCGCCGCCCGCGCGACGGAGGGCACGACGGCCGCGCGCGGTGCCGTGCTGATCGTCGCCTACTGCCTCGGACTCGGCATCCCCTTCCTGCTGCTCGCGCTGTCGTCGTCGTGGGCCGTCCGCAGCTGGGGTTGGCTGCGGCGCCACACGCGCGCCATCCAACTCGTCGGCGGTGCCGTGCTGATCGTCGTGGGCATCGCCGTGATGACCGGCGGGTGGGAGCACTTCATCGCATGGCTGCAGACGCGGTTCGGCGCGGAATCGGGGTTGCTGCTGTGACCACCGCCCCCACCCCGTCGACGCTGCAGCGCTTCGTCATCGCCCCGGTGCGCAACACCTGGCGGTCGCTGACGTCGATGCGCACCGCGCTGATTCTGCTGTTCCTGTTGGCGCTCGCGGCGATCCCCGGCGCACTGCTGCCGCAGCACCCGCTCAACGAGGCCAAGACCCAGGCCTACATCGCCGACCACGGCAAGCTCGGCACGCTCATGGACAAGGTCCAGCTGTTCGACGTCTTCGCCAGCAGCTGGTTCACCGCCATCTACGTCCTGTTGTTCGTCTCGCTCGTGGGCTGCCTGCTGCCCCGCACACTCGAGCACCTGCGCAGCCTGCGCGCGCGGCCGGTGCCGGTGCCGCGGAACCTGGCGCGGATGCCGCGCCACGAGGAGATCGAGGTCGACGGCGACGTCGACCCGGCCGCCCTGGCCGAGCGCATCGAGGGGAACCTGCGCGGGTGGCGCACGACCGTCTACCCGCCCGATCAGAGCAAGGCCGGCACCTACGAGGTGTCCGCCGAGAAGGGCTACCTGCGCGAATTCGGCAACCTCGTCTTCCACTTCGCACTGCTGAGCCTGCTGCTCGCGGTCGCCACCGGGAAGATGATCGGCTACGAGGGGACCCGCAGCCTCGTCGCCGACGGCCAGCAGGGCCTGTGCAACACGTCCACCGCTGTGTACGACTCCTTCCGCGCCGGTCGCCTCGTCGACGGCACCGATCTCACCCCGTTCTGCATCCGTGTCGACGACTTCACGGTGAGCTACCTGCCCACCGGGCAGGCGGCCATGTTCGACGCGAAGATGCGCTACTCGAAGGGGATCGTCGACACCGACCCGGGCACCTGGCCGCTGACCGACGTCCGCGTCAACAAGCCGCTGCGGATCTCCGGCAACCGCGTCTACCTCCTCGGCCACGGTTACGCGCCGACGTTCACGGTGACCTTCCCCGGCGGTCAGACGCGCACCCAGACGGTGCCGTTCGCCCCCGACGAGCTGGCGACGATGCTGTCCTCGGGCGCGGTCCGCGTCGACCCGCCGGCCGGGATGTTCCCCGAGGAGAAGATCCGTCGTCAGAACCAGATCGGCATCGACGGGATCTTCGCGCCGAGCGCCAAGTTCGACGGCACGCTGCTGTCCTCGAGCGCCCCCGACCCCAAGGACCCCTACGTGGCGATCCGCGTCTACCGCGGTGACACCGGCCTGGACTCCGGCCGACCGCAGAACGCCTATGCGCTGGACACGTCGCTGATGCACAGCGGACAGCTGCGCCGCGTCGGACAGGCCAACCTGAGGCCGGGGGCGTCACTGCGCCTGGACGACGGCACCTCGGTCACCTTCGACGGGTACAAGCGGTGGATCTCCGTGCAGGTCTCGCACGACCCGACGCAGTTGTGGGTGTTGATCTCGGCGATGACGATGGTGGGCGGCCTGGTGGTATCGCTGCTGGTGAAGCGGCGTCGTGTCTGGGCCCGGATCCGGGTGGTTGGTGACGGCGACGAAGGTCAACGACGTACGGTAGTAACAGTGGCCGGTCTGGCCCGCACCGATTCGGCGGGTTGGGGCGACGGATTCTCCGAGCAGGCGCGCGAGCTGGTCTTGGGGACGGACGGCAAGAGGTGATGAGCATGATCGAGATCCTGGCGGCACCCGACGAGGCGCCGGTGGACGTCAACGAACCGCTGGCGCGACTGTCCGAGAGCCTGCACGGCGCGGGAATCATCGTCTACGGACTCGCGATCCTGCTTCTCCTCGCCGGCTATGCGCTGACCCTCGACCGGTTCGCCGGGCAGCGCTCCCGCGAGCTGGTGGCGGCCGGCGGCGGCCCCATCGTGAGCGCCGACGAGAACGGCCCCGGCCGTGTGGTTCCGGACCAGGCGCGCCGCCCGGCCAGCGCCGTGTGGATCAACATGGGCTACGCCGTCGCGATCGCCGGCGCCGCACTGCAGTTCGCGGCGCTGGTGACCCGCGGCTTCGCGGCGCACCGCGTGCCGTGGGGCAACATGTACGAGTTCATCTCGCTGACGATGCTCGCCTGCATGGTGGGCGGGATCATCGCCCTGCGCGCCCCCGGCAACCGCAAGTACCTGGGCTTCCTCGGGGTGGCCGTCGTGCTGATCCTCGTGATCGCCGACCGGTTCCTGCACCAGCCCGTCGGCCCGGTGTCGGCTCCGCTGCGCTCGTACTGGATGGTCATCCACGTCTCGATCATCTCGATCAGCTCGGGCGTCCTCCTCGTCTCGGGCATCGCCAGCATGCTGTTCCTGCTGAACAACTACTTCGGCTGGTTCGGCGAGGATGCGGCCGAGCGATTGGACCGCATCGCCTACCGCGCGGTGGTCTTCGCCTTCCCGCTGTTCAGCCTCGGCGTCATCTGTGGCGCCATCTGGGCCGAGTCCGCGTGGGGTCGCTACTGGGCCTGGGACCCCAAGGAGGTCGTCTCCTTCATCGCGTGGGTCGTCTACGCCGCCTACCTGCACGCGCGGGCGACCGCCGGCTGGCGCACCGCCGCCGCGGTGATCAACGTCTTCGGCTTCGCGACGCTGCTGTTCAACCTCTTCGCGATCAACCTGGTGATCTCCGGGCTGCACTCCTACGCCAACGGCTGACCGGGCTAAGAGTCGCGGCCCTGGTTCTTCCGGCGCAGGTCCAGGAGGAAGTCGGGGTCGTCGTCGGGCCCGATCGGACCGCGCGGGGCGCGGGGTCGGGGAGCGGGGGCATCACCGGGTGTGATGGTCAGCCGCCACAGGACGAGGCCGAGCGCGATGATGAACGCGACCATCAGAAAGTAGGGCACGGCGAACCTCCTCTGGATCGACTCCAGGATACGTGAGGTCCGGCGCCCCGAGGCGCGGCCGTCGTCAGACCGGCAGGCCGTCGCGGTTGTTGAGCAGGGCGACGACGTCGGTCTCGCGGTAGCGGCGGTGACCGCCCGGCGTGCGGATCGACTGCAGGAGGCCCGCCGACGACCAACGGGCCACGGTCTTCGGGTTGACGCTGAACATCGCGGCCACATCGGCGGGCTTCAGGTTGAACTGGCTCGCGTTGGCGGCGGTGATGGTCGACGGGTGGCTGATGATCGTCATGCGACCTCCTCTAATCGGACGGAATTACCTGCTTCGACCGTTTTACCCGCCGGATATCCGGTTGTTCGAACCGTCATCGGTCGGTAAAGGGATGGTCAAATTGCCCGGTTTGCGGTATTCGGCCCCCGAATCCGGGCCCGGCGGCCACCCGTGCCCGCGCCAGATAGGCTGGGCGTGTGACTGAGTCAGACACCCCCGAAACGTCGGAACCGACGCTGCTCGAGCTGATCGGCGCCATCGCGGCCTACGTCGGAGCCCGACTGTTGCTGGTCGCCTTCTTCGCGGCGGTGATCTTCGGCGTCGGGGCGCTCGTCCACGTGACCGTCCCGCCGATCGTGGCCATCGCCTTCGCCCTGGTGATCGCCTTCCCGCTGGGCATGCTGCTGTTCAAGTCGCTGCGATTGAACGTCAACGCCAAGATCGCGGCCTTCGACGAGGCGCGCGCCCGTCGGCGCGCCGATCTGCAGGGCCGGCTTCGCGGTCCGGGCGGCTCAACGGATTGAGACGACATGCTAATTTCGTCTCATGACTACGCGCGCCGCTGTTGACGGGCTGAGGACGGCGCCATGATGCGGATCGTCGAACACCGCTCCGACCGCGAGTGGGTGCGCCGCGCGGTCGCACTCATCGAGGCCGACACCCGACGGTCCGCCGATACCCACCTCCTCCGGATCGACCTGCCCGAGTGGGCGCACTGGACCGGCGTCGACGGGCGCCCCGCCGGCGTCGACCTCTACCTGAAGGACGAGTCGACCCACCCGACCGGCTCGCTCAAGCACCGGCTGGCCCGCTCGCTGTTCCTCTACGCGCTCTGCAACGGCTGGATCACCGAGTCGACGACCGTGATCGAGGCGTCCTCCGGCTCGACGGCGGTCTCCGAGGCGTACTTCGCGAAGTTGATCGGCGTCCCGTTCATCGCCGTCATGGCCGCCGCGACGTCGCCGGAGAAGGTGCGCCTGATCGAGCGGGAGGGCGGGCGCTGTCATTTCGTCGACAACCCGACCGAGGTCTACGAGGTGGCCGCCCAACTCGAGCAGGAGCTCGGCGGGCACTACATCGACCAGTTCACGATGGCTGAGCGCGCGACCGACTGGCGCGGCAACAACAACATCGCCGAATCGATCTTCGAGCAGATGTCCGCCGAGCGGTACCCGGTGCCGTCCTGGGTCGTCGTCGGAGCGGGCACCGGCGGCACCTCGGCCACCCTCGGGCGCTACCTGCGCTACCAGGGCCACGACACCTTGCTGTGCGTCGTCGACCCGGAGAACTCGCTGTTCTACCCGGCCTACGAGTCCGCGGACGGTTCCTACTGCTCGGTCCACCTCGACACCGGATCGCGCATCGAGGGAATCGGCCGCCCCCGCGTCGAGCCCTCCTTCGTCTCCCAGGTCATCGACCGGATGATCTCCGTGCCCGACGCCGACTCCATCGCGGCGATGCTGTTCCTCTCCGAGCTGCTCGACCGCCGCGTGGGACCGTCGACGGGCACCAACCTGCAGGGCGCACTCGCGATCGTCGCCGAGATGGTCGACGCCCGCCAACCCGGATCGGTCGTCACGCTCCTGTGCGACCCGGGCGAGCGCTACGGGTCGACCTACTTCGACCCCGACTGGCGCGCCCAGCACGACCTGTTCGCCGACGACGAGCTCGCGGCGCTGCGCCGGTTCTGGACCGTCGGCCGGTGGGGCACCGACGCATGAGCCCCAACATCGTGCGGCACGTCGACCGGCCGCCGATCGTCAGCGCACGCGGACTCGTGCGCGAATACGCCTTCGGCGACACGACCGTCCGGGCTCTCGACGGCGTCGACCTCGACCTCCCCGGCGGGCGGTTCGTGTCGATCATCGGCCCGTCGGGTGCCGGCAAGTCGACGCTGCTGCACATCCTCGGTGCCCTCGACCAGCCGACGTCGGGAACCATCACCGTCGACGGGGTGTCGCTGACCGACCTCGACGACACCGCCGCCTCGGAGTTCCGACGTCGGCGGGTCGGCTTCATCTTCCAGTTCTTCAACCTCGTCCCGACGATGTCGGCGTGGGAGAACGTGGCACTGCCGCGCCTGTTGGACAACCAGTCGCTGCGCAAGGCCAAGCCAGAGGCCATCGCGCTGCTGGAGCGGGTCGGCCTGGGCGACCGCGTCGACCACCGGCCCAGTGAACTGTCCGGCGGCCAGATGCAACGCGTCGCGATCGCCCGGTCGCTGATCATGGATCCGGCGATCCTGCTGGCCGACGAGCCCACCGGCAACCTCGACAGCCGCACCGGCCAGGACGTGCTGCAGCTGCTCGGCGACCTCGCCCACGACCGGCCCGACCGCCTCGTCGTGATGGTCACCCACGACAACAACGCGGCCGCCGCGACCGACCACGTGATCACCGTGCGCGACGGGCGGGTCCTGAGCCGATGAGGGCGGTCGCGGGGCGCCTGCGCGCCGGGCTGACCCGGGTGCGCCTGCTGAACCTGCGCGAGATCGTGACCCACCGTCTGCGGGTGGTGACCTCGCTGTCGGTCATCGTCGTCGCGTCGGCGCTGCTGATCGCGGTGTTCGGCACCTTCGGGTCGCTGACCGGGTCGGTGCGCGACATGACGGCCGCACTCACCGGTGCGTCGAGCCTGGAGGTCGCCGCCATCTCCGACACCGGCTTCGACGAGCAGATCGCCGGGCAACTCCGCGCGGACTTGGACGGTGCGAAGGCCGTCGTCCCGATGATCCAGTCCCAGGTGCGCCTCGACCCGGCCGACGGGCCGGCGTCGGCCGAGCCGCGGGTCAGCCTGCTACTCGGCTCCGACCAGCGGGTGACCGAGTTGTCGCCGCAGCTGCGCGAGGCGATGCGCGCCAACGCGGGTCACGATGAGCTGAGCCTGGACGACCTGGAGTCGGGGGTCATCGCCGGTGCCGGCACCGGACTGCGCAAGGGCGACCGGATCAAGATCAACGGCGTCGAGGTCACCGTCCTGCAGGTCGCGCCCGCCGCCGGCACCGAGGTGCTCAACCGGGGGAACTTCTTCTTCGCCTACCTCTCGCTCGCCCAGCGCATCGCCGGTGCCGAGGGCAGGGTCGACTCGCTGTCGATCGTCGCCAAGCCCGGGGCCGACCTGGGTCAGATGCGCCGACGTGCCGAGCAGGTCGTCGACGGGCGGGCGGTCGTGGTCGACCCCGACTACCGGCTGAAGCAGGCCGAGGTGGCCACCGCGGTGACCCGCGACTCGACGCTGCTCGTCTCGGTCATCTCCCTTGTGATCGCCGGGTTCCTGGTGTTCAACACGATGAACATGGCCGTCGCGTCGCGTCGCTCGGCGTTGGCGATGATCCGCGCCCTCGGTGCGCGCCGCGGGCAACTGGTCAGCGACATGCTCTGGGAGGCGACCGTCTTCGGCCTGATCGGCGGCCTGATCGGCATTCCCATCGGCATCCTCGCCGGGCGCTGGGCCATCGGTCGACTGCCGGAGATGACGCTCAATTCGGTCGGTACTGCCGTCAACTACCACCTGCCGCTGTTCGCGCCCTTCGTCGCGCTGGCGGCCTGCGTGCTCGCCTGTGTCGCGGCGACCGCGTTGGCGGCCCGCACGGTGTTCTCCGTCGCCCCGGTGGAGGCGATGTCGGCGGCCGGCGGTGACGTCGACAAACCGCTGTCGAAACCGGTCGTGGCGGTCGCCGCGATCCTCGGCCTGGCCGGCGTCGCCGCGGCGTGGGTCCTTGCGACGACGATGCCCGGCCGCGCGGCCATCATCGCCGGCGCGGTGTTCGGTGCCGCCGGGCTGCTGATCTGTTTCGCGCTCACCGGCCCTTTGGTGCGCACCGCGACGTGGCTCGCCGGCCGGTTCCAGGCGCCGGGAACGCTGGCCGCGGTCAACACCGAGCGCGCGTCGCGCCGAGTGTGGGCGACCGTGATGACGGTCGCGGTCGCGATCGCCGTCGGCATGGGGACCTCCGGTGCCCTGGACAACCTGGTGTCGTCGATCTCCGGTTCCCTCAAGGGCTTGGGCGACCCGGGGTTCTACCTCTCGTCGTCGAGCAAGGAGGGCATACCGACCGGCCCGACGTTCGGCGACGACGTCGAGAAGGCGGCCAAGGCGGTGCCCGGTGTCGGGGAGGTGCACGCCTCGCAGTGGTCGGCGGTGAACGTCGGCGAGGCCCGGATCATCCTCCAGGGGCTCGAACAGGGGATGGTCGCGCCCTTCGTGGTCAAGACTGCGCCCGACGCGCTGCGCCAAGTCCTGGGCGGCGACGGCATCGTGCTGTCGTCGGTTGCCGCGCGCAACCTGGGTCGCGGCATCGGCGACCAGGTGCGGCTGGCCACGCCGACCGGGTTCCACGACCTGACGGTGCGCGACATCGTCGACTACGTGACCATCGACTCGGGCAGTGCGGCCATCTCGCTGGACAAGCTGCGCGAGTGGTTCCAGCGGCCGGGGGCGACCTATCTACAAGTCCAGCTGGCCCCGGGAGCCGACCCCGAGCAGGTGCGCGCGGGCCTGACGCAGGTCGCCAATGAGTACTCCGCCGGGCGGTTGCCGCTGTACGTCTACTCCGGCGACGAGGCGCTGCGCGCGACGCAGCAGTCCGTGGAGCAATCGGGGGCGTTCACCGTCGCAATCCAGTGGATCGTCGCGGTGGCGGCGGCCGTGGCCCTGCTGAACACCCTGCTGCTGTCGGTGGTCGAGCGGCGGCGCGAACTCGCCGTGCTGCGAGCGCTCGGCTCGTCGCGGCGGTTCGTGTTCTCCATGGTGCTGGCCGAGGCGGTGGCCATCGCGGTGGTCGGGTCGTTGGCCGGATTGGTCCTCGGCGGCATGCTGCACCTGATCAGCAACCAGATCCTCAGCGCCAGCACGTCGATCGCGGTGCACTACTCGGCGCAGTGGACGACGCTGCTCTACGTCGCCGTGTCGGTGGGCCTGTGCATCATCGGTGCGCTCACCCCCGCCATGCGCGCCGCGCGGCTCAACATCTCCGAGGCCATCGCCGACGAGTAGTCAGCCGGCCGGCCAGTAGTGGCTGTCCGGTGTGGCGCGGGCGCCGAAGATCGCCTGCCCGACGCGCACGCAGGTCGAGCCCTCGGCGATGGCGAGCGGGTAGTCGCCGGACATGCCCATCGAGAGTTCACCGGCGCCGATCAGATCCGGATCGGTGTCGCGGACCCGATCGCGCAGCTCGCGCAACAATCGGAAGCACCCGCGCACCTGCTCCTCGTCGGGGGAGTTGACCGCCAGCGTCATCAGCCCCTGGACACGCAGGGTCTCGAAGCCGACCACCTGTGCGAGGAAGGCGGGCAGCTCGTCGGGGGCCAGGCCGAACTTGGACTCCTCGCCGGAGGTGTTGACCTGGACGTAGACGTCCAACGTGCGCTCGACCATGGTGAGCCGGCGGTCCAGCGCCTCGGCGACGCGCATGCTGTCGAGCGCCTGGAACTCGTCGGCGATCGCCGCGACGTCCTTGGCCTTGTTGGTCTGCAGGTGGCCGATGACCGCCCACTTCACACCGGTATCGGCGAGCTCGCCGTGCTTGCGCTTGGCCTCCTGGACCTTGTTCTCGCCCAGCCAATCGCACCCGGCGGCGACGGCGTTGCGCAGGCGGTCCGCCTCGACCGTCTTCGACACCGGCAGGAGCCGCACATCTGACGGGTCGCGGTCGGCCGCGCGCGCGGCGGCGTCGATCCGGGTGCGCACCGCGGCCAGGTTGGCGCGGAAGTCCTCGACGGTGTGGGCGGCGGGGTAGTCGGTCACGACACCACGCTCGCAAACCCTGCAGTTCGGGTCAAACCCGACTGCGATCGGGTGTTGGGTTTGACCTGAACAGTCGGGTTTGCAGATGGCTGTGTCAATAATTCTTGACAACTACCGATTGTCAACATAACCTGACATCGTGACTGAGGAAACGAACCTTGCCGATACCGATCCGGCGCGCGGCCTGGCCGCGGTGCGCGCCCTGCGCACGCTGGCGGATCGACTCGAAGACATCCATGTCGACAGCGCCCGCCGAGCCGGGTGGAGCTGGCAGCAGATCGCCGAAGTGTTGGAGATCAGCCGCCAGGCCGTCCACCAGAAGCACTCGCGGCGCACCGACGAATCAGCCACCGACTGACCACAGAACAACAGAAGGAGGAGCCCAATGTTTGGCTCACGACTCAACAACGACGGGCGCATGGTGTTCCCGTTCGCCATCGCCGAGGCCCAAGACCTCGGTGACCCCAGCCTCGGCCCCGAGCACCTGGTCCTCGGCGTGCTCTGCAACGCCCGGGACCCGCTCGTCGGCGTCCTCGCCGAGAACGGCATCACCCTGCAGACCGCGCGCGACGCGGTGAGCGGGATCGAGAATCAGGAGGAGGCCGAGCCCGCGTCGGACGAGGACCGCTACTCGGCGGACCGCGACGCGCTCAAGACCCTCGGCATCGACCTGGACAAGGTCCGCGACGCCGTGGAGAAGAACTTCGGCGACGACCTCACCCGCGGGTGGGGCCGGCGGGACGACCGGCGCGGCCACCGCGGCGGTCCCCACGGTCGTCGAGGTGGACCCCACGGTCGACACGGTGATCCCCGCGAGCGCGGCGGGCGTGGATTCGCCGGGCGCGACGGTGGCGGCTTCGGCCGGGCCGGATTCGATCGAGGCGACTTCGATCCCCGTGATTTCGATCCTCGCGACTTCGGTCGCGGCCCCTGGGGCGAGGGTCCCTGGGGCGGCGACGGACCGTGGGACCAGGGTCGCGGACGCCGTGGCCCTCGAGGTCGTCGTCCGCGCTTCGCGCCGTCGACCAAGCGGGTCGTCGCACAAGCGATGCGGATCGCCGCGGAAGACTACGGCACCCGCGTGATGTCGACCGGGCACGTCCTGCTCGCGGCCTTCGACTCCGACAGCCCGCGGGTGGCGGCGATCGTCGCCCTCGCCCCCGATGCCGGCGTTCTGCGGGACGCGATCGAGGAGCGGTTGGCGGCGGGAGCCGACGCCTAGAGCAGGTGAGTGTGGGGTGCTCCGTCGAGTCCCCAGATGAAGGCCAGAGCGGTCACGATCGACCAGCCCAGCATGATCCATCCGGTGTTGCCGAGGGCTCGGATCAGATCGTGGCCGCTCGCTCCGTTCACGACGTTGCGCCCGACGGCGTTGGCCAGCGGCGCCAGCGCCAGGCCGACCAGCGCCCACGGGTGGTGCAGGGCCAGGACCACCGAGACGACGAACGGCAGGGTCATCAGGAACGCGTACAGGTAACGCGTGGAGTAGTCGCCCAGCCGCACCGCGAGGGTCCGCTTGCCGGACACCTCGTCGGTGGGGATGTCGCGCAGGTTGTTGGTGACCAGCACGGCCGAGGCGAAGGAACCCACCGCGACCCCGGACAGCACGCCGACCAGATCGACCTTCCCGGCGACGACGTACTGGGTGCCGATCACGCCGACGAGCCCGAAGAACACGAACACCGCGAGCTCGCCGAAGCCGGCGTACCCGTAGGGGCGCGGCCCGCCGGTGTAGAACCACGCAGCGGCGATGCAGACGGCGCCGACGAGGATCAGCCACCAGTGCGTCGCGAGCGACAACCAAATGCCGGCGGCCGCTGCGACGAGGAAGGCGATGATCGCCGCAGTGCGTACCGAAGCCGGCGCCGCCATGCCCCCTCCGACGAGGCGGGCGGGGCCGGTGCGCACGTCATCGGTGCCGCGCACGCCGTCGGAGTAGTCATTGGCGTAGTTCACGCCCACGATCAGGGCGATGGCGACCACGAAGGCCAGGATCACGTGCCACCAGATGGGGGCGGGGTGCCGGCCATCCAGGTGGCTGTGCACGTGGTACGCGGCGCCGACGCCGGCGATCACCGGTGCGAGGGCGATCGTCAGGGTGCGCGGTCGGGCGCCGTTGATCCATTGCGAGAGAGTGGCCACCCGGTCATTCAACCACGCGGGTTCAGTCGACGGGGGAGCCGATCTGCGCCGACAACTCGTCGGCGAGGAGGCTGCGCAACGCGCGGCGGTCGACCTTCCCCGAACCGCGCAACGGGAGGGAATCGCGCACGACGATGCGGCGGGGCGCGGCGAAGCGGTGGACCCGCTGCGCGACCCGGCGGCGCAGTGCCTCGATGTCGGGGGTGTGGCCCGCGCTGGCCACGACCGCGGCCACGACCTGCTCGCCCAGCCGCTCGTCGGGGAGCCCCACGACGACGCACTCGGCCACCGCGGGGTCCTCGGCCAGCACCGCCTCGACGACCTGCGGGGAGACGGTGAGCCCCCCGGTGCTGATGCCGTCGTCGGCACGGCCCAGGACGCTCAGCACGCCGTCGTCGAGGCGGCCGACGTCGTCGGTGCGGAAGGACCCGGGGACCGCGAACGCGGGGTCGCCCGGACGACGGTGGTAGCCGCGCGCGACCATCGGCCCGCTCAACACCACCCGGTCGTCGGCGCCGATCGTCACGCTCACCCCGTCGAGGGGACGGCCGTCGTAGACGCAGCCGCCGCCGGTCTCGCTCATCCCGTATGTCCGCACGATCGGGATGCCCGCTTGCCGCGCACGGTCGTGCAGCGCCGGTGGGGTGGCCGCGCCGCCGACGAGGACCGCGTCAAGATCGGCGACGGCGGCGGTCGCCGCTCGGGAGGCGAGGACGGCGACGAGCTGTGTGGGCACCAGCGAGGTGTACCGCCGCGGTCCGCGCAGCAGTGCGACGTCGGCGGCGAAGCGCTCGGCGTCGAACCCGTCGCGCAGGTCAGCGACCGCGGGGGTGAACCCGGCCCGCAGGGCGCGCAGCAAGACCTGCAGTCCCCCGATGTGGTGCGGCGGCAGCGCCAGCAACCAGTTGCCCGGGCCGCCGAGGCGCGCGTGGGTGGCGTCGGCGGACGCGGCGAGCGTCGCGGGGGTGTGGATGGCGCCCTTGGGCTCACCGGTGGATCCCGACGTCGCGATGACCAGGCAGGCATCGGGCACCTCGACCGGTGAACCGACGTGCAGCGAGGACTCCAGCAGCTGACGGTCGGGGGCCAGCGGATCGTCGACGACGGGCAGGTAGCACTCGGCACCGGCGGCCATCGCCACCAGCGAGCTGAAGGATTCGGCCAAGGCCGGACCGGCGGCGAGGGGGAGGGCGCGCAGGACCGGCACGGTGGCTATTCCGAGGAGTCGGGCTTCTCGGAGGGGTCGCGGCGGAGCGGCTCGTCGTCGAACGGCCAGCCCGCGCCGACCAGCACTGACCGCACACGGGCCAGGTCGGTCTCGCTGGGCAGTTCGTCGAGCAGCTTGTTGATCTCGACGCCGACGTCGATGCGACTGATCTCCGGGACGTCCTCGGCGGCGATTGCCGACGGTTGCTGGGCCATCGCGGCGGCACGGGCCTCGCTGACCAGCGAACTGGCGACCTCGCGGACCTCGTCGTCGGAGAGCTGGCGGCGCAGGATCGCGACGAGTGGGATGTAGTCGCCGGACGGAACCCCGTTGGGGTAGCCGGCGCGCAGCCAGCGGATCACGGACGCCAGCAACTGAGGGCGGTCAGCCATGGACGCCTCCTTCCGCTTTGCGGCTTTTCACCATTATATGTTCGTCTGCTCAGCTCGCCAGGTTCGCCGAGAGCGGCCAGCCGGCGGCCGCGAGGCGCGCGGCGACCTGGTTGATCTCCTCGGCGTTGGGGGCCTGTTCGGTGACGCGGACGATCGCGTCGCGGATCTGCCCCTCGGTCACCGGCGGGACGCCGAGCTCGCCGGCGAGGGTCTGCGCGACCTTCGTGACGTCCTTCTCGTCGAGCACGCGGGTGAGGAGGGCCAGGAGCGGCGGGTACTCGCTCGGCGCCACCCCGTCGGGGTAGCCCTGGCGGATCCAGCTGACGATCGAATCGAAGGTAGTCGCCATGAGATTCGTCTGCTTTCGGTTACTTGTAGCCGAACGGGAAGATCTTGATCCCGAAGTGGAAGTAGATGGTCTGGCGGGTGATCCACAGGATGCCGATGACGATCGCGAGGCTCACCAGGAGGAACAGTGCGCCGCCGAGGGCCTTGAGGACCGGGTTGTGGTTGGTGACGGTGCCGTCGGCGTTGTAGCCGTTGGCCCACAGGCGCAGGCCCAGCGCGAAGAGCGCGGGCAGGCCGGCGCCGAACACCAGGCCGATGAGGAAGACGCGGAGGATGGATTCTGCAACTGCCATGATGGTTCCTTGTCGCTGTGGCCGGTCAGACCCGGGCGCTCTCGGGGATCTCGTCGAGCTCGACCGGGATCAGGCCGGCCTCCTCGTCCCACTCGGCGTTGACGTTGTTGTGGTCGATCTTGTTCTGCTGTGCGCGCCAGTACATGTAGCCCGACAGTGCGACCAGGACGGTGAAGATGGCGATCGCCCCGCCCAGGTTGCCCAGCAGGTGGGCCAGGCCGTAGCAGATGGCGCCGACGAGGGCGGCGGCCGGAAGCGTGGTCACCCAGGCGACGACCATCCGGCCGGCGACCTGCCAGCGGACCTGCGCACCCTTCTTGCCGACGCCGGTGCCCAGGATCGAGCCGGTGGCGACGTGGGTGGTCGAGAGCGCCATGCCCGCGGCGCTCGAGGTCAGGATGATCGCGGCGGAGCTGGCCTCGGCGGCCATGCCCTGCGGCGGCGCGATCTCGACCAGGCCCTTGCCCAGCGTGCGGATGATGCGCCAGCCGCCCAGGTAGGTGCCCAGGGCGATCGCCGTGGCGCACGTGAAGACGACCCACACCGGGAGGCCGTGCGAGACGGTCTCGGCGTTGAGGTGGCCGGTCGCGATGAGCGCGAGCGCGATGACGCCCATCGTCTTCTGCGCGTCGCCGGTGCCGTGCGCCAGCGAGACCAGCGAGGCCGTGGCGATCTGGCCGTAGCGGAAGCCGTCGTCCTTCTGGTGGTCGGCGAGCGCGTCGGTGATCTTGTAGACCAGCCAGGTGCCGGACGCGGCGATGACGCCGGCGATGACCGGGGCCATCAGGGCGGGCACCAGGATCTTCGCGACGATGCCGCTCCAGTTCACGCCGGTGGTGCCGATGGCGACCAGGCCCGAACCGATCAGGCCGCCGAAGAGCGCGTGCGAGGAGCTCGAGGGCAGGCCGAACAGCCAGGTGAAGAGATTCCACAGGATGCCGCCGACGAGGCCGGCGAAGATGATGAGCAGCGCCTTGTTGGCGTCGAGGCCGGCGATCAGTGCGCCGTCCTTGCCCTGGATCTTCAGGACGTCCTTGGTGATCGTCGCGGCGACCTCGACGGAGAGGAACGCGCCGACGAGGTTCAGGACGGCCGACAGGCCGACGGCCACCTTGGGCTTCAGGGCGCCGGTGGCGATCGACGTCGCCATCGCATTGCCGGTGTCGTGAAAGCCGTTGGTGAAGTCGAAGCCCAGGGCGGTGACGACGAGCAGCACCAAGATCAACATCTCTACGCTCATAAGAACGATGATGGTCGGTCCGGACCCGTTTCGCCTAACTGGACCACGCCCCGTTTAAGCCTCTGACCAGGCATTATCTGGAATTACTGGGTTGTTCACCTTGCGTTCACCAAACGGTCGGCGAATGTCCATCGACCGGGCCGCGTGTCAGAATCGTCGACATGACTGCGATCACGCTCGGGATGCCCATCAACTACGCCGGCGACTTCCGGGAGACCATCGCCAACCTCGCCGACTTCGAGGGTGTCGGCGTCCGGCGGATCGCGGTGCCCGAGGCGTACAGCTTCGACGCCGTCAGCCAACTCGGGTTCATCGCGGCCAGGACCGAGAAGATGGAGCTCCAGACGGCGATCCTGCCGATGTATTCGCGCACCCCGACGAACCTGGCGATGACCGCGGCAGGCCTGGACTACATCAGCGGGGGCCGGGCGATCCTCGGCATCGGCGCGTCGGGACCGCAGGTCATCGAGGGTTTCCACGGCGTCAAGTACGACTTCCCACTCGGCCGCGCTCGTGAGCACGTCGAGATCTGCCGCAAGGTGTGGCGTCGCGAGAAGGTCGAGTTCCGCGGCAAGCATTACACGCTTCCGCTCGACGAGGAGCACGGCGGCAGCGGTTTGGGCAAGGCGCTCAAGATCATCAACCACCCGGTGCGCGAGCGGATCCCGATGCTGCTCGCGGCCATCGGCCCGAAGAACGTCGAACTGGCCGCCGAGCTCTACGAGGAGTTCCAGCCCTTCCTCTTCCACCCCGACTACGTCGATGCGGCCTTCGGCGAGCCGCTGGCCGCCGGCAAGGCCAAACGCGATCCGTCGCTGGGCGACCTGCGCATCGTCGTCCAGTCGGCGGCGCTGGTCACCGAGGATGCCGATCAGATCGAGAACGCGCTCAACACCGTGCGCCACCACGCCGCGCTGTACATCGGCGGGATGGGCGCGCGCGGCAAGAACTTCTACAACTCACTGGTGCAGCGCTATGGCTACGTCGACGAGGCCATACAGATCCAGGACCTGTATCTGGACGGCAAGAAGGCCGAAGCGGCGGCCGCCGTCCCCGACGAGCTGGTCCGCGCGATGAGCCTGATCGGCCCGAAGTCCCTGGTCGCCGAGCGGCTGGCCGCCTTCGAGGGAGCCGGTGTGGGCGTCATTCTGGCCTCGCCCGCCGCGGGTACGCACCGTGAGCGCGTGGACACCATGGCGGCACTCGCCGAGCTCATCGGGTAGATCGTCGGCGTCCGTACGTGGCCGGGGATAGTGGCGATGAGCGCAGCTGGTGATCGGATACGAAGGCATCGAGTGGTGGCCGCGCTGGCGGCGATCGCGGTTGTCTTGATCGCTGCAGTCCTGGTCAACTGGCTGTGGATCGGTATACGAGATGCGCGGATGCCGGACCCTTGTCACTCGCTGTCAACCTATGAATACGCAACGGACTACGACACCGACGTCGCCGCAAGGACGTCTGATGCGTCGATGGTGGTGATAGCCACTGTTGAGGGAATCGCCGGCGAACGGTTGGAGCCCAGGCCGGTGACCGAGCTTCGCATCAAGGTCGACCGTGCCCTCCGCGGAAATCCGCCGAGTGGGCTGACCGTCTCGCACTCGGGCGTCGATGGGTGCGAGTCCAACCCGGGGCCCATTCCCAAAGTTGGCTACTCCTACTTGATGTACCTGTGGACGGATGACCCAACGCCGACCAATGGACTCACGGTGATCTGGTACGACACGGTTCCCCTGTCAGACGCGCAGTTGGCCGCAGCGCGCTCCAATCCGGCAAGTGTTGGTCGGCTACATGACGCGATTGCCGAGATTGACCGAACGCCGTACAACTCCGGAGGCTGACGGGCTGAACGCGCCCTCCTCGCCTAACCGTCGGATGTGCGGTGTCGCCGAGGCTCAGTGCTTGGTGACCTTGAAGACGTAGTCGCCGCTGGCCAGCGGCGGAGACTTGATTTTCAGCATGCCGCCCGGAAGCTCGGCGGCGGACGAGTTCTTGTCGATCACCAGGAAGGTGTTCTTCTTCCACGCCAGCAGGTGATTGGGAAGCAGACCGGTGGTCATCACCTGCTGGACGGCAAAGGTCTTCTGGTCGACCACGGAGATGAAGCCGAGGAAGTAGTTCGCGGCGTACAGCTTGCCCTGGAAAATGAGCAGCGAGTTGGTGCCGATCCCGGTGTTCACGTCGGCGATGTGCTTGCCGGTGGTCAGGTTGTACACCGACAGCCCGGCGGCCGGGGTCATCAGGTTGTTCACGTACAGGCGGTTGGTCCGGGTGTCGGCGGCGACGTTGCCATGGCCTTGCGCGTTGCTCTGCCGGGTGTTCCAGTTGAGCTTGGTGGCCACCTTGCCGCCGCTGCGGGTGATGCGCAGCTGGCTGAGGTCGCGGTAGTACGAGGTCACCGAGACGGTGGCACCGTTGGCGTCGGAATTGGTGATCGCGAAGCCGGCGCCGAGCTTCTTGCCGCTGCCGGGGAATTTCCAGTCCCCGAGGCGCGCGTAGGTGTCCATGTCGAAGAACGACAGGCCACTGGTGGTCGAGACGATGGCGACGCGAAGACCTTCGGCGAAATCTACCCAGTGTGCGTGCGACAGGTTCGTCAGGCGGGCGACCCGCTTGCCGGTGGTCTTGTCCCACACGTTGGCTTCACCGCCATTGGCGGCGGCGGCCGTGGTCCAGACAACGTTGCCGGTCTTGGGCACCTTGATCTCGTATTGCACGCCGTACTTGCCGTGACCGCCGGTGTTGGCGGGCTCGATCACGCTGAACCGCTTCTTGACGGTCATGGTGTTCGGATCGATTTTCAGGAGGTCCGACCGAGTGGCGCCGCTCATCGGCTCCGCCTGAGTCATCCACAGGTCACCGGTTTGCGGGTCGATAGAGCCACGGTAGTTACCGCCGCGCTCATTGCCGACGCCGACGCTGTAGCCCTTGATGGTGTAGCCGGCAGGCTGCGGTACCGCGGGCCCCGGACGTGCCGGTGAGGGTGCGGCGGCGGCATGCGGCGCGACGATCGAACCGAGGGACAGGGCGGCGGCGAGGGCGACACCGGCCAGCGGCGCCGTGCGATTCAAGCGTGAAGTCATGAGGGTCAGGCTAACCTAACTCCGCGGCCAGGTGAACCGTGGGTTGCCTCACTCGCGCGCCTCGGGTTCCCCACTTCGGGCTACGCGCGTGATCAAAAATGGTTCACTGGGGCGATGACGCGACGGCCGCCGACCGACCTGGTCCGGACCGATGAGGCGATCCGCCGGTATGGCGAGGCCGGCCGGCGCTGGCTCGACGCCATGGCAGATGCCGATCCCCTCGCCGACGCCGTCGTCGCCGACCGGTACGCATCGGGGTCGGCGACCGGGGCCGTCGCCACGGCCCTCACTGACGGCATCGATGCCCTTCCCGACGCCCCCGAGTCGCTGCGTGCACTGTTCGCCTTACTCGACGACGAGCCGTCGTGGGTCGACCACGATGCGATGGCGCGCGCCGCCGACGCCCTCGTCCAGCACACCGCCGCCTTCGGCTTCGTCCTCGGAGCGGCGTCGTTGCTGCGCGGAGCGGTGAACACCGTCGCCGGCATGCCGCTGGTCCAGAGCGGCCGCTACGTGTCGCAGCCGGCGGTGCGGTCGGTGGAGGTCGGGGAGTGGTTGCGCCGCGTCGCGACGCCGGGCGGGATGCGCCGCGACGGCGAGGGGTTCGCCTACACCGTGCGCGTGCGGATCATCCACGCCCACGTCCGCCGCGGTCTGCGTCTGGCCGGACGGTGGGACGAGCAGCGGTGGGGTGCGCCGATCCCGCAGCCGTACATGGCGTTCACGATGGCCGAGTTCGGCCACATCGCCCTTGACGCGATGGGCAGGGTCGGGGTCCGGTTCACCGACGCCGAGCTCGCCGACATCTACCACCTGTGGCGGTACGTCGGGCACGTCGTCGGCGTCGACGACCACCTCAATCCCCGTAGCGCCGAGGATTACGTCCGGATCGAGGGGCTGTACCGACTCACCTCGCCCGGGCCCAGCGCCGACGACATCGCCTTCGTCGACGCCCTCACCGACGACTACCTGGTACCCGAGCTCGCCGGCGCACTGCCCGGTCCCGACCGGCTGACCAGGCCGCTGGCGACCACCCTGACGCGCGGCATGCAGCGGGTCTTCCTCGGCGACGAGCAGGCCGACCAGCTCCGGATCCCACGGACCCGGCTCGAACCCCTGATGCGTGCGGCCGAGCCGTTGATGGCCGCCTCGGGCCGGGTGCGGGTGCTCGCGCTGGGTGGGCGCAAGCGGTTGATCCGCCGCGGCTACCGCCTGCGCGACGTCGAGATGGACCGGATGCGCGCGGACTACGGCGTCGAGCACCAGATGGTCGACGACGCGCCTGACGCGCGCCACCGCGAACCGGCGTAGGACCGGCTCGCCGCTACGCTCGGCTGTCATGGGCGAGATTCCCGATCGTCGGTCGACGCCGAGGCTCGTCGCCGCGTGGTTCTGGTGGCTGGCGCAATGCGTCGTCATCACCGTCGTGCAGCTGCTTCCCGGCGCTGGGGCCGCCGACTATCCCCGCGTTCCGCGGCGAGACTGCTCGGATCTTCGCCACGCGCGGTACGAGCGCAAGGTCCATGCCGCCGAGCGACGAGAGACACGACGCCGCTGGTCCGATCGTCTCTCCCGCGTGAGGCGGCGTCAGTAGTAGTACGGGTAGTCGTCCCAGTTGGGCGGACGCTTCTCCAGGAAGGCGTCGCGCCCTTCGACCGCCTCGTCGGTCATGTACGCCAGGCGCGTGGCTTCACCGGCGAACACCTGCTGGCCCATCAGACCGTCGTCGGCGAGGTTGAACGCGAACTTCAGCATGCGCTGCGCAGTCGGCGACTTGGAGTTGATCGCGCGGCCCCACTCGATGGCCAGGTCCTCCAGCTCGGCGTGGTCGGCGACGCGGTTCACCGCGCCCATCGCGTGCATCGTCTGGGCGTCGTAGGCCTCGCCGAGGAAGAAGATCTCCCGCGCGAACTTCTGGCCGACCTGCTTGGCCAGGTACGCGCTGCCGTAGCCGGCGTCGAAGGAGCCGACGTCGGCGTCGGTCTGCTTGAACCGCGCGTGTTGCCGGGAGGCGAGCGTGAGGTCGGCGACGACGTGCAGCGAGTGCCCGCCGCCGGCCGCCCAGCCGTTGACGACCGCGATCACGACCTTGGGCATGGTCCGGATCAGTCGCTGGACCTCGAGGATGTGCAGACGCCCGCCCTCGGCCTTCACCCGCGCCTCGTCGACGCCCTCGCGCCCGGCCGCCTCGACGTCGTCGTCATGGCTGGTGGCGTACTGGTAGCCCGAGCGCCCACGGATCCGCTGGTCACCGCCGCTGCAGAACGCCCAGCCGCCGTCCTTGGGCGACGGCCCGTTCCCGGTGAGCAGCACGGTTCCGACGTCGGGGGTGCGACGCGCGTGGTCCAGTGCCCGGTACAGCTCGTCGACGGTGTGCGGGCGGAACGCGTTGCGCACCTCCGGCCGGTCGAAGGCGATGCGCACGATGCCGTTGGCCCGCCCCTCTCCCACATGGCGGTGGTAGGTGATGTCGGTCAGGTCCGCGAAGCCGGGGACGGGGCGCCACTGGGCGGGGTCGAACGGGTTGGAGTCGCTCATGGCGCCCAGCGTAAACCGCGCTCGAGGGCAGACGATAACGTGAGGAAATGAGCGATGGTTCCCACGAGGGCGGCTTCCGCCCGGATCTTGCGATCTCCACCGAGCGGGGCGGGCCCCACTACGCCGAGTTCAACGAGCAGGTCCGCACGCTGATGGACAAGGTTCGCTACGCGTGCCCGACCGACGAGCTTGCGCAGGAGGCCATCGCGACGCTCAAGGACCTCAACGCCAAGCTCGACGAGCACCTCGTCGACGAGTGGACCACCCCGGCGGGCACGCGCGTCGACCTGCCCGCGCGCGGCAACATCACGCTCCCGCCCTACGACCTCACTACCGCCGGGCCCGACGGCGTCGAGGGCGTCGTGTGGTTCCGGCCGTACCACCTCGGCGGCAACGGCGTCGCCCACGGCGGGCAGGTCGCGGTGGCCTTCGACGACATCGGCGGCATGGCGGCCGCCCTGGCCGTCGACGGCGTGTGCCGCACCGCCTACCTCAAGGTGAACTACCGGTCGCTGACCCCGCTCAACACCAAGCTGCAGATCAAGGCGTGGGTCGCCGAGCGCGACGGGCGCAAACTGTTCGTCGCCGGCACGCTGCACGACGGCGACCGCCTGTGCGCCGACATCGAGTCGCTGTTCATCGCGCTGCGACCCGGACAGCCCTGATTACTACTTAGGCTTACCTAAGTACGGGGTGTAGGGTTGGTCCATGGGCAAACTCGCGCCATCGCCGCTGGACCCCCGATCACAGGCCGTCGCCGACCGGTTACTCACGGCGAGCAAGCGCCAACAACTGCCTGCCGTGCTGCCGATGATCGGCCATGCCGTGCGGAGCCGCGTCCGCGAGGGCACCTGGGATCCGACGACCGGCGAGCCGGGCCGCAAATGGTTGGCCGACAAGTACGTCGCCCTCGATCCGGAGAAGGCCGCGCTCTGCTACCTGCTCTGCCGGTCCGCTGATGCCCGCCGCGTCGTGGAGGTCGGGACGTCGTACGGGGTGTCGACGATCTACCTGGCCGCCGCGATCCGCGACAACCTGGCCGAGTCGCCGGGCGAGCGCGGCGTGGTGATCGGTACCGAGCACGAACCGGGCAAGGTCGCCGCCGCCCGCGGTCACCTCGACGAGGCCGGCGTCGGCGACTTCGCCGAGATCCTGGCGGGGGATCTGCGCGAGACGCTGCCCACCGTCGACGGGCCGATCGACTTCGTCCTCGTCGACATCTGGATCCCGATGGCCGAGCCGGCGCTGCGGATCCTCGAGCCCAAGCTGCGCCGCGGTGCACTCGTCGTCTGCGACAACGTCGTCAGCGGAGCGAGCCAATACCGTGCCTACACCGATTACGTGCGGGACCCGGACGGACCGTTCCAGTCGGTGACCGTCCCCGGGCAGGGCGGTATCGAAGTGTCGATGAAGCGCTGACGCCTCAGAGTTCTTTGACGCCGACCTTGAAGCCGGCGGCGTTCAACCGGTCGACGAGTACGTCGCCCATCGCGACGGCCGGGGTGAGCACACCGGAGCGGTCGGGCAGCTTGTCGCGGTCGAGGGCCAGCGCCAGCGCGGACTCGCCGAGCATCACCGCGGTCGCCTTGTAGCCGGGGTCGCCCTGCGCGACCATCTCACTGCGGTAGCGCCGCCCGCTGGAGGTCGTGGTGAAGGTCTGCGTCGTGAAGTGCCCCTTGTCGCGGGCCTTCTCGCTCGGCCCGGTGCCGGGCTTGGGCAGCACCCGGTCCAGCAGGGCGCGCGTCGGGCGCAGGGCCATCAGCCCCATGCCGATGCCGAGCCCGCCGGCCACCGCCGCCGACGCGATCGCCGAGACCACCGGGACGCCGCCGACGGCCATCACCTCGCCGTAGCGGAAGTCCGGGCCGTAGTCGAGCAGGGAGTTCGACCGTCGCACGATTCGCGTGTTGAACGAGCTCATGAAGAACGGTGCGCAGGTCCCGCGCAGCGACGGGTCGATCGTCGACGCGCGCACGATCGCGGCGTCGCTCGGCTCCGAGCGCAGGTCGGCGTGCACCATCTCATTCGGTCCGGAGGAGAGGGCCTGCGGATTGAGCAGCACCCGGCGGGTGTCGGGTTCGCGGGCCTGCTCGGCGATCACGCGCACCGAGTCGACGGTGCCGCCGGACGCCCCGCCGCGCATCGACTGGACGACCATCGTCGTCTTGCCGAGCGTCCCGGCACCGTCCTGCTGCGCCTGCCGGAACACCAGGTAGGCGCCCAGGTCGGAGGGAACCGAGTCGAAACCGCAGGCGTGGACGATGCGTGCGCCGGTGGCCGCGGCGGTCTCCCCGGCCTTGTCGATCGAGTAGCGCACGAACGGGACCTCGCCGGTGAGGTCGACGTAGTCGGTGCCCGCGCTGGCGGCGGCGGTCACCAGCGGCTCGCCGTACTTGAGATACGGCCCGACGGTCGTGCAGACGACCTGCGTGCGCGCGACCATCTCGTCGAGCGTCGACGGCCGGTCGGCGTCGGCGACGATGAGCGGCCAATCGGCGGCCCGGGACCCGAGACGGTCGCGGACCGCGGCCAGCTTGGACTCCGAGCGCCCGGCGAGCGCGATGCGCGTGCCGGTCGGTGCCGAGTCGGCCAGGTACGTGGCGGTCAGCTCACCGACGAAACCGGTGGCGCCGAAGACAACGATGTCGAATTCGCGGCTCATGGCGCCAGCGTATCGGCTCGCCGGGGAGGCGACGGCGCTATGGGGCTACAGGTGCTCGAGGCTCACGCCGCGCGTCTCGATGCGCAGCTTCCAGGTCGCAACCGCTCCGAGCAGCGACGCCCCGACCAGCGCCAGCAGCAGCCACTGGGTGCCGATGTCCTTCAACATGATCGGGAACAGGAAGGCGGCGATCACCGCGCCCACCTTCGCGAACGAGGCGGCCAGACCGGCGCCGGTGGCCCGCACCTCGGTGGGGAAGACCTCGCCGGCGATGACGTACGTCTGGGTGTTCGGCCCGACGTTGGTCATCACGTTGAACACCATCACGCCGGCGAACAGCACGATCATCCCGGTGGTGCCGTCGGCGAAGTGGGACAGGGAGGCGGCCAGCAGGCCGATCGCGCATCCGACGAAGCCGACGACCTGCAGCCGGATGCGACCGACGCCGTCGACCAGGAAGAAGGCGATCACGACGCCGACGAGCAGACACAGGTCGATGAGCACGCCGCCGCGCGCACCGATGGCGTCGGCGTGGACCACCTCGGCGATGTTGCGCGGGTCCTCCGGCTTGGCGGCGCCGCCGGCGGTCGTGGCGATGATCACCGGGGTGAAGATGCCGATGCCGTAGGTGCTCAGGTCTTGCAGGAACCACGGGATCGAGGCGAACATCGTGGCGCGGCGGTACTTGGGGCCGAAGAGGTCGCGGACCCGGGTGCGCCCCTCGTCCTCCGCGTCGCGGTTGGCGCGCAGCTCGATGTCCGACGGGTAGGCGGGGACGCGTGAGAGCAGGTGGCGCGTGGCCGCGCGGGCCTCGTCGACGCGGCCCTTGGCGATCAGCCAGTGCGGACTCTGCACCACGAACAGGCGGCCGACCGCCACGAGCGCGGCGGGGAGGACGGCGATGAAGTACATCAGTCGCCAGTCGCCCTGTGAGGTCGACGTGCTCAACACGACGTACCCGACGAAGGTGCCGGCCACCGCGCCGACGGCCTGGAAGCCGAAGGCGCTCAACACCAGGCGGCCGCGCAGCCGGGTCGGGCTGCACTCGGAGATCATCACGTGCGCCGTCGGATAGTCGCAGCCGAGCGCGACGCCGACGAACAGCAGGCACAGGAGCAGGACCGTGAGGTTGGGGCTCAGCGCGACCCCCAGGAGGAACACGGCGAACAGTGCCATCTCGCCGACGAACACCTCCTTGCGGCCGAGCCGGTCCGACAGGTTCCCCAGGAGGCTGGCGCCGAGCAGGATGCCGGCGAGCGAGGCCGAACTGACCAGGCCCTTCTGCAGCGAGGTGAGGTTGAACTCGTAGGTGATCAGCGGCAGGGCCACGCCGGCCACGAAGACAACGTAGCCCTCGAAGAACTTGCCGGTCGCGGCCAGCGCCCAGATGAACCACTGCATCCGGGTCAGGGGCGTCGCCATCGCGGGCGTGCCGTCTTCCCAGGTCGGCGTCTCGTCGATGTACTCCTGGACGCTCTTGGGGCCACTGGGATGCTTGCGGCGGGCCGCCTGTTCAGGGCGCCGCACGGCTGTCTCGCTCACGGTGATCCACTTTCCTCGGTCCGAGGAATCCTGCCGCAAGCGGGTACCGGTGACCCACGTTTGGGTTACCGGCGGGCAACGAGAACCTGAACACCTCGTCGGGCACTCACGCCGGACGGGCGACGCCCAGACTCAGGGCGCCGAAGGTCCGCGGGGTCTTCGTGGCATAGAACTGCTCCAGCTCGACCGGCTCCCACCCCGCGTCGGCGAGTAGCGCGGGGATGTCGCGGGTCAGGTGACAGCCGCCGCCGAGCCGCTTTTGCACCGGTTCGATCCGGCGCTGCCAACGGCGGACACCCTCGTCGGGTGCGCGACCGTGCTCGAGGAAGTGCAGCGTGCCGTGCGGCTTCACGACGCGGCGCAGTTCGGCCAGGGCCGCGGGAAGGTCGGGGATCGTGCACATCGTGTACGTCGACAGCGCCGCGTCGAAGGTGTCGTCGTCGAAGGGCAGCCGCTGGCCGTCGAGACCGCCGCGGGTCACCGGCACCGCGCTCTCGGCCACGCGCGGCGCGGCCATCGTCCACGCCGTGTCCGACGGCTCGATCGCGGTCACCGACGTCACCTCGTCGGGGTAGCAGCCGACGTTGGAACCCGAGCCGAAGCCGATCTCGACGATGTCGCCGTGCAACCCCGCCGTCGCCTTGCGGCGGATCTTGCGCATCGCCGGCATCCCGCAGGTGAGCTGCACGACGTGCGGCAGGATCCGGTCCCCGTAGAAGCCCATGCCCCGATTGTGGTCTGACCGCGGTGTGGCTGGTCGAAAAACGCGGATACGCCGATCAAGCCGCTGTCCGACCGGCCCGTCGGGTGGCGGTGCGGACCGCGAGCGCGACCCAGCATAAGAATGCGAAGGCCGACAGTGCAGCGGGCACCCAATGGTGCAGGAGCGCGGAGGCCGCCGTCGCACAACCGAAGGCGAGGAGGTTGGCGATCGCGTCGTAGACGGGTGCGGTGAAGCGGGTGTTCACCACGTGCGCCGCGGCGATGAACAGGCCGCAGGCGAAGGTGATCGACAGGAGGGTGGAGACCACCCCCGCGATTCTAGGCGTGACAGACTTGTCCCATGCCGATCAATCCGTCGACGCTGCAGGCCCGGGTGATCGTCGACGAGATGATCCGCGGGGGAGTGACCGACGCCGTGTTGTGCCCCGGGTCGCGCAACGCACCGCTCGCCTTCGCACTGCACGCCGCCGACGCGAACGGGCGGATCCGCCTGCACGTGCGGATCGACGAGCGGTCGGCGGGCTATCTCGCGCTGGGCCTGGCGGTCGCCTCGCGCCGACCGGTCCCCATCGTGCTGACCAGCGGAACCGCGGTCGCCAACGTCGGCCCGGCGGTCTTCGAGGCCAACTACGCCCGGGTGCCGCTGATCGTGCTGAGCGCCAACCGCCCGTACGAGTTGCTCGGCTCCGGCGCCAATCAGACGGTCGAGCAGTTCGGCCTGTTCGGCACGCAGGTCCGTGCGGCGATCAGCATCGGGCTGGCCGAGGACGGCGTCGACACCAACAGCCAGTGGCGCTCGGCGGTCGGCCGGGTGCTGGCCGCGGCGCGCGGCGCCCGCACCGGCAACGCCGGTCCCGTCCAGTTCGACATCCCGCTGCGCGAGCCGCTGGTGCCCGAAACCGGTGACGGCGACGGTGCCGACGACCTCGCCGGTTTCACCGGCCGCCCCGACGGGCTGCCGTGGACGCAGGCGCCGGCCGGGCGCCTGGACATCCCGGTGCCCATCGACCTGAGCCTGGACACCGTCGTCGTCGCCGGGCACGGAGCGGGGGTCAACCCCGAGCTGACCGGATTGCCGACCATCGCCGAGCCCACCGCGCCGGTGCCCGACAACCCGATGCATCCACTCGCCCTGGGTGGGGTCAAACCGCAGCAGGCCATCATCTGCGGTCGCCCGACCCTGCATCGCGGCATCGCGCGTCTGCTCGCCGACCCCGAGGTCCGGGTGCACGCGATCACGACCGGCCCGCGCTGGCCGGACGTGTCGGGCAACGTCTACTCTACCGGGACGCGCGCCGAGCCGACCGGCACGCCGCGGTCGGCCTGGCTCGCCGAGTGCGCCGCCGAGAACCGGCGGGCCGTCGACGCGGTCGCGCGGGT
>NZ_JASGER010000106.1:0-3079 GCF_047606305.1 Gordonia sp. (in: high G+C Gram-positive bacteria) | reverse complement strand
GGTGCCCCGACCGCGCCGGTGGGCGCGACCCAGGCGGCGCATCGCGGCGTCGGGCGTGGGCGGGCGGGAGGCGAGGGTCCCGCCGACCAGGTCACGTGCCCACGCGACCTGCTCGACGCCGTCCGGGGCGTCGTCGACGACGACCTCGGCGGCGTCCTCGTGGAACTCGGCGAGTTCGGGGATCTCCAGGACCGCGACCGCCAACGGCCACTCGGGCGCGAGCGCCGGGGACCCGTCGGTCTCGAACTGGGCCGCGACCTCGTCCCGGCGGGCGAGCACCCGGCGCGCGGTGTGCTCATCGGCGAACACCGCCTCGGCCAGGACCGACAACGGGGTCGCCGGGACGACGCCGGCGGCGACACGGTGCTCCGAACCCGGGTCGCCGAGATAGGGCTCCTCGTGCTCGTCGACCACGACCACCTGACCGGCGACGTCGCCGACGCGGTTCTTCGGCACGGCCACCAGGTGCAGGTCGGCCGCCGCTCCCCCCGCGACCGCCTCCGGCGACTCGTGGGTCGACCAGCAGAACCGTCGCGCACCGATCGGGGTGAGCAGGCTGCTGACGGCCGCGATCCACACGGCGGCGCGGTCGTGGGCCGCGGCGTCGACGAAGTCGACGGCCAGCGCCGCCGGACCGGCGGCCTCGCCGGACAACCGCGCCGAGACGGCGTCGAGCAGCACCCGCAACACGCTCACCCGGTCGTGTCCCGGATCCAGGAGGAAGGCGATCACCGCCGGGTTCGAGAGCGCCGGATTCGCCGCGCGGGGCGGCATCGGCTCGGCCAGCTCCGCCGCCTTCACCTCGTCGGGGCCGTACGGCGCCAGCCATCCCGACCAGCGCCACAGGTCGATCGGGCGGCCGTCGGCATCCGAGTGCGCGTCGGCCAGGATGTGCGCGAAGACGTTGCCCGGCCGACCGCTGCCGTCGCGCCCGGCATCGACGGTGTGCCAGTAGGCGCCGCGCCAACCCGTCGGACCGGCGGTCGCGACGTAACTCAGCCGCGCCGGCCGGCCGACGATCTGCTCGGGGGTCGGGAACCCGGGCAGCGGCGGTTCGAGGTCGAACCGCGTGACGATGCGCGCGGCCAGCTCGTCCACGTAGGCGGGGTCGAGGTTGCCGAGCACCTGCTTGACCTGCCAGCCGCCGCCGTGGCCGCGCTGTCCGGGCGCGACGGCACCGCCGGCGGTCGTGGCGTCGAAGGAGGTGTAGGTGAACTGGGCATACCGCCCCGCCTGCGGCGCGGGCGCGCTGCGCGTGAGGTCGACGCCGCCGGAGGTCGGCGCACGATCCTCCGGGCGCTTGGTCAGATCGGCCATGGACTCACCACTGTGCCTGCGCTCGCGCCGGCGGCGGCACCCACAGCCGTGCCATCGGAGGGTCGAGGATCGCGATCGGGCGGCCGCCGCGCGGCTGGCCGTGCACGAACAGTCGGACGTAGCCGCCCATCCCGGTCAGGTCGGCGCGCCACTCGGTGGCCTGCCGAACGGCCGCCAACTCACCGACGATCTGGCAGTGCGGGACCAACCGACTGGTGCGGTCGTACACGCGGAGCGTGCGACCGTCGGTCGGGTCGAGCGGCAGTCGGCGCGGATTGTGGACCAGCACCAGCGGCGGGACGTCGGGCACCGGTGACTCGCTCTGCAGGATCAACCGCACCAGGCGCTGGCCGGGGGCCGCCTGCGGGTCCGGGTCCAAGTCGTAGGCGATCCGGGCGAGCCCGGGATAGTCGATGCCCACCGGCTCCCCGGTGATCTCCCGGCCCGCCGAGTACGAGACCGCGACGACGGCGACCTGGCAGCCGGTCTTGTTGAGGTTGCGCGACAGGATCAGCGCGCCGTCGCGCTCGAACTGCTCGGCGCTGACCTCGCCGAAGGGCCGGCCCTGGCACAACTGGGCGGGCGGGGCGCCGTGCTGGCCGACGTAGGCGCGCACGGCGGCGGCGCCGCGCGGCCAGCCGAAGGTGATCATCTCGCAGTGGAAGCGCTCGACGATGCGCGGATCGTCGACGGCCGGCAGCGGACGGGCGAGGACACGCGTCTGACCGATCCGCGCTTTGCCGGCGCCCACCGCGACGGGCGTGAGGTACGCACGGTCCCACCCGGCCGGCCACGGCACACCGGCCATCTGCGACCGACTCGGGTCGTCGCCGGTCTTCACCGGGTGCCGCACGCGGGTCTCCTCGGTGAAACCCTGGACCTCGAGCGCCTCGACGGGCAGGTCCTCGCGCTCGAGTCCGGCGGGGGGCGGCTGCTGGAAGCGGTAGACGCGGATCTCCTGATCGCCCTCGGGGGTGCCCCAGGACAGGTTGAACTCGGAGTTGTTGTCACTGATCGCGACGTCGAGGTCACTGATCGGGGTGAGGCTGACCGAGACCAGGATCTCCTGCTGCGCGGGCCGCGACAGCCGCAGGGAGTCGCCGACCGGGACCTCGGCCTGGGCCCGGTAGAGGAATCGGCGGCCGCGGGGCGCGTCCGGGTCGACGAACCCGGTGAGGTTCGCCTCGTTGACGCAGATCTGGAAACTCGGATCGGTGGTGACCGGTCCCCCGGTGTCCAGCGGGATGCGGAAGATGCGGACCGCGCGGGTCCCGGGGAACACCGACCACTCGCCGACGACGCGACCCTCGTCCTCGGTGAGCTGCATGTCCTCGACCGGGCTGATGTCCTCGCCCTGGCTCCACTTCACCGCCTGCGCGGCGCGCGCTGACGCCTCGTCCGCGCCGACGTGGACCCACACCTGGTAGTGCCGCACCGCCGTGGTCAGAAAGCGCGTGTCCTCGACCGCGGTCCCGGTGGTGACCGCCAGCAGTTCGCCGGCCTCCGGTTTGTACGGTGCGACGGTGCCGTCGCCCGACACGACCCGGTACAGGACGGTCGGCCCGCCCGGGTACCGGTCCCAGGTCAACCGCACGCCGTCCGCGGTCGGCGCGATCCCGATCGCTCCCGGTCGCACCTCGGTCTCCAGGTACTCGTAGGCGCTGAAGTCGCCGTGCGCGAGCGGGAGCAGGTCGACCGGCGGGGGCGTCGAGCGGGCGACCGCCGGGCCGGGTGCGGCAGGTGCGGCGGGCGGGGAGCTGGC
>NZ_JASGER010000105.1:0-58123 GCF_047606305.1 Gordonia sp. (in: high G+C Gram-positive bacteria) | reverse complement strand
TCGAGACTTGCCGCACTGAAGTGCGCGAAGCGCTCGGCCTTGCGCCCGAAACCCGGATCGCAGTCGGCATCGAACGGTTCGACTCGCGAACGGGCGCGCAAGGCCGACGCGACCCGCCGTCACGCGGCCACCGTCGCCGCGGCGGTCGCCGAGTCGGGCGCCAAGGTCGCCGAGCGCCTGACCGGTGCGGTCCAGCAGGCCCAGTCGGCGCGCGACCATCTCGAGCAGGTGCGCGTCGCGCACACCGAGACCGTCGGCGAGTTGAAGGCGAAGGTGACGACGCTGACGAGCCAGCTCGACGGGCTGCGCGACGCGGTCCACCGCGACGAGGTCGCCAAGGCGCAGGCCGCAATGCGCATCGAGCAGCTGGAGGAGCAGATCGCCGAGCAGTTCGCGATCACGCCCGAGGACCTCATCGCCGAGTACGGCCCCGACGTTCCGATGCCGCCGTCCGCACTGGAGATGGCCGAGTACGAGGAGGCCAAGGCGCGCGGCGAACTCGTCGTCGCCCCCGCCCCGATGCCCTATGACCGCGCCACCCAGGAGAACCGCGCGAAGCAGGCGCAGAAGGACCTCAACACCCTCGGCAAGGTCAACCCGCTCGCACTGGAGGAGTTCGCGGCACTGGAGGAGCGTTACAACTTCCTGTCCGCGCAGCTCGAGGACGTCAAGGCCGCGCGCGCCGATCTGCTGCAGGTCGTCGAGGACGTGGACGCCCGCATCCTCGAGGTGTTCACCGAGGCCTACGCCGACGTCGAGCGGGAGTTCACCGAGGTCTTCGCCCGGCTGTTCCCCGGCGGCGAGGGCCGCCTGGTGCTCACCGATCCCGGCGACATGCTGACCACCGGCGTCGAGGTCGAGGCGCGGCCACCGGGCAAGAAGGTCAAGCGCCTGTCGCTGCTGTCCGGCGGCGAGAAGTCGTTGACGGCCGTCGCAATGCTCGTGGCGATCTTCCGCGCGCGCCCGTCCCCGTTCTATGTGATGGACGAGGTGGAGGCCGCGCTCGACGACACCAACCTGCGGCGCCTCATCGGATTGTTCGAGCAGCTGCGGGAGAAATCGCAGCTCATCGTGATCACGCACCAGAAGCCGACGATGGAAGTCGCCGACGCCCTCTACGGTGTGAGTATGCGCGGCGACGGCATCACCCAGGTGATCTCGCAGCGCCTGCGGGGCCAGAACCTCGTGACCACCGGTTCGGCGACCGCCGCCGACTAGCAGGGGAGAACAGTGGAAACTCCGATCATCATCGCGATTGTCGTCGTCCTGGCGCTCCTCGCCCTCGTCGTCCTCGGCCTGGTCCTCGCGCGCCGTCGTCGCGTGTCGATCGCCCCGCCGCAGGACAAGGCGATCGAGCAGGCGGATCGGAGTACGTACCAGACCAAGGCCGGGTTCGACTTCGGCCAGGGCGGCGACACCGCCACCCTCGAGCCGGAACCGGTCACGCCGGCGGCTCCGCCGACGATCGAGCCCGTGTCGCCGCCCGAGGCGCAGGTGAACGAGGCACCGCAGGTGCCCGACGAGCCGGAACCCGCCACCGAGGCGACGACACCCGCGCTCGACGAGATCGAGCCCACCGCCGGGCGACTGGGGCGCCTGCGCGGCCGTCTGGCCCGCTCGCAGGGGGCGCTGGGCAAGAGCATGCTGGGGCTCCTCGGCGGCGGCGACCTCGACGAGGACTCCTGGGAGGAGATCGAGGACACGCTGCTGATGGCCGACGTCGGCACCGCGTCGACGACCGCGATCACCGACAAGCTGCGCGCGGAACTCGCGACGAACAGCGTCACCTCCTCCGCCGATGCGCGCGCCCTGCTCACCAAGGTGCTCACCGAGCAGCTGCACCCCGAGCTCGACCGCTCGGTGAAGGCCCTGCCGCACGACGGCCGGCCCGCCGTCGTCCTGGTCGTCGGCGTCAACGGCACCGGCAAGACCACGACCACCGGCAAGCTGGCGCGCGTGCTCGTCGCCGACGGCCGTCGGGTGCTGCTGGGCGCGGCCGACACCTTCCGCGCCGCCGCCGCCGACCAGCTGCAGACGTGGGGCGAGCGCGTCGGCGCGGACACTGTGCGCGGCAAGGAGGGTGCCGACCCGGCGTCGGTCGCCTTCGACGCCGTGTCCACGGGGATCGACACCGGCGTCGACGTCGTCATCATCGACACCGCCGGACGGCTGCACACCAAGACCGGCCTGATGGACGAGCTGGGCAAGGTCAAGCGCGTCGTCGAGAAGAAGGCCGCCGTCGACGAGGTGCTGCTGGTCCTGGATGCCACGATCGGGCAGAACGGGCTCACCCAGGCCCGCGTCTTCGCCGACGTCGTCGACATCACCGGCGTCGTGCTCACCAAGCTCGACGGCACCGCCAAGGGCGGCATCGTGTTCGCCGTCCAGGAGGAGCTCGGGGTGCCGGTGAAGCTGGTGGGCCTGGGAGAGGGTGCCGACGACCTGGCCCCCTTCGACCCCGCCGCCTTCGTCGACGCACTGCTCTGAGGCCTTCTTCGGCACCGCGCAGACGCGTGTAACGGAGGCGAAACAACCCTCGGCGAAGCGTTCACGCCGTCGAAACATCACGGGCACTGTCGGGGTAACAGCCGGCTAGCAACCTTGCTCTCAGCACTGGAGCACCCAAGTGTGTAGAGACCAAGGAGGATGGCCCGTGGTGGCAGAAACCGTGATGGCACTGCCGGACAACATGTTCGGCGCTGCGGATACCGGAAATACGGCGTGGGTTTTGATCAGCGCCTCGCTGGTGTTGTTGATGACACCGGCGCTGGCGTTCTTCTACGGCGGACTTTCCCGAGGGAAGTCCGTCCTGAACATGATGATGATGTCCTTCGGGACGATCGGCGTCGTCGGCATCATCTACGTGCTGTGGGGCTTCTCGATGTCCTTCGGCAACGGAATCACCGGCGACAAGGACATTTGGGGGATCTTCTCCAACCCCTTCAAGTTGTTCGGTTCCGACCAGCTGATGGAGACCAAGAAGGTCGGTGACGCCACGCACGTGGTGCTCAACTCCTCGACCGGATCGATCCCCGCGATCGTGTTCCTCGCCTTCCAGCTGACCTTCGCGGTCATCGCGGTGGCGCTGATCAGCGGCGCGCTCGCCGAGCGCGTGTCCTTCGGGACGTGGCTGGTCTTCTCCGGCGTCTGGGCGACCCTGGTCTACTTCCCGCTCTCGCACATGGTGTGGGGCGGGGGCCTGTTGTCGGGCTCGACCGACGGCCTCGCGGCCAAGATGTTCGGCACGACGACCGACCCGGCGACCAAAGAAGTCACCACCAACGTCGCACCGATCGACTTCGCCGGCGGCACCGTCGTCCACATCAACGCCGGTATGGCGGCCCTGGTGCTGGTCTTGATCATCGGTGCCCGCAAGGGCTTCGGCAAGGTGGCCTACCGGCCGCACAACATCCCGTTCGTGATGTTGGGCGCTGCACTCCTGTGGTTCGGCTGGTTCGGCTTCAACGCCGGCTCCGAGCTCGCCGCCGACGGCACCGCCGGCCTCGTGTGGGTCAACACCACCGTCGCCACCGCCGCGGCGATGATCGGCTGGCTCGCGGTGGAATGGATCCGCGACCGGCACCCCACCAGCGTGGGCGCCGCCTCGGGAATCGTGGCCGGCCTGGTCGCCATCACCCCGGCATGTGCCGCACTGACCCCGATCGGCTCCATCGCCCTCGGTGTCGTCGCCGGTGTCCTGTCGGCCCTGGCGATCTCGCTGAAGACCAAACTCGGCTACGACGACTCGCTCGACGTCGTCGGCGTCCACCTGGTCGCCGGCCTCTGGGGCACGATCGGCATCGGGCTGCTCGCCAAGGAAACGGGCCTGTTCTACGGTCACGACCTCAAGCAGCTGGCCGTCCAGACGGTCATCGCACTGGCGGCGCTGGTGTTCACCGGGATCATGACCGCACTCATCGCCTTCATCCTCAAGCCGATGGGCTGGCGGATCAGCGAAGAGGACGAGATGACCGGTATCGATGAGTCCGCACACGCCGAGACCGCTTACGACTTGGCCTGACTAGGCTCAACAGAGACCGAGAGGGAAATCGAGAATGAAACTGATCACCGCAATCGTCAAGCCATTCACACTCGAGGACATCAAGGCGGGACTGGAGCAGTCCGGGATCGTCGGGATGACCGTCAGCGAAGTCCAGGGCTACGGCCGCCAGAAGGGACACACCGAGGTCTACCGAGGTGCGGAGTACTCCGTGGACTTCGTCCCGAAGGTGCGCATCGAGGTCATCGTCGACGACGGGATCGTCGACCAGGTCGTCGACACGATCGTCGAAGCCGCCCGCACGGGCAAGATCGGCGACGGCAAGGTCTGGGTGTCACCGGTGGAGTCGGTCGTCCGCGTCCGCACCGGGGAACGCGGACCGGAGGCACTCTAGGCCGGGGATCGGATGGCCGGGGCGGAAGAGATGAGCGTAGAACCGTCGACCAATCCGGCCACCGATCTCGCCCGGGCCCGCGCCGCCCTGATCGGCAACCCGGCCCTGGCACCCGACAAACGGCCGGTGCCCGACGCCGCAGCCCTGCGCAGAGCCCTCGGGGATCTGTTCGAGCTGTGGTTGTCGGGCGCCGCGCGCCGTTCGGGGGTGGTCGAGGGGAGTGGATTCTCACTGGTGGCCGTCGGGGGACTCGCCCGCGGGGAGATGCTGCCCTACTCCGACCTGGACCTGGTACTGCTGCACGACGGCGACGACGTCGACAAGGTCCACCAGATCGCCGACCAGCTGTGGTACCCGATCTGGGACGCCAACATCGGCTTGGACCACAGCGTCCGGACCGTTCCGGAGGCGCTTCGCGTCGCCGGTGACGACCTGTCCGCCGCGCTGGGCCTGCTCGACGCCCGGCACATCGCCGGCGACGAGGACTTGTCCGACCTGCTGATCGGCGAGATCCGCCAGCAGTGGCGCAAGGACGCCCCGCGCCGCCTGCCCCAACTCATCGAACACGCCGAGCAGCGCTGGGTCCGTGCGGGGGAGGTCGCGCACCGGAGCGAGCCGGACGTCAAGAACGGCCGCGGCGGCCTGCGCGACGTCCAACTGCTCAACGCGCTCGCGATGGCCCATCTCACCGACGGACTGCGGCTCGCCTCCGACGACGCCCCCGGCGGCGGGCTGGGCACCGCCTACCGGCGGCTGCTGGACGTCCGCACCGAACTCCACCGTGTGGCCGGCCGCGGTCGTGAACAGCTGCGCGCCCAGGACGCCGACGAGATCGCGTCGGCCCTGCACCTGGGTGACCGGTTCGCGTTGTCGCGACTGATCTCCGACGAGGCCCGCACCATCGGTTTCGCCCTGGACGTGGGGCTGCGCACCGCCAAGGGCGCGGTGCCGCGGCGCGGGCTGTCGATGCGCGGACTGCTCCCGGTCCGACGCCCCCTCGACGAGGGGGTCGTCGCCCATGGGGGAGAGGTGGTGCTGGCCCGAGACGCGATTCCCAGCCACGACCCGGGGCTTGTCCTGCGCGTCGCCAATGCGGCCGCGCGATCCGGTCTGCCGATCTCCACGTCGACGCTCCACCGGCTCGCCGACTATTCGCCGGAGATCCGCGGCACCTGGCCCAGTGGCATCCGCGACAGCCTGATGGATCTACTCGCCACCGGCCCGGCCATGCTCGGCCCGGTCGAGGCGCTGGACCGGATGGGACTGTGGGGCCGGTTGTTCCCGGAGTGGGACTTCGTCCGCGACCTGCCGCCGCGCGACGCCATCCACGCGTGGACCGTCGACCGCCATCTGCTCGAAGCCGTCGCCCATGCGGCACCGCTCACGACGCGCGTGTCGCGGCCGGACCTGCTGCTGCTCGGGGCGCTGGTCCACGACATCGGCAAGGGGAGAGGCGGCGACCACAGCGAGATCGGCGCCCGGATGGCTCGGGTCATCGGCACCCGACTCGGACTGTGGCCCGAGGATGTCGACACCCTCGCCGACATCGTCGCCCACCACCTGCTGCTCGCCCAGACCATCGCCCGACGCGACGTCGACGATCCGGCCACCGCCGAGTTCGTCGCGGCCAAACTCGGCGGCAATGCGGTGCTGCTGGAAGTGCTCGGCGCACTGGCGGAGGCGGACGCCCAGGCCACCGGCCCCGGGGTGTGGAGCGACTGGAAGGAATCGCTGACCCGCAAGCTGGTGGCCAACACCGCCGAGCTGATCGCCGGCGGGGAGGTCGCCGAGCCGGAGCCGTTGTCCGCCGAGGAGATCGACCGGTTCACCGCCGATGAGGTCGTCGTCGAGATCACGCCCACCGACCAGGAGCATCGCTTCGAGGTCACCATGAGCGCCCCCGACGGTGCCGGCGTGCTGGCGAAGATGGCCGGCGTGCTGGCAATCTCCGACCTGCGGGTGTTGCGCGCGACAGTGCGCTCGGACGACGGCACCGCGATCAACACGTTCACGGTGGCCCCCTTCTACGGCGATCCGCCGGCCGCCGGCCTGCTGCGCCAGCGCCTCAAAGGGGCGCTCGGCGGATCGGTCGACATCGCCGCCCGCCTCGCCCAGATGCGGTCGACCGGCGACACGAAGGCACCGCGCGACGGGGTGCCCGCGCAGGCGGTGCTCGCCCCGCCGGTCGTGCGCTGGTTGCACGACGACGTCTCGACGCTGGAGGTGCGCGCCTCCGACCGCCCCGGGCTCCTGTCGGCCGTGTCGTCGGTCATCGAACGGTCGGGTGGATCGATCCGCTGGGCCGCGGTGACCACGATGGGCGGCACCGTGGTCGACACCTTCGCGCTGACCTGGGAATCCCCGGTCGACGAGCGACGTCGGCGGCTCATCGCCCAGCAGGTCGCCCTGGCCTGCGCACAGGCCTGATCGTCGGGCCCGGCGGGCGTCGGACCGCGGCGCGGATGTGGAACACTGGACGCCATGTTCGACTCCCTGTCTGACCGGTTGACCGGTGCCCTCAAGGACCTGCGCGGCAAGGGCCGCCTCACCGACGCCGACGTCGACGCGACCGCCCGCGAGATCCGCCTGGCCCTGCTCGAGGCCGACGTCGCGCTGCCGGTGGTGCGCACCTTCATCGACCGGGTGAAGACGCGCGCCAAGGGCGCCGAGGTGTCCGGCGCGCTGAACCCGGCCCAGCAGGTCGTCAAGATCGTCGACGAGGAACTCGTCGGCATCCTCGGCGGAGAGACCCGCCGCCTGACGCTGGCCAAGACCCCGCCGACCGTGATCATGCTCGCCGGCCTCCAGGGCGCCGGTAAGACGACGCTCGCCGGCAAGCTGGCCTCGTGGTTGGGAAAGCAGGGGCACACCCCGCTGCTCGTCGCCTGTGACCTCCAGCGTCCCGGCGCGGTCAACCAGCTGCAGATCGTCGGCGAGCGGGCCGGGGTGCCGGTGTACGCGCCGCACCCGGGCACCAGCGTCGGCGGTGAGGGTGAGATGGGCGTGTCCGCCGGCGACCCGGTCGAGGTCGCGCGCGGCGGCGTCGAGCACGCCCGCGACAACCACTACGACACCGTCATCATCGACACCGCGGGCCGACTCGGCGTCGACGACGAGCTGATGGCCCAGGCGGCGAACGTGCGCGTCGCCACCGACCCCGACGAAGTCCTGTTCGTCGTCGACGCGATGATCGGTCAGGACGCCGTCACCACCGCCCAGGCCTTCGAGGAGGGCGTCGGGTTCACCGGCGTCGTCCTGACCAAACTCGACGGCGACGCCCGCGGCGGTGCAGCACTGAGCGTCCGCGAGGTCACCGGCAAGCCGATCCTCTTCGCGTCGACCGGTGAAAAGCTCGAGGACTTCGACGTCTTCCACCCCGATCGCATGGCGAGCCGCATCCTCGGCATGGGCGACGTCCTCTCGCTGATCGAGCAGGCCGAACAGCACTTCGACGCCCAGGAGGCCGAAGAGGCCGCCAGCAAGATCATGGGCGGCGAGCTGACCCTCGACGACTTCCTGCAGCAGATGCTGATGATCCGGAAGATGGGTCCGATCGGGAATCTGCTCGGCATGCTGCCCGGCGCCGGTCAGATGAAGGACGCGCTGGCGCAGGTCGACGACTCCCAGCTCGATCGGATCCAGGCGATCATCCGCGGCATGACGCCCGCCGAGCGGGCCGATCCGAAAATCATCAACGGCTCCCGCCGCCTGCGCATCGCCAACGGCTCGGGGGTCGCGGTGTCGGAGGTCAACCAGCTGGTCGACCGGTTCTTCGAGGCGCGCAAGCAGATGGCCGCGATGACCGGGCGAATGGGCGGACCCGGCGGCGGGCGCAAGAACACCCGCAAGAAGGGCAAGGCCGGCAAGAAGAACAAGCGCGGCGGCAAGAACCGCGGCCCGACCCAGCCGAAGATGCGCGGCGGCTTCCCCGGCATGCCGCCGGGGGCGTTCCCGGGCATGCCCGGCGGAATGCCGGACCTCTCGGCGATGCCGCCGGGGCTCGACGAGCTGCCCCCGGGACTGGCCGACATCGACTTCTCCCAGTTCGACGAGAACGGGCGGAAGAAGAAGTAGCGCATGAGCGGCACCGGTGCCCTGCGCGTCGCGGGCCGCGACGCGCTCACCGGTGAGCCGATCGAACGCTGGATCGTCGACGGGCGGTTCACGACCGAACCGGTGACCGGCGCCGTCACCGTCGCCGACGACGGGTGGCTGCTCCCGGGATTGGTCGACGCGCACAACCATGTCGGTATCGCCCCGGGTCTCGGCGTCACCGTCGACCAGGCGCGCGGGTTCGCCCGAGCCGATCTCGCCGCCGGTACAACACTGATCCGGGAGGTCGGCTCACCGCTCGACACCCACCCGCTCGACGACGACCCCCGTTGTCCGCGGTTCATCCGCTCCGGCAAGCACATCGCCCGACCGAAGCGGTACCTGCGCGACTACGGCGTCGACCTGGTCGATCCCGATGATCTGGCCGCCGAGGTGGCGGTGCAGGCGCGGGCCGGGGACGGCTGGGTGAAGATCGTCGGCGACTGGATCGACCGCGACGTCGGTGACCTTGCGCCGCTCTGGACGCGTGCGCAACTCGACGCCGCCGTCGCCGCCGCACACGGAGCCGGGGCGAGGATCACCGCGCACGTCTTCGGACGCGACGCCCTGCCCGACCTGATCGCCGCCGGATTCGACTGCATCGAGCACGGAACCGGGCTCACCGCGGATCTGATCGACGAGATGGTCCGTCGCGATATCGCCCTCGTCCCGACGATGATCCAGCTGGAGAACTTCCCGGAGATCGCCGACGGTGCCGACCGGTTCCCGGTGTACCAGGCCACCATGCGCGATTTGTACGCGCGCTCGGGCGAGGTGATGGCCGCCGCACGGGAGGCCGGCGTACGGATCTTCGCCGGCACCGACGCCGGTGGCTTCGTCGAGCACGGTCGCATCGTCGACGAGATCGACGCGCTCGTCGCAATGGGCATGACTCCCGCCGCGGCCCTCGACGCCGCCAGCGCGGGTGCCCGGCGGTGGCTGGGGGAGGGCGTCTACGACGAGGGCGATCGGGCCGATGTCCTCATCCTCGACGACGACCCCCGACAAGACCTGAGCAGCCTGCGGCGCCCCCGCGAGATCATCTGCGGTGGGATCGCGATCAGCGGATAGGACTGCCGTTAGAAGGGTGGGTCGCCGTCGCTGTTGAGGCTGTCGCGGCGTTGGCGGTGGTGTCGGTTGGCTTCCCGTTCGGCTCGTCGTCGGGCGTGTTTGGCGCGGGTGCGGTCACTTGTCGGCGGCGGTGGGCCTGCTGGTGGTCGCGTGCCAGCGCCCGGTGTGTGCCATCTGATGTTGTCCAGGCCGGGGAAGAGGTCTTGGTTGGTTTCGGCGGGGCCGGGGATGGTGTGGCCCTCGGGGGTGGTTTGTCCGCCGGCGGCAGGGTTGGCGTGGTCGTATTCGTCGACATGGTCGATGTCGCACTGGTCGGCGGGCTTGTCGCAGCCGGGGATGGTGCAGTAGCCGTCGCGGGCGCGGATGAAGGTGTCCAGTGCGGCCGAGGGGCGGTAGGGATCAGCTGGCTGGTGCGTCGGTAGCGGCGCCGAGTCGGTGTCGAGTCCGAGGTGTTGGATCTTGACGTCCTCGCGGGTGATCAGGTCGCGCAGGTGGGTGGCGGAGATGACGCCGTGGCCGTGCATGAAGGCGGGCTCATCGCCCAGGCCGTTGACGGTGGTTTGTTCGGCGATCACATGGACCAGTACCCGTCCTTTGGTGATGTCGCGGCCCACCTCGTGGGCAACCCATTGGCTCAGGGCGGGGGCGTCGGGGACGGTGGCGGGGCAATCCTGGCGGCCGCAGTCGCATTCGAAGCCGAGGCCGGTCAGCAGGGCGAACAGGGCGTCACAGCGACGGGCATCGGGGGTGCGCCGATCGTGCGGGCACACCATATCGGCGAGGCGGAACACGTTGTGCAAGGCGATGGTGGCGTCCTGGGCGGTCATGGTTGCACCGAGGGTGGCCATGCCGTCGGCTTCGCGGTTCACCCATACCGCGCGGGATGCTTTGGCCTTCTCGTGGCGGCGGCGCACCGAGTCGGGGTCGTGGCGGAAGATGATGCGGTCGACCATGTCGATCAGGCGCTTGTTCGACCACGTTCCCCTGGCGCGGCGAGCCAAGGTGGCGGCGATCGCGGTGTCGACTGCCGGCGCCCAGTCCTGGTCGTCGATGAGTTCGGTGCGTGCGACGATCAAGCGGAACTGGCGCGGGCTGATGATGCCGTCGCGCAGTCGCAGCCCGACTATCGGGAGCCGGTCGCGCATGGCGATGGCTTCGGCCAACCAGTTCTCGGCCGAGCGTTGGCTGATGCCGCGGCTCATCGCGATGCGGGCGGCGGTCTGCATCTCGATGTCGAGCATCCGCACACCCCGCGCGGAGGTCTCGGGCTTGCCGAAGATCGACATGCGCCGGTGCAGGGCGCCGATTTCGCGGTATTCGGCCCAGGCGATCATCGCCGCGGCTTTGGCGGCATCGTCGAGGACGCCCAGGGTCCAGTCGGCCTCGCCGACGCTCACGCACATCGCTGCATCCAGGGCGTGTGCACGATCAGACCACCGGTCCCAATCACTGTCGGCCAGCACCTCGACGCCGGGATCGGCCAACGGTGCGAGCCGGGTGTCGGTGGCGGTGCTCATACCTCTGATTCTATAGGAACACCAGTTCGATTACAAGCCTGAATAGGCTGGTCAAGGTACTGGTGAGGTACCCGATCACTGCGGTTGACCATCGTGACAAACGAGGCGACTCTGCTACGCGGCGTTGGTGGGAAGTCGACTTGGCGATGACTGCGACGGCGGTCGCACGGGTCGAGCGTTCGGCCGATTTCCGTCGGAGGTGCGGGTTCTGGCAAAATGGGACGTCGGTTCGCCGGACCCGGTTACGCACCGACCGGCGGTCACACCGAAACAAATCGCAAAACCGGGCTCGCACGCCTGTGCGGGTCGCTGAATTGCGCAGTGACCACTTGAAGGAAACATGGCTGTCAAGATCAAGCTTGCCCGTCTGGGCAAGATCCGCAACCCGCAGTACCGCATCGTCGTCGCCGACTCGCGCACCCGTCGCAACGGCCGCGTCATCGAGACCATCGGCAAGTACCGCCCGAAGGAAGAGCCCTCGTTCATCGAGGTCGATTCCGAGCGCGCCCAGTACTGGCTCGGCGTCGGCGCCCAGCCCACCGAGCCGGTTGCGGCCATCCTGAAGATCACCGGCGACTGGCAGAAGGCCAAGGGTCTCAAGGGCGCCGAGGGCACCCTGAAGGTCGCCGAGCCGAAGCCGTCGAAGCAGGATCTGTTCAACGCCGCGCTCGCCGCCGCCGAGAACGAGCCCGCCGCCGAGGCCACCACCGCCAAGAAGAAGGCCACCAAGAAGAAGGCCGACGAGAAGGCTGACGACGCCAAGGCGGAGGAGAAGGCCGAGGACAAGGCCGACGACGCCAAGGTCGAGGAGAAGGCGGACGAGGCCGAGAAGCCCGCGAAGAAGGCTCCGGCGAAGAAGGCCGCCGCCAAGAAGGACGATGCCGAGAAGGCCGACGCTGAGAAGGCCGACGAGAAGTCGGAGAAGGCCGAGGAGGCCGCCGACAAGTCCGACGAGGCTGCCGGCGAATGAGCGCCGTCGTTGCCGACGCGGTCGAGCACCTGGTGCGCGGCATCGTCGCCAATCCCGATGACGTCCGCGTCGAGCTGCTCTCGGGCGGTCGCGGCGGTCGGCTGATCGAGGTCCACGTCAACCCCGAGGACCTTGGCAAGGTCATCGGCCGCAACGGCCGGACGGCCACGGCGCTGCGCACCCTGGTCTCCGGGATCGGTGGCCGCGGGCTGCGCGTCGACATCGTCGACACCGATCGCTGACGAGTAGCGGGCCGCCCGACGTGGACCTGGTCATCGGCCGAGTGGTCAAACCCCACGGAGTCCGCGGGGAACTCGTGGTCGATGTCCGGACCGACGATCCGGAATCACGGTTCGCACCGGGAACGGTCGTGCGCGGCCTGCTGCCGCGGCCGAAAGGGGCCAAGCGGTCCAATGAGCGCGAATTCACCATCGCCGCCGCGCGGGCGCATTCCGGGCGGCTGTTGGTGTCGTTGGAGGGGGTCGTCGGTCGCACCGATGCCGATGAGCTTCGTGGGGTGCTCTTCGTCATCGATGCGGCTGACGTCGATTCCGGCGACGATCCGGACGAGTTCTACGATCACGAACTGATCGGGCTGCCGGTGCGCACCGTCGAGGGCGACGCGATTGGCGCGGTGCGCGACGTGGTCCACCTTCCGGCGTCGGACCTGCTCGCCATCACGGCTGCCGACGACGGGCGCGAGATCCTCGTCCCCTTTGTCAGCGAGATCGTGCCGCAGGTGTCGCGCGACGAGGGCGTCGTCATCGACCCGCCCGACGGCCTGTTGGAGGGATGACCGTGCGCCTGAGCATCGTCACCATCTTCCCCGAGTACGTCGCGCCGCTGCGCGCCGCGCTGCTCGGCAAGGCCATCGACAAGGGCATCGTCTCGCTCGACGTCCACGATCTGCGCGACTGGACCCACGACGTGCACCGCAGCGTCGACGACGCCCCTTACGGCGGGGGACCCGGCATGGTGATGAAGCCGCAGGTCTGGGGTGAAGCGCTCGACGAGGTCTGCGGCACCGGGACCGATCTCGAGAACGGTCCGATCCTCGTCGTCCCGACTCCGGCCGGTGCGCCGTTCACCCAGGAGACCGCCCGGCGGTGGAGCACCGAGCGGCATCTGGTGTTCGCCTGTGGTCGCTACGAGGGGATCGACCAGCGCGTCGTCGACGACGCGGCCACGCGCATGCGCGTCGAGGAGGTCTCGATCGGCGACTTCGTGCTCATCGGCGGCGAGGTCGCGGCGATGGCGATGATCGAGGCCACCACCCGGCTGATCGACGGCGTGCTCGGCAACCCCGTCTCCCACCAGGACGACTCTTTCTCCGACGGCCTGCTCGAAGGCCCCTGCTACACCCGCCCGGTGACCTGGCGGGGACTGGACGTCCCCGAGGTGTTGCTGTCCGGGGACCATGCCAAGGTCCGGGCGTGGCGGCGCGAACAATCGCTGCGTCGCACCGCCGCGCGACGGCCCGATTTGCTGCCACCGGAGCAGGCCTGACACAATAGAGCGGTTGCCACGCGGCAGGTCACGGTCATCGCCGGCCCCGCGTCGACACCAAATGCTCGGAGCATGAACCGGTCGAACCGGCCCCAAGGGCAGGTCGCTGGGTTCCTCTACTCACGCACACGCCAGATTGGACAACCCGTTATGAACACCCTGGACTTCCTCGACAAGCAGTCCCTCCGCGACGACCTGCCCGAGTTCGCCCCCGGCGACACCCTTGACGTGCACGTCAAGGTCATCGAGGGCTCCAAGGAGCGCATCCAGGTGTTCAAGGGCGTCGTCATCCGACGCCAGGGCGGCGGCGTGCGTGAGACCTTCACCGTTCGCAAGGTGTCCTTCGGCGTCGGCGTGGAGCGCACCTTCCCGGTGCACAGCCCCAACATCGACAAGATCGACGTCGTCACCCGCGGTGACGTCCGTCGCGCCAAGCTCTACTACCTCCGCGATCTGCGTGGCAAGGCCGCGAAGATCAAGGAGAAGCGCTGACGCAGGCGGCGGTGGCCTGACCGGCTCCGCACATCGGCCGGTGGCCCGCTAAGCTCTGGAGTCGTGGCTGACGCAAACGACGAGTACGACTCCGCGGCGACCGAGTCCGACGAGCGCCCCTGGACGTCGAAGGACGACAAGTCCGACGACGAGGGTCGTTCCTTCTTCCGCGAACTGGCGATCATCGTCGGCATCGTGCTCGCGATCAGCTGGGTCGGCCAGACCTTCGTGTTCCGCCAGTACGTCGTGCCGTCGGAGTCGATGGAGCAGACGCTGCACGGTTGTGAGGGCTGCTCCAACGACCGGATCGTGATCGACAAACTCGCCTACCGCTTCGGCGACCCCAAGCCGGGAGACGTGATCGTCTTCCGCGGCGGCGAGGACTGGAACCCCGACGGCCCGCCGCGTGACGGCAGCACCGTGCGCGGCAAGGTCCTCAACGTCCTGTCGTGGTTCGGCTTCGCCCCGCCCAACGAGTACAGCCTGGTCAAGCGCGTGATCGCGACCGGCGGCCAGACCGTCGAATGCCACAACGCCGATCCCGCCGGGTTCAAGGTCGACGGCAAGCCGCTGCACGAGCCGTACATCAACCAGGAGAACCGCATCCCCACGCCGTGTTACGGCGACGACTTCGGGCCGGTGACGGTGCCCGCGGGCAACGTCTGGGTGATGGGCGACAACCGCTCCCAGTCGGCCGACTCGCGGTTCCACATGGGCGACAAGTACCACGGCACGATTCCGCGCGCCGACATCCGCGGCAAGGTCCGGTTCAAGATCTGGCCGGTCGGCCGCATCGGCGGCGTCGGGTCGGTGAACCCCCAGCAGCAGTAGGGCCGGCGGTGTCAGCCTCCCTGCGATGGCCGCCCCGCCCGCCGGTGCGTCGGGCGGCGTCGCTGCGCACCTACGAGTTCGCGCTCCACAACAGCGGGCTCGGCCCGGTCGCGGGAGTCGACGAGGCCGGTCGCGGTGCCTGCGCGGGGCCGCTCGTCGTCGCGGCCTGTGTGCTCAAGCCGAACCAACTCCGGTCATTGGCCGAGTTGAACGATTCGAAGAAGGTCGCGCCGCCGCTGCGGCGCCGGCTCTATGACGCGATCCGCAAGTACGCCCTCGCCCACTCGGTGGTGGTCATCGACGCGGCCGAGATCGACGAGATCGGCATCCACGTCGCCAACATCGAGGGCATGCGACGAGCTGTCGCCGCGCTGCGCCCGGCCCCCGGCTACGTCCTGTCGGACGGGTTCGTCGTGCCGGGCCTGCCGGTACCCTCACTGCCCATCATCGCCGGCGACGCCAACGCCGCCTGCATCGCCGCGGCCAGCATCCTGGCGAAGGTGACCCGCGACGACATCATGGCCGGGCTCGACGAGGAGCTGCCCGGATACGAGTTCGCCGTGCACAAGGGCTACTCGACGAGCCTGCACATGGCGCGGATCGCCGAGCTCGGACCGTCGCCGCAACACCGCATGTCCTATCGCAACGTCGCCGCGCACGCGACGCGGGATACGCTGGGACCATGAGTGCCGAGGATCTCGAGAAGTACGAAGCCGAGATGGAGCTGTCCCTGTACCGCGAGTACAAGGACATCGTCGGCCAGTTCACCTACGCGGTCGAGACCGATCGCCGCTTCTACCTGGCCAACAACGTCGAATTGGCACCGCGCAACGCCGACGGCGAGGTCTACTTCGAGCTCCGGCTGACCGACGCCTGGGTGTGGGACCTGTACCGGCCCGCCCGCTTCGTCAAGCAGGTCCGGGTCATCACGTTCAAGGACGTCAACGTCGAGGAACTCGAGCAGCCCGAGCTGCGCCTGCCCGAGTAGTCCTCGACCGTGCACTGGCAGACGGCCGGTGCGCGGGGTACCGTGGCCTCACGGCAATGGATCCTGCCGAGGCAATCGCCTGAACCGCCATCCGGCTGATGGTTCCTCTCACGATCAACTCGTGGAGGAGCGCCGGACGTGGCCACCGAATCCCAGACTCTCCAACCCCAGATCCTCTCGGCGCGCGCCGACGGACCCTCGGTCCTGTTCGTCCACCCGGGCGACGAGAACGACCGCGGTGAGCCCGCCTGCTTCCACGACCTGAACCTGCGGGCGGTCGTCGACGCCGTCGTCCTCGCGGACGATCCCCACGGCCTGCGGCCACTCTTCCACCAAACCGTGGACCCGGACACCATCGCGCTGCGGCACGAGGTGTTCGACGATTTCGACCGGCTCGAGGGGGTGCGGACGGCGGTCGAGGCGTTCCACCGCGGCATGGACGAGATCGCCGTGTTGCGCGAACGCGCGCTGTCCTGCGACAACCGGCTCGAACGTATGGGGTGGCATCTGTGCGTGTGCCGGCGCTACGCCGAAACCGTCCAGCGGTTCGCCACCGACTTGTCGGCGGCCGACGCCCGGTCGGCGGCGTTGCGGGCGCTGTCGGACCACCTCGAGCGGCTCGTGGCCGGCGCGGGGTTCACCGGGCTGAGACTGTCGCTGGACGAGGTGACCGCCGCACTGGGCACCGTCCGCTATTGCGTGCACATCCACAAGGACACCGTCGGGGTGCGCCGCTACTCCGACGAGCCCGCCATCAGCGTCGAGACGTCCGCCGTGCTGGCACCGTTCACCTCAGGACTGGCGCCGATCGAATTCTCCTACGCCGGTGACGCGCGGTTGAACCACGTCGAGACGCAGATCCTCGACCGGGTGGGGCGACTCTTCCCCGATGCGTTCGAGCGATTGAACCGATTCACCGCCCAGACGGCGGACGTCATCGACCCGACCGTGGCCGCCGTCGACCGCGAACTGCGCTTCTACACCGCCTATCGGGCGTTTCTGGGCCGGGTCGCCGGACCCGGACTGCGCTTCTGCTATCCGGGGATCGTCCCGGACCGGGGGAGCGCGACATGGGTCGACGACGCCTTCGACCTGGCGCTCGCGCTGAGTCGGGTCGACGCGCCCGAGACGGTCGGCCCCGTCGTGTGCAACGGGTTTCGCCTCGACCCGCCGGAGCGCGCGATTGTGGTCTCCGGCCCGAACCAGGGGGGCAAGACGACCTTCGCGCGGATGTTCGGCCAGGTGCACCACCTGGCGGCCCTCGGCGTGCCGATCCCGGGCAGCGGTGCGCAACTGTTCGCCGTCGACGAGGTGTACACGCACTTCGAGCGGGAAGAGGACGCGACCAGCGGCCACGGCAAGCTCGCCGACGAACTGATGCGGATCCACGACGTGCTCGACAAGGTCACCGACCGCAGTCTCGTCGTGATGAACGAGAGCTTCACCTCGACCTCGCTCCACGACGCCCGGCTGTTGGGGCGCACCGTGCTGGGTCGGCTCGTCGACGCGGGCGTCCTCTGCTTGTACGTCACCTTCGTCGAGGAGCTCTCTCGACTGTCCCCGGCGACGGTCAGCATGGTGAGTGCGGTCGATCCGCACGATCCCGCGCGGCGCACCTTCCGGGTCACCCGGCGTCCCGCCGACGGAAGGGCCTACGCCCGCGCGATCGCCGAGAAATATGCGTTGACGCGCGAGGACGTGACACGGCGGGCGCGGTCATGAGGGTCCGGTTGGTGTTCCCCGATCGCGATGCCGACTATTCGCGCGTATTGAGCCGGCGGGAGGCCGATACCCTTGCGGACTTGGGCCTGAGCCCCCTCGTCACGGCCGTCGCCGGTGGCGACCGGTACATCGCCGAGGTGATGTCGGTGTCCCTCTTCGACCTGCTCGTGGACCCGGCGGTGATCGGCTTCCGCCAGGCCGCGGTCGCGGACGCCGCGGCGAACCGGGAGGCGCTCACCGAGCTGTACCGGCTCACCGGTGCGGCGATCGAGGACCTGCGCCACCACATCTTCTACTCGCTGGGCCGCTTGTCGCCCGAGCAGTACATGACCCGGTCGTTGTCGGTGGTGCGCGCCCTGGTGGACCGGCTGCGCGAACTGGCGAGGTGGTCCGAAGCCGTCCGGACCGGCTTCGCGTCACCGGCGTTCGTCGGCTTCCTCGACGCGTGCGGCGAGCTGCTCACCGACGAACGACTGCACGACGTCGACGAGCATCTGCACGAGGTGTCCTTCGACCACGGGGTGCTGCTGAGTGCCCGGCTGGGGATCGGCAATCGGGGGACCGACTACGTCGCGGTCAAGCGCGCCGGCAAAGGTCTGCTGGACCGCGTCTTCGCCGATCACGGGCAGAGCTTCCAGATCGCCCCGCGAGACGTGGCCGGGAGCCGGATCCTGGGCGAGCTGCGCGGCCGCGGGGTGCGGGAGACGGCCGGGACGTTGGCCGACGCCGCGGACACGATGGAGCGGTTCTTCCGGGTGCTGCAGTGGGAGGCGGCGTTCTACCTGGGCGCGGCGCGGCTGCGCGAGGTGCTCGAGTCGCTGGGCTCGGCGTGCATGCCGGTGGCCGAACCGCTCGGCACCGCGACCTTCGCCGCCGACGGACTCTACGACGCCTCGCTCGCGCTGACCCACGGATTGCCCGTCGTGCCGAGCAGCGTCGATGCGGGTACCGAGCGCCTCGTGGTGATCAGCGGTGCCAATCAAGGCGGAAAGTCGACATTCCTGCGCGCGGTCGGGCAAGCCCAGCTCATGATGCAGGCGGGGTTGCCGGTCGCCGCGGAGTCGTTCCACGCGGACGTGCGGTCGGCGGTGTTCACCCACTTCAAGCGGGAGGAGGACCGGGCCATGGTCAGCGGCAAGCTCGACGAGGAGATGGCGCGGATGAGTCGCATCCTCGACGAGATCCGGCCGGCGTCGATGGTGCTCTTCAATGAATCCTTCGCATCGACCAACGAGAGTGAGGGATCCGACATCGCCGAGGGCATCATCGGCGGGCTGCTGGAATCGGGGCATCGGGTGTTCTTCGTGACGCACATGTTCGAGCTCGCTCGGCGGTTCTACGATTCGGACCCGGCGGCGGCCCGCGCCGCATGTTTCCTGCGGCCGCAGCGCCGCGCCGACGGGACGCGGACCTTCCGGCTCACCCCGGCGGAGCCGGAACCGACGAGCTACGCCCACGACCTCTATCGCCAGATCTTCGCCGAACCGCTGTCCCCACAAGGAGTGTGAATTATGACCGTCGTCTACCTTTGCCGCCACGGCGAGACCGCCCTCAATGCCGACGGGCGGCTGCGCGGGCTCGCCGATCCCGACCTCGACGCCGTCGGCCGCCGGCAAGCCGACGCGCTGGCAGGTGCACTGGCCGACAGTGGAACCGGCCTCGTCGTGTCCAGCCCGCTCGCCCGCGCCCGGCAGACGGCGACGCTGATCGCCGGGGCGCTCGGGGTGGCCCCCGAGGTCGACGACGGGTTCAACGATCGTGACTACGGCGAGTGGACCGGCCAGGTCAAGAGTGAGGTCATCGCCCGGTTCGGCTCGGTGGACGCCGCGCCCGGCGTCGAGGCGAGCGCCGATGTGCTGGCCCGGGCGCGGCCCACACTCGACAAGTGGGCCGACCGCGCCGACGCGAGGGGGTGCCCGGTGGCGGTGGTGACCCACGATGCGGTGATCCGTCCACTGCTCGTGCAATTCGGGGTGGCCGACGACGACCTGACCGTCCGGACCGCGTCGTACCAGATCCTCGATCGGACCGACGGCGCTTGGACGGTGCGCGAGCTGGATATCCTGCCCGACTGAGGTCGTCGCCACCGGTACTGCCTCGGCCGAATCCACAACCGCGCGGCATCCACACGTTGGTGCGCCGCGGCGGCCGGCGGGAGAGGTCCAACCGTCGTCGAGGACCACGCTGTCGGCATGGGGGACACACGACAACGAATCGGTGCGCTCGGCGAGGACATCGCCGTCGACTATCTGCTCACGCTTGGCTGGCACGTCTGCGCTCGCAACTGGCGCAACCGCTACGGCGAGCTGGACGTCATCGCGCTGGAACCCAATCCGCACGGTGGAAGCGACAACCTCGTGATCGTCGAGGTCAAGACCAGGCGCAACGGAGCGGTCCACGACGACCCCGTCACCGCGGTCACCGGGGACAAGCTGGACCGGATGAAGAACCTGACGTGGATGTGGGTCGCGCAGCAGCGTGCCGCCCAGGAGCTGCCGTTCTTCGAGGTGCTCCGGTTCGACATCGTCTCGATCCGACTCGACGGCGGCAACGGTGCCCCGATATTGCGGCACCACCGCGGAGTGGTCGACTAGCCGTGGCCCTGGGACGAGCGTTCTCGGTCGGTCTCAACGCGTTCACCGCACGCGTCGTGGAGGTGCAGGCGAACACCAGTCGTGGGAACCCGGGCTTCTCGATCACCGGGCTGGCCGACACCGCCCTGCGGGAGGCGCGCGACCGGGTGCGCCCGGCCGTGGTGAACTCGGGCAAGAAGTTCCCCGAGCTCAAGGTCGTCGTCGCCCTCGCCCCGGCGAACATGCCGAAATCGGGGCCGGGCTACGACCTGGCGATGGGCGTGAGCATCGCGGCGGCGATGGACGAGGTCTCGGTCGCCAAGGTGCCCTCGACGGTGTTCCTCGGCGAGTTGGGCCTGGACGGGGCGATCCGCTCGGTGCGCGGAGTGCTGCCGTGCCTCGTCGCGGCGCGCCGCGCCGGTTTCGAGCGGGCAGTCGTGCCGATGGCCAACACCGCCGAGGCGGCACTGGTGGACGGCATCGAGATCAACGGTGCCCACACCTTCGACGAGGTGTGCCGCTGGCTCGACGGAGACCTGGCCCTCGACGCGGGCACACCGCCGGACACCGAGCCACCCGGTCCGGTCGCCGATATGGCCGACGTCGTCGGGCAGGGCCAGGCGCGGCGTGCGCTGGAGATCGCGGCGGCCGGGATGCACCACGTGCTGATGACCGGGCCGCCCGGCATCGGCAAGACGATGCTGGCGCGGCGCCTGCCGGGCATCCTGCCGGCGCTCGCCGCCGACGAGGCGCTGGAGGTGACCGCGGTGCACTCGATCGCGGGCACGCTCCCCAGCAGTCGCCCGCTCATCGTCGAGCCGCCCTTCATCGCACCGCACCACTCGGTGTCGGTCACCGCGCTGCTCGGCGGTGGGACGGGGATCGCCGGACCCGGAGCGGTGTCGCTGGCGCATCGGGGCGTGCTGTTCCTCGACGAGTGCGCGGAGATGGGCGCCAAGGCGCTCGACGCGCTGCGGCAGCCGCTGGAGGAGGGCGAGGTGCGGGTGTCGCGCCGCGACGGCGTGGCCGTGTACCCCGCGCGGATCCAGGTGGTGCTCGCGGCCAACCCGTGCGCGTGCGCGCCCGCCCACGAGGTGGACTGCGTGTGCACGGCGGTCGCCCGGCGCCGCTACCTCGGCAAGCTGTCGGGACCGCTGATGGATCGGATCGACATCCGGGTGCGGATGAATCCGCCGGGCAACACCGCCCTGCTCACCGAGACCGGCGAGCCCAGTGCGGTGATCCGCCGGCGGGTCGTCGACGCGCGGGCGGCCGCAGTCGACCGATGGGGCGATCGCGGTTGGCGGACCAACTCGGAGGTGCCCGGTGTCGCGCTGCGCGGCGAGTTCCGCCTCGCCCGGGCGGCGATGCGACCGGTCGAGCTGTTCCTGCGCGACGGCCGGGTCACCGCCCGCGGCGCCGACCGGGCGTTGCGCCTGGCCTGGACCATGGGGGATCTGCGCGGCGCGGACACACCCGACGAGGACGACGTCGCCCAGGCGCTGCTGTACCGCGATCGCGGCGGCGTCGCATGACCGGGCCGGACCACGCGACGCGGCGGGCCTGGGCCTACCTGTCGCGGGTGGCCGAACCGCCGCACACGGAACTACGCGAGTTCGTCGAGGCCGAGGGACCGCTGGAGGTCGCTCGGGCGGTCCAATCCCGACGGGTGCCGGCCCGGTATCGCGCCGTCCTCGGCGCGACCGGGGCGCGCGTCGACACCGACACGTCGGAACGGGATCTGGAGACGGCCGCACGACTCGGCGCGCGGTTGGTGACCCCCGACGACGACGAGTGGCCCGGTTGGCAACTCTGGGGCTTGCGCGAGGGGGACACGGCGGCGCGGGGCGGACCGCCACTGGCGCTGTGGGTGCGCGGCTCGCGTCGGCTCGCCGACGAGGTGCGGTCGGCGATCGCGGTCGTCGGGGCCCGCGGCGCGACGTCGTATGGCGAGCACGTGACGGGGCGGTTGGTGGGCGGCATCGTCGATGCCGGGTGGACGGTCGTCTCCGGCGGTGCCTTCGGCATCGACGGCACCGCCCATCGTGCGGCACTCGGCAGCGGCGGCAGCACCGTGGCGGTGATGGCGTGCGGCATCGACCTCGACTACCCGGCGTCGCACGCGGCGCTGTTCGCCGCGATCTCCCGCGAGGGCCTGATCGTCAGCGAGTACGCGCCCGGCACCACCGCCGCCCGACACCGCTTCCTGACCCGCAACAGGCTGGTGGCGGCGCTCTCCTCGGCGGTCGTGGTCGTCGAGGCCGGCCGCCGCAGCGGCGCGGCCAACACCGCGGCCTGGGCGCGCAAGCTCGACCGGCCCCTCGGAGCGGTGCCCGGGCCGGTCACATCGGCGATGTCGGTGGGCTGCAACCGGATGATCGCCGACGAGCTGGCGGTGCTGGTGGGCGACGCGCAGGCGGTGCTCTCGCTGGCCGCCCCCGACGGGCGGGGCGGTCCCAACCACGGCGCGGTGCGGCGGACGGACGCCCTCACCGGCGACCGCGCCCGCGTGTACGAGGCGATCCCGGCCAGGGGCACGGCGACGATCGAGGAGCTCGCGCTCGGCTCGGCCGTGGACGTCGACGGCGTGCTGTCGGCGCTGGCGATGTTGGAGGTCGACGGCTTCGTCGTCCACACCGGTGACGGCTGGGCGCTGGCCGGCCCGAACGACTAAGGACGCGGCACGGGTTTGCGCCCGCCGACGATCAGCGCGATGTCCGTGGCCGGCAGGGTGATGGGAGTGCCGGTGCCGATCCGGATATCGGCGTCGGAGGCGTGCAGTGCGACGCCCTCGAGGTCGACGCCGAAGTACTTGAGCTGCCGAGCGCTCGGATCGCCCACCGCCAGGGCGATCCGGTCTACTGGCGCCGGTGCGAGTCCGAGGGGCTCGGTGATGTCCAGGCCGTGCAGGACGTCGTGGGCCAGTGCGCCGGCCTGCCCGCCGCGCGGTGGTGTCCACGGGTGTTCGACATTGGCGCGCAGGGACTCGAGCAGGTCGGCGTCCGAGCACGATGCGGTGTCCTTGTGGGCGATCCGGTCGGAGAAGCGGTTGAAGTCGCCGCGGGCGCCGATGATGCCGGCGACCACCCGCGGGGTGGAATGCCGGTAGGGCAGCGCGAGGTGTGCGGCGACCTCGCGGACCCGCCACCCGTCGCAGAGCGACGGGTGCGACCACTGCTCCGGCCTCAACCCGGACAGCAGGTCGACCAGCCGTCGGCGCTCGGCAAAGGTCTCGCGTCGGAGGTCGTCGTTCGTCGGGCTCATGTCCTGCTCCTGCCATGGGGTCGCCCTGACGCTACGCCCCACCCATCGACGGCGGGGGTTAGGCGAACCTGCGTAGGCTGGGAGCGTCGATCTACGGAGGGTTGAATGGCCAAGCGGTTGAACACGATGCAGGTGCTGCGGACCGAGCGGCTCAGTCCGCATTTCGTGCGGGTTTTCCTCGGCGGTGACGGATTCGAGGACTTCGCCCCGATCCGGGGGCGCGACGAGGTGACTCAGGACTGGGACACCGACATGTACGTGAAGATCGTGTTCATGCCGGACGGCTCGGCCGCCCCCGCCGACCTCGACCCGGCGGCGCTACGCGGCGGTTCCGGCGAGCCGGGGCAGCCGGTGTTGCGCACCTACACCGTCCGCCGCTACGACCCGGTGGCCAAGGAGCTGGCCATCGACTTCGTCGTGCACGGCGACGAGGGGCTGGCCGGCCCGTGGGCCCAGCGTGCAGAACCCGGGGAGACGGTGCGCTTCCTCGGCCCGGGCAGCGGGTATCGACCGCGCCCGGACGCCCCGTGGCACCTGTTCGCCTGTGACGAGGCCGGACTGCCCGCCGTCGCGGCGGCGCTGGAGGCACTCGGGTCCGACGCGCGGGGGCAGGCCTTCATCGAGGTGGCCGGTCCCGACGACGAGTTGCCGCTCACCGTGCCGTCGGGTGTCGAGGTCACCTGGCTCCACCGCGGCGGTGGCGCGGGCGAGGTCGGTGACGATGCCGCCGGTGACAATGCGCCGCTGATCGCGGCCGTACGCAATGCCCCGTGGTGGGACGGCGAGCCCCAGGTCTTCATCCACGGCGAGGCACAGGCGGTGATGCACAACCTGCGCGGCTACATCCGCAAGGAGCGCGGGGTCGGAGCGGCCAACGCGTCGATCTCCGGCTACTGGCGGCGGGGTCGCACGGAGGAGGGCTTCCGGCAGTGGAAGGCCGAGCTGCGCAAGGCCGAGGAACAGGCCCCGGCGTAGCCGAAACACCCCGGAAACCACACATAACCAACACATACGTTGCACAGGCTCGGCGCTAACCGTGGCTTCCTAGATTCGTCTGTGTCGGGTCGATCGACCCGGTGCCATTACTCGAAGGAGACCCACCATGTCGAAGCCCAAGAAGGCCAAGCACAAGTCCTCGCTGATTCTTCCCTTCCAGGCGAAGAAGAAGGTCCAGAAGAAGGACAAGTCCAAGTAGGGCTTCCCCCTGGGCACTCGTCTTGGCGCCCTCGGCCTTCGGGTCGGGGGCGTCTTGCCGTGTCGGGAGTGTCAGGAGGGGTCTACGACGTTGGTTTGAGGACGTATCCGGCACCGCGCAGCGTGTGGATCATCGGCTCGCGGCCGCTGTCGATCTTCTTGCGCAGGTAGGAGATGTACAACTCGACGATCTTCGACCGTCCGCCGAAGTCGTATTGCCACACCCGGTCGAGGATCTGTCCCTTGGACAGCACCCGCTTCGGGTTGTGCATCAGGTATCGCAGCAGTTCGAACTCGGTGGAGGTAAGGGCGATCGGCTCCCCGTCGCGCGTCACCTCGTGGCTGTTCTCGTCCAGGACCAGGTTGCCGACGACGATCTGGTTGCTCTCGGCGTCGGTGGTGATGCCCGCCCGTCGCAACAGCGCGCGCAGCCGCAGCACGACCTCCTCGATCCGGAACGGCTTGGTGACGTAGTCGTCCCCGCCCGCTTCGAGACCGGCGATCCGGTCCTCGGGGGAGTCCTTGGCGGTGAGCATCAGCACCGGCAGCCCCGGGTGCAGGCCGCGCAGGCGGGCCAGCACGTCGAGCCCGCTCATGTCCGGCAGCATGATGTCCAGGACGACCGCGTCCGGGCGGTCCGCCCGGGCGGCGTTGACCGCCGAGTTGCCGTCGCCCGCAGTGGTCACCGACCAGCCCTCGTAGCGCAACGCCATCGACACCATGTCGGCGAGCACTTCCTCGTCGTCGACGACGAGGACGCGGACCGGGGAACCGTCGGCGCGGGTCATCGACACGCGAGTGGGGGGTTGGCTCACGGCGTTGAGTATCGACTCCTTCCCTAAGGGCGGGCCCACCGTGCACATAGGTGTTTGCTGAGGGTCTGGGCGGCCGCGCCGAGCCGATAACGGTCTGATCGCAACCGGGCGCGCCCCGTTGCGCCGTGCCGCGGCCCGGCGTGGACTGGTGCCATGACCTCGGGCATCGTCGACGACTTTGCGGCCCATCTGCGCCTGGAGAAGGGGCGCAGCGAGCACACCGTCCGCGCCTACACCGGCGATGTGAAGGCTCTGATCGCGTTCGCGGGGGCACGCGCGGTCGCCGTCGCCGACATCGACCTGCCGTTGTTGCGCGCCTGGCTCGCCGCGCAGACGCGGCGCGGCATCGCCCGCACGACGATCGCCCGCCAGGTCTCGAGTGCCAAGACCTTCGGTGCCTGGGCGACGCGGGAGGGACTCTTCGCCACCGATCCCACGGTCCGCCTCCAAGCCCCCAAAGCGCACCGTGTCCTGCCGCACGTGCTGTCCCCGGAACAGGCCGAGGCCGTCACGGCGGTTCCCGTCGTCGACGGCGACCAGGCGATCGGCGAGGAGCCGACGCCCATCCAGCTGCGCGACCGGCTGATCCTGGAACTCCTCTATGCCAGTGGAATCCGCGTCGGGGAGTTGTGCGGGCTCGACCTCGACGACATCGATGACTCTCGACAGGTGATCCGGGTCATCGGCAAGGGCAACAAGCAGCGCACCGTGCCGTTTGGTCGACCGGCGGCCCGTGCGCTGTCGGAGTGGTTGCGCCACGGCCGTCCGCTCGTGGCCACCGGCGACTCGGGGTCGGCGCTGTTGCTCGGCGCGCGCGGCGGCCGACTCGACCAGCGCATGGCCCGCACCGTCGTCACCGAGGCGGTCGACGCGGCCGGTGGACCGGCGATGGGTCCGCACGGCCTGCGCCACAGCGCGGCGACCCACCTCCTGGAAGGAGGAGCGGACCTGCGCGTCGTGCAGGAACTCCTCGGCCACTCTTCGCTCGCGACCACCCAGCTCTACACCCACGTCAGCGTCGAACGGTTGCGCGCCGTGCACGCCCAGGCGCACCCGCGCGCCTAACCGGTACCGTGGTCGCCGTGATGACGCCGATGATCCGCTCCGCCCTCGCCCTCGCCGCCACGGCTGCGGGAATCACCCTGCTCGCCGGCCCGGCCCACGCGGCCCCGCCGGTGAGTGCCACCGCCGCCGCCGAGGGACTCGTCGACGTGCGCACCGCGGTGCCCGACGCGATCATCGACATGCGCTACGCGACGCCGGACAACTTCACCCACGTCCGGCTCTACCCGGCGAACGCGCGGTGCCTCGTGCACAACTCCATGGCCCCGGGCCTGCGCAAGGCCGGCGGCCAGCTGCGCGGCAAGGGGCTGCGGCTGGTGTTCTGGGACTGCTATCGGCCGCACTCGGCGCAGGTGAAGATGTGGGAGAAGGTGCCGAACCCTGCGTGGGTCGCGCGGCCCGGCAACCAGGCCACCAGTCACGAGGCGGCACGCTCGGTGGACGTCACCCTCGCCCAGCGCGACGGCCGCCGGCTCGACATGGGCACCGGCTTCGACGACTTCACCCCGGCCTCGCAGGCCAACGCGCCCGGCATCAGCATGGTCGCCCAGCAAAACCGCGCCATGCTGCGCCGGGCCATGGAGTCCGGCGGCCTCTCCCAGTACGAGGGGGAGTGGTGGCACTACGACGGCCCGGGATCCAAAACGCCGCGCCCACACCTGAGGGCAGCGGTCAACTAGTCCCGTCGACAGGGTAGAGGCGCACCTGCAGGCCTCCGACCAGGCCGAGGGGGTTGCGGTAGCCCGCGCGCGGACCCGGCCCGGTCCGCGCACCCCAGTGCAGGCACGCCGCCGTCGGACACCCCTCGTGACCGACCCGAACCGTGCCGACGGCGTCGCCGCGACGCACGGTCTGCCCGGCCCTCACCGAGGCCTCGACGGGCTCGTAGGTCGTCCACAGCGTCGACGAATGGCGGATGGACACGACCGGCTTGCCGGCCACTTTGCCCGCGAACGTGACCGTGCCGTCGCCCGCGGCCAGGACCAGCTGACCCTCGACCGCGGCGAGGTCGACACCGCGGTGGCCGGCCAACCACCGTTTGGCCGGCGGGTCGTAGGCGGTGACGACGCGCGGGCGCGGCTGCAGCGGCCAGCCGTACCGCGGGGCGGCCACCGCCGGCGGTGGGGCGGCGACCGACACGGCGATCAGTGTCGCGGCGAGGCGTCGGGATCCGGTCATACCGACTAGGACGCACGCGCGTGCCCGACGGTTCCCCGGCCGGCCGCCGAGAAACCGATTTGGTGGCCGCGACCTGCACAGTTAGACTGGTCGACGCACTTGTTCCGCGTTCGCGCGGAAGACGTGACTTCGCATGCTCGCAACCGAACTTCGCTGGTCGGCGCGGCACGGGCAGTCCCGAGGACTCGGGTCCGTCGTCGTGGCGAGCATCAGGATCTCCCGCCAATCCCGGTCGGGCGATGACAACTGCAACAGAACAAGGAGTCTCGACGATGGCTGTCGTGACCATGAAGCAGCTGCTGGACAGCGGCGCACATTTCGGGCATCAGACCCGCCGGTGGAACCCGAAGATGAAGCGATTCATCTTCACCGACCGCAACGGCATTTACATCATCGATCTGCAGCAGACGCTGACCTACATCGATCGCGCGTACGAGTTCGTCAAGGAGACGGTCGCCCACGGTGGCACCGTGCTCTTCGTCGGCACCAAGAAGCAGGCGCAGGAATCGATCGCCGAAGAGGCGACCCGCGTGGGCATGCCCTACGTGAACCAGCGCTGGCTCGGCGGCATGCTCACCAACTTCTCGACCGTCCACAAGCGCCTGCAGCGCCTGAAGGAGCTCGAGACCATGGAGCAGACCGGTGGCTTCGAGGGTCGCACCAAGAAGGAAATCTTGATGCTGACCCGCGAGAAGAACAAGCTCGAGCGCACGCTCGGCGGTATCCGCGACATGGCCAAGGTTCCGTCGGCCATCTGGGTCGTCGACACCAACAAGGAGCACATCGCCGTCGGTGAGGCCCGCAAGCTGAACATCCCGGTCATCGCGATCCTGGACACCAACTGCGACCCCGACCTCGTCGACTACCCGATCCCGGGCAACGACGACGCCATCCGCAGCGCGGCCCTGCTGACCCGCGTGGTCGCCTCGGCCGTCGCCGAGGGCGTCCAGGCGCGTGCCGGCCAGAGCGCCGGTGACGACAAGCCGGAGGCCGGCGCGGGCGAGCCGCTCGCCGAGTGGGAGCAGGAGCTGCTCAACGAGGCCAAGGCCGACGCGGGTGACGCCAAGGCGGAGGCCAAGGCCACCGAGGCTCCGGCCACCGAGGCCCCGGCCGCCGAGGCTTCGGCTGCCGAGTAATCCGGCACTCAAACCAACCAGCCAATCCACAAAGGAGGCTCGCCACACATGGCGAACTACACCGCAGCCGACGTCAAGCGGCTTCGTGAGGTAACCGGCTCGGGCATGCTCGACTGCAAGAACGCCCTGGCCAACAACGACGGCGACTTCGACAAGGCCGTCGAGGAACTGCGCATCAAGGGCGCCAAGGACGTGGGCAAGCGCGCCGAGCGCTCCACCGCCGAGGGCCTGGTCGCCGCGCGCGACGGTGCGATGATCGAGCTCAACTCCGAGACCGACTTCGTCGCCAAGAACGACGAGTTCCAGGCGCTCGCCGACCAGATCCTCGGCGCCGCCGCCCAGGCCAAGACCAGCGACGTCGAGGAGCTCAAGGCCGCCAAGCTGGGCGACGGCACCGTCGCCGACGCGATTGCGGCCCTCTCGGCCAAGATCGGCGAGAAGCTCGAGCTGCGTCGCGTCGTCTTCTACGACGGCCCGGTCGCGACCTACCTGCACAAGCGTGCGTCGGACCTGCCCCCGGGCGTCGGCGTCCTCGTGTCCTACGACGGTGACGGCGACGCCGCCGCCGAGGCCGCGCGCAACGCCGCCCAGCAGGTCGCCGCACTCAAGGCGAGCTACGCGTCGGAAGCGGACGTCCCCGAGGACGTCAAGGCCAACGAGCGTCGCATCGCCGAGGAGACCGCCAAGGAGGAGGGCAAGCCCGAGGCCGCCCTCCCGAAGATCGTCGAGGGTCGTCTGAAGGGCTTCCTCAAGGACGCGGTTCTGGTGAACCAGCCGTTCGTGAAGGACTCGAAGAAGACCGTCGGTGCCGTCCTGGACGAGGCCGGCGCCTCGGTGAAGGCCTTCACCCGCTTCGAGGTGGGGCAGTCCTAGGCGGACCCGTCAGCTGAACCAGGGCCCCGTTTCCCGTCCGGACAGGTCGGGGGCGGGGCCCCTTGGTGTTCGGCCTAAGATGAGACGAGTGCGCGCGGCCCGCCGGCCCGCGCGGGGGAGAGCGAGCGAGGAGTCACATGGCGGCGTCGGGAGACAGCTCGGGAGACAGCACTGCTCGGCACGGGTACAAGCGGGTCCTGCTGAAGCTCGGCGGCGAGATGTTCGGCGGGGGTGAGGTCGGCCTCGACCCCGACGTGGTGGCCGCAGTTGCCGACCAGATCGCCGAGGTCGTGCGCGACGGGGCGCAGATCGCCGTCGTCATCGGCGGCGGGAACTTCTTCCGCGGCGCCGAGCTGCAGCAGCGCGGCCTGGACCGCGCCCGTTCGGACTACATGGGCATGCTCGGCACCGTGATGAACTGCCTGGCACTGCAGGACTTCCTGGAGAAGCGCGGCGTCACGACGCGCGTGCAGACCGCCATCACCATGGGCCAGGTCGCCGAGCCCTACCTGCCGCTGCGCGCCGTCCGCCACCTGGAGAAGGGGCGGGTGGTGATCTTCGGCGCCGGCATGGGCATGCCGTATTTCTCCACCGACACGACCGCGGCCCAGCGTGCGCTGGAGATCAAGGCGGAGGTCGTGCTGATGGCCAAGGCCGTCGACGGTGTCTACACCGCCGACCCGCGCGAGGACCCCGACGCGACGATGTTCACCGAGATCACCCACCGCGAGGTGCTCGAAAAGGGGCTCAAGGTGGCCGATGCGACGGCCTTCAGCCTGTGTATGGACAACAAGATGCCCATGTTGGTGTTCAATCTGTTGACCGAGGGCAACATCGCGCGCGCCATCGCCGGCGAGCGCATCGGCACCCTCGTCACGACCTAGGAGAACGTAGATACCGATGATTGACGATGCGCTGCTCGACGCCGAGGAGAAGATGGAGAAGGCCGTCGCCCGGGCGAAGGACGACATGGGCTCGATCCGCACCGGCCGGGCCAACCCGTCGATGTTCAACCGGGTCGTCATCGACTACTACGGGTCGCCGACACCGGTCACCCAGGTCGCCAGCATCACCACGCCCGAGGCCCGCCTCGTGGTGATCAAGCCCTATGAGACGTCGTCGCTCGGCGACATCGAGACCGCGATCCGCAACTCGGACCTGGGCGTGAACCCGACCAATGACGGCAACCTCATCCGCGTGTCCGTACCGCAGCTCACCGAGGACCGCCGCAAGGAGCTCGTCAAGCAGGCCAAGGCCAAGGGTGAGGATGCCAAGGTGGCGATCCGCAACGTGCGGCGCAAGGCGGCCGAAGAGCTCAAGCGCATCCAGAAGGACGGCGAGGCCGGCGAGGACGAGGTCAGCCGGGCCGAGAAGGACCTCGACAAGACCACCGCGACCTATGTCGCCCAGGTCGACGAACTGGTCAAGCACAAGGAAGGCGAACTGCTCGAAGTCTGAGCGGGCCCGCACATGACCTCACAACCGACCGCGTCGGCCCCCGACGCCAACAAGTCGAAGGCCGGACGCAACCTGCCCGCCGCCATCGGAGTGGCGGCGGCGCTGGCCGCTCTGATCATCGCGGTACTGCTGTTCGCGCCGAAGTGGTGGTACCTGGTGGTCGGCGTGGCCGTGGTGGTGGCGTCGTGGGAGGTCATCAAGCGGCTGCGCGAGGGCGGCTTCGCCGTTCCGGTCGTTCCGCTGCTCGTGGGCACCGCGGCCATCATCGCCTCCTCGTGGGAGTGGGGCACCTCCGGCGTGCTCGTGGCACTGGTCGCCACGGTCCTGGTCACCATGGTGTGGCGCCTGCTGAGCCAGGGGCTCAACGCCGCACCGGTCAACTTCCTGCCCGACCTCGCCGCGTCCGTGCTGGTCCTCCTGTGGATCCCGGTACTCGCGTCCTTCGGTGCCGCGATGGTGCTGCAGGACCACGGTTCGCAGCGCGTCTTCACCCTGATGATCGTCGTGGCCTGCTCCGACATCGGGGGCTACGCCGCCGGTGTCCTGTTCGGCAAGCACCCGATGGTGCCCGCGATCAGTCCGAAGAAGTCGTGGGAGGGCTTGGCCGGATCGCTGACCCTCGGGATCATCGGCGGCATCTGCTGCGTGGTCTTCCTGCTCGACAACCGCTGGTGGATCGGCGCGATCCTCGGCGCCGTCCTGGTCGTCTGCGCGACGCTCGGCGACCTCGTCGAGTCGCAGATCAAGCGCGACCTGGAGATCAAGGACATGGGCAGCCTGCTGCCCGGCCACGGCGGCATCATGGACCGCCTGGACTCCCTGCTCCCGTCGGCCTTCATCGTCTGGGCGGTCCTGACCGCTCTCCTCTGACGGACGCCGTCACGGGGTCACGACGGCCCGCTCGGGCCCGGTGTACGCCCATGCCCGGTCCACCTGGGACAGCGGGAAGGCGCGGTAGGGGACCGTCAGCGTGCCGTCGGCGATCGCGCCGATGAACTCGCCGATCGCGGGGAAGAGGTCACTCGGATCCACGCTGCCCAGGCCGCTGCCGCTGAGGGTGTAGCGGCGGCTGCGCAACAGGGCGCCGGGCACGGAGGCGTCGGCGCCGGCCATCGTGCCGACCTCCACGTGGGCGACCTCGGCGCCCTCGGCCAACGGTGCGAGTGCGACGAATGTCCGCTCGGCCACCGGACCCCACAGGTAGTCGATGACCGTCGTCGGCGGCCGCCCGTCGAAGGCGGCGCGAATCGCTGCCGAGTCCTCGTCGGTGCCGGTGAGCGCGACCGTCGTGACCCGGTCGCCGTGGGTGGCGGCCAGCTCGGCGAGGACGTCGGTGTTGCGACCGACGGCGACGACCGCGTCGGCGCCCATGGCGAGGGCGCCGGCGACGGCGAGTCGACCGGCCATGCCGGTCGCACCGAGCACCAGGACGGCGCCGAGACCGCCGACGTCGGCCAGTCGGGCGCGCTGTTTGCCCAACGGCACCCACGAGGACAGGCCCGGGTTGCACCCGGCGGCGACGGCCAGCGGGTCGGTGCCGTCGGGGACGGGGAGGGCAAATCCGGCGACCGACGCGATTCGCTCGGCCATGGTCCCGCGGCGGGCCGAGGGGGTGGCGGTGTAGACCAATCCGCCCGATGGCGTGCGGACGACGGCGTCGATGCCGGGCACCAACGGCCAGGCGCCATCGGAGCTGTAGTGGCGGCCCGACGCGCGCGACCGCACGACGTTGTGGATACCGGCGCCGACGAGCTCGACGAGCTGCTGGCCGGGCCCGGCGACCGGGTCCTCGACGTCGCCGTACACCGGTGGTTGATCCGGGCCGGAGATGATCGCTGCCTTCATGTTGCCTCCTATATTTAACACTGTTAAGGATGGTGACCAGCATCCTCTAACGGTGTTAAAGTGTCAAGGTGCCCGACAAGCTGACGCGCGAGACAATCGTCGCCACCGCCTTCGACCTGCTCGACGACGAGGGGATCGACGGCCTGACCGTGCGGGCGCTGGCGGCGCGGTTGGGCGTCAAGGCCCCCGCCCTCTACTGGCACGTGCCCTCCAAACAGGCGCTGCTCGACGAAATGGGTACCGAGGTCTCCCGGCGCATCGCCGAGCGGGCGCTCGCCGGTCCCTTCGACGCGTCTTTCGCCGCGGCCCTGCGCCGCTACGCGACCGTCGCGCGCGAGGAGTACCTGGCCCACCGCGACGGTGCCCGCACCTTCTCCGGCACCCGGCTCGTCGACCCGTCGGTCCTGCGGCGCCAGGAGGCGGCACTGGCCCACTGGACCGGTGAAGGAGTGCCGCTGCGGCAGATCGTCGACTCCTTCGAGGCGCTCGCGGCCTTCGTCGTCGGATTCGTCATCGAAGAGCAGGAGCGTGCCGACGCGGCGCGCTATTCGCTCGCCGACCGGGACCGGGCGGTCGGCGACGACCACCCGCTCACCGTTCAAGCCGGCCATCTGACGTATCGCCCGGCCGCCGAGCGGTTCGCCGCCCACCTGGACGTGATCGTGCCCGCACTGGCCCGGGTGCCCGACTGACGGAATGGGGTTTGCGGCCCCCGGCGTGGGAGAATGGCAGCCATGACCTCCTTGCCCCTGGTGTTCGACGCACCCAAGCGTGGCAAGCCGCCCACCCATTTCGCCGACCTGTCGACCGAACAGGCCGTCGCGGCGGTCGAGAAGCTCGGCCTGCCGAAGTTCCGGGCCAAGCAGCTGGCGAACCACTACTACGCGCGACTGTCGGCAGACGTGGCGGAGATGACCGATCTGCCCGCGGGCATCCGCGCGGACGTCGGCGACCAGCTCTTCCCGACGCTGATGACGCCGGTGCGGGCGATCGACACCGACGACCACACGACGCGCAAGACCCTGTGGCGGCTGCACGACGGCACGCTGCTGGAGAGTGTCCTGATGCGGTATTCGGACCGCAACACGCTGTGCATCTCCTCGCAGGCCGGCTGCGGCATGGCCTGCCCGTTCTGCGCCACCGGCCAGGGCGGACTGGACCGCAACCTGTCGACCGCGGAGATCGTCGACCAGGTCCGATCGGCGGCCCGCACCCTGCGCGACGGAGAGTTCGGCGAACCCGGTCGGCTCTCGAACGTCGTGTTCATGGGGATGGGGGAGCCGCTGGCGAACTACAAGCGCGTCGTCGACGCCGTCCGCAAGATCACCTCACCGGCCCCCGACGGCCTGGGCATCTCCGCCCGACACGTCACGGTCTCCACGGTCGGCCTCGCCCCGTCGATCCGCCGACTGGCCGACGAGGGGATGTCGGTGACGCTGGCCGTCTCGCTGCACACCCCCGACGACGAGCTGCGCGACACGCTGGTCCCCGTGAACAACCGGTGGTCGGTCGCCGAGGTGCTGGAGGCGGCGCGCTACTACGCCGACACGACCGGTCGACGGGTCTCCATCGAATATGCGCTGATCCGCGACGTCAACGACCAGCCGTGGCGCGCGGACATGCTCGGCCAGAAGCTGCACGACGCGCTGGGTTCACTGGTCCACGTGAACCTGATCCCGCTCAACCCGACGCCGGGCTCGGAATGGGACGCCAGTCCCAAGCCGGTGGAGCGGGAGTTCGTCGCGCGGGTGCGCGCGCAGGGGGTGTCCTGCACGGTGCGCGACACGCGCGGGCAGGAGATCGCGGCGGCCTGTGGCCAGTTGGCGGCCGAAGACCGCTGAGGACGGGGCGCTAAGCGGCTTTGCTGCGCGCGGGATTGACCATCGTGCGGATCAGCAGGAACGCCAGGCCGAGGGCGATGCCGACCAGGAACACGTCCTCGACGTGACCCTCGTGGTTGCCGATCGTCATCGCCAGCAGACCGATGACGGCGAACCAGCCGCCGGCGATGCCGGTCTTGCGGCCGAAGTCGTGCCAGCCGAAGCGGGCCGACGGCGAGGCGAGGGGCTCGCGGACCCAACCGGTGTCAACGCTGGTGTGTTCGACGTCGGTGCTAGCCACGGGACGGCTCCTTCTGGCGGGAACGGGTATCGGCAGTCATCATAACCGCCGCACGGCGGCCCGCGGGGATGGGGGAGAATGTCGGACGTGACCACACGCGTACTGCTCCTGGGCTCGACCGGGTCGATCGGCTCCCAGGCGTTGGAGGTGATCGCCGAGCACCCCGACCGCTTCAGCGTCGTCGGACTCGGCGCCGGGGGCGGCAATCCTGCGACGTTGATCACGCAGGCGCGGCAATTCGGGATCCCCGCCTCGGCGGTCGCGGTCGCCGACCCGGAGGGTGCGCGGGAGGTCTCCGAGGCCCTCGGCGGCCCGGTGCTGGCCGGACCGGACGCGATGGTCGACCTCATCGAGGCGGTACCGGCCGACGTCGTGCTCAACGCCGTGGTGGGTGCGCTCGGCCTGGCCCCGAGCCTGGCCGCGCTGGCCTCCGGGGCCCGACTGGCGCTGGCCAACAAGGAATCGCTCGTCGCCGGCGGCTCGCTGGTCATGGACGCGGCGGCGCCCGGGCAGATCGTGCCGGTCGACTCCGAGCACTCCGCGATCGCGCAGTGTCTGCGCGGCGGGACCGCCGCAGAGGTGGACCGACTCGTGCTGACGGCTTCCGGCGGGCCGTTCCGCGGGTGGTCCGCCGAGCAGTTGCGCGATGTCACCCCGGAGCAGGCCGGCAAGCATCCGACCTGGTCAATGGGGCCGATGATCACCCTCAATTCGGCGACGCTGGTCAACAAGGCGCTCGAGGTCATCGAGGCGCACCTGCTCTTCGACGTCCCCTACGACCGCATCGACGTCACCGTGCATCCCCAGTCGATCGTGCACTCGATGGTCACCTTCGTCGACGGGGCGACCATCGCCAAGGCCTCGCCGCCCTCGATGAAGCTGCCGATCGCGCTGGCGCTGGGCTGGCCCGACCGGATCCCCGGATCGTCGACCGCGTGCGACTTCTCGACGGCCTCCCAATGGACGTTCGAGCCGGTCGACGACGAGGTGTTCCCGGCCATCGCGGTCGCCCGGGAGGCGGGCACGGCCGGGGGCAGCCTGACCGCCGTCTACAACGCCGCCAACGAGATCGCCGCCCAGGCCTTCCTCGACGGGCGGATCGGCTTCGACCGCATCGTCCCGATCATCGCCGAGGTGCTCGCCGGCGCCGACGAATGGCGCGCCCGGCCGGGTACTGTGGAAGAGGTATTCGCCGCTGATCGGTGGGCCCGCGCCCGGGCCGCCGAGATGGTGAGAGCAACGGAGTTGAACCAGTGAGTTTTGCCCTCGGGGTCGCGGCATTCGTGATCGCATTGGTGCTGTCGGTGGCCTGGCACGAATGCGGTCACATGTGGGCCGCGCAGGCCCTCGGGATGAAGGTGCGCCGGTACTTCATCGGCTTCGGCCCGACGCTGTGGTCGACCAGGCGCGGGGAGACCGAGTACGGCTTCAAGGCGATCCCCGCCGGAGGCTTCTGCGACATCGCCGGCATGACGCCCTACGACGAGCTCGAGCCCGACGAGGAGTCTCGGGCGATGTACAAGCAGAAGCCCTGGAAGCGGCTCGTGGTGATGATCGCCGGGCCGGTGCAGAACTTCATCCTCGGTTTCCTGCTGATCGTCGTCCTCGCCGTCGGGTGGGGACTGCCCGACCTCAACCCCAAGCCGACGCCCGCCGTCGTCGCGTCGACCTTCTGCGTGGCCCCGCAGCTGAACGAGAAGGGCGAGAACGTCGGCGCCTGTGCCGGTGGCGGCCCGGCCGCCGAGGCCGGTCTGCGCGCCGGTGACCGGATCGTGTCGGCGAACGGAACGCCGGTGTCGACCGCCTCGGATCTGAGCCCGATCCTGGGCAAGGCCACCGGGCCGGTCGCACTGGGCGTCGAGCGCGGCGGCGCGCACCTGACGATCACCGTGACGCCGACCCCGGTCACCGTCACCGGTCCCGGTCCGAACGGCACGACCACCACCGCGCACCGCAACATGGTCGGCCTCAAGTACCCCACGCCGCCCGGGCCGGTGAAGTACAACGTGCTGTCGGCGATCCCCGCGTCGTTCGCCTTCGCCGGGGACATGTTCTCGGCCACCTGGGACGCGCTGCTGTCGCTGCCGACGAAGATCTCCGCGCTGTGGACGGCGGTCACCGGCGGCGAGCGTTCGCCGGACACCCCGATCAGCATGTGGGGCGCCTCGGTGATCGGCGGCGACGCCGTCGAACACGGGGTGTGGGAGCTGTTCCTGCTGCTGTTGATCAGCATCAACTTCTTCCTGGGCATGTTCAACCTGGTGCCGCTGCTGCCGCTCGACGGCGGGCACATGGCGGTCGTCGTCTACGAGAAGGCGCGCGACACCCTCCGTCGCTGGCGGGGCAAGGCCGCCGGTGGCCCGGTCGACTACATGAAGCTCATGCCGGTGACCTACGCGGTCGTCGCGGTGATGGCGGTCTTCATGGTGCTCACCCTGACCGCCGACATCATCAACCCGATCAAGATCTTCTAGAAGGATCGCCATGACCAGCCCCACGCAATCCACCGGGTCCGGACCGCTGTCGGTCGGACTCGGCATGCCCGGCGGCCCGGCGCCGACCCTCGCGCCGCGTCGCAAGACCCGTCAGATCACCGTCGGCACCGTCGGCGTCGGCAGCGACAGCCCCATCTCGGTGCAGTCGATGACGACCACCAAGACCCACGACGTCAACGCCACGCTGCAGCAGATCGCGCAGCTGACCGCATCGGGCTGCGACATCGTCCGGGTCGCCTGCCCGCGCCAGGAGGACGCCGACGCGCTGCCGGAGATCGCGCGCAAGGCGAACATCCCGGTGATCGCCGACATCCACTTCCAGCCCAAGTACATCTTCGCCGCCATCGACGCCGGCTGCGCCGCGGTGCGCGTCAACCCGGGCAACATCAAGGAGTTCGACGGCCGCGTCAAGGAGGTCGCGCAGGCGGCGGGTGCCGCGGGCATCCCGATCCGCATCGGCGTCAACGCCGGTTCGCTGGACAAGCGGATGATGGAGAAATACGGCAAGGCCACGCCGGAGGCACTCGTCGAGTCGGCGCTGTGGGAGGCCTCCCTGTTCGAGGAGCACGGCTTCGGCGACATCAAGATCTCCGTCAAGCACAACGACCCGGTCGTGATGGTCGAGGCCTATCGGCAGCTCGCCGCTCAGTGCGACTACCCGCTGCACCTGGGCGTCACCGAGGCCGGTCCGGCCTTTCAGGGAACCATCAAGTCCGCCGTCGCCTTCGGCGCGCTGCTGTCCGAGGGCATCGGCGACACCATCCGGGTCTCGCTGTCGGCCCCGCCGGTCGAGGAGATCAAGGTCGGGGACGCGATCCTCCAGTCGCTGAACCTGCGGCCGCGCAAGCTCGAGATCGTCTCCTGCCCGTCGTGCGGGCGCGCCCAGGTCGACGTGTACAAGCTGGCCGAAGAGGTGACCGCGGGTCTGGAGGGGATGGAGATCCCGCTGCGCGTGGCCGTCATGGGCTGCGTCGTCAACGGCCCGGGGGAGGCGCGCGAGGCCGATCTGGGCGTCGCCTCCGGCAACGGCAAGGGACAGATCTTCGTCAAGGGCGAGGTCATCAAGACGGTGCCCGAGTCGCAGATCGTCGAGACCTTAATCGACGAAGCGCTGCGGATCGCCGAGGAGTCGGGGGACACTGGAAGCGGTACGCCCGTCGTCACCGTGAGTTGACGGGCGCTTCCCGCTCGGAAAGGGAGTCCGGCCGATGCTGACCAGGCGCCGCCAGCCGCTGCAGACCAGTGATGCGCTGGCCGTTGCGCGGGCCCTGGCGGCCGATCCCGTCGCCGCCTGCATGGTCGCGGCCCGGGTCGAGGCCTATGGCGTCGACCCGCGGTGGCTCGGCGGACAGCTGTGGTCGGCGGACGACCCCGAGTACTCCCTCTGTTTCGCCGGCGCGAATCTGGTGCCGCTGGTCGGCGGGGACGCCGACCTGGACTTCTTCGCCGAGGCCGCGCTGGCCCGTCCGCGCGACTGTTCCTCCCTCGTCGGCCCGGCGCATCTGGCGCTCGGGCTGTGGGAACGGCTCGAACCGACCTGGGGCGTCGCGCGCGAGGTCCGGCCGGTGCAGCAGCTGATGGCGCTGAACGGACCGCCTCAGATCGCCGCGGATCCCGAGGTGCGACTGGTGACGCGCGCCGACCTGGACGCCTACTTCCCGGCCGCGGTCGAGATGTTCACCAGCGAGATCGGCGTCGACCCCTGCGCCTTCGACGGCGGGCGCATGTACCGCCAGCGACTCACCGGGTTGATCGACGCCGAGCGCGTGTTTGCCCGCTTCGAGGGTGGCCGCGTCGTGTTCAAGGCAGAGATCGGCGCGCTGTCGCACGCGGTGGGGCAGATCCAGGGCGTGTGGGTGGATCCGGAGTTCCGCGCGACCGGAGCCGGCAAGGCCGGTACCGCCGCGGTCGCCTCGGCGATCCGCGCCCACAATCGGATCCCGAGTCTCTACGTCAACGACTTCAACACCGCCGCGCGGCGTGCCTACGAGGCCGTCGGTTTCGAGCAGGTCGGGACGTTCGCGACGGTCCTCATCGACTGATCGCCGAGTGGGCGGTCGTTTCCCGCCGAGTGGGCGGTGATTCTCGTCGAGTGGGCGGCGTGGCGGTGCCCCATATTTCACATGCGTCACTTTATTATCACGAGTGATGAACCTCTCGAAAAGCCTTGTCCGCCTCGCCGCGATCGCGTCGGCCGCCGTCGTCGGCGTCTCGGTGAGCGCCTGCGGGTCCGACCAGGACAACCCGCGTCGGGCCGTCGAGCACTTCATGTCCGCGATCGCCGCGCGCGACGCGACCGGGGCGGCGGCCCAGACGAACGCCCCGAGTGCGGCCTCGCGCGCCATCGCGGACCTGTGGAGCGGCCTGAGTGCCGACCGGCTGGACTATTCGACCGGCAAGTTGCGGCTGTCGGTGGACAACGCGCTGACCGACGTCACCTACACGTGGAAGCTGCCCGGAAACCGGGAGTGGAAGTACACCGCGCAGGTGGCCGCCAGCCGCGGTGACAACGGGTGGGCGGTGCGCTGGATGCCGACCGACCTGCACCCCGAACTGGGCGCCGACCAGCAGCTGAAGTTCCGCGTCATCGAGGCCCCGCGCGCCGAGGTCAACGAGGCCGACGGTTCGCGCGTGATGGCCAACGGGACCGTCGTCGGCATCAACTTCGACGCCAAGGCGGCCCAGCGCGCCGGCGTCGTGCCGGCGGACTCGGCCGCGGCAGCCGTCGCCGCTCTGCGCCGCTTCGACCCGAAGCTGAACGCCCAGCGCATCGTCGAGACGACCACCGCCACGGGCAAGCCGTATTCGCTGATTCGACTGAGCCACAGCGACTTCGACCTGCTGCGCGACCGCCTGGCCATTCCGGGCATCGTCGCGACCGACCAGGCCGAGCTGCTCCCCACCGAGCCCGGTTTCGCACCCGCGCTGCTGTCGCAGGTGCGCAAGGTCGTCGGCGACGAGACCGTCGGCGCCCCCGGCTGGCGCGTGGAGATCGTCAACCCCAACGGCCTGACCGCCGGTGTGCTGACCGACTTCTCACCCAAGCCCTCACCCGCGGTCACCCTGACGCTCTCGCGCGCGGTGCAGACCGCCGCGCAGCGCGCCGTGAACGCGTCCGACCGGTTCAAGATCGCGATGGTCGTGGTCGAGCCGTCGACCGGCAACATCCTCGCGGTGGCGCAGAACAAGCGGGCCGACGCCGACGGCCTGATCGCCACCGACGGACTGTTCCCGCCCGGGTCGACCTTCAAGATGGTGACCGCCGCGGCGGCCGTGCGCGCCAATCTCGCCCACCCCGATTCGATCGTGCCGTGTCCCGGCGAGATCCAGATCGGGTCGCGCGTGATCCCGAACTACGACAAGTTCGCGCTGGGGAACATCCCGCTCCTCGGTGCCTTCGCCCAATCCTGCAACACGACCTTCGCCGAGCTGGCCAGTCGCCTGGGGCCCTCGGCCCTGGCCAACCAGGCCGCCGCGATGGGGGTGGGTGCCAACTACGACATCCCCGGGCTCTCGACGAAGTCGGGCTCGGTGCCGATCGCACCGGACCTGGTGGCCCGCAGCGAGGACGGCTTCGGCCAGGGGCGCGTGCTCGTCTCGCCGTTCGGGCTGGCCCTGGTCGCCGCGACCGTCGCGCACGGTGCCCCGCCGGTCCCGAACTTCATCAAGGGGCGGCCGACGAAGGTCTCCGGCCCGCGACCGGAGGTCGACCCCAAGATCTACGAGGAGCTCAAGCCGATGATGCGGGCCGTCGTCACCGAGGGCACCGGCACCGTCGTGAACGGGATGGGACCGATCTTCGCCAAGACCGGTGAAGCCGAGTACGCGGGTGGTTCGCACGCGTGGTTCGCCGGCTACCGCGGCGATCTGGCTTTCGCGACGCTGATCGTCGGCGGTGGCGATTCGACGCACGCCGTGGGTCTGACCCGGGACTTCTTCTCCTCGCTGCCCGACGGGTACGGACTGGCCGCCCGTCCCTGATCGGCGCGACTAGAGTGGGCGCCATGTCCGTTCGCGCCCCCCTCAAGCCCGGCAAGGTGTCGCCGCGCCGCCCCGTGCCCGATCACATCGTCCGGCCCGAGTATGTCGGCAAGAAGACCGCCAAAGAGGGCGCCGAGCCGTGGGTGCAGACACCCGAGATCATCGAGCGGGTGCGCGTGGCGAGCAAGATCGCCGCGAACGCGTTGGCCACCGCGGGAGCCGCAGTCGCGCCGGGGATCACCACCGACGAGCTCGACGGCATCGTGCACGACTACCTGGTAGCCCACGACGCCTATCCCTCGACACTCGGATACAAGGGCTTCCCCAAGTCGTGCTGCACCTCGCTCAACGAGGTGATCTGCCACGGCATCCCCGATTCGACGGTGGTCGCCGACGGGGACATCGTGAACATCGACGTGACGGCCTTCATCGACGGCGCCCACGGCGACACCAACGCGACCTTCCTGGCCGGCAACGTCGCCCAGGAGGCCGTCGACCTGGTGGAACGCACCCGGATCGCCACCGAGCGCGCCATCAAGGCGGTCAAACCGGGGCGCGAGTTGAACGTCGTCGGCCGCGTTATCGAGGCCTACGCCAACCGGTTCGGCTACAACGTCGTGCGCGACTTCACCGGCCACGGCATCGGCGAGACCTTTCACAACGGGCTGGTGGTCCTGCACTACGACCAACCGTCGGTCGACACGGTCCTCGAGCCGGGCATGGTGTTCACCATCGAGCCGATGATCAACCTCGGCGGCCTGCCCTACGAGATCTGGGACGACGGCTGGACCGTCGTCACCCGCGACCGCCAGTGGACCGCACAGTTCGAGCACACCCTCGTCGTCACCGACGACGGCGCCGAGGTCCTGACCCTGCCCGATCCCGGGGTGGGGAAGTGACCACCCCTCGGCGGGTGGCGGTCGGCGACCTCGTCTTCGACGTGGCGATCGGCGGACCGGCCGACGGCGCGCCGGTGCTGCTGTTGCACGGCTTCCCACACAACAGCGCGAGCTTCGACGGCGTGCTCGGCCCGCTGCACGACGCCGGACTGCGCACCATCACCGTCGACCAGCGCGGCTACAGCCCGGGTGCGCGCCCCGCCGACGTCGACGCCTACCTGCTGGACAACCTGGTGGGCGACGCCATCGGGATCCTCGACGCCCTGGGGATCGACCGGTGCCTGCTGGTCGGCCACGACTGGGGCGGGATCGTCGGCTGGCAGCTCGCCGCGCGCCACCCCGAACGGTTCACCGGGTATGTCGCGGTCAGCACCGGTCACCCCGGCGCGCTCGCCGGGGCGCTGTCCGCCGGCGACGACCAGCGCGAGAAGTCGTCGTACATCAAAATGTTCATCGCCGACGGTGCAGAGGAGAAGCTGCTCGCGCGCAACGCGGTGCTGCTGCGCCGCACCTGCCCCAAGGAGGCCGCCGCGCAGATGCAGGAGCCGGGGGCGCTGACCGGCGGGCTCAACTGGTACCGCGCGAACTTCACCGGCGACATCGCCGCGAAGATCCCCAGCGGCCGGGTCGCGATCCCCACGACGATGGTCTGGAGCGACGGCGACACCGCCCTCGGGCGCGAGCAGGCGGAGGGCAGCGGCGCCTTCGTCGACGGCGACTACCGGTTCGTCGAACTCACCGGCGTGGACCACTGGGTGCCGGAGAACGCACCCGAGCAGCTGGCCGCCGCGATTATCGAGCGCGCGGGCGCTTAGCCGGCTTCGCCGCGGGCGCGGCGGTCTTCTTCGGCGGCGTGGTGGCGGCGGCCTTCTTCGCCGCGGCCTTGGCGACGGGCGGGCGCAGTCCCGTCGCCAGCCATGCCTCGACCTCGGCGTAGGCCCGTTCGCGGACCTCCGGCAGTGACAGGAACACGTCGTGTCGGGCCCCGGGGACCGGCACCGACGTCAGGCGCCCGCCCAGGCAACCGGCCCAACGGGCCATGTGGGTCACGTCCAGCACGGCGTCGGCGCGGTCGGTCTTCGAGGAGTAGTTCTTGGCGAAATAGGACTTGTCCGAGCGCAGGACCAAGGAGGGGACCGCGACGTCGAGCCCGGCCTGCAGGAGCGCGTGACCGTTGCGGATCGCCCGCAGCCAGCCGAAGGTCACCGGGAATCCGCCCAGCGGCTTGAGGTCGAGGTTGTACCGCCACTCGCCGTGCCGGCTCTCGTGGATGCTGTCGCCGTAGGCGGGGGAGAGCTCCTGCGGCATGACCGTGAACTTGCGGGTGATGCCGACGCCGCGGATCGCGGCGGTGACGGCGGGGGAGCGCAGCGAGGCGCGGCCCTGCAGGTCGAGCCAGGGGCTGTTGAGGATCAGGCCGCCGATGAGGCCGTGCCGGCTGGAGTCGAGGCGGCGCAGCCGGTCGACCCACAGCGGCACGATGAGCCCGCCGGTGGAATGGGCCGCGACGATGATCTTCTTGTCTGCCTCGCCGCTCCCGATGCCGACCTCTTCGGCGATGACGTCGACCGCCAGGCCCAGCTCCACGTCGTAGTCGGCCAGGTCCGAGACATAGTGCGCGGTCTGACCGGGCCGGCGCGACCGCCCGCACTTGCGCAGGTCCAGGGCGTAGAAGTGATAGCCCTGCGCGACGAAGAAGTCGGCCAACGGCTCCTGGAAGAAGTAGTCGGTGAACCCGTGGATGTAGAGCACGGCGCCTTTGGGGGTGCGCGGGGCCTTCGGCGCGCGGATGAGGGTCGCCGCGATCGGCGACTCGCCGTCCGGGTCGGTGCCCAGCTCGAACACCCTCGTCGAGTAGCCGGGGAGTTCGACGTCGGGCTGCCAATCGGTGGTTTCAGTCACGGTTCGTGATCGTAACCGGGTGGGCGCGCCTTGTCGCTCTTCCCACAATCGGGTCGGCCGGTGGCAACGCCTCGACCACGATGGGGAACAATGATCGGGTAACCGCGAGGAATGGAGTTTTCGTGTCTGCATCGGTGGTCAAGACGGACGTCGTGTTGGTGGGAGCGGGCATCATGAGCGCCACGCTGGGCGCCCTGCTGCGACAGCTGGAGCCCTCGTGGTCCATCACCCTCTTCGAGACCCTGGACGCGGCCGCGGCCGAGAGTTCGGACCCGTGGAACAACGCCGGCACCGGGCACTCGGCGCTGTGCGAGCTCAACTACACCCCGCGCGGTGCCGACGGCGACGTCAACATCGACAAGGCCGTGTCGATCAACGAGCAGTTCCAGGTCTCACGACAGTTCTGGGCCCACTCGGTCGACACCGGCGTCCTGACGAACCCGAGCGAGTTCATCAACCCGATCCCGCACGTCAGCTTCACCCACGGCCCCGACGGGGTCGACTACCTGCGCACGCGCTACGACAAGCTGTCGCGCCAGACGCTGTTCGAGGGCATGGAGTTCATCACCGACCCCGCCGAGTTCACCAAGCGCCTGCCGCTGATGGGTGCCGGCCGCGACTTCAGCGACCCGGTGGCGCTCAACTGGTTCGAGCACGGCACCGACGTCGACTTCGGCGCGCTGACCCAGCAGCTGGTGAATTTCGTCGGCCAGGGTGCCGACGTGTTCTTCGGCCACAAGGTGACCAACCTGTCCAAGCAGTCCGACGGCAGCTGGGTCGTGTCGGTCCGCAACAACCACACCGGTGAGAAGCGCAAGGTGGAGGCGAAATTCGTCTTCGTCGGCGCCGGCGGCGGCGCGCTGCACCTGCTGCAGCGCTCGGGCATCAAGGAGGCCAAGGGCTTCGGCGGCTTCCCGGTCAGCGGAGAGTTCCTGCGCTGCACGAACCCCGACCTCATCGCCGAGCACAGCGCCAAGGTCTACGGCCAGGCCGCGGTCGGCGCGCCGCCGATGTCGGTTCCGCACCTGGACACCCGCGTGATCAACCACCAGCCCGGCCTGCTGTTCGGCCCGTACGCGGGTTGGTCGCCGAAGTTCCTGAAGAACGGCAGCATCACCGACCTGCCGTTCTCGGTCCGCCCGGCGAACCTGTTGCCGATGATGTCGATCGCGCCGCAGGAGTTCGGCCTGCTCAAGTACCTGATCGGCGAGCTCGCCGCGAGCCCGGCCGACCGCATCGCGACCATGCGCGACTTCGTTCCCGAGGCCCTGGGCGAGGACTGGGAGGCGATCACCGCCGGCCAGCGCGTCCAGGTCATCCGCGGCAGCGGCGTCAAGGGATCGCTGGAGTTCGGCACCGCCGTCGTCGCCGCCGGCGACGGCACGATCGCCGGCCTGCTCGGCGCATCGCCGGGTGCCTCGACCGCGGTCCCGGCGATGCTCGACGTGTTGAGCAAGTGCTTCGGCGACCGCTACGAGGGCGCGTGGGCGCCCAAGCTGGGCGAGATGATCCCGTCCTTCGGCAAGTCGCTGACCGACCACCCGGACCTGTTCAAGCAGGTGTGGGACTGGACGTCCAAGAGCCTGCAGCTGGACAAGGCGCCCGCGCGCGCCTAGGCCCGTGCCCGACAACCCGTCGTCGAGTCCGCTGGAGAGCCTGCACTCGTCGCTGAACACCCTGGCCCGGCACAGCCTGCGGCCGGACAAGGCCCGCGACCTGCTGGAGTCGGTGCTCATCGTCAGCCAGGGGCTCGACCTCGACGAGGCGCTGCAGCGGATCGTCGACGTCGCGGCCCGAGTGCTCGACGCACGCTACGTCGCACTGGGGGTGCGCGCCTCCGACGGCGGGCTGCGCGAATTCGTCTACACCGGCATCACGCCGGAGGTACGGGCGACGATGGGCACCCCGCCGGTGGGCAAGGGTGTGCTGGGCGTGCTGATCGAGGATCCGCAGGTCCTGCGCATCGCGGACCTGTCGACGCATCCGGCGTCGGTCGGCTTCCCGCCGAACCACCCGCCCATGCACAGCTTCCTGGGCGCGCCGATCCTCATCCGCGGCGAGGTGTTCGGCAGCATCTACCTCACCGAGAAGCGGACGGCCAAGGAGTTCTCCGCGGTCGACGAGGCGCTGATCGGCGTGCTGGCGGTCGCCGCGGGCATCGCGATCGACAACGCGCGCGGCTTCGAGCGCGCCCGCATCCGGCACACCTGGATGGAGCTGATCGCGCGCCGCGGTGCCGAGCCGCTGGCCGGGGTCAGCCTGATCGCCAACCTCAACAACATCTGCGCCGATGTCGCCGAGCTGACCGGTGCACGCGCGGTCTACCTGTACCAAACCGAGGACTCGGCGGCGACGCTGCGCGCCAACTCGGGTTGGCCGGGCGCCGTGGACGCCGTCCGCCTCGGCGAGGCGATCACCGAGACGGCCGACCTGCGCGTCCTGCCCGACGACGGTGTGCCGGGATGGGGCGACAAGCAGGGGGGCTGGTTGACCGTCGTGCCCCTCGTTCGCGGCCCGTGGGTGTACGGCGCGATCGTGATCCACCAGGACGCCAAGCCGGATTGGGAGGCCGAGGAGCGCGCGGGCCTGGCCGGCGTCGCCGAGGTCGCCTCCCTGGCCATCGCCTACGGCGAGCGGCGCGAGATGGGCCGCAAGCTCGAGATGCTCGAGGACCGCCACCGGATCGCCCGCGACCTGCACGACCACGTCATCCAGCGCCTGTTCGCCATGGGCCTGTCGCTGCAGGCGCTCACCGCCCAGCGGGACGATGCCGGACCGCCCACCGAGAAGCAGGCCGCGCTCCAGCGACAGCGGCTCGAACAGGTGCTGAGCGACCTCGACGGCACCATCGCCCAGATCCGCACGTCGATCTTCGACCTGCAGACCGGCGACCCGCAACGCGCGGCGACCCTGCGCCGCCGCGTCTTGGCGGTCGTGGGTCAGGTCTCCGGCCATGCCGAGGTCACCCCGATGGTCCGCTTCGACGGTCCGGTGGACACCGTGGTGATCCCCGAGCTCGCCAGCCACGTCGACGCGGTGGTCCGCGAGGGCGTCAGCAACGCGCTGCGCCACTCCGGCGCCGACCGCATCGAGGTCCGCGTCGCCGCGGAACCGCGGGCGGGCGAGTTGACCGTCGAGATCACCGACGACGGCAAGGGCATCAGCCCGGGAGCGCGTCGCAGCGGACTGGAGAACCTGCGGATGCGGGCCCAGGAGTGGGAGGGCGACTTCACCGTCGGACCCGGCCTGTCCGGCCGGGGCACCCGGTTGGTGTGGCAGGTCCCGCTCGTCGAGCAGAAGCAGGGCGGGGTCTAGGGACTCGGTGACGGCGTGGCCGTGATCGGCCCGGTAGTCGCCAGCGGTTCGATGTCGCCGATGGTGTGGACGCTCGAATGCCAGCCCGGCTCGTACCGGTTGCCCGGCACGTCCACGCCCGGGGTCTGCAGTTGGCAGCTGATCGCGGCGAGCGGGAACGTGGCCTTCAACTCCGAGCACAGGTCCTTGTTGACCGTCTCCCAGAAGGGATTGCCGGCGAAATCACCGCGGGTGAGCCGGTCGACGATGATGCGCCGCAGGTGCAGGTAGTTCGGCAGGTCCTTCTCGGCCAGACCGTCGTCCAGGCGGTAGTGGACCAGGTAGTTGACCGTGTGCCCGTTCTGGTTCGGGCTGTGCAGGCCGTCGACCTGGAAGAGGAAATCGCGTCGGACCCCGTGGTCGTCGGGCACTGCGCGAGCGAGCAGGAATCCGATCGCCAGGGCGGCCAGCAGTGCCGTGGCGACGAGGATCACGCGGGCGCCGCGACGGTGTCCGGCCGTGGTGGCGGCGGTCATCTGCCGCGCTGGGAGGTCTTCGTCGCGAGCACCGCGACCTGGGTGCGGCTGGACAGGTCCAGCTTCGCCAGGATCCGCGTCACGTTGTTCTTGATCGTCTTCTCCGCCAGGTGCATCCGCTTGGCGATGATGCGGTTGGTCAGCCCCTCGCCGATGAGGTCGACGATCTCCCGCTCGCGGTCGGTGAGCTTGGCGAAGGGGTCGTCCGGGGACTGGCCGCGCCCGCGCAGCCGCTCCATCAGCGCCGCCGTGCTGCGCTGGTCGAGCAGGTTGCCACCGGCGGCGACGGTCCGCACCGCGGAGACCAGGTTCTGCCCGAGGATCTGTTTGAGCACGAAACCCGAGGCCCCGGCCATCACCGCGGCGAGCAGCGCGTCGTCGTCGGCGTAGCTGGTGAGCATCAGGCAGTGCGTGTCGGGGCACAGCGTGCGCACCTCGCGGCACAGCTCGACGCCGCTGCCGTCGGGCAGCCGGACGTCGAGGATGGCGACATCCGGGGGATTGTTGGTGATGCCCACGAGGGCCTCGGCGACGTTGGCCGCCTCGCCGATCACCTCGAGGTCCCCGTCGGTGGCCAGCAGGTCGCGAAGACCGCGGCGGACCAGCTCGTGGTCGTCGACGATGAATACCCGCACCGGTGCTTCCGACATGCCTACAAAGCTACTCGGCGCACGCGCAAAGTCCCGGATTCGACGGGACGGACGTCGCTGTGTCGGGAGGACTTTCGACTCATGCGCTCGCGGCCGCCACTCGGCAGGGTCATGGGTATGACCGCTACAGATGTGATTGCACAGACCGAGAAGATGGAGGGCCGCGACCTCCTGGCGGAGCTGGAGCCGGTGGCCGCGAAAGAGGTCGACCGCCACATGAAGGCCGCCGTGGACTGGATGCCGCACGACTACGTGCCGTGGGACGAGGGCCGCAACTTCGCCTTCCTCGGGGGCGAGGACTGGGATCCGAGCCAGTCGGAGCTGTCCGAGACGGCCAAGGCCGCGATGATCACCAATCTGCTCACCGAGGACAACCTGCCGTCCTACCACCGCGTCATCGCCGAGAACTTCTCCCTCGACGACGCCTGGGGCTTCTGGGTGGGTCGATGGACGGCCGAGGAGGCACGCCACTCGATCGTCATGCGGGACTACCTGGTCGTCACCCGCGGCGTCGACCCGGTCGAGCTGGAGAAGACCCGCCTGGTCCACATGACCGCCGGCTACGACCCGATCGACCACGCCCGCGCGGTGCACAAGCTGGAGCCGTCCTTCCACTCGCACAGCGCACTGGAGATGCTGCTGTCGGTGACCTACGTCAGCTTCCAGGAGCTCGCGACGCGCGTCTCGCACCGCAACACCGGCAAGGCCTGCGGCGACCCGATCGCCGACCGCATGCTGCAGCGCGTGGCCGCCGACGAGCACCTGCACATGACCTTCTACCGCAACATCGTCGGCGCGGCGCTCGACGTCGTGCCCGACCTTGCGATGGCCGCGATCTACTCGATCGTGTCGAACTTCGCGATGCCCGGCGCCACCATGCCGAACTTCCGCCGCAACGCGGTGCTGATCGCCAAGGACGGCATCTACGACCTGCCGCAGCACCGCACCGAGGTGCTGGCCCCGGTCCTGAAGAAGTGGCGCATCTTCGAACGCGACGACTTCGGCCCCACCGGCCAGTACTACCGCGACGAGCTGCAGAAGTTCCTGCTCGACCTGGACGGCAAGGTGGATAAGTTCGAGGAGGCCCGCGAGCGGGCGCTGGCGCGCATGCAGGCCAAGGCCGACCGCGATCGCGCGAAGGCGCAGGCCTAGCCATGACCGTCACCGACGTGCCCGGGTTCGAGACCGCGATCGCCATGGCCGAGGCCGCGGCGTGCGAGAACCCGACCTGGTGGAACGAGGTCCGCAGCAAGGCGCACGACGCGGACGGCGGCTACGCCAGCTCGGTGCTGCTCGCCGAGTTCATCCGCAGTCAGGCGCACCGCATGGGCGTGCCGGTCAGCGACATCTGGGCGCGCATCCGCGCGACGGGCGAGCTGCCCATCTGAGGCGCCGGTAGGCTTGTCGGCTATGGCAGCCGACGAACCCGAAGCGGGGCACTACCTGGCCGGACTGCGTCTGGCCGGCCGCAAGGTCGTGGTCGTCGGGGGAGGCTCGGTGGCCCAGCGGCGGCTGCCGAACCTTCTGGCCGCGCAGGCGAGGGTGGTGGTCGTCGCGATCGATCCGACGCCGGCCGTCGAAGCCAACCCGCTCGTCGAGGTCGTGCGCCGGCCCTACGCCGACGGTGATCTCGACGGCGCCTGGTACGCGATCGCCTGCACCGACGATCCGGCGGTCAACGCCGCCGTCGCCGACGAGGCCCAGCGCCGCCGCATCTTCTGCGTCCGCGCCGACGACGCGCGGTCGGGCACCGCGGTCACCCCGGCCAGCGCCCGGCACGACGGATTGGCGGTCGGTGTCCTCGCCTCCGGCGACCACCGACGCTCGGCGCAGGTCCGCGACCGTCTGCTGGCCGCCCTCGAGCACTCCGCGTCGCCGTCGACGCCGCCGGAGGGCCCGCACGCGCCCGGTGTCGCCCTGGTCGGCGGCGGACCCGGTGCCCCCGACCTCATCACCGTGCGCGGCCGCGCCCTGCTGCAGCGCGCCGACGTCGTCGTCGCCGACCGCCTGGCGCCCGCCGAGCTGCTCGCCGGTCTGCGGCCCGACGTCGAGGTGATCGACGCCGCCAAAGTCCCCTACGGTCGCGCCATCCGCCAGGAGAAGATCAACGAGATCCTCGTCGACCGCGCCCGCGCCGGGAGGTTCGTGGTCCGCCTCAAGGGCGGGGACCCCTACGTGTTCGGCCGCGGTTTCGAGGAGGTGCAGGCCTGCGTCGAGGCGGGCGTCCCGGTGACGGTCGTCCCCGGGGTCACCAGTGCGATCTCCGCGCCCGCGCTCGCCGGGATCCCGGTCACGCACCGCGGGATCACCCACGAGGTCGTCATCGTCTCCGGCCACGTCGCGCCCGACCATCCGGATTCGCTGACCGACTGGCCCGAGCTCGGCCGACTGGCCGGCACGATCGTGCTGATGATGGGCGTCGACCGCCTTGACGAATTCGCTGCGGCGCTCATCGACGGCGGTCGGGATGGGCAGACGCCGGTCGCGATGATCGAGAACGCCTCCCTGCCGACGCAGCGCCTGCTGCGGTCGGCACTGGTCGACGCGCCCGCGGTGGCGCGGGAAGAAGGCCTGCGGCCGCCCGCGATCATCGTCATCGGCGCCGTCGCCGGGTTCCTCGAGGGTGCCGCCGAGGCGGAGTAGGCGTGCGGCGCCTCGCTCAGAGGAGGTGCAGGATGCCGATGCCGATCAGCAGGACCGCGACCAGGTAACCCGCGGCCCGCACCACCATGTCCTTGTTCGCGCGGGCGGCCTCGAAGCCACGGCTGAGGATCGACCCGGGTGCGCGCCGGACCAGGCCGAGCAGCAGCGCCGCCAGGATCGGCAGGCTCAGGGCGGCGGTCGCGTAGAGGAACAGGCCGAGGTATCGCTGGACGAGCGGGACGTCGCTGGCCGACAGCACCGCGAGCCCGGCGAAGAACGGCACCGAGGTCGCCGACTGGATCGCGCCGAGGACGACACCCACGAGCACCGTCAGCGGGGATGGTGATCGCAGTGGCTCCAGGATGCGGTTGATCAGCGTCGACGAGTCGCCGCCGCGGATGGACAGGATTGCCGAGACGACGCCGGCCGCGATCAGCAGGATGCCGAACAGCGCGGAGTCGACGATGTGCTTGACGAATTCGCCGAGTCCGTCGAAGGCGACCAGGACGACCAGTGCGGTGAGCAGCACGCCCAACCAGTCGCCGAACACCAGGAGTCCGGCGACCGGGACGTAGCGGCCCTTGGCCGCCATCATCGCCAGCGCGACGAGCACCCCGATGAGGAGGACGTTGACCGCGTCGACAAACGCGTAGGCGAGGGCGTTGAGCATTGGCGAGAAGTCTATCGGCCGTCAGTCGGTGACCACGACCACGGTGGTCGGGTCGGCGATCTCGACCCGCTGACCGGCGTCGGACAGGACGGCGGCGACCGCCTCGATGTCGGCGACCCGGCGGCGCGTGCGGACCAGGTCGCGGGCGACGAGCCCCTTGTGGTGCTTGTTGAAATGGCTGACGATCGAGCGCGACCCGTCGGGCTTCTCGGTCACCACGGTCACCGTGACGGCGCCGGCGACCCTGCCCAGGTTCTGGTAGGCACCGGACCGCAGGTCGACGATGAAGTCGTCGATCCCGTCGAAGACCTCGCGCAGCACCGGCTTCCAGACCGCGGCGAGCGTCGGCGAGCCCGGCAGTTTCGACCCGGCCGACAGGCGATACGCGGGAATCGGGTCGCCGGCGCGCAGGACGCCGAACAACGCCGACCCGATCAGCACACGGTCGAGCGCCTTGGTCTTCGTGGCGGCGGTCATGCCGGGGAAGTCGAGGGCGTCGTAGAGGACCCCGGTGTACCGCTCGACCGCCGGTCGCGTCGGCGCGGCCCACAGGTCGGCGTTGCGGTCGACCTCGGCGACGGCGGTGGCGCCCAGGCCCAGGGCGGCGCGGCTGGCGCCCAGATCCGACGAGAGGTCGACGAGGGCGTCCACGAGGCGGCGGCGCGTCGCCGTTGCGGCGGGGAAGGACAGGGCGGCCAGATCGAGGGGTGCGCCGTGGCCGCCGTCCGATTTGGTTTCCGAGGGGGGCAGGATGACGCGCACCCCAGCACCCTACCCAGCGTCGGTGCTCACTAAGCTGGTGCCTCGTGATCACCCGGATGTCGACGTTGTTCCTGCGCACCCTGCGAGACGATCCCGCCGATGCGGAGGTCCCGTCGCACAAGCTGCTGGTCCGCGCCGGCTATGTGCGGCGCACCGCGCCCGGCGTGTACTCCTGGCTGCCGCTCGGGTTGCGGGTGCTGCGCGCGGTTGAGAACGTCGTCCGCGAGGAGATGAACGCCATCGGCGCGCAGGAGATCCTGCTGCCCGCGCTGCTGCCGCGCGACCCCTATGAGGCGACCGGCCGATGGACCGAGTACGGCCCCGCGCTGTTCCGCCTGCAGGACCGCAAGGGCACCGACATGCTCCTGGGACCCACCCACGAGGAGCTCTTCACCCAGCTGGTCAAGGGGGAGTACTCGTCCTACAAGGACCTCCCGGTCACGCTGTACCAGATCCAGACCAAGTACCGCGACGAGGAGCGCCCGCGCGCCGGCATCCTCCGCGGCCGTGAGTTCGTCATGAAGGACTCGTACTCCTTCGACCTCACCGACGAGGGGCTCGCCGAGTCTTACGCGGCCCACCGGCAGGCCTACCAGCGCATCTTCGAACGCCTCGGCGTCGACTACGTCATCGTCGCGGCCACCTCGGGCGCGATGGGCGGCAGCGCCTCGGAGGAGTTCCTGGCGGTCAGCGAGGTCGGCGAGGACACCTTCGTGCAGTGCAAGGAATCGGGCTACGCGGCGAACGTCGAGGCGGTCGTGACGCGCCCGGGTGAGCCGCGGCCGGTCGAGGGCCTGCCCGCGGCGCAGGTGCACGAGACCGGCGAGACCCCGACCATCGCCACCCTCGTCGACTGGGCCAACGGCGCACTGGACCGGCAGGTGGGCGCCGCCGACACCCTCAAGAACGTGCTCGTCAAGATCCGCCGGCCCGGTCAGGACTGGCAGATCACCGGCATCGGCGTCCCCGGCGACCGCGAGGTCGACCTCAAACGCCTCGAGGCGTCGGTCGAGCCGGCGGAGGTCGAGTTGCTGACCGACGAGGACTTCGCCGCGAACCCGGCACTGGTCCGCGGCTACATCGGTCCCGCCGGCGTCAAGGCCGCCGGGGGCGACTACCTGGTCGATCCGCGCGTGGTCACCGGCACCGCGTGGATCACCGGCGCCGACGAGAAGGGCAAGCACGTCGTCGACCTGGTCGTCGGCCGTGACTTCACGCCGGACGGCACGATCGAGGCCGCCGAGGTCCGCGACGGCGACCCGGCACCCGACGGCGCCGGCGTGCTCACCTCTGCCAAGGGCATCGAGATCGGGCACATCTTCCAGCTCGGCCGCAAGTACACCGACGCCTTCGAGGTCGACGTGCTGGGCGAGAACGGCAAGCCGGTCCGCGTCACGATGGGCTCCTACGGCATCGGCGTCTCGCGCCTGGTCGCGGTGCTCGCCGAGCAGATGCACGACGACAAGGGGCTGCGCTGGCCGCGCGAGGTCGCGCCCTTCGACGTCCACGTGGTGATCGCCAACAAGGACGAGGCGGCCGTGGCCGGGGCGCAGGCCCTCGTCGACGAGTTGGACGCCGCCGGTGTCGAGGTGCTCTTCGACGACCGCAAGGCCTCGCCGGGCGTGAAGTTCAAGGACGCCGAGCTGCTCGGCGTCCCGACCGTCGTGGTCGTGGGCCGCGGCTTCGCCGACGGGACGATCGAGGTGCGCGACCGGTTGACCGGTCAGACGCGCGAGGTGCCGGTCGACGGCGCCGCCCAGGCGGTCGTGGCCGCCGCGCGCGGCTGACGCCGGCTACTTCACCCGCGGATCGCCGGGGACGGCGATGACCGTCGGGTCGATGCCCGCGATGCCGCGCCAGTACACCGCGCGCACCGCCGACTCGGTGAGACCGTCGCAGGCCATCCGCCGCAGCTGGTCGGTGTCGGCCTGCTCGACCAGCGCTCGGTAGGCGGCCTGGGTCTCGGTCTCGGCCTCGACCGCCGCACGGCCCGCCGAGCGCAGGTCGGTGATCTTCTGCGGCAGCTGGTAGCCGGGCGCCGGGGTGGGTGCCTGGCCGCCGGACGCGGTGAGGGCGTCGGCCAGGTCCCGCCGGCGCACCCGGTGTGCGGCGATGTCGACGGCGACCCGCGCCCGGACGTCGTTGCGGGTGAACGCGGTCAACACCCCGTAGGTGAAGATCGCCGCGTCCTCGGCACGGACGGCGGCGGCGAGGGCGTCGGGGACGGTCATGACAGCAACCCCTTGAGGCTGGTGATGGAGGCGGACACCGACGCGGTGAGCCCGGCCTGGAACCCGCTGGCGGTGGTCGCGATCTGCTGGGCGGCCTGGGCGTCGGCGTCCAGCGAGGCGCGGAACTGGTCGAGTCCGGCGGCGTGCGGTGCGGCCGAGGGCATTCCGGGAGCACCGGAGCTCGGCGCCGTGGCATAGGCGGTCGGCGTGGAGCTGGGCGTCGCGATCAGATGGCCCGACTCGGGGTGCAGCCGCACGACCTCCTCGCGCAGCAGCCGGGCGTGCTTGTCGCGGATCGCCGCGATCTGGTCGAGGGCCGTTGCATTGCGCGGGGAGGTCGCCTTGAGTTGACGGGCGGTGGCCGCGGACGCGAGGGCGGCGCTGGCGAGCGGCACCATGCGGTCGGCGAGGACCTCCTCGGGGGAGGGTTCGCGGCTGCAGGCCGACAGTGCGGTCGCACCCAGGGGCAGCACGACCGCGGTGGCGGCGGCGCCGCGGAGGACGGTTCGGCGGGACATCGAAGTCACGACGGTCATGATGCCATCGCCTAGACTCCAGTGGTGCGCGCCGGGCTTCCTCGGCGCGTTCGACCATTCGAGCCGAAGAGGGATGTGAGCGAGCGTGGCGCCCGATCAACAGACGGTGACCGCCCTGGTGGAACCGATCGTCACCGCCGCCGGCTTCGACGCCGACGAGGTGTCGGTGGCGCGGGGACCGGGTGACGGGGCTTGTGCGATCACCGTCGTCGTCGACGGGGACGACGGGGTGGGTCTGGACGCCCTGACCGCGGTGACCCGGGCGCTGACCGAACGGTTCGACGACCAGCCGTGGGCGCAGGACTACACCCTCGACGTGACCTCGCGCGGCGTGGACCGCCCGCTGACGCAGCCGCGCCATTGGCGTCGCAACCGGGGCCGCAAGGCCGAGGTCGTGCTGCCCGGCACCGCGGAAAACCCGGAGAAGTTCACTGCGCGTATCGGTAGGCTCGACGGCGACAGCGTCGTTCTCGTGGTCAACCGGAAGGGCCGCCTTCAGGTGCGCGAGGTGCCGCTGTCGGACGTGGAGTCGGCGGTCGTGGTGGTCGAGTTCGGCGAGCCGAGCCCGGCCGAGCTGAAACTGTGCCGCGACGAGGACTGAGCGTTACCGGCCGACTGCACGACAATTGAACATCGGACAAGTGAATAGGAGTCACCGCGCCATGAACATCGACATCGCCGCCCTGCGCATGATCGAGGCGGACAAGGGCATCCCGACCGACACCGTGATCACGGCGATCGAGACGGCGCTGCTCACCGCCTACCGCCACACCGACGGGTTCGCCCCGCACGCGCGGATCGACATCAATCGCAAGTCCGGCGAGGTGCGCGTGATGGCGCAGGAGGTCGACGAGGACGGTGGCGTCGTCTCCGAGTGGGACGACACCCCCGAGGGCTTCGGCCGCATCGCCGCCACCACCGCGCGCCAGGTGATCCTGCAGCGGCTGCGCGACGCGGAGAACGAGAAGAACTTCGGCGAGCTGGTGGCCCACGAGGGCGAGATCGTCGGCGGCGTGGTGCAGCGTCACGTCGGCGCCAACGCCCGCGACCTGGTGCTGGTGGCCATCGGCAACGAGGCCGACGGCACCGAGGGCGTCATTCCGGCGGCCGAGCAGGTGCCCGGTGAGACCTACGAGCACGGCGACCGCATCAAGTGCTACGTCGTCGGCGTCACCCGCGGGGCGCGCGGCCCGCAGATCACCCTGTCGCGGACCCATCCGAACCTGGTGCGCAAGCTGTTCGAGCTCGAGGTGCCCGAGGTCGCGAACAAGTCCGTCGAGATCGTTGCGGTGGCCCGCGAGGCCGGGCACCGGTCGAAGATCGCGGTGCACACCGGCGTCCCCGACCTCAACGCGAAGGGTGCGTGCATCGGCCCGATGGGGCAGCGCGTGCGCAACGTGATGAGCGAGCTGGCGGGGGAGAAGATCGACATCATCGACTACTCCACCGATCCGGCGGTCTTCGTCGCCAACGCCCTGTCGCCGGCCAAGGTGATCTCGGTGACGGTCGTCGACGAGGCCGGCAAGGCGGCCCGCGTCATCGTCCCCGACTACCAGCTGTCCCTGGCCATCGGCAAGGAGGGGCAGAACGCCCGGCTGGCCGCGCGGTTGACCGGTTGGCGCATCGACATCCGCTCCGACGCCGATCCGGAGGCCGCGGCCCCGTCGTCGGGCGCGGCGGTATGACATTGGCGAACGCCGCAGGCTAGACTGGGAAAGGTTGCGCGAGACCTCGCCCAAGCCACGGAGAATCACCATGCGTCATCGTCCGACGAGGATGTGTGTGGGATGCCGCGGGCGGGCGGATCGAGCACGACTGGTCCGGGTGACCGCCGTCGGCGGCCCCGCCGGACCGGTGGTCGAGATCGACCACCGCACGACCCGGCCCGGGCGCGGCGCCTGGCTGCACCCGTCGACCGACTGTTTGTCGGAGGCGGTGCGCCGCAAGGCCTTCGCCCCGGCATTGCGGGTGGACGGGATCACCGTCGACCCAGACGGCCTCGCCGCTTCGCTGCTTGCAGCGGCGGGTGACCAACGGAAAGAACAGGTAGCGCAAGACATGAGCACACCGTGAAGTTCCCACGATGAGCACGTATCGGAGTTAACTGAGGTCGTAGCGGGTGCCCGCTCGACCTCCAAGTGAGGAGAGCAGTGGCAGGCAAGGCCCGCGTGCACGAACTGGCCAAAGAGCTGAACGTGACGAGCAAGGAAGTGCTCGAGCGTCTCAAAGAACAAGGCGAGTTCGTCAAGTCCGCGTCGTCGACCGTCGAGGCCCCGGTGGCCCGGCGACTTCGCGAATCATTCCCCAAGCCGGAGACCCCCGCCGAGGACGCCTCGGCGACGAAGGCCCCGGCCAAGAAGGCTGCCGCCAGGCCGGCGGCCCCGGCGGCCCCCGAGGCTCCGGCGGCTCCGGTCGAGCCGG
>NZ_JASGER010000104.1:0-2557 GCF_047606305.1 Gordonia sp. (in: high G+C Gram-positive bacteria) | reverse complement strand
GCCGCGCTGCGCAGGGCCGCGCTCCGCGGATCGGGCGCGGCCGGCGCACCAGGGTCCACGGCCCGGGTGCGCACCACCACGACCACCCGCCGGGACGTGGCGATCGGCAGCGGGCCGAGCGTCGCCCGGTAGGCCGCGGCGAGGGGGCCGGCGCCGCAGTACCGGTGGTCGGTGACGGTCAGATCGAGGGTCGGCGCTCCGCGGCACGACTGCCGGAACCGCTGCAATACCGCCAGGTCCACCGACGCCTCGTCGCCGAGCGGGGTCGTGCCGGCGGTTGAGTGGGCCCGCGGGACCGGTCGGACGGGGTCGACGCGCACCGCGGTCACCAGCGTGTCGGACACCCATCGGACGCCGACGGCGACGGCGTCGTCGCCCCGGTTGGGATCGCAGCCGGCTGGGATGTCGAACGCCGGTGGTGCGGTGAGGGAGTCCGGGGCGAGGCGGTCGGCACCGCCCCGGCGGTGGGCGACGGATGACAGCAGCACAGCGAGTCCCCCGATTCGTCTGTCGAATTCGTTGCGTTTGCCCCACGAGCCCCCCGGCTGCGTGCAACAGTGTCAGCACGCTAACGCAGTGGCGTGCCCATCCGGGGGGATTTGGGCCGCGTTGGCGTCAATCGGAGTTGGGGGACACCGATGGTTCGACAATTGACCACGCGCGCCCAGGTCAGCGGCTACCGCTTCCTGCTGCAGCGCGCCGAACACGCACTGGTGCGCCGTGACGCGCGGATGCTGCACGACCCGATGCGGGCCCAGCGGCTGTCGATGACGGTCGGGCTGGTACTCGCGCTGCTGGTCGCCGCGGGCTGTGGCGTCTACGGCCTGATCCGTCCGGTCGGCCGGGTCGCCGACGCGCCGATCGTGCTCAACCGTGCCGACGGCAGCCTCTACGTCGTCGTCGACAAGAAGGCGCACCCGGTGCTGAACCTCGCGTCGGCCCGACTGATCGCGCAGACACCGGCGGCACCGAAGACGGTCAGCGGCGCGGCGCTGCGGGACCTGCCGCGCGGCCCGACGCTGGGCATCGTCGGTGCGCCCAATGCGCTCGGCCCGGGTGCCGCCTCGACGTGGTCGGTGTGCGACGCCGGGGGCGATGCCGATTCGCCGGGACGCACTGCTGTCGTCATCGGCGATGACCGGGGGACCGCCGCCGCCGCGGATGCGGGGATCCTCGCGGTCGTCGACGGCCGGACGTACCTGGTGTACCGGCTCGGCAGCGGTGGTGCCGCACGCACCGTGCGCGCCCGGATCGACGGTGACTCGAGCGCCGTGCGCCGGGCGCTGCACCTCGACGACGCCGAGCCGCGCCGGTTGTCGGCGGCGCTGGCCGGTGCCATCGAGGAGGTCGCGCCCCTGCGGGTGCCGACGATCCCCGGCGCGGGTCGTCGCGGCGCGGCCGGCCTGCCGGTTGGCACGGTGTTCGCCGTCCGCGGCCTCGACGGCCGGTCCGAACACTTCGTCGCCCTCGCCGACGGGGCGCAACCGGTGACGCCGACGGTGGCCGAGATGTTTCGGCTGGCCGACGACTCGATCGACGACGAGGTCGCCGTCGTCGCGCCGTCGCGGGCTGCGCAGGCGCCGATCGTGCACACCCTGGCGGTCGATCACTTTCCGGCGCGGGCGCCGAAACTGCCCGCCGCCGCCGACGTCCCGGTGATCTGCCAGCAGTGGAGCCGACAGCCGGGCGCCCCCGCTGCACTGACGGGGTTGCGCACCGGCCATGCACTGCCCGGCGGCCCGCCGGTGGTACCGGTGGGCGCCGACGGCGCCGGACCGGGGGTCGACGAGATCCGCGTGGCACCCGGTTCGACGCACGACGTCCGGCTGACCGGGATGGACCCGCGCAGCACGCGCCGGAACGGTCGGGTCCTGATCGATGACACCGGGATGCGGTACGGCGTCGTCGACGACGCGGCCGCCGCGGCACTCGGCCTCGGGGAACCGGGATTGGCGCCGTGGCCGATCGTGCGGCTGCTGCCGGTCGGGCCCGACCTGTCGCGCGCGCAGGCGCTCGTCGCGCGGAGCGGCTTCGACCAGTAGGAGGTCAGCCCGCGATGGAGATGACCAGGTGCTCCCACTGCTGGACGATCTCGGCGGCGCTGAGCCCCTCCACGTCGGTCAGGAAGGCCGCGGCATCGGCGTGCAGCGGGGCCTCGAGCGCGAGGGCGGCGACCTCCGGGCGCGGGACGCCCAGCTCGGTCAGCAGCATCCGCACGTGCGTGGTCGCGGCCATCACCACCGGCATGGTGTAGCGCTGCGTGCCGTCGACGGCGAGCGCCTGGGCGAGGATGTCGTGGTGGGCGAGGGTGTGCTCGAGGCGTGCGCGGCCGTAGGCGAGCAGGCGGTCGAGCGGGGGAGCGCCGGGTCCCAGCGGCGGCGGGCCGAACAGGAAGCCCTGCTGCAGCTTGCGCTCGTCGTGGTCGACGAGGGCGCGCATCAGGCCGGTGCGGCTGCCGAATCGGCGGAACACCGTGCCCTTGCCGACGCCCGCCGCGGCGGCCACCTCGTCCATGGTGACCGCGGCGGCACCGCGGTCGGCGACCAGGCGCGCGGCG
>NZ_JASGER010000103.1:0-22449 GCF_047606305.1 Gordonia sp. (in: high G+C Gram-positive bacteria) | reverse complement strand
GGGGCCGGCGCCGCAGCGGCGGTCGGCGCGGCGGAGGCAGCCGGGGACGGCGCGGGCACCCCGGATTCCAGTCGTTCGATGCGGGTCAGCAGTGCCGCGTCGTCGGCCGTCGTCTCCGGCAGGAGCAGACGCGCGCACATCACCTCGAGCAGCAAGCGCGGCGAGGTCGTGCCGCGCATCTCGCCGAGCGCCTCGTGCACGGTCTCGGCCGAGCGCGCCAGCATCGCCGGCCCCAGGCCCTCGATCTGCGACTGCATCCTGGCGAGCTGATCCCCGGGAGCTTCGACGAGGCCGCGTTCGGCCGCGTCGGGCACCGCCTGCAACAGGATCAAGTCCCGCAGGCGCTCGAGCAGGTCCACGGCGAAGCGTCTCGGGTCGTGCCCCGCGTTGACGACGGACTCGACCGTCGTGAACAGGGCCGCACCGTCGCCGGTGGCCAGCGCGTCGACGGCCTCGTCGATGAGGGCGACGTCGGTGACCCCGAGCAGCGACAGTGCGCGCTCATAGGTCACGCCGTCATCGCCGGCGCCGGCGAGCAGCTGGTCGAGGATCGACAGCGAGTCGCGCGGCGAGCCGCCGCCGGCACGGATGACCAGCGGGTAGACCTCGGGGGCGACGGTCACGCCCTCCTGGGCGACGATGCGCTCGAGGAGACCGCGCATCACCGGTGGGGCCAACAGGCGGAACGGGTAGTGGTGGGTGCGCGAGCGGATCGTCGGGAGCACCTTCTCCGGCTCCGTCGTGGCGAACACGAAGATCAGGTGCTCGGGCGGCTCCTCGACGATCTTGAGCAACGCGTTGAAGCCCGCGTTGGTGACCATGTGCGCCTCGTCGACGATGAACACGCGGTACCGCGACTGCGCGGGTGCGAAGAAGGCCCGGTCGCGCAGTTCCCGCGTGTCGTCGACGCCGCCGTGGCTGGCCGCGTCGAGCTCGATGACGTCGAGGTTGCCCGGTCCGCCGGGCGCCAGCGCGACGCACGAGTCGCAGACCCCGCACGGCGTCGACGTCGGCCCCTGCTCGCAGTTCAGGGACCGGGCCAAGATGCGTGCCGACGACGTCTTGCCGCAGCCGCGGGGCCCGGAGAACAGGTAGGCGTGGTTGATCCGGCCGCTGTCGAGGGCGCGGCTCAACGGGTCGGTGACATGGTCCTGACCGACGACTTCGGCGAAGGATGCCGGGCGATAGGTGCGATACAGGGCCACGCGGACCAGCCTAGCGGTGCGCCCCGACAGCCGGAGCGGGTGCAGGAGGCTTGTTCCCCCACGCCACCAGCACGGCGACGACGGTCGCTGCGAAGATCCAGACGAAGGGCTCGTAGACGAACAGGTCCAGCGCCTTTACCGAGCCGTGTTTGAAGAACAGGCCGATGAGATAGGCGTCGTCGCGCGTCTGGTTGAACTGCCAGGTCGGGTAGCCGAGGTAGGTGCGCCAGGAGAACGCGGCGAGGAACCCGGCCAGCGCGAGCAGGCCGACGACGATCCGCGACACCGCCGACCGCGTCGCGTCGACCGTCCAGTTGAGCGCGAACACCAGCAGCGGCACGAACCACACCCAGTGGTGGCCCCACGCCATCGGCGACACCGCGCACGAGGTCATGCCCACCAGCGAAAGGGCGACCAGTTCCTGCCCGACGCGGTGGGCGACGACGGCCGCCCCCAGCCCGAACGCCAGCGCCAGCACCACCAGGGCGAGCCAGGCGACGGTGCTGGGGGTGTTGGTGTTCCCGATGTTGGCCAGCACCCCGCGCAGCGACTGGTTGCCGGGGGTCAGCGGCGTGCCCACCCGGTTCGAGTCGCGCAGCTTGGACGTCCAGTAGTCCCACGACGTGCCCGGGAGGATGAGGAAGCCCACCAGCACCGAGACGACGAAGCCGATCACGACCCCGATCGCGGCACGCGTCCGGCGGATTGCCAGCAGGTAGACCGCGAACAGCATCGGCGTCAGCTTGATCCCGGCGGTCAGACCGGTCGCGACGCCGCGCAGACGCGAATCGTCGCGCAGCAGGTCGGCCAGGATCACGACCATCAGGAAGATGTTGATCTGGCCGTACCAAATGGTGGTGCGCACCGGCTCGAGCAACATCATCACCGTCACCAGCGACACGGCGATCACGCGCAGTCGCCACGTCACCGCGCGGCCCAGGCTGCGGAAGCTGATCATGACGGTCAGGTACAGCGCGAGGAGGATGCCGACGATCCACACCACGCGCGCCACCCCCATCGGCATCCACGCGAAGGGGACGAACCCGAAGATGGAGAACGGGGTGTAGGTGTAGTCCATCTGGCTGAGCAGTTTGGCCTCGTAGAGGTCGTGGCCGTCGAGCACGGTCTGCGCGCCCGCGCGGTAGACGCCCAGGTCGAGCTGATTGTCGAACAGCCCCCAGAACGGCTTGCTGAACGGCACGATCACGTTCTGCAGCCATAGCGCGACCACCGCGACGAGCACGGCGCCGACGACGGTCAGAACCGTGCGCGCACGGGTCGAGGAGCTGGTCGGAGACATGTTCGCCCCGTCAGGAACCCTGGCCGAGCATCGACTCGGTCGCGGCCAGCAGCGCGCAGGTGGCGAATCCGTCCATCGCGGTCCGCAGCTCGTCCAGGCCCGGGAAGCTCGGCGCGAGCCGGATGTTCGCGTCGTTGGGGTCGCGGCGGTACGGGAAGGTGGCGCCGGCGGCGGTCAGTGCGATGCCGGCGTCCTTGGCCAGCGCGACCGTGCGGGTCGCGGTGCCGTCGTGGACGTCGACGCTGATGAAGTAGCCGCCCTCCGGGCGGCTCCACGACGCGATCTTCGACGAGGAGAGCCGGTCGTCGAGGATGTCCAGGACCAGGTCGAACTTCGGCGCGAGGATCTCCCGGTGCCGCGCCATGTGCTCGCGCACCGCGTCGGGGGTCGGGAAGAACCGCAGGTGCCGCAGCTGGTTCACCTTGTCCGGGCCGATGGTCTTGAGCGACAGGTGCCCGCGGAACCAGTCGAGGTTGGCCTTCGACGCACCGAGGAAGGCCACACCCGCGCCGGCGAAGGTGATCTTGGAGGTCGAACCGAGCGCGTAGACGCGGTCGGGGTGACCCTCCTGCGCGGCGATCTCCAGGATCGGGAGCGGCTCCGGCGGCGCCTCGACGAGCGTGTGCACCGCGTAGGCGTTGTCCCAGAAGATGCGGAAGTCGTCGGCCGCCGACATCGCCATCAACCCGCGCGCGACCTGCTCGCTGGTCGTCGCGCCGGTCGGGTTGGAGTAGGTCGGCACCAGCCACATGCCCTTGATGGACTCGTCGTGGGCGAGCAGCTCGGCGCACACGTCGACATCGGGACCGTCGGGGTTCATGGGCACCGGGATCATCTCGATGCCGAAGCTCTCGGTGATCGCGAAGTGACGGTCGTAACCGGGCGCCGGGCACAGGAACTTCACCGGGCCGGCCGACCACGGCTTCGACGAGCCGACCGTGCCGTGCAACAGCGCGAAGACCACCAGGTCGTGCATGAGGTCCAGGCTGGAATTGCCCTCGGCGATCACGTCGGTCGCCGCGAGACCGAACAGCGGGGCGAAAACCTCGCGCAGCGCAGGCAGGCCGTCGACGCCGCCGTAGTTGCGACAGTCGGTGCCCGCCGGGTCGCGGTAGTCGTCGCCGGGCAGGTGGAGCAGCTCGTTGGACAGGTCCAGCTGTTCGGGGGAGGGCTTGCCGCGGGTGATGTCCAGCTTCAGTCCGGCGGCCTTCAGCTCGTCGTACTTGATGCGCAGGTCGTCGCGGATGTCACGAAGCTCGGCGGGACTTCTGGAGTGATAGTTCACGGCCGCAGCCTCTCGCTGGGTCGAGCCGACAAAGTTTGAGGACCCCGCGCACCCGAGAGAGCCCGTTGACCCTTGCTGCCTTCCGGCCCTGGGGGAGTTCACAGGATGCACGCCGCGCGGGATCCGCCGTCAAGTGTAGACGGTGCCGTCGGGCCCGCTCCACCGGCGCTGACCGCTTTTGGGTTTCGCCGACGCGCACCGCTATCATCTGCTGAGCACTGGAGTGATCTCCAGGCCTGGAGGATTCGCCTAGTGGCCTATGGCGCTCGCCTGGAACGCGGGTTGGGTTAATAGCCCTCAGGGGTTCGAATCCCCTATCCTCCGCCACGCGATAAGAAGAGGTGCGAAGCAATGCGCAAGATCGTCTCTGCCATCGCCGCCGTTGCCGCGGTCTCCGCGACGGCGCTGACCCTCACCCCGGCTGCGGCCGACACGCCGCCGGCGACCGTCACCTTCAAGGCCGACGGCTACCGGCTCGTCGGAGAGGCGACCCACCTGCCGCCGGGCCGCAAGGCCTGCGGCTTCGATCGCAGCCAGCCGAACCCGGCGCTGCTCATCGGCTCCTTCGGCAACGACATGATCACCGTCGGCAATCGCGTCACGAGCGGCGACGCCGTGACGATCAAGTCGCGCTACCTCCCCCGCGGCCGATACCTGGTGCGGATGTCCTGCTTCGTGTGGAACCGCCGGACGCAGATGCACACGATCGTCGCCGTCGACGAGCAGTGGATCTCCATCACCGGTCGACGCTGGGCCTGATCCCTCACCTGCACCACCGTCACCTGCACGGCTGCCGGGAATTTTCCGCGCAGCCGGTCAGTCGGCGCCCGGTGCGGTAACTTCAGTGCGTCAAACTTTCTCAGAGGGGTAACCACATGAAGAAGATCCTGTCCGCCGTCCTGGTCTCCGGTGCCGCTGCCGCCACCGGCGCCGCACTGATCGCCGCGCCCGCCGCCCAGGCCGTACCGTCGTCGCCCTACGCCCGCATCCAGTTCACCGTCGAGAACCAGCGCCTCGTGGCCAGCGCCACGCGCCTGCCCTACGGCCCGAAGACCTGCCACTTCTACCGCGGCCTGCAGGGCCCGGAGTCCGGCTCGCTGGGCGACAACGTCCAGATGGCCGAGCGCTACACCACCCGCCGCGAGGTCACCCTGTTCTCCCGTCCGATGCGCCCGGGCTTCTACAACGTGCGCCTGATCTGCGTCGGCCGCCCCGAGGGCATCGGCCTGCGCCGCATCATCGCCGAACGCGACGGCCGACTGCGCGTCACCCCCTGGGGCAACCGCGGCCCGTACGGCCAGAACCAGCAGGGTCCCCGCGGCCAGAACCAGGGTCCGCGCGGTGAGAACCCGCACGGCCAGCAGGGTCCGCGCGGCGGCAACCAGGGCCAGCCGGGTCAGCGCCCCAACCAGCGCTAGGGGAACGACATGAAGCTCGCCGCCGCACTCGCCCTCGCGACCGTCGCCGCGTCGGGAATGATCGGTGCCTCGGTGCAGGCCGCGCCCGCCGAGGCCGCCCCGGCACCGATCCCGCCGCGCGCCTTCCCGATCCCGAACTACAGCCCGCACGTGAAGTTCTATCACTCGAACCGCAAGCTGGCCTTCCTCGCGACGGGGATGCCCCGCGGCGAGAAGGTCTGCCTGTTCGAGGGCTACTACGGGGACCCGTGGTTCGGTTCGCTGGGCGTCAAGGCGTGGCAGCCGCTCTACGAGCGCTACGAGCTCACCGAGACGGCGACGGCGCGCTCCACCCCCAAGCCGCCCGGTGTCTACCCGGTCCGCCTGACCTGTCGCATGCAGACGCACCTCATCCTGCGTCGGTCCGGCACGATCCGGGTCCCGGTCACCTAGCCCGAGCAGAGGAGTCGCCGTGCGTTCGACGAAGCTGGTCTCCACCGTGGTCGCCGTCGGCAGCGCGGCCGCCGTCGCGCTGACGGCGGCACCGGCCGACGCGGCGCCGCGCATCGTCTTGACCGGCGGGCGCGGCACCATCTCCGGTCATGCCTACGGCCTGCCTCCGGGCCTCAAGACCTGCACGCTGTGGCGCGAGCTCAAGCCGCAGGTCGACGGCCCGATGAGCACCTTCTCCAACGACAGCTACTTCACGAAGGCGGCCACCGGCCGGACGTCGGGACCGGCGATCCGCCTGTCCTCGCGGCCGTTGCCGCGCGGGTCGTATGCCGTGTCGATGGACTGCACCGGCCGCAACGGCGCGACCGTCGTCCAGCGGTTCGGCCGCGTCAACCTGTAGTCCTCGCGGCTGGCCGGCGGTGCGGCGCCGGGTCGTTTAGGGTCGTCGCATGACGACCCTTCGCGCCGCCACCTCCCTCGCCGTCGCCACACTCGCGGCCGGCACCCTGCTCGCCACCGCCACGACCGCCGACGCGCGGCCGCGGTACCGCTTCGCCGCCGAGGGCGATCGCATCGTGATGATCGCCTCGGGACTGCCGAACCGGCACGTCGACTGCGAGATGAAGCGGATCTTCCAGGGCCCGATCGAGAGTGCACTCGGATCTCTGGGCACCGGTTACAACCACAAGCAGTACTACCGCAGCGGTCGCGGCCCGGTCGTCAAGGTCTTCACCGAGCGGCTGCCCCGCCGGACCGGCTATGAGATGACCGGCGGCTGCATCGACCAGCGCTCCAACGACCTCGGCGGCTCGGCCGCCCGCGTCTACCTGCGCTAGCGGGCTACCGGTTGTAGACGCGGCCGCCCTGCGAGATCTCCGACGTCATGTACCCGTCGGTCGGGTCGTTCGAGCACGACAGCGACACGTCGTACCAGCCGCGCGGCAGCCGACGCGACGACAGTGCCATTATCGTGCCGTTCGTGCGCCGGGACGCCAGGCTCACGGTGCCGCCGTCGATCGATCCGCTCATCGGGCCGTCGAGCTCGGGCTTCACGCGGCGCTGGAACACACAGCTCTTGGGGCCGGGACGCATGTATCGGGCGTAGGCGACGAGCTGGCCGTTGCGCGAGCTGAACGTGGCGATGCCCTTCGCCTCGGCCGCCGGGGCCGCTGCCACGGCGAGGCCGGCGGCAATCGCGACGGCGGACAGCGCGGCGGCGTACTTGTTGGAATTCATGGTTCGGTCCTTCGGTCGGGGATTCGGACACCGACGACGCTAGGAGCCGAACGCCCTGCGGGCGCGAGTAGCGCACTACTCGAATTTCACCGACCCGGGGACGCGCGCCCCCGCAACCGCTAGATTCGTGCTACCGAATTCGCCATCGCCACTGTCGCACTCGCGGCAAACGGCCCTCGGGAGGAGAACGACATGACCAAGGCACAACGACTGACCCTGGGCATCGCGGCCGCGCTGGGAGTCGCCGGAGCGGCGATCGCGGGCACCGGCCTGGCCGACGCCGGCCCCCAGATCCGTTGCGTGGGCGCCAAGTGCACCAACAAGGGCGACGCCGCGGGCATCGGCCACGGCACCTACACCTGCCCGAACGGGCTGCAGTACCCGTCGATCGCGTACGTCCCGGCGCACGGCACCGCCTGGGTCTTCCCGGCACAGTGCGGCGGGCCGAATCTGTACGGCCCCGGCGGAATGCCCGGTCCCGGAATGCACTGACGGCGTAGCCTCGGCCACGGGGAGTGATCCACATGGCCGAACCAGCACGCATCACCGCTAACGACGTCGTCGCGTTCGTCGTCGAACTCGTCGCGTTCACCGCGCTCGGCACGTGGGCGTGGCGCCACGGAACGTCGACGCTCGACAGTTGGCTGTGGGTGGTCGTCGTCCTCGGCATCACCGCCGGACTGTGGGCACTGTTCGTCGCGCCGAAGGCCCGCTACCCGAACCGCGTCCTGGAACCGATACTGCGCGTGGCGATCCTCGCGGCGGCGATCCTCGCCCTCGCCACGTTCGCACCGCCCGCGGTGTGGATCGCAGTGGCCGTCGTGTTCGCCGTCAACACCGCACTGGTGTACCTCGGACCGTATCGGAGGCCGTCACCGCATGACTGAACAACGCGAACCGCAGCAGTCCGCGCCGACCTTTCCGCCGCCCCCGAGCTACCCGCCCCCGGGCGCGTACCCGCCACCCGGTCCCCAACAGCCGCGCGGGAAGGGTTCGGCCGGGATCATCGTCGCCGTCCTCGCCGCGGTCGTCGTACTGCTGGCCGCACTGGGCGTCGGCGGGTACCTCGGCTACCGCGCGTTGGCCGGTGACCACTGCGACAGCGTCGGCACGGCCGCCGCCGGTTACGTCACCGCGGTCTCGTCGCTGGACCCGGACACGACGAAGGAGGCATACCTCGCGCGAATCCGGGACCGGTCGACGCCGAAGCTGTACGCGAAGGTCCGAGACACGGCCGATGCCCTGTTCACGATGCGGGACAAGAACCCGACCGCCGCTCAATCCCGCACCGACGCGAAGGTCCTCCACGAATCGGTCGCCGACTGCACGAAGAAGTCGGCGACGGTGACGCTCACGGTCGCCAACACCGCGCACCGGCCCGGTGCGATCACCGAGGACAGCCAACGCATGGTGGTCACCGTCGACATGACGTGGAGCGACGGCAGGTGGCTCGCCGACGCGATGTCGACGAAATGAGCTAGCCGGCCGACAGGCGCAGGTCCAGCGGCGCCGCGGTCCCGGTGGACAGCAGGGCGAGTACCTCGGGGCTGATACCCGGCCGGAAGGCCACCCGCGCGGCCCGCTTGCCGTCGGCGCCGGCGCCGCGCAGATCGATGTCGGCGATGTCGATGCGGCGCAGCCGGTCGGTGCCGTTCATGTTGGTGGTCGAGGTCCGCATGCTCAGGACGCCGTGACCGCCGCGCACGCGCAGCACCGGGTCGGCGAGGGCGACCTCGTACAGGTGGAAGCGCGTGTACGCGACGACCGTGCCGTGGAACCTCAGCACCCCGGTGCCGCCCCGAAGTGAGCCGCTGCGCAGTTCGAAGGACATGCGGCCGGCCTTGTCGACGGTGGCGCCGTCGCTGCCGGCGACGGTGCCCTCGGCGGCGCCGGTGACGGTTCGGTAGAAGGACGGGGTGTACGCCCAGATCAGGTTGCGCCGGGGCGGGGCCGGGGTGTTCGGACCGGGCGCGGTGCTGTACCGCACCGGGATGCGCAACTCCTGCGCCGGGTTGTCCGAGCCGGCACCGCCGTAGGTGTACACGCCCCAGCGGGCGTTCGCGGGGATCGACTTCGGCGTCGACAGCGTCAGCTTGGCGGTGAAGGTGCCGTTGGCGTGCAACGGGACCCATTGCTGGCGGATCGTGCGACGGAAGTCGAAGGGCGCGGTCGGCACCCGGTTCAGCGCACTCGGCGCCATCGCCCACTGAACGCCGCTGCGCGCGGTGGCGCGGGCCGCTTCGGGTGCGCCGGCCGACGGCTTCCAGTGCGGGGCGAAGGCACCGAAGGCGATGAAGGTGCCATGCGGGACGCCCGGCGGCACCGGCAGCGGGAAGCCGGAGGTGTTGGCGGCGGGGTCGAAGCCGCGGCCCTTCACCACCAGCTTGTCGCCGGGGTGCAGCACCGTCGACCCGACCGGGGTGGCCCCGTCGGCGAGGAAGACGTCGACGGCTGCGCGGCCGGGTGCAGCGGTGGCCGACGGTGCGGTCGCAGGGGCCAGGACGGCGGCGATTGCCGTTGTCGCGGTAAGGATTCCAAGTATCCGCCTCATGTAGGTCACCCTAACTCTGCCGGCGGCGGGCGCCTAGGCCTTGGGGCGAGGATTGCCCCATTGGTCCCAGTGCTCGGGCACCTTGCGGCTGGGCTGCACCCGCGGCGGTTCGCCCGGCATCTTGGGGAAGCTCGGCGGATACGGCAGATCGCCGAGGCCGTCGGCATCGTCGCGCGCGACCATTTCCAGCAGCGGTTCGACCCCGACGGCGGCGGCGGTCATCTGCGCCCACGGGTCGCCGCGCTCGGCGATCAACCCGGGAACCGTCGCCATCGTCAGGTCCTGCGGGTCGACATCGACGAGCTCGGCCCAGGTGACCGGCGTCGAGACCCGGGCGGTCGGGCTGCGGCGCACCGAATACGCCGACGCCATGGAGCGGTCGCGGGCGTTCTGGTTGTAGTCGATGAAGACCCGTTCGCCGCGTTCCTCCTTCCACCACGACATGGTGATCCGGTCGGGTGCGCGACGCTCCATCTCACGGCCGAGGGCGATCGCGGCCCGCCGAGTGGCGATGAAACCCCACTGCGGACGGATCGGGATGAAGACGTGGATCCCTCGACTGCCGGAGGTCTTCACGAATCCGGGCAGGGCCAGCTCGTCGAGCACCGGTTTCACGACGTCGAGGGCGACGCCGCGCACCTCGTCAAAGTCCCGACCGTCGGGCGGGTCGAGGTCGATGCGGAGCTGGTCGGGATGGTTGTTGGGATCCTCCTCCCCGCCGTCGACGGTGGGCCAGCTGTGGAAGGTGACGGTCCCCATCTGGGCGGCCCATGCCAGGTCGGCGGGGATGGTCGGGCACAGGGCGTGACCGGTGCGCTTGGACGGGAACTCGATGAGTGTTTCGTGGAGGTAGTCGGGGTGTTTGCGGGGCAGGTGCTTCTGATAGACCTCGTCGCCGGTGATGCCGTCGGGAAAACGCTGCAGGAAGGTCGGGCGGCGGTGGAGCGCGCGTAGCAGCGGACCGGGTTCGGCGGCGGTTCCGGCCATCGCCACGCAGTAGTCGAACAGCGCCTTCTTGCACCCCGCCTCGTCACCCAGCTCGGGGAAGAACGGCTTGTCCGGACTGGACAGGCGCACCGGCACCCCGTCGACGTCGACCTCGATCGCGGGGGCCTTCCCGGACGGGGCCATCAGGAGCCCTCGAGTACCGAGTAGAGGTCGTAGTCGAGGGGCACCTCGAGCTGGTCGTAGCGACAGCTCGACGGTTCCCGATCGGGCCGCCACCGCAGGAACTTCACCGTGTGCCGGAAGCGCCCGTTCTCCATCTGGTCGTAGGCGAACTCGGCGACCAGCTCCTGGCGCACCGGATAGAACTCGCCGGTGCCGGCCTGGCGCCAACGGGTGAGCTCGCCGGGATGGGGCTTGTCGGGGTCCAGGCGCATCGGCTCGAGCAGCTCCTGCAGCTCGAGCCGCGTGGCGTCACTGAACGCGCTCGACCCGCCCACCATGCGCAGCTCGCCGTCGTCGCCGTGCAGGCCCAACAGCATCGAACCGACACCCGTGCCGCTCTTGTGCACCCGGTAGCCGATGATCACGCAGTCGGCGGTCCGCTTGTGCTTGATCTTGAGCATCTCCCGCTTGCCGGGGACATAGACCCCGCGACGGTCCTTGGCGACGATCCCGTCCAGCCCGGCGCCCTCGAAGGCGGAGAACCAGCGCTGGGCGACCTCGGTGTCGTCGGTGACCCGACTGACGCGCATCGTCCCCCGCTCGCGCGTGCTCCCGGTGTCGGTCGCCTCGAGCAGCGCCGCGCGCCGATCCTCGAACGGCGCGCTCATCAGGTCCCGCTCGCCCAGTGCGAGGGCGTCGAAGCCGATGACGATGGCCGGCGTCGAGGAGGCCAGCATGTCGATGCGGGACTTGGCCGGGTGGATCCGCTGGCTCAGCGCATCCCAGTCGAGCCGGTGCACACCGTTCGCGAAGAGTTTCGGCACCCCGATCTCGCCGTCGAGCACGACCTTCTCCGGCAGCTCGGCCTTCGCCGCCGCCACGACCTCGGGAAAGTAGCGGGCCAGGTCCTTGCCGCCGCGCGAAACCATCTCGACCTCGTCGCCGTCACGGAACAGCAGCACGCGGAAGCCGTCCCATTTCGGCTCATACAGCCACGCGGGACCGTCGTCGGGCTGGCGCGGCACCGCCGTGACGGCCTTCGCGAGCATCGGGGCGACGGGCGGGTTCACCGGGAGGTCCACGGGCATCATCGTTCCATCTCCCTCCGACGGGCGCACTAGTCTTTGCCCCATGTCCGCCGGCCGCTACGCCCCGTCACCCTCGGGGGATCTGCACGTCGGCAACCTGCGGACCGCGCTGCTGGCGTGGCTGTTCGCCCGCAGCACCGGCCGGGACTTCCTGATGCGGATGGAGGACCTCGACGAGCGCAGCGTCGACGGCGCCGACGACCGTCAGCTGGCCGACCTCGCCGCCATCGGCCTCGATTGGGACGGCCGCGTGCGCTACCAATCGTCGCGACGCCTCCGCTACGACGAGGTGATCGACTCATTGGCGGCGGCCGGTCGGACCTTCGAGTGCTTCTGTACGCGGCGCGAGGTCCTCGACGCCCCGCGCGCGCCCCACGCGCCCGAGGGCGCCTACCCGGGCACGTGTCTGAACCTGTCCGACGCCGAGCTCGCCGAACGCCGCGCGTCGGGGCGGCCGCCGGCCGTCCGGCTGCGCGCCGACGTCGAGACGTTCACCGTCGACGATCCCCTGCACGGCGGCGCGTACACCGGCGCGGTCGACGACTTCGTGCTGCGCCGCGGCGACGGCACCCCCGCCTACAACCTGGCCGCCGTCGTCGACGATGCCGAATCCGGCGTCGACCAGGTGGTCCGCGGCGACGACCTCCTCGCCTCGGCGCCGCGGCAGGCCTATCTCGCGACCCTCCTCGGCCACGAACCGCCGACCTACTGGCACGTGCCGCTGGTGGTGAACGCCGACGGCCGGCGACTGTCCAAGCGCGACGGCGCGGTCACGCTGGCCGACCTCGCGGCACAAGGGGTCTCGACACAGCGGGTCGTGGATGCGATGGCCCGGTCGCTGGGCCTGGCCGGCGAGGGCGAGTCGGTGACCGCCGCGGTGATGCTCGAGCGCTTCGGCTTCGACCCACAACTCATCCCGCGCGAGCCGTGGGTGTTCAAGACCCCGGAGTAGACGACGTGCGGACCTTCGCTAACGCGGGTCGAGGCCGAATGGCAAGCCACGCGATCGCGCCCACTCGTAGTGCTGCCGCGCATACGGGCTACGCGGCTCGGCGACTCCATCGAGGGTATCGAGCTGGTCCCGCTGATCCATCGTTGCCTGCAACTGGCTCAGTATTGAGTTCATGCCCATACTGATGCGGCTCACCATGAGGTAGTCGCTGGGAATCGTCATCTTTCGCATCGCGACACCCACCGAGCCGCTGTCGAACAGCGAACGCACCATATCTGTGCCGTCACGCGGAACGTAGGTGTGTGGTTGGTCGGCGAGCACCGGTCCTGCCGACATCGCCCACCATTCGAAGGCCTCGTCCGCACTCAAGTCGACACCGGGATCGACAAACCCATACGAGTGCAGCAACTCCAGCAGCCGGTCCTTCTCATGGTCACACGTCGCACGGAACATCGCGACGATCCCGTAACGCACGTACTCGGGGAACTGCTTGACACAACCGAAGTCGACGAACCCCACCGACCCGTCGAGCCCGAACCGATAGTTGCCCGGGTGCGGGTCGGCATTGAAGAGGTTGCTGTGGCGATACGCACTCGTCGCGAAGTAGCTGATGGCCTCACCCCACTGATCGCGAAGGGTTCGGTCGGCCTCCTTCGCCTCCGACCAACCAATCCCTTCGACGAACGTCATCGTCAGGACTCGGGGACCACAGAGCTCTGGTAACACCTCAGGCACGCGAATGAAGGGGTGGCCGGCAAACAGGTCATGGAAGCGGGCGATGTTGCGCGCCTCGCGGCGGTAATCGAGTTCTTCGGCGATCCTCTCCGCGACTTCCGCCGCGGCGGCCCGCTGATTGGTTCGCATGGCCCGAGGGCTCAGCGAGACCCCCAACTTGATGACGGTGGCCAACAGTTCGGTATTGGCGAGATCATCCCGAATCGCCTTGGCCACACCCGGGTATTGAACCTTCACCGCCACCTTCCGGCCGTCGCGAAGGAGTCCGAGGTGTACCTGGCCGATAGAGGCGGCCGCCATCGGATCCGGGTCGAAACGAACGAAGAGGTCACCGATCCGGCCACCCAAGTCGGACTCCACTATCTCGGCCACCAGCGCGGAGTCCATCGGCGGCGCATCCGCCTGGAGTCGCTGAAGTGCCTGTTGGTAGGTGGCCATGGGGCCGTCGGCATCTGTGTCGACATCGAACGTCGACAAGAGTTGCCCAGCCTTCATCAGCACACCTTTCGAATGTCCGAGCAGATCGGCATATCGCTCAGACGTCTTCTCGTGGAAGCGCTCTAGCGCATCTGGGTCACCCGCGCCGGCCCGGAGCCCCGCTAGAATCCGCCCGCCGGCCGCTCGGGCAGCGAAGCCGGCGACTGGAAGAGTCCGCTTGACTCGGCCGCCGCGGACAACGGCGAACCCGTCCTGGTGATCGGCCCCGGAACTCTCCTTCCTACTCATCGGCGGAACTCGATCCGCACCGACTCCGGCGCCCGGAGGAGGCTGGTGCGGCGCAACTGGACAGAACCGGGGACCAGAACCGGATCACGTGCAAGTATCCGGTTGAGTGCAATCCTCGCTTCCAACTTGGCGAGTGCGCCTCCAAGGCATCGGTGACGACCGAATCCCAGTCCAAGATGCGGTAGTGACCGCCGCTCGGGATCAAAGGAGCTTGGTCGTTCGAACACCCCGGGATCCCGATTCGCGGCGGCGACCACAACGATGACCCGCTGACCCGCGAGCAGGCGAAGACCCTCGAGGCATTGCTCACGCAGGCTGGTCCGACCAACCGCCTGAGGCGGGCCATCAAGCCGAATGAACTCATCGACGCCGGTGGGCCCGACCAGGCCGATGCGATCGGCCAACCGTTCGCCTTCGGCACCTGACAACAGGCGAACCAATGCATTACCCAGCAGACCCGCGGTCGTCTCGTGCCCCGCAACTGCCAACAGGATCGCGTTGGCCACCACCTCGTCGAGTGCAAGGTCTTTGTCGCCTGCAAGCAGGCTCAGCAGATCATCGCCAGGGTGTATCCGCCGCGACGCGGCGATCGGGAGGAACTCGGCCACCAGGCCGCTCATCGCAGAAATCGTCCCAGTCGACGGCTCGACGCCGATTACCCCGTCCAGCAGCCGGACGAGGTCGTCCGCGCGGTCCCACAGGATCGCTGTTGTCACGGGGTCCAGGGCCAGCCATTCGGCAATGACCGCAACGGGAAAGGGTCGGGCGATCGTCGTCATGAACTCGACTTGCTCGCCGCGCGGTATCGCGTCCACGGCTCCAGCCGCGATGGCATCGATTCCAGGCGCCAATTGATCGATGTAGTTCGGGGTAAAGACATCTCGCACCGCATCTCGCATCCTCCCGTGGGCGGGAGGGTCGGCCGTCAGCATCCCCCCGCCGAACGGAAGATCGTCGATGCCCTGCAATGCCAATCCGTCGCGGACGACATCCGAGGAGAGCGGATCGCTACTCCATCCATCGCCAGTCAGCACTTCTCTCGCAGCGGCGTATCCGACGACGAACCATGTCTGGGTGCCCGCATCGAACGCGACAGGCCCGCGGTCTTGGCGCCAGGTCTCATATGCGGTGAAGACATCGTCAGCGCACCACGGTTCCCACATCGTCTCCAGACCCGGATCGACCGTCTCGGTACTCACTGGCTTCTCCTAAGTGTTCACTTTGGTCGGCTACTTGGCTACACTAAGTGCCTACTTAGGGCTTGTCAATGGGAGGGATCCGACTGTGACTGCGCCGCCACCGACGCGCGAACGCCTCATCGATGAGGCCATGCGACTGTTCGGCGAACAGGGCTACCGCGCGACGAGTGTTGCGCAGATCGAAGAGGCCGCCGGTCTGACACCTGGCTCGGGCGGGCTCTACCACCATTTCCGATCGAAGGAACAGCTCCTCGAAGCCGGAATCGAACGGCACGCAGACCGCCTTCGCGCCCTGCGCGACATCCGGATGATCTTCGAGGGTCTCACCGACCTGCGGTCCGAGCTGACCGTGCTCGGTCGCTACACGCTCGAAGTCATTGATGAGGAGTCGCAACTGCTGCGGATCATGGCATCCGAACTGCGCGACAAGCCGAAGAAGCTCGCCGAAACACTCTCGGCCCTCATCGGCGAGTCGTACACCGGCATGGCCCGGTGGGTGCATCAGCACGCGCCGGCGGCAACCGACGACCAGTCCTCAGCCATAGCGACGATTGCGCTCAATAGCCTGTTCGCCCAGCGGAACATGTCCCAATTCCTGGGGCTGCCTTCCCTCGAAGTCGGCGACGAGGACCTGATTGCCGAATGGGTCGAAATGATCGCGGCGCGGATCGAGTCGCTCCAGCGCTAGGTCACCCGCTCAAGCGCTGTAGTACCTGCCCAGGAAGTCGTCCCGGTACTCCTCGTAGCGGCCGTCTTCGATCGCACGACGCGCACCGTCGACCATCTCGGTGATGAACGAAAGATTGTGCAGCGTCGCCAGAGTCGGTGCCAGTCCCTCCTTGGCGCGGAACAGGTGGTGCAGGTAGGCGCGCGAGTACTGCGAGCTGTAGTTGGTGAGTTCGGCGTCGAGCGGCGCGAAGTCATCGCGGAACCGGGCGTTCGTGATGTTGATGCGGCCGTCGCGGGTGTAGACCGCACCGTTGCGCGCGACCCGGGTCGGCGAGACGCAGTCGAAGGTGTCGATGCCGTTCTCGATGGCGGTGAAGACGTCGTCGGGTTCACTGATCCCCAGCAGGTGCTTGGGCTTGTCCTCGGGCAGCTCGGAGTTGACCCACCCGACGATCGTGCCGAGGTTGTCCTTCTCCAGCGCGCCCCCGATGCCGAAGCCGCCAAAGCCCTTGCCGCCCTGCTCCGCGTCGCGCCGGCCCAACTCGGCGAGGTCGCGCGCGGCCTTGCGCCGCAGGTCCTCGTACTGGGCACCCTGCACGACACCCCACAGCGACTGCTGCGGTCGGTGACTGCGCTCGACGCAGAGCCGGTTGTGCTCGACGAGACATCGGATCGCCCACAACCTCGTCCGCTCCAGCGAGTTCTCCTGATACGACCGGGTGTTCATCAGCGTGGTGAGCTCGTCGAAGGCGAAGATGATGTCCGCGCCGAGCTGGTGCTGGATCTGCATCGACAGCTCAGGGGTGAACCGGTGCATCGTGCCGTCGATGTGCGACTTGAAGTTCACCCCGTCGTCGTCGACGTCGGCCAGCCGCTCCTTGCCCGCGGCGATCTTGTCGTCGTCGGGGGTCTGGCGGGCCGACATCTCGATGACCTTCTTGAACCCGGCGCCCAGTGACATGACCTGGAATCCGCCGCTGTCGGTGAAGGTCGGGCCAGGCCAGTTCATGAAGGCGCCGAGTCCGCCGGCGGCGTCCACGATCGCCGGACCCGGCTGCAGGTACAGGTGGTAGGCATTGGCCAGCACGGCCTGCGCGCCGAGCTCGGCGACGGCCTCGGGCAGCACGGTCTTCACCGTCGCCTTGGTCCCGACCGGGATGAAGGCCGGTGTGGCGACCTCACCGTGCGGCGTCGTGATCACGCCGGTGCGCCCGAGCCCGGACTCGAGGCGGGTGCCGACGGTGAAGCCGGGCGCTGCAGTAGTCACGCCCGGCATTCTCGCAGGCAGCCGTCGCATTCATCAAAACTTAAGGCCCGCTTCGCTACCCTGGAGATCATGTTGGCTACCACCAAGACTCTGATCACGCGCGCCCTCGGCACCGCGGCAATCATCGGCGCCGCCGGATTCACCGTCCTGGCGTGCGCGCAGGCGCAGGACCACTCGGGCACCTCCTCGAGCACGGCCTCCGATTCGACCACCAGCGCGACGAGCACCTCCTCGAGCACGGCGCGCCCGTCGACGTCCACCGACGCGAACGGCATCCCCATCGAGCCCGGTCCCAACCTCCCGCCGGCCACGTCGATCCCCGCCGACCGGGTCGTCCCCGACGTGCCCGGCACCAAGTGCGGTGCCACCCAGGGCCCCGACGGCGCGCTGGAGCTCGTCATCCTCAAGGGCAGCATCAAGTGCGACACCGCCAAGAAGGTCGCCGCCGAATACGGCCCGAAGATCGCGACCGGGCAGCAGCAGATGATCCAGGGCTGGACCTGTGGGCCGTCGAACGGGGAGAACATCCTGGCCGCCTGCGCCAAGGACAGCAACGCCTTCGTCTTCCAGCTCCCCAACTAAGGGCTTGACCCTGACGCCGCGTCAGGGAGCACCCTGGTCGGTGTGAGCGAGGAGAGCAACACCTACACGGTCGGCGAGGTCGCCGATCTCACCGGCGTGAGCGTTCGCGCGCTGCACCACTACGACCACATCGGCCTGGTGGTGCCCGGCGCGCGCAGCGCCGCGGGCTATCGCCTGTATTCCGACGTCGACGTCGAGCGCCTGCACCGGGTGCTCGTCTACCGCGAGGTCGGGCTCTCCCTGGAGCAGATAGCGACCCTGCTCGACGATCCGGACGGCTCGGGTCCGTCCCAGCTCGAATCGCAGCACAAGCTGCTCAGCGAGCGGATCGATCGCCTCCACCAGATGGTCGCAGCCCTGGAGGAACTCATGGCGAACGAGAACAACGGCACCCGCCTCACCGCGGCCGAGCAGGTCGAACTGTTCGGCGACGACTGGCTCTCGGTGCGCGACGACTATGCGATGGAGGCGCAGGAGCGCTGGGGCGACACCGACGCGTGGCGGCAGAGCCGCGAGCGCACCGCGACGATGGGCAAGGCCGACTGGCAGGCGGTCAAGGACGAGCAGGAGGCGCTGATGGGCGACCTGGCCGCGGCGAAGGCCGCCGGCGTGTCCCCCGGCAGCGACGAGGCCAACGCCCTCGCCGAACGGCATCGCGCCGGCATCAACCGGTTCTACGACTGCGGCCACGCGATGCAGGTGAATCTGGCCCAGATGTACGTCGCCGACGAGCGGTTCACCAAGACCTATGACGATCGGTCGCCGGGTCTGGCGCAATGGCTGCACGACGTCATCGTCGCGAACGCCGCCAACCACGACGACTGATCGCGGGCCTTGGTAGGTTGACGCAAAGTCGTCGACCGAAGGACCGCCATGCCGACCACCCGCAAGGCCCGCAAACCGCTGCGGGATTTCCGCGAGCACATGTCGTACTGGTCGTACGGCGGGTTGGTCGGGGCGACGATCCTGCTGCTGGCGTCGATGACTCCGTCGCTGCTGCCGCGCAGCTGGTACTTCCAGGCCGTCGTCTCCGGCGGAGCCGCGGCCGTCGGCTACGCGGTCGGCGTCTTCGTCACCTGGCTCGCGCGGTTCATGGTCTCGCGCTCGGACCCGTGGCCGCGCCCGCAGCGGTTCTGGTGGTGGGCGCTGGCCTTCGTCGCCGTCGTCGACGCGATCATCATGGCCTACTGGTGCATTCGGTGGCAGAACGAGATCCGCGATCTGATGGGCGTCGACCGTCTCGGCAACGCGACCCTGGCCGCCGTCGCCATGCTGGCGCTGGCCGTAGTGGTCTTCCTGCTGCTGGTGTACATCGGCAAGCTGTGGGCGCGCGGGGTGGTCTGGCTGGTGCGGCTGCTCGGCTCGTTCATCCCGCCGCGCATCGCGACCGTCGCCGGCGGAGCCGTCGCGCTCGCGCTGACCGTCATGCTGGTCAACGGCGTCCTCGTCGACAACATCATGAAGGTCCTGAACAACACGTTCGCCGCGGCCAACAACGAGACGAAGGCCGACACCGTCGCACCGACGTCGCCGCTGCGCTCGGGCGGACCCGGTTCGACGGTGAGCTGGGACTCCCTGGGGCGCGAGGGCCGCGCCAACATGGGCATGGGCCCGACCGTCGCCGACCTCACCGCGTTCAACGGCGCCCCCGCCAAGGAACCGATCCGCGTCTACGCCGGACTCGACTCCGCTCCGGACCTCGACGACATCGCCGATGCCGCGGTGCGCGAACTCGAGCGCACCGGCGGTCTGCAGCGCAAGGTCGTGGCCGTCGGTTCGTCGACCGGCAGCGGCTGGCTCAACAAGGCCTACATCGACTCCCTCGAGTACATGTACAACGGCGACACCGCCCTGGTGTCGATGCAGTACTCCTACCTGCCGAGTTGGATCTCCTTCCTCGTCGACAAGGAGCGCGCCCGCCAGGCCGGCATCCAGCTGTTCGAGAAGGTGAGCGCCCGGATCCGCCTGCTCCCCGAGGGGCAGCGGCCCAAGCTCGTCGTCTTCGGCGAATCCCTCGGCAGCTTCGCCGGTGAATCGCCCTTCGGCTCCATCCCGACGATTGCGAACCGCACCGACGGCGCGCTGTTCTCCGGTCCGACCTTCAACAACCAGCTGTGGCTGGACACGACCCGCGATCGCGACGCCGGCTCGCCGGTGGTGCTGCCGATTTACCAGAACGGCTCGATGGTCCGGTTCATCGCAAACGAGAAGGACCTCGACCGGCCGAACGCGCCGTGGCTCGAGGACCAGCGCGTCGTGTACATCCAGCACCCGTCCGACCCGATCACCTGGTGGAACCCGAACCTGCTGTTCAAGGAGCCGGACTGGCTGAAGGAGAAGCGGGGCGCCGACGTGCTCCCGGCGACGCGCTGGATCCCGGTCGTGACGTTCCTGCAGGTGTCGGCGGACATGGCCGTCGCCACCGGCGTTCCCGACGGGCACGGCCACCACTATCTGCGGGCGGTGCCGTTCGCGTGGGCCAAGATCCTGCAGCCCGAGGGCTGGACCGACGAGAAGACCGAGCGGGTCCTGCCGCACCTGACGCGCGACTGATGGGTGCAGGGACCGCCGCGTCGACGGACATCCCGGTCTCCGACTGGGGTGCGCGCCGGCGGCTGACCCACCTGTCCTACGGCGGCATGGTGGGCGCGACAGTCCTGCTGCTCGCGTCGGGCACGCCGTCGCTGCTGCCGCGCACCTGGATCTTCCAGGGCGTCATCTCCGGCGGTGCGGCCGCCGCCGGTTACGCGGTCGGCGTGCTGCTGGCCTGGCTGACCCGCTTCATGGTCTCGCGGGACCGGGCGTGGCCCCGACCGCAGCGCTTCTGGTGGTGGGCGCTGGCCTTCGTCGGGGTGTTCGACGCCGTGGTGATGACCTACTGGAACGTGCGGTGGCAGAACGAGATCCGCGACTTCATGGGCATCGACCGCGTCGGATTCGGCGCGGTGCCCCTGGTGCTGGCGGTGGCGTTGGGCGTCTTCCTCGGGTGCATGCTGATCGGCAAGCTGTGGCTGATCGGGATGCGCGAACTCGTCGACCTCCTGCGCCGGTTCATCCCGTCGCGCCTGGCGACGGCCCTCGGCGCCTACGCGGCGATCGCATTGACGGTGCTGCTGGTCAACGGCGTGCTCGTCGAGAGCGTGATGCGGGTCCTCAACAACACGTTCGCGGCGGCCAACAACGAGATGCAGGCCAACACCCCCGCCCCGACCTCCCCGCTGCGGTCGGGTGGACCGGGGTCGACGGTGAGCTGGGACTCTCTGGGCCGTGAGGGACGCGTCAACATCGCCTCGGGGCCGACCGTCGCCCAGCTGACCGCGTTCAACGGCGCCCCCGCCAAGGAACCGATCCGTGTCTACGCCGGTCTCGGGTCGGGCGAGGAGTTGACCGACATCGCCCAGGCGGCGGTTCGTGAACTCGAGCGCACCGGCGGCTTCCGGCGCAAGCTCATCGCCATCGGCAACGCCACCGGGCTGGGCTGGCTCAACAAGTCCGAGATCGACACGCTCGAGTACATGTACAACGGCGACACCGCCCTGGTGTCGATGCAGTACTCCTACCTGCCGAGTTGGATCTCCTTCCTCGTCGACAAGGAGCGCGCCCGCCAGGCCGGCACGGCGTTGTTCGAGGCGGTCAGCGAACGCGTGCGCGACCTCCCCGAGGCCCAGCGCCCCAAGCTCGTCGTCTTCGGCGAATCACTCGGCAGCTTCGCCGGCGAGTCACCGTTCGGCTCGATCCCGACGGTGGCCGCCCGCACCGACGGCGCCCTGTTCACCGGCCCGACCTTCAACAACCGGCTGTGGGAGGACACGACCCGCAACCGCGACCCGGGCAGCCCACAGGTGCAACCGGTCTTCAACCGCGGCAAGTACGTGCGGTTCGTCGCCGACGAGACCGAGCTCGACCGGCCCGCCACGCCGTGGCGCCAGGGTCGGATCGTCTACGTCCAGCACCCGTCGGACCCGGTCACCTGGTTCAACCCGACGCTCCTGCTGCGCGAACCCGACTGGCTCAAGGAGAAGCGCGGCCGCGACGTGCTGCCGACGATGCGCTGGATCCCGGTCGTGACGTTCCTGCAGGTGTCGGCGGACATGGCGGTCGCCAACGGGGTGCCCGACGGGCACGGCCACCACTACCTGCGGGTCGTCCCGTTCGCATGGGCCACGATCCTGCAACCCCCCGGCTGGACCGACGAGAAGACCCGGCGGCTGCTGCCGCTACTGGTCCGCGGCGAGTAGATCGGCGACCCGCTCGAGCGCGGCGACCCGGCTGCCCTTGACCAGCACGGCCAGCGGTGCACCGAGGGCCGCGACGCGCTGTGCGGCCGCGGCGGCATCGGCGACGTGCTCGACATCGTCGCCATAGGTCGGCTCGTCGACGGCGATGACGTCGATGCCCAGCGACGACGCCAGGTCGGCGACCCCGCGGTGGGCGGCGGCGGAGTCGTCGCCGAGTTCGGCCATCGTGCCCAGCACCGCGATGCGCTTGGGGGCGTCGAGCCGGGCGAGGGCACCCAGGGCGGCGGCCATCGAGGTCGGGTTGGCGTTGTAGGCGTCGTTGATGATGGTGACGCCGGCGGCGGTCTGGGCGAGCTCCATGCGCAACCCGGAGAGCGCGGCGCCGAGCAGACCGGCGGCCACCTGCTCGAGGTCGACGCCGAGCCCCGCCCCGGCCGCCGCGGCGGCCAGTGCGTT
>NZ_JASGER010000102.1:0-5374 GCF_047606305.1 Gordonia sp. (in: high G+C Gram-positive bacteria) | reverse complement strand
TCTGCGGCGGTGGGCCGAGTGGGGGACGGTTCCTTACTCGGTCCGGGTCAGGGACGGGGGTCGGCCCAGTTCCGGCGGCAGCGGCTGGGCGTGACGGACGGTGAGGCTCGTCACCGCCCGGGTGAGGCACACGTACAGTCGGCGCAGGCCGGTGCCACGGTCGGGTTCGTCGGCGACGACGCGGGCAGGTTCGAGCAACAGCACGTGGTCGAACTCCAGGCCCTTGGCCAGCGCGGCGTCCACCACCTCGACGCGGACGAAGGCGTCCGGGTCCACCGCGTCGCCGAGGACCCGGTGTTCGGTGCCGGCCAGCGCGGCGTCCACCCCTGACACCCAGCCGGACGGCACGATCACGCCGAGCGTGCCCTCCCGCGACAGCAGCCCGGTCACGGTCGCGGCGACCTCGGCCACCGGATCGGCGACCGCCGCGATGTCGAGCTGGCCGCGCGCGTGCCGGATCGAGCGCGGCGGCGTCAGGCCCGGCGCGATCCGCGGAAGCAGCCGGGCGGCGTAGTCGATCACGTCGCCGGGCACCCGGAACCCTTCGACCAGTTCGGTCACCGGTGCCTCCGGATGGCCGACGTGCGCGAGCGCGTCCGCCCAGTCGTGCACGGCCCAGGCCGTCGTGGCCTGCGCGAGGTCGCCCAGCAGCGTCACCGAGCCGGTGGTCGCCCTGCGCCCTGCGGCCCGCAGCATCATCGGCGAGAGGTCCTGCGCCTCGTCGATGATCACGTGGCCCAGGCTCGGCTGACGCGCCAGCAGATCCTCGACCTCGTCGACGAGGACGACGTCGGCCAGCGTCCAGCGCCGCGCCCGCGCCGACCGCGCCCGCGCGCCCTGCAGCAGGGCCCGCTCGTCGGCGTCCAGGATGCCGACGGCCGCCCGGGCCAGCAGGTCGGGGTCGCCCAGCACGGCGTGGACGACACCGGCCGCGCTCACCCTGGGCCACAGCTGCCGGCACAGCGCGGCCACCGGTCGCGAGCGCGCGACGGCGTTCTGGACTCGGTCGTCGGTGGTCTCCCCGTCCGCCTCCATCTGCAGCAGGACGCGGTGCGCGATCCGCTGCGGAAGCATCGCCCGCCCGGTCTCGTACCGGGCGCCCTGGCCGGCGATGCCGCTGAGGATGTCGGCGAGGGCGGCGGGCCGCAGCCGGTGCAGCCGGTGCCCGTACGGCACCTCGAGGGTGCCGTCGGGGGTGCCGAGGTGGCTCCACACCGCCCGTCGCAGCACCTCAGCCATCCGCGGGTCGCCCTTCAGCACCGCGAGCGGCGCCGGGTCGGTGCCGGTGACGGCCAGCCCGGTGGCGGCACCGACCAGCGACTCGATGGTCGCCTGGCTGGCGTCGATCTCGCCGAGGGCGGGCAGGACGTCGCCGATGTAGCCGAGGAAGGAGTCGTTCGGCCCGAGTACCAGCACCCCGGAGCGGGAGAGCTGCGCGCGGTAGGTGTAGAGCAGGTACGCCGCGCGGTGCAGACCGACCGCCGTCTTCCCCGTCCCCGGCGCACCCTGGATGGCCAGCGACGTGGCCAGGTCGGTGCGGACCAGCACGTCCTGGTCGGGCTGGATGGTGGCCACGATGTCCCGCATCGGTCCGGAACGGGGGCGTTCGATCTCGGCCTCCAGCAGGGCTGACGTCGCGGCGGTGACGGCCTCGGCGAGCTGCTCGTCCTCGTAGGCGGTGATCGCACCGTGCTGGAAGCCGAACCGCCGGCGCAACGCGACGCCCATCGGATCGCCCGGCCGCGCCCGGTAGAAGGGCAGGGCCATCGGGGCGCGCCAGTCCATCACCAGCGGCTCGTCCCCGATGGACGCCTCGACGTGGCGGCGCCCGATGTGACAGGTCTCGTCCCGCTCCGCGCCGAGCGTTGCGGCATAGTCGATGCGGCCGAAGAACAGCGGGACCGACGGGTCGTCGGCGAGCGATTCGGCGCGCCGGTACAGCTGCTGGCGCAGGTACTGCGTGGACACGTGATCGCCGGCGATCGCCTTCGTCCAGTCGGCGGTCCGGGCACGCATGGCGGCCAGTGCGGCGCGGGACCGGTCGAGGTGGACGCGTTCGGCGGTCAGGACGGGGTCTTCGGACATGAGCGTGCTCCAGAGGGGTCGGCGCCGGCCCACCGGGAGTGGGTCGGGAAGGATGTTGACGGGCTCCTGGCCCGGGTCCGGCGGGAGCACCCGACGGACGGCCCGCGCGCGTGGCGGGCTCTGGAACGCGTCCATGCTAAGCCCGCCCGCCCACCGCGCCAAACGCCGCCTTGACGGTGTCCCGGCTCCGCGGTCAATCAACCCCAGCGGGTCAGAGCACCTCGCGGACGGCGGGGTAGTGGCAGGCGACGAAGTGGCGGGGCTCCAGTTCGACCGGCAGCGGCACCTCGACCGCGCAACGCTCGGTGGCGATCGGGCAGCGGGTGCGGAACACACACCCCGACGGCGGATTCTGCGGGCTGGGCAGATCGCCGGAGAGCAGGATCCGGTCGCGGTTGCGGCGCGGCTCCGGTACCGGGACGGCCGACATCAGCGCCTGGGTGTAGGGGTGCATCGGCCGCTCGTAGAGGGTGTTCCGGTCGGCGACCTCCATCGTCTTGCCGAGGTACATCACCATCACCCGGTCGGAGATGTGCCGGACCACGCTCAGGTCGTGGGCGATGAAGACGTAGGCGAGGTTCTGCTCATCCTGCAGGTCCTCCAGCAGGTTCACCACCTGGGCCTGGATCGAGACGTCCAGCGCGGAGACCGGTTCGTCGCAGACCACCAGCTTCGGCTTCAGCGCGACCGCACGGGCCACGCCGATCCGCTGCCGCTGGCCCCCGGAGAACTCGTGCGGGTAGCGGTTGTAGTGCTCGGGGTTCAGCCCGACCCGCTCCATCAGGTCCTGGACGGCCTTCTTCACCCCGCCCGGAGGCTTGATGCCCTGGATCTCGAAGGGCGCAGCGATGATCGCCCCGATCGGGTGCCGCGGGTTCAGCGAGCCGTAGGGGTCCTGGAAGACCATCTGCACCTGGCGTCGCAGTGCCCGCAACTCCTCGCCCTGGATCCTCGTGACGTCCTTGCCCTCGAACTCGATCGTGCCGGCGGTGGGCTCGAGCAGGCGCAGGATCGTGCGACCCGCGGTGGACTTGCCGCAGCCGGACTCGCCGACGATGCCGAGCGTCTCGCCGGCGTCGAGGGTCAGGCTGATCCCGTCGACGGCCTTGATCGGCGCGCCCTCGCTGCGAACCAGCTTCTGGTTGTAGGTGGGGAAGTACTTCTTCAGATCGGTGACGGCGAGCAGGCTCACGGTTCTCTCCTACAGCCTCGGCGCGATCTGGTCGCGGAAGATCTCGGCCCGCTTCGGGACGGGGATGTGGCAGCGCGAGTCGTGCTTGGGGTACGACTCGGCCAGCTCCGGCACGACCTCGTCGCACGCGCACGGCGCGAACTCGCGGAACGCGCACCGCGGGTGGAAGGCGCACCCCGGCGGGATGTTGATCAGGGACGGCGGGTTTCCGACGACAGGAACGAGCCGCTCCTGCTTGAGCCGGTCCAGGCGCGGCATGGACGTGAGCAGGCCCCAGGTGTACGGGTGGTCGGGCTGGTGGAACGCGTCGTCGACCTCCGCGTACTCGACACACTTCCCGCCGTACATCACCAGCACGTCGTCCGCGATCTCCGCCACCACGCCCAGGTCGTGGGTGATCATGATGATGGCCGAGCCGAACTCGGCCTGCAGGTCGCGCATCAGGTCCAGGATCTGCGCCTGCACGGTGACGTCGAGCGCGGTGGTGGGCTCGTCGGCGATCAGCAGCTCGGGGTTGTTGATCAGTGCCATCGCGATCATCGCGCGCTGGCGCATGCCGCCGGAGAACTCGTGCGGGTACTGGTCGACGCGCCTGCCCGGGTTCGGGATGCCGACCCGGCCGAGCATCTCGATCACGGTGGTGCGGGCCGCCTTCTTCGAGACGTGCTCGTGGACGCGGATCGCCTCGGTCAGCTGCTGCCCGACCGTGTAGTACGGGTGCATCGCCGACAGCGGGTCCTGGAAGATCATGGCGAGCTTGCGTCCGCGCAGGCTGCGCAGTTCCTCGTCCGTCGTCTTCAGCAGGTCCTGGCCGTCGAGCACGATCTCACCGCTGATCCGGGCGCGCGTGCCGCGGTGCAGACCCATGATGGCCAGCGACGTCACCGACTTGCCCGAACCGGACTCGCCGACGATGCCGAGGGTCTTGCCCTTCTCCAGGTCGAAGCTCAGGCCGTCCACGGCCTTGACCACGCCGTCGTCGGTGGGGAAGTGGACGTGGAGGTCGTTGACCCGCAGGAACTTGTCGCTCATCAGGCCACCTTCACCCTCGGGTCGATGAAGCTGTAGGCGATGTCCACGACCATGTTGGCCAGGACGACGAAGCTGGACACGATCATGACCATGGCCACGATCGTGGGCAGGTCCATGGTGGTGACCGAGTGGACGGCGAGGTAGCCCAGGCCGTGCATCGAGAACACGCTCTCGGTGATGATCGCCCCACCCAGCAGGCCACCGAGGTCGAGGCCGGCGGCGGTCACGATCGGGGTGAGGGCCGCGCGCAGCCCGTGCCGGAAGATCACCGCCCACTTCGCGACGCCCTTGGCGTTGGCGGTGCGGATGTAGTCCTCGCTGAGGGTCTCGATCATGTAGGCGCGGGTCAGCCGGACGTAGCTCGCGGCGAAGAAGAACGCCAGCGTGATCCACGGCAGGATCAGGTTGCGGGCCCAGTCGAGGGGGCTGTCGAAGAAGGGGACGTAGCTCGGGATCGGCACCCAACCCCACTTGATCGCAGGAAAGGTGAGCAGCACGAGGCCGACGAAGAAGGTGGGGAGCGAGAAGCCGACGAGGGCTGCGCCGACGATGCTGCGGTCGGGCCATCGGCCCTTGTTGAGCGCGGCGATGATGCCGCCCCCGACACCGATGATCATCCACAGCAGGAACGCGCCGATCGCGATCGACAGGGACACCGGCCAGGCCTCGGCGACCATCTCGTTGATGGTGCGGTGCTGGGTGGTGGAGTAGCCCAGGCACGGGGCAGGGCAGTGCACGATCTGCTGGGGGTACTGCTCGCGGAGCTGCTCGTTGTCGGGGAAGTCCCGCCCGACGAACAGCCCGGCGACGAACTTTCCGTACTGCACGTAGGCGGGCTGGTCGAAGCCGAGGGCCTTGCGGTTTCCTTCGAGGATGGTCGGAGTGCAGTTCTTGCCACAGGTGTAGCGCGCCGGGTCGATCGGTGAGGCGAAGAAGATCGCGAAGGTGGTCGCGGTGATCAGGAAGAGCATCGCGACGACGTTCACCAGTCGCCGGAGGATGTAGTAGAACAATGCCGTCTCCTTGGGAGAGCCGGGGGTGCGCCGGGTTGCGCCCCCCCCACCC
>NZ_JASGER010000101.1:0-50975 GCF_047606305.1 Gordonia sp. (in: high G+C Gram-positive bacteria) | reverse complement strand
GCGCCGCGCCGCCCGGATCCCCAGCAGCGCGAAGGCCGTCGGCCCGCGCCGCAGCACGTTCCGGGCCACCGCACCCGCCCGACCCGCACCTCCTCGGGTGAGATCCACACCCGTGAACCCGAGCCCGCCAAGCGTCGCAAGAAGGCCCGTGCCACCGCCGCTACCGCGCCTGCGCCGGCACCCGCCCCGACCAAGGCCCGGCCGAAGCCCGCACCGAAGAAGCCGGCGCCCACGAAGCAGGCACCGAAGGCCAAGGCGCCGACGGCTCCCCCGCCCGCCGATCCGCCGCCTCCGCGCGGCTCACTCGGCGGGGGCGGTCCCCGCAAGCGGATCCACCGCGCCGGCCAGGTGGCCGTGACCCTGCTGTCGGTCGCCACGCTGGTCATCGCCGGGTACTCCTGGAAGTCGGCCACCGGCGTCACCGAATCGGTCACCCAACTGGCCGGGCTGAACCTCGGCGGCGGTCAGGACGGCGCCGTCGACCTGCTGCTGGTCGGCACCGACTCGCGCACCGACGCCAAGGGCGTCCCGCTGAGCCGTCGCGAGCTGCGCTGGCTGCGCGCCGGCGACGAGACCGCCACCAACACCGACACCATCCTGCTGATCCGCATCCCCAACAACGGGTCGTCGGCGACGGCCATCTCCATTCCGCGCGACGCCTACGTCGACGTCCCCGGCCTCGGCAAGAGCAAGATCAACGCCGCCTACGGCGCGACCAAGGAGCGGGTGCGCCGCACCGCCGTCGAGCGCGGCGGCAATCCGGCAAAGGCCGAGCGGGACGGCACCGAGGCCGGCCGGCAGGCCCTCATCGGCACCGTCAACAAGCTGACCGGCGTCCAGGTCGACCACTACGCCGAGGTCGGCCTGCTCGGTTTCGCGCTGCTGACCAACGCCGTCGGCGGCGTCGACGTGTGTCTGAAGGCCCCGGTGCGCGACCGCTACTCCGGCGCCAAGTTCCGCAAGGGCATCCAGACGCTGAACGGCCCGAAGGCGTTGAGCTTCGTGCGCCAGCGCCACGGTCTGCCCCGCGGCGATCTGGACCGCATCACCCGCCAACAGGTGTTCATGGCCTCGCTCGCACAGAAGCTGCTGTCGGCGAAGACGCTGACCAACCAGCGGACGATGAACAAGTTGGAGAACGCGGTGTCGCGGTCGGTGGTCATCGACGACAACTGGGACGTCCTGTCCTTCGCCGAGAAGCTGCGCGACCTCTCCGGCGGCAAGGTCCGGTTCGCGACGATCCCGATCGTCACCGAGGAAGGGTGGAGCCCGGAGGGCCAGTCGATCGTGCAGGTCGACCCCAAGGCGGTCCACAAGTTCACCGACGAGCTGCTGACCGGGGACGAGTCGAAGAGGAAGGCCGCCGGCAAGGCCGGCTACACCGTCGACGTCGTCAACGCCGGCACCATCGACGGGCTCGCGGCGAACGTCTCCAACATCCTGACCGCCAAGGGCTTCGCCCCGGGCAAGACGGCGACCAAGCCGATGAACGAGCGCGACTCGATCATCTTCACCCGCAACGCCGACGACTCCGCGATCAAGGACCTCTCGGCGGCGCTGGGCGGAGTCGCCGTCCGCGCCGACCCGACGATGCCCCGCCACCAGGCGCGCGTGGTGCTGACCAACACCTACTTCGGTCCCGGTTCGATCATGGACACCAGCCCGCAGCCCGACGCCCAGCGAGTCGCGGCGCAGCGCCGCCAGGTCGCCGCCCGCGCCGGCTCGTCGCAGGCTCCGATCACCGCGGGCAGCAAGGGCCCGATGTGCGTCAACTGACGGCGCGCTAACCTGCCACTGTGGCTTCGATCACCGAAGCGGTGCTGGCCGCCGCGCCCGACCCCGCGCGCCCGATGCTGACGTTCTACGACGACCGCTCCGGCGAGCGCACCGAGCTTTCGGCGCTCACCCTGGGCAACTGGGCGGCCAAGATCGCCAACTTCCTGCGCGACGAGGTCGGTCTCGCCCCCGGTGACCGGGTCGTCGTCGATCTGCCCGAGCACTGGCAGACCGCGGCCGTCCTCCTCGGCGCGTGGTGGGCCGGCGCCGACGTCGTCCCCGGCGGCGACACCGACGACGCGCGCGCGGTCATCACCTCCGCCGACCGGCTCGACGCCCACCCCGACGCCGGCGAGACCGTCGTCGTGCCGCTGGACCCGTTCGCCATGAGCGCGGGCGACCTGCCACTGGGTGTCATCGACTTCGGGCCCGCCGTCCGAGTGCACGGCGATGCCTTCTCCCCGGCGGGAGGCGACGGACCGGCGCTCGCCGGCCGCCCGGTCGCCGACGTCCTCGCCCGGGCACGGGAGGCCGCGGCGGCCGCCGGTATCGCCGACGGCGATCGCGTGCTGTCCACCCGCGGTTGGCGCGGCGCCGACGAGATCGTCGCGCATCTGCTCGCCCCGCTCGTCGTGGGTGCCAGCCTCGTCGCCGTCGCCCATCCCGACGACGCCGCGCTCACGGCCCGCGCCGAATCCGAACGGGCCTCGCTCACCCTCCGCTGAGCGGCGGCCAGTGCTGTGGCACGCGCTCGTCGGTGGCGCGCAGCACCGCGGTGACGACCTCCTCGTCACGGCCACCACCACGGTCGACCCGGACCCCGGTGAACCGGAAACCGAGCCGCGCGGCCAGGCGCGCCGACGCGACGTTCTCCGGCAGCGCCGACCATTCCAGCACGCCGAGCCCCAACCCGCCCTGGTCGAACGCGTCGTCGAGGACGGCGGCGAGCGCCTCGGTGAGGTAGCCGCGGCCACGCTGCCCGGGGGCACACCAGTAGCCGAGTGAGCCGACGTCTTCCGAACGCAGCGCGACCCCGACGCATCCGACGAACCGGCCGGACGCCGTCGTGACGACCCGGGTCACCGAGTCCGGCGACGTCGCGGTGACCCGCACGAAGTGCTCGGCGTCGCTCCGCCGATACGGGACCGGCACCAGCGTGAACCGCTGGATGTCGGGGTCCTGGCAGGCGTGGAAGACCGCGTCGACATCCGATTCACAGGGAATCCGAAGAATGAGCCTCTCGGTGCGCAGCGTCGACGTCATCCGCCCAGCGTGGCAGCACGATCGCCGCCTCACAAACGCATTACGCCGACGCATCGGTTGGCAAACGCCCATGGCACGGGTGCGTGTCGCGCGGATACCTTGGGAACCGTGTTGGCCACAGTGAAGTACGGAATCGCGGCGCTCGCGGTGACCGCGACCGTCGGCGGTGCCGTGCAGGCGACCACCGCACCGGACGCCCGCGCCGACGGCGCACAGCTGTACAACGGCCTCCTCTCGACCACCGGCTGCATGATCCCCAACTACCAGGTCATCAAGACCTGTTCGGACATCGGGATCCTCACCCCCCGACCGCCGGTGATCCTCAACGTGAACCCCGCCGGCGCCCGCATTGTCGTGCTCGGTGCCCGGCTGAACAACAACGGCATGGTGCCGCGGGTCCTCATCCCCCGGCTGCAGGCGGCCCTGTCACTGTCGCGCGGCTTCCCGGCGGCCAGCATCATCACCACCGGTGGCGTGACCAATCCGCGCCCCGGCCGCAGCGAGGCCCGGGCGATGAAGGACTGGTTGGTGCGACACGGCGTCGCCGCGGGCCGCATCGCGACCGAGAATCGTTCGCGGTCGACCGCGGAGAACGCCAAGTTCGTCGCCCCCATGCTGTTCCGGGGCCGCGCTACCGGTGTCGTCGTGGTGACCAGCGCGAACCACCTGCGACGCGCGATGATCAACTTCCGCAGCGCCGTGCACGGCGCGATGCCGGTCGAGGGCGTGATCCCCGGCTGGGGCAATGGCAGCGGGTCGAGCTCGGGAGGGCTCGGCTCGATGGGCTCGAGTTAACTCTTCAGCACACAGAACGACTCGAGCACGACAACGGCCGCCCGCGGAATATCCGCAGGCGGCCGCTGTTGTTCGCGGGGCCGGCCGGTCAGCGCAGCAGCGCGCGGCTCATGACGACGCGCTGGATCTGGTTGGTGCCCTCGTAGATCTGGGTGATCTTGGCGTCGCGCATCATCCGCTCCACGGGGAAGTCGGTGGTGTAGCCGGCGCCGCCGAACAGCTGGACGGCGTCGGTGGTCACCTCCATCGCGACGTCGGAGGCCAGGCACTTGGACGCCGAGCTGATGAAGCCGAGGTTCTTCTCGCCGCGCTCGGCGCGGGCGGCGGCCGTGTAGACCATGAGGCGCGCGGCCTCGACCTTCATCGCCATGTCGGCGATCATGAACTCCACGCCCTGGAACGAGCTGATGGACTTGCCGAACTGCTTGCGGTCCTTGACGTACTCGATGGCCGCGTCCAGCGCGCCCTGCGCGACACCGACGGCCTGCGCGCCGATGGTCGGACGGGTGTGGTCGAGCGTGGCCAGCGCGGTCTTGAAGCCGGTGCCCTCGTCGCCGATGATGCGGTCCTCGGGGATCGTGCAGTCCTCGAAGTAGAGCTCGGCGGTCGGGCTGCCCTTGATGCCCAGCTTGTGCTCCAGCGGGCCGACGGTGAAGCCCGGGTCGTCCTTGTGGACGATGAACGCGGAGATGCCGTTGGCGCCCTTCTCCGGGTCGGTGACGGCCATGACGGTGTACCAGGTGGACTGGCCGCCGTTGGTGATCCAGCACTTGCTGCCGTTGAGCACCCAGTTGTTGCCGTCCTTGCGGGCGCGGGTCTTCATCGACGCGGCGTCCGAGCCGGCCTCGCGCTCGGACAGCGCGTAGGAGGCCATCGCCTCGCCGGCGGCGATCGACGGCAGCACCTTCTGCTTCAGCGCGTCGTCGCCGGACAGGATGAGTCCCATGGTGCCGAGCTTGTTCACGGCCGGGATCAGCGAGGCCGAGACGTCGACGCGCGCAACCTCCTCGATGACGATGCAGGCCGCGATCGAGTCGCCGCCCTGGCCGTCGAACTGTTCGGGCACGTGGATCGCGTTGAACCCGCTGGCGACGAGGGCCTTGCGGGCCTCCTCCGGGAAGCGGGCGTTCTCGTCGACGTCCTTCGCGTGCGGCGCGATCTCCTTCTCGGCGAGCGCGCGGATCGCCTCGCGCAGCGCCTGGTGCTCCTCGGGGAGCTGGAACAGATCGAAGTCCGGATTGCCGTAAGCCATGGTCGCTACTCCTCCTGGCACTGCGTGCCATGCGTGTTGTCGGGTCCACTATTGCACAAGGTCTTGAGCTCCTCGTCGAGACGCTGCGCCGTCGCACCCTCGTCGCCGCGCAGCATCGAGCGCAGCAGGTAGTTGTGCACGCCGGTGACGGCCGACGCGAACGCGATGATCCGCACGCGCGGCACCTCCGGCAGGCGAGCGCGCAGGTGCTCCTCGAAGAGCCGCTGGTACCGGTAGGCGGTGATCAGCTCGCGGTCGCGCAACGCCGGGGTCTGCGAGACGATCACATACCGCCGTCGGGCGAGGTCCTTGTGCGTCGCGTAGTGGGCGAACACCATCTCGGCGGCCTCGCACACCGTCCACCACGGGTCCGAGTCGGAGTCGTCGAGGAGGTCCTCGACCCGTTCGAGCAGCGATTCGTGGTCGACGAAGGCGAGGTCTTCCTTGGACCGGAAGTGTCGGAACAGGGTGCGCCGCGACGTCCCGGCGGCCGCCGCGACCTCGTCGACCGTCGTCGCGTCGTAGCCCTGCTCGGCGAACAGCCTCGTCGACGCCGCCGCCACCCGCATGCGGAAGGCGGTCGAGTCCGCCGTCTGCGGGGTGCGCGGATCCGTCACCGTCATGGCCTCAAGTATGCCCGGCCCGGATATCCGCACCGGGCCCGGATGCGATAGGCCACACTGGGGTCATGAGAATCCCGTACGCCGTTGCGCGCTTCAACAAGAAGGTGACCAACCCGATCCAGCGCCAGTGGGCCCCGTATCTGCCGCCGTGGGCCATGGTCGAGCACGTCGGGCGCAAGTCGGGCACCCGCTACACGATCCCGGTGCTGGCGTGGGTCGAGGGCGACCGGCTCTCGATCGTCCTCACCTACGGACCCGACACCGACTGGGTGAAGAACATCCAGGCGGCCGGCCGCTTCGACGTGGTCCGCAAGAACAAGAAGCTCACCGTCGTCGGCCCGGTGGTCGTCCCGTCGGACTCCCCCGACATCGCCAAGGGCGCCAAGATCCCCGCCCGCGGCTTCGACTACGTGCTCAACGGCACCATCGCCGGCGTGCGGACCGAGGACCGATGAGGCTCCCCGGTTCGCTGGCGCGCTTCAACAAGAAGGTCACCAACCGCGTCCAGGGGCTGTGGGCGCCCTACCTCGCGCCCTACGCGGTGATCGAGCACGTCGGACGCAAGTCCGGCAGCCGCTACTCGGTCCCGGTGGTCGGCTTCGTCGACGGTGACCGGTTCTCGGTCATCCTCGCCTACGGCCCGGACACCGATTGGGTCAAGAACATCACGGCCGCCGGCCGCTTCGACATCATCCGACGCGGCAAGCGCTACACCGTGACCGATCCCCGTGTCGTCCCGTCGGACTCGCCGGACATGGCCAAGGGCGCACGCCTGGGCGCACGTGGCGGCGTCGACCACGTTCTCACCGGCACGATCCTGGAGGAACCCGCATGAGCCGCGATCGGCTCGACGACTTCACCGTCGAGGAGTTCACCGCCGACGGCAAGACCCATCCGGTCTACGTCAAGGGTTCGGGCCCGGCGGTCATCGTCATCTCCGAGATCCCCGGCATCACCCCGTTGGTCGCCGACTTCGCGCGCCGCGTCGTCGACGCCGGGTGCACCGTGTTCCTGCCGTCGCTGTTCGGGATCGACGGGTTGAACCCGCGACCGTCGGTCAAGCCCGGCGACCTCGCGGACTCGGCCCGCATGGCCGGCAACCTGGTCAGGAAGGTCTGCGTGAGCCGCGAGTTCACCATCCTCGCCACCGGCCGCAGCTCACCGGTCGTCACCTGGCTGCGGGCACTGGCCCGCGAGGCGCACGAACGGTGCGGCGGACCCGGGGTCGGCGCCATCGGCATGTGTCTGACCGGCGGTTTCGCGCTGGCGATGGCCGTCGACGACACGATGATCGCACCCGTGCTGTCCCAGCCGTCGCTGCCGTTGCGGCCGCTCGGCAATGCCCGCAACATCGACATCTCCGATGCGGACCTCGCCCGCGTCAAGACTCGATGCGCCGGCGGGCTGCAGGTCATGGGGATGCGCTTCGAGGGCGACCCGATGGTGCCGCCGGAGCGGTTCGCCTTCCTGCGCGAGCAGCTCGGCGACGCGTTCATCGGCATCGAGCTGCCCGATTCGGCGGCCAACCCCGACGCGGTGCTGCCGGTGCCGCACTCGGTGGTGACCGAACACCTCATCGACGAGCCGGGCCAGCCCACCCGCGAGGCACTGGACCGGGTCATCGCCTTCTTCACCGCGAAGCTGGGTGTCCCCGCGACGCCCCCGACGACGCGCTGATGGCGGTCCACGTGCGCCCGCCGGCCGATCCGGTCGGCGAGGCCCTCCGCGGCCCGCAGGCACGCTTCGCCCAGTGGCGCGGCCGCGTCGGCCGCTACGACCCCGAGGTGTCGATCTTCTACGCCCACCCGGAGGTCCTCGAGCCGCGGGACTGGGCCGACCTGCGCGAGGTGGCGGGGCCCGGCTCCACGGTGGGCCTGCGCGGATACGCCGGGCCCCTGCCGACCGGGTGGACGCATCTGCGGACCTTCCGCCTGCTGATGTACTCGGGCGCGCATGTCCAGCCGCAGGTCGACGACGACACCGTGGTGCTCGGCGCCGCCGACGTCGACGAGATGCTCGCCGTGATCGCCGAGACGCAACCGGGTCCGTTTGCCCGGCGCACCGTCGAGCTGGGCACCTATCGGGGCCTGCGCGACACCGACGGCCGCCTGATCGCCATGGCCGGCGAGCGCATGCGACCGCCCGGCTGGGGTGAGATCAGCGCCGTCGCCACGCTGCCGCGGGCCCGCGGTCGGGGACTGGCGCAGCGGTTGATCCGCGCGGTCGCCGCCGACATCACCGCGCGCGGCGACCTGCCGTTCCTGCACACGACCGCCGACAACCCCGCCCACGCACTCTACGAGCACATGGGGTTCGAGCTGGTCGAAGAGGTGGACCTCGCCATCGTCGAGGTCCCCTGAGGTCACTCCCGCAGGGTGCGGCCCTGTGCGTCGGGCACCTTGCCCATGAAGATCATGATGGCGTCGACGAGCGGCCAGATGCCGCAGGTCGCCCACGCGAGCAGCAGCTGCGCGACGCCCAGGCCCGTGTAGCCGAGATAGAAGCGTCCGATGCCGAAGCCGCCCAGGAACAGCTGGAGCAGGCCGGCGACCATCTTGCTCTTGTCCGAGAGCGGGTTGCCGTAGGCGTCGTACGCGGGGTAGCCGGGGTAACCCGGCTGCGGGTAACCCTGCGGCTGGCCGTAACCCTGCGGCGGCTGGCCGTAGCCCGGACCGGGCTGCTGGTAGCCCGGCTGCGGCGGATACCCCGGCTGCTGCGGCGGCTGGGGCTGGTTGGGCGGGAGGAACGGGTCGGGCGAAGTCACGGCGCAACCCTATACCGACCGCCGGGTGCGGTCCATCGGAAGCCGCGGCCGATCAGAGGTCGATCACGCCGACGACCTCGGTCTCCAGGCTGCCGAGCCACACGCGCCCGGCGTGCTCGCGCACACCGGTGACCATGTGGAAGGCACCGGCATCGCCATGGACGTCGCGGCGCAGCTTCCCGTCGTCGTCGAAGGCCTGGACGCGGACCGTCTGCTTGGGCTTGGGCTGCACGAACTCGGGCATCTTCATCGACAGCTTCGCCAGGAGCGTCGGCCCGCGCTGCAACCCGGTCACGACGGGCTCGGTCGGCGAGGCGATCGTCACCCAGATGAGGCCGTCGCTGCCGCGGGCAATGTTGTCCGGATAGCCGGGCAGGCCGGTGACGAGGTAGTCGCGGCTGCCCGCCCGGGAGCCGGCCAGCCAATACCGCACGACGGTGCGGGCGGCCGTCTCGGCGACGCACACGAATGACTCGTCGGCGGCCAGCGCCACCCCGTTGGCGAAGCCCAACCCGTCCAGCACGGTGGTCACCGCACCGTCGGCGGTGCGGCGGAACAGGCGCCCGGTTCGGGTGTCCTCGACCAGGTCGTTCTTCCAGCGCTCGATCGGGTGCAGCGTCGAGGAGTCGCTGAACCAGATGTCGCCGGTGGCGGCGACGGCCGCGTTGTTGCAGAACAGCATCGGCCGGCCGTCGATCTCGGTGACCAGCGGTTCGACCGCCCCGTCGGCGGGGTCGACGGCGAGCAGGCCCAGGTGGGCGTCGGCGACGAGGAGCCGACCGTCGGGCAGGAACTCGATTCCCAGCGGCCGTCCACCGGTGTCGCCGATCTGGGCGACCGCACCGGTCGCGGGGTCGAGCGACAGCAGCCGGCCGTCTTCCAGGCCGGTGTAGACGGTGCCGTCATCGGCGACGAGGACGTCCTCGGGGCCCTTGCCGCCGACCGGGTAGACGCGGACGGGGGAAAGTGCGGTGGCCGCCATCGCTAGCCCATCAACTTCTTGCGGAGGGCCTCGTCCTTGTCGGCGACCATGGCGGCGAGGTCGTCCTGGAACGTCGCCATCTGCGCGCGCAACGCGGGGTCGGCGGCCGCCAGGATGCGCACCGCCAGCAGGCCGGCGTTGCGGGCGCCGCCGATGGAGACCGTCGCGACCGGCACGCCGGCGGGCATCTGGACGATCGACAGCAACGAGTCCATGCCGTCGAGGTGCTTGAGGGGCACCGGCACGCCGATCACCGGCAGCGGCGTCGCCGACGCGACCATCCCGGGCAGGTGCGCGGCACCGCCGGCACCGGCGATGATGACCGCGATCCCCCGTTCGGCCGCCCCCTTGGCGTAGTCGAGCATCTTCTGCGGCGTGCGGTGCGCGGAGACGACGCCGACCTCGAAGGGCACGCCGAACTCGGCGAGCGCCTCGGCCGCGGCCGTCATCGTCGGCCAGTCCGAGTCGCTGCCCATGATCAGGCCGACGCGCGGCCCCCGGGTTTCACTCACCGTGCTCATCCCATCCGTCGGTCCAGGTCGCGGTGGCCAGCCAGGTGGCCGCCCGCTCGGCGCGCTCGCGCACCTCGTCGAAGGAGGCGCCGGGCGCTCCCACGATATTGACATGTCCGATCTTGCGATCGGGGCGTTCGCCCTTGCCGTAGAGGTGGATCTTCGCCTCCGGCATCCGGGCCGCCAGGTGGTGGACCCGTTCATCCATCGACATCGCCGGCGCCTCGCCGGCACCGAGCACATTCGCCATGACGACCGGTCCGGCGAGTAGGTCGGTCGCGCCCAGCGGGTAGTCCAGGACCGCGCGCAGGTGCTGCTCGAACTGCGAGGTCACCGCGCCGTTCATCGTCCAGTGGCCGCTGTTGTGGGGCCGCATCGCCAACTCGTTGACGACGAGTTCGCCGTCGACGGTCTCGAAGAGCTCCATCGCCATCACCCCGACGACACCCAGCTCGTCGGCCAGGCGCAGCGCCATCTGCTGGGCGCGCTCGGCGACCTCCGGCGCAAGGTCGGGGGCCGGGGCGAGGACCACGGCGCACTGGCCGTTGCGCTGGATCGTCTCCACCACCGGCCACGCGGCGCCCTGTCCGAAGGGCGAGCGCGCGATCAGCGCGGACAACTCGCGGCGCATCGGCACCTTCGCCTCGGCCATCAGCTGTGTCGCGTCATCGGCGCCGTCGACGACCGCCAGCGCCTCGTCGCGGCTCTCGAGCAGCCACACTCCGCGGCCGTCGTAGCCGCCGCGGACGGCCTTGAGGACGATCTGCCAGTCGTGGGCGTCACCGAACGCGGTCAACTCGTCGCGAGCGTCGACGGGGTCGCCGGAAAGGTCGACGAAGTCCGGCACCGGCAAACCGAGCTCGCGCAGCCGCTGCCGCATCGCCAGTTTGTCCTGGGCGAAGTGCAGGGCCGCCGAGGGCGGGCGGACCGGAACCCCCTCGGACTCGAGTGCGACGAGGTGCTGCAGCGGCACGCCCTCGTGGTCGAAGGTGAGCGCGGTGGCGCCGGCGGCCGCGCGGCGCAAATCGTCCAGCTCGTCATGCGAACCGAGGACGACGTCGGCGCTGACCTGTGCGGCCGGGTCGGCGTCGGAGGCGGCGAGGACGCGCAGGCATTGGCCCAGCTCGATCGCGGCTTGATGGGTCATCCGCGCCAACTGACCGCCGCCGATCATCGTGACCACGGGCATCGTCGAAGAGCGTTCCAGCACGCGTCCATCCTGTCATGTCGCCGCGGCCGGCAGCGCAGCCCGTACACTAGATCTTCGTGCCCTCCGCCGGGCCGCGGTCCGTCCGCGCGGCAACGGGGGCGAGAAGGGACGTCATGCTCACCAATTTGTACGACCGCTATGGCAACTCATTGCGCCAGCTGGTCAAGTTCGGTGCAGTCGGCGGCTCCGGCGTGCTGGTCAACATGGTCATCACCGTGATCATGAACAAGCTCAACGGCGGATCGATCAACGCGCAGAACGTGCTGTGGAGCATTCCGGGCACCACCTTCAACGTCCGCTTCACCGCGCTGGTGTGGATCGTCGCCTTCTTCATCGCCAACCTGTACAACTTCCAGCTGAACCGCTGGTGGACCTTCCGGTCCAGCAAGCACGCCGGATGGTGGCAGGAGTTCTGGCCGTTCCTGGCCGTCGGCTCGGTGGCCGCCGCGGTCGGCCTGGTCATCAAGATCTCCCTGACCAACCCCACCAGCCCGCTGTACCTGCCGGACCCGCACTTCCACGAGTCCGCCGGGATCAACTCGCGCGAGTACTGGGCTCAGCTGATCGCCATCATGATCACGATGCCGATCAACTTCATCGTCAACAAGCTGTGGACCTTCCGCGCCGTGCGGACGCACCGCCTACAGCCGCCGACCGACGAGGAGCTGGCCGCCCTCACCGATGAGGAACTCGGTCGCGCCTGACCGGCGGACCGGTCGGCGCCGCGGCCGGCACGACGATCGAGAACACCGGCGGTCGACGAGTGGTCAGCTCCAGCCGGCCCCCGTCGGCCTCGACGAGCGCACGCGCCAGCGATAGCCCGACGCCGCTTCCCGTCGCCACCCCGCCGGTGAAGCCGCGGCGGAAGATCTTGTCGACCAGTTCGTCGGAGACGCCCGGCCCCTGATCGGCGACGCGGACCCGCAGCATCCCCGAGGACTCCAGCGCGTCGACGGTGACCGTGCACTCCCCGCCCCCGTGCATGAGTGCGTTGTCGATCAGCACCGAGAGCGCCTCGCGCAGCCGGCTCGGGTGAGAGGTCCAGGCGATCGGAGATCCGATCGGACGTGCCTGCCGGACCTCGCGGCGCACGGCGGCGAAGGCCGGCTCGAAGTCGGCGACGAGGGTGTCGACGAGGTCGGCGACGTCGACGGCGGTGGCCGGGGCGTCGGAGCTGACCCGCGAGGCGGCGACCATCTCGTCGAGTTCGCGGGTGAGGCGGTCGACCTGACCGGCGGCCGCCTCGGCCTCGGCGACGACGTTCGGATCGTCGTGCATCGCCAGTTCGTCCAGCCGCAGCTGGATCGCCGTGAGTCGACTGCGCAGCTGGTGGGAGACATCGCCGACGATCCCCGCCTCACGGTCCAGGCGGGTGGCGATCTCGGTGTTGGCCGAACCCAGTGCCCGCGACACCCGGTCGAGTTCGGGGATCCCGTACTCGGGCCACTCCGAGCGGAAGTCGCCCTGGGCCATCGCCGAGGCCCGGTCGGCGACCTTGGTGAGCGGCTGCGCCAATCGGCGGGCGGTCCACGTCGCGACCACGACCCCCGCGCCGACCGACGCCACCACCACGATCACCACGATCGCCACGCCCGCCCATTGATCGCGCCGCACCTCCGACATCGGGATGGCGAGTTCCACGTTCCCGGCGTCGCCGAGGTCGATCGAGTCGGCGAACTCGCGGCCGTCGATCGGCTCGCCCAGCGTCGTCGTGACGAGCGTTCCCGACCCCGCCCCGGGCGTGTGGTGGACGACCCGCAGCTGACCGTGCTCGGGGATGAACACGCCCAGGCGCGAGGAGGTGAGCATCGCGGGATCGATCTCACCGCCGGGCCCCTCCATCCGGATCAGCTCGCTGGCCAGGTGTTTGAGGCGCAGGTCGAGGTCCTGGTGCGCGGTGTCGTCGGTCCACCACCACGCGATGACCGACAGCGGCAGGCCCAGCAGGATCCCGACGATCAGCACCATGCCGATCATCGAGGTGCGGATCCGGCGGCGCATCAGGCCCCGCTAGGCATCGAACCGGAATCCCATCCCGCGGACGGTGACGATGTGGCGGCGGCCGTCGGCGGTGTCGTCGCCGATCTTGCGGCGCAGCCAGGAGACGTGCATGTCGAGCGTCTTCGACGACCGCAGGTCGGCCGACCCCCACACCTCGGTCACCAACTCCTCACGGCTGACGACCTGCCCGGGCCGCTCCATGAGGAACTGCAGGAGGTCGAATTCGCGGTTGGCCAGGACCACGTCCTGACCGTCGACCAGCACGCGGCGCGCGCGGGTGTCCAGCACGATCGACCCGCCGACGAGGACCTCCTCGGCGAGCACCGGCTTGCGCCGCAGCAGCGCCCGCACGCGGGCCAGCAGCTCGGCCAGTCGGAACGGCTTGCCGACGTAGTCGTCGGCACCGGCGTCGAGGCCGACGACGAAGTCCACCTCGTCGGTGCGCGCGGTCAGCATCAGCACGGGCAGGTCGGGCCGGCGCTCGCGCAGCTGGCGGCACACCTCCAGACCGTCCATCTTCGGCAGCCCCAGGTCCAGGACGAGCAACTCGTAGCGCGGATCGACGGCCTGCTCGAGGGCGCTCACCCCGTCGTCGACGACCACGCAGCCGTAGCCCTCGCGCGTCAGCGCCCGCGCCAACGGCTCGGCGATGGCCGCGTCGTCCTCGGCCAGCAACACCTCGGTCATCGCAACTCCGCCTCGTCGGGGACGCCGTGGTCCTCGAGGACCTCTTCGTAGAGGAGCGCGTGGACGCGTTCGACGTCGGGGATGTTGTGGAAGGTCAGCGGGTCATCGGAAGCCGATTCGACGACCAGGGTGCCGGTGCGCAGCATCCGATCGGCCAGCCCGTGCCGGAACTCGACGGTGTTGATCCGCGACAGCGGGATGTCGATGCCCGAGCGGGTGGCGATCCCGTTGCGGTACATGACCCGGCGGTCGGTCACGACGAAGTGGGTCGTGGCCCACGAGACGAGCGGCCGCACGACGCACCAGAACAGGGCCAGGCCCCACAGCACCGCGACCGCGGTGAACGCGGCGGTGCGACCCCCGCCGGTCAACGTCGAACCGGTGATGATCCCGGCGAGGATGCCCGCGAGCAGCGTGACGATCGCGAACAGCAGGAACGGCCCCACCATCAGCTTCCAATGCGGATGGCGGTGCAGCACGACGGCCTCGCCGGGCGCCAGGTTCTGCTCGGGGTAACCCATGTCGACGAGCATAGGTCGTGCCTAGACTGGGGCACATGGCATACCAAGACCCGCAGGACCAGTTCCCCAGGACCCGGGCCTACGACTACCCCGGCCAGCAGCCGCCGTCGCAGCCGCAGCAGTACGTCGGCGGCACCGGCCAGTGGGAGCAGGCCCCGCGAACGCCGATGGTGAGCGCGCCCGCGGTCAACCCGGTCCTGTTCGTCGGCGGGGTGCTCATGACCGGCGTCGTGGTGGGGCTCGCCGTGGGTCTGGTGGCCTGGATCCTGGAGAAGGCCACCGCGAACATCGACGCGGTGCACCTGGGCGATTCGATCGTCCTGAACTACGTGATCACCGGCTTCGTCATCGCGATCTTCGCCGCCGCCTTCTGGTACGTCCTGCAGCTCATCACGCCCGCGCCGGGCAGCTTCTTCGCGTGGATCGGCGCACTGCTGCTGATCGCCGCGGTGGTCGCGCCGATGTTGATCGACACCGGTGATCTGGCGACGGCCGCCTGCAGGTCGCTGCTGCACCTGGTCATCGGCGTGCCGATCCTCGGCCTGATCCCGATGGTCGGGTCGCAGTCCAAGCGGCGCTGACCCCGCTCAGGACTGCGGGTGCGCCCGCAGGTGGGTGACGTCACCGGCCGCGACGGCCGTCGTCGACCCGCCGTCCGCGGTCACCAACAAGCGACCCTGCTCGTCGACGTCGACGGCCGTGCCGATCAACTCCCGGTCGCCGGGCAGCACCAACCGGACGCGCTGGCCGAGCGTCAGGCACTTGCGCCGGTACTCCTGCGCCAGCTCGTCGAGCCGATCCGGCCACAGCGCCAGTTCGGCGTCCAGCTCGCGCAGGATCCCGACGGCCAACTCGTCGTCGTCGACCGACCGGCCCGTCGCCACGAACACCGAGGTCGCCTCGGGAACGGGCAGCTGGTCGGGCGTCATCGAGGTGTTCACGCCCATCCCGATCACCGCCTGGCCGTTCGAGTACTCCGACAGCACCCCGGCGACCTTGCGGTCGCCGATCAGCACGTCGTTGGGCCATTTCACGCCGGGGGCCGCGTCGAACATCATGCTTCGGGCCAGGGCGTCGGCGACGGCGACGCCGGCCAGCAACGACAACCAGCCCATCGCCTCGGTCGGCTCGCCGACCGCCACGCCCGCCGAGAAGGTGAGCGCCCCGGAGGGCCCGGTCGTCCACCGGCGGTCGTGCCGGCCGCGGCCGGCGGTCTGGTGGCGGGCGATCAGCACGCGGCCGTCGATGTCCTCCGTCGCCGCGGCGGCGGCCAGGTCCGCATTGGTGGACCCGGTCGACTCGACGACGTCGACGCGGCGCCACCGCGTCCCGGCTAGGTGCTCGATGTGTCCCGACATGCCCTCAGCCTATGCGCGGGGGTGGTGGCGCGGGCGGCGCGCGGCTCGATAGCATCAGTCCCCATGACCACCGCATCCGAGGACGCGTCGACCATCGACATCCACACGACCGCCGGCAAGCTCGCCGATCTGCGGAATCGGCTCGACGAGGCCGCGCACCCGGTCGGCGAGGACGCGATCGAGAAGGTCCACGCGCAGGGTCGGCTGACCGCCCGCGAGCGCGTCGCCCTGCTCCTGGATGACGACTCCTTCGTGGAGATCGACGCGCTGGCCCGGCACCGCTCCAACAGCTTCGGCATGGGCGCGTCCCGCCCGCTCGGCGACGGCGTCGTCGCCGGCTACGGGACGGTCGACGGCCGCGAGGTGTGCGTCTACTCGCAGGACGCCACCGTCTACGACGGCGCGCTCGGCGAGGTCTACGGCGAGAAGATCATCAAGGTGATGGACCTGGCGCTCAAGACCGGTCGGCCGGTCGTCGGCATCATCGACGGCGCCGGGGCCCGCCTGCAGGAGGGCGTCGTGGCGCTCGCCAAGTACGGCGAGATCTTCCAGCGCAACATCCGCAGCTCCGGCGTCATCCCGCAGATCTCCGTGGTCATGGGCGCCGCGACCGGCACGCACGTCTACTCCCCCGCCCTGAGCGACTTCGTCGTGATGGTCGACGAGGACGCCACGATGTACGCGGCCGACCCCGAGGTCATCGAGATCGTGACCGGCGCGAAGGTCACCGAGCAGGAGCTCGGCGGTGCCCGTGCCCACATGGCCAAGTCGGGCACCGTCCACTACGTGGCGAAGGACGAGAAGGACGCCCTCGAGCAGGTGAGCGCCCTGCTGTCCTACCTGCCGAGCAACAACCGCGCCGAGTCGCCGCGCCTGCCGGGCACCGCGACCGAGGGCGCCATCGCCGACAACCTCACCCCCGAGGACCTCGAGTTGAACTCGATCGTCCCCGACTCGCCCAACCAGCCCTACGACATCCGCGAGGTCATCACCCGCGTCCTCGACGAGGGCGAGTTCCTGGAGGTCCAGGCCGGGCGCGCGGAGAACATCGTCATCGGCTTCGGCCGGATCGACGGGATCAGCGTCGGCGTCGTCGCCAACCAGCCCACGCACCTCGCCGGCTGCCTGGACATCGACGCGTCAGACAAGGCGGCCCGCTTCATCCGCACCTGCGACGCCTTCAACGTGCCGATCGTCACCTTCGTCGACGTCCCCGGTTTCCTCCCGGGGACCGACCAGGAGCACGACGGGGCCATCCGGCACGGCGCCAAACTGCTCTACGCCTACGGCGAGGCGACGGTCGGCAAGATCACCGTCGTCACCCGCAAGGCCGTCGGCGGCGCCTACGACGTCATGGGCTCCAAGCACCTCGGCGGCGATGTGAACCTCGCCTGGCCGACCGCCCAGATCGCCGTGGACACGGCGTCGGGCGCGGTCGGCACGGTCTACCGCAAGGAGATCCAGGAGGCCAAGGACAAGGGCGAGGACGTCGACGCGCTGATGCTCCGCCTGCAGGAGGAGTACGAGGACTCCCTCATCACCCCGTACGTGGCCGCCGAGCGCGGCTACCTCGACGCGGTGATCCCGCCGAGCCACACCCGCGGCCAGCTGGTGACGGCGCTGCGCCTGCTCGAGCGCAAGATGGTCGTCGTGCCGCCGCGCAAGCACGGGAACATCCCGCTGTGAGCGGCGCGAAGGACGCCCGCGGCGCCGAGCCGCTGGTGACGATCGTCAAGGGCAACCCCACCCCGGCAGAGGTTGCGGCGCTGACCGCGGTCCTCTCCGCGAAGCTCGACGCCGTCGAATCCGCGTCGAACACAACCCGTGACGAGTGGGGCAACCGGGACGAGCGGCTGCGCCCCAACTGGGCCGCCCCGACGAGCTTCTACACCCGGCTCTGGTGACCGAGGTCGTCCTCGGCTCCGCCTCGCCCGCGCGGCTGCGCGTGCTGCGGCAGGCCGGGCTCGACCCGCGGGTCCTGGTCGCCGACATCGACGAGGATGCCATCGCGGACGAGTTGACCGGCGCCCCGCCCGCGGAGATCGTGACCCGCCTGGCCGTCGCCAAGGCCGACGCACTGGTGCCCCGGGTCGACGCCGACGACGCGGTGCTCCTCACCTGCGACTCGATGCTGCACATCCGCGGCGAGCTCGTCGGCAAGCCACACACCGCCGAGGTCGCACGGGAGCGGTGGGCGCACATGTCCGGGCACTCGGGTGATCTGTTGACCGGCCACTGCGTGACCCGGATCCGCGGCGGTGAGCCGGTCGCGCGCGCCACCGACTCCGAGTCCACCGAGATTCGCTTCGCCCGGGTCGACGACGCCACCGTCGAGGCCTACGTCGCCACCGGCGAACCGCTGGCCGTCGCCGGCTCGTTCACCCTCGACGGACTGGGCGGCTGGTTCGTCGACGGCATCGACGGCGACCCGTCGTCGGTCCTGGGCATCGGCCTGCCGTTGACGCGCCGGCTGCTCGCCCGCGTCGACGTGGACGTCACCACGCTCTGGTCGGCGCGCTAGCGGTACTCTCGCTACCGCAGCCCCTTCGCGACGAAAGGCCCCTCCCATGGGTGTTGAGTTCGACCCGAATCCGGCGTTCGCCGACTACGCGCACCCGGAGCGGCTGGTCAGCACCGCCTGGCTCGCCTCGCGCCTGGGCATGCCCGGCCTCAAGGTCGTCGAATCCGACGAGGACGTGCTGCTCTACGACATCGGGCACATCCCCACCGCGCAGAAGATCGACTGGCACCTGCACCTCAACGACCCGGTCACCCGCGACTACATCGACGGCGAGAAGTTCGCCGAGCTGATGCGGTCCAAGGGCATCAGCCGCGACGACACCGTCGTCATCTACGGCGACAAGAGCAACTGGTGGGCGGCCTACGCGATGTGGGTCTTCACGCTGTTCGGCCACCCCGACGTTCGACTGCTCGACGGCGGGCGCGACGCCTGGTTCGCCGAGGATCGCGACGCGTCCTTCGACATCCCCGAGTACCCGCGCTCGGACTACCCCGTCGTCGAGCGGGACGATTCGAAGATCCGCGCGTACGCCGACCAGGTGATCGCGTCGCTGGGCACCGAACCGCTGATCGACGTCCGCTCGCCGCAGGAGTACACCGGCGAGCGCACCCACATGCCCGACTACCCGGAGGAGGGCGCCCTTCGCGGCGGCCACATCCCGACCGCGGTGTCGATCCCGTGGGCCAAGGCCGCCGCCGCCGACGGCCGGTTCCGCACCCGTGCCGAGCTGGACGAGATCTACGGCGGCTTCGACCCCCACTCCCCGACCATCGCGTATTGCCGCATCGGCGAACGGTCCAGCCACACGTGGTTCGTGCTGACGCACCTGCTGGGCTTCGACAAGGTCCGCAACTACGACGGTTCGTGGACCGAGTGGGGCAACCGCGTGCGCGTCCCGATCACGGTCGGGGAGGAGCCGGGCACCGCGCCCGGAACCGCCGGATGAGCGGGCTGCCGGCCCCGCTGGCCGAAATCGTCGACGATTTCGCCGCGCTGTCGGACTCGGACAAGACGACGCTGCTACTCGAGCTCGCCGACGAGCTGCCGCCGCTGCCCGAGCACCTCGAGCCCGCGGCGATGGAACCGGTGCCCGAGTGCCAGTCGCCGATCTTCCTGTCCGTCGACGCGTCGAACCCCGAGGCGGTCCGCCTCTACTTCAGCGCGCCGCGCGAGGCTCCCACCACCCGCGGGTTCGCCGCGATCCTGCACCAGGGCCTGGACGGGCAACCGGCGTCGGCGATCGCCGCGGTGCCCGCCGATTTCGGCCACGAACTGGGCCTCTCGTCGGTGGTGTCGCCGCTGCGACTGCGCGGATTGGCCGGCATGCTCGCCCGCATCAAGGCCGCGATCGCGCGAAGCGGGTAGATGGATTTCCTCCAGATCCTCGACCTCCCCGTGGAGCCGGGCGGGCTCGTCGAGTGGACGCCGGTGCTCGGCGGCGCCGCGGCGCTGCGGGCCGACCCGCGCCTGACGTCCTACAACCACGAGCAGCACCTGTCCGACGCGCTGGCCTACCAGCGGCAGACCGGGCACACCGGCGGTCGCGAATCGTGGTTGGGCGTGTCCATCGACTTCGACGAGCCGCTGTCGATCCCGGCGATCCGTGCGGCGCTGACCGCGTGGATCGACCGCCACGAGGTCCTGCGCAGCCACGTGATCCTCGATGCCGACGGCGGCGGCTTCCGGCGACTGTCGGTGGCGCCGGGCGCGGTGTCGCTGAAGATGAGCCGCATCGGCTGGTACCACGAGTCGTCGGTGCTGATCGACCAGATCGCCGGCTGGTTCGATCGCAGCACCGCGCCGGTGCGCTGGCCGGCGTACCGGTTCGCCACCGTCGGGCGGGAGCACTCCTTCACCCTGCTGTTCGCCGGTGACCACTCCTTGCTCGACGGGTATTCGCTGATCGCGGCGGTGCCCGAACTGCGGGCGCTGTACCGCTCCGCGGTCACCGCCCGCGGGCGCACCGCCCGCGACTCGGCGGCGCCGCCGCTGCTCCCCGACGAGGCCGTCGGCAGCTACGTGGACTACAGCACGGCGGAGCGGACCTCCGCCGATGCGGCCGACCGCTCGCACCCGGCGGTCGACGAGTGGGCGGCCTTCCTCGCCGAGGGCATGCCCCGCTACCCGACGCTGCCGGCCGCCGCGCCGGACCCAGCGACCCCCGAGCGCCCCGAACACGCACACGGTTTCGCCGTCGGCGGCTACGAGGAGGGCTCGTCGGCGGCCGCCGACGCCCTACCGCAGCAGTCCTACTACGCGCTGCTCGCCGACGATCAGACGACGGGCGAGTTCACCGCGGTGTGCTCGGCGGCCGGCACCACCCTGTTCGCCGGCGTGATGGCCGCCCTCGCCTACGCCTCCTACGAGCGGACCGGGTCCACCCGGTTCCGCGCGGTGCTGCCGCGGCACACCCGCCACGAGCTGCAGTGGCAGTCCTCGCTGGGGTGGTTCGTGTCCCTCTCCCCCTTCGACCTCGACCTCACCGAGGTCGGCACCTTCCCACAGCTCGCCGTCCGGGCCTCGGCGGAACTGCGACGCGGCCGGGTGGCGGCCTCGCTGCCGTTGCTGCGCGTCGCGCAGATCCTCGGCACCACCGACACCCCGCAGTTCGTCGTGTCCTTCCTCGACACGCGCACGGCTCCCGGTGCGGCCGCCGAGGACGCCGGCGGCGCCCGGGTCGTCCGCAGCCACCGGTACGCCGACGACGAGGTCTACCTGTGGATCAACCGCACCCCCGGTGGACTGCGCCTCTCCGCGCGCTTTCCCGCCGAACTCGCCGACGACGTCCGCGGATACGCCGACGCCGTCGCCGCACTGATCACCGACGTCGCCGAGCACAGCTCGTGGCACGCCCGGGGGTTAGTGTGAGGTGACGCCCCTCGACCTCTAGAATCCGATGAGCGCCATTTCCCGCGTCCGCAGCCTCAGGAGACTCCGTGCCCCGTAAAGCCACGATCAGCAAAGTCCTCATCGCAAACCGCGGCGAGATCGCTGTCCGCGTGATCCGAGCGGCGCGCGATGCCGGCATCACCAGCGTGGCCGTGTACGCCGAGCCCGATGCCGATGCGCTGTTCGTCCAACTCGCCGACGAGGCCTTCGCCCTCGGGGGCCAGACCTCGGCCGAGTCCTACCTGGTCTTCGACAAGATCCTCGACGCCGCCAAGAAGTCCGGCGCCGACGCGATCCACCCGGGCTACGGCTTCCTCTCGGAGAACGCCGACTTCGCCCAGGCGGTCATCGACGCCGGGATCACCTGGATCGGACCGTCCCCGCAGGCCATCCGCGACCTCGGCGACAAGGTCACCGCCCGCCACATCGCCAAGAAGGCGAAGGCGCCCATGGCCGCCGGCACCAAGGACCCGGTCAAGGACGCCGGCGAGGTCGTGGCCTTCGCCAAGAAGCACGGCGTCCCAGTGGCGATCAAGGCGGCGTTCGGCGGTGGTGGTCGCGGCATGAAGGTCGCGCAGACCATCGACGAGATCCCCGAGCTGTTCGAGTCGGCGACCCGCGAGGCGATCGCCGCCTTCGGCCGCGGCGAGTGCTTCGTCGAGCAGTACCTGGACAAGGCCCGCCACGTCGAGGCCCAGGTGATCGCCGACCAGCACGGCAACGTCGTCGTCGCCGGTACCCGCGACTGCTCGCTGCAGCGCCGCTTCCAGAAGCTGGTCGAGGAGGCGCCCGCGCCGTTCCTGACCGACGAGCAGCGCAAGAAGATCCACTCCTCGGCCAAGGCCATCTGCAAGGAGGCCGGCTACTACGGTGCCGGCACCGTCGAATACCTCGTGCAGGGCGACACGGTGTCCTTCCTCGAGGTCAACACCCGACTGCAGGTCGAGCACCCGGTCACCGAGGAGACCGCCGGCATCGACCTGGTGCGCGAGCAGTTCCGCATCGCCCAGGGTGAGAAGTTGGCCCTCACCAAGGACCCCGAGCCGCGCGGCCACGCATTCGAGTTCCGCATCAACGGCGAGGACGCCGGCCGCGGCTTCCTGCCCGCACCCGGTCCGATCACCGTCTACCGCGAGCCGGCCGGCCCCGGCGTGCGCGTCGACTCCGGTGTCCGCCAGGGCGACGTCATCGGCGGCCAGTTCGACTCGATGCTGGCCAAGCTGATCGTCACCGGCGCCACGCGCACCGAGGCCCTCGAGCGCGCCCGCCGCGCCCTCGCCGAGTTCGAGGTCGACGGCCTCGCGACCGTCATCCCCTTCCACCGCCACGTCGTGGAGAACCCCGCGTTCGTCGGCGACGGCAAGAGGTTCGACGTCTACACCAAGTGGATCGAGACCGATTGGGACAACCCGATCGAGCCCTTCGGCGGTGCCGACGCACCCGACGAGGAGTACACGCCGCCGCGCGAGACCGTCGTCGTCGAGATCGACGGCCGACGGGTCGAGGTGTCGCTGCCCGGCGACCTCGCCCTCGGTGAGGGCGGGGCGCGCGCCGGTGTGGTCCGCCGCAAGCCGAAGCCGCGCACCCGCACCAAGGGCGCCGGCATCGCGGCGTCGGGCGACTCGGTCACCGCTCCCATGCAGGGCACCGTGGTCAAGGTCGCCGTCGAGGACGGGCAGGAGGTCGCCGAGGGCGACCTGGTCCTGGTCCTGGAGGCGATGAAGATGGAGAACCCGGTGACCGCGCACAAGGCGGGCACCGTGACCGGCCTGGCGGCCGCCGCCGGCGATGCCGTCACCGCCGGCACCGTCCTCCTCGAGATCAAGTAGCCCCCGGGCGCTTCTCGCCGTGGAACCCGTCGAGATCAATGCGGGCGCCTGGTACCTGCGTGCGCTGCGCGCCGACGAGCGGGTCAGCGATGTCCCGGCGCTGACCGATCTGGGCATCACCGACCCGGTCGCCTTCGTCGACGCCGCCGACGCCGGCTGGGCCGAGGAGAGCCGCTACACCTGGGCGGTGTGCGAGCCGACCACCGGGGAGTTGTTGTCATTGATCACCGCCGACGCGGGCGGCCCCCCTACCGGGTCGGCGCGCGACGGCGGGCAGCGGAGTCTGGACGACGCGCTCCCGGTGGTGCAGCGCTTCCTCGATTCGCTCTAGGTCAAACGGTCCAGCCACAGGCGGCACGTCAGGGCCACGTCCTTGCGCTCGAGATCGGTCCACGTCCACCGCAGGACCCGCACCCCTCGCGTGCGCAGCTCGTCGTCGCGGGCGATGGCCCGCCACGCGGCCGACAGGTTCGAGTCGCCCTTGACGCGGATGCGCTGGTATCGCGCCGTCCCGTCGAACTCGCCGAGCACCCGGTGGCGCCAATTCATGTCGGGCTCGGCCAGCACCTCGCCGTCGACGTCGAGAACGGGGTGCTTGAGGCGCGGCCGCGGCAACCGCGCCGCGATGAGCTGGGCGCGGCACCACGATTCCCCCACGCCGTCGGCCAGTGGGGTCGCCCGACGCAGGGCCGGCCACACCGGCACCGGGAGGATCCGCTGCCGCATCACCTCGGCCAGCGCCGCCCGGCGCACCCCCTTCCGGAGCGCGGCGTCGAAGACCGCGAGCGCTCCGGCAAAGCCCATCGGCGAGGTGGCGGCGACGTCCACGGCCGTGCGCGCCAACGAGGTGACGCACCGTCCGCCGAGCTCGGTCACCTCTGACGGGGCGAGTTCGGCGACGTGGGTGCGGCGGAAGTCCGCGCGCACCCGGGTCGTGGTCGACGGCACGGTCACGTCGACCTCGCGCAGGTCCGGTTTGAGCATCGGCAGCCCGTGCAGGACCGCCGCCGAAACGTGGCTGAGCACCACCTGCGGCGAGGTTGCGACCTCGCCGATCATCAGCCGGTGCCGCGCCTCCGGATCGACACCGCCGACCGGCACATACAGCCCCGAACCGATGCGCTGGAGGGCACCCGCCTCGACTGCCCGGTACAGCACCGTCGCACTCATCCCCGCGGCCACCACCGTGCGCCGGCGCACCGCCCCGTCCGTGTCTGTCGGAATAGTCGTCATAGTCATTGGACGCACGCCGGCCCCGAACGGTTGCAACCCCCCACCCGCACTGAGTAGTCACCCCCATCCGATCGGGCGCCGGGCACAGCAGGATCGATACCCATGAGCCTTTCGATGTTTCCCTCCGCCGCCCGCGTCGCCGCGGGTACCCCCGCCGCCCGCGACCGGGCCGTCGACGTCGCCCGGATCGCCAGCCTTCTGGTCGTCATGTTCGGGCACTGCACCTTCGTCCTCGCGACCCTCACGCCCTCGGGCCTGTCCGTCGGCAACCTCCTCGCACAGCTGCCCGCCCTGCAGCCGCTCACCTGGGTGTTGCAGATCATGCCGCTGTTCTTCCTGGCCGGCGCCGCGTCGGCGGCGTACGGACTCGACCGCGTCGACGACCACGACCGCCAGCCCTGGGGCGTGTGGCTGATGCGCCGCACTCAACGGCTGGCCCGACCGGTGTTCTGGTACCTCGCGGTGTGGTCGGTCGCCCTGATCGCCACCCGGCTGCTGGCCGGTCCGACCGTCGGTGCTCGGCTCGGCCAGCAGTGCGTCGCGCTGCTGTGGTTCATCGGCGTCTACCTGGTCATCCTCGCCTTCGTCCCCGTGCTGGTGCGCCTGACCTCGCGTCGGGCGTTCGCGGCCGCGGTCGGCGTCCTGTTGGTCGTCGCCGCCGGCTGTGACGCCGCGCGCATCCACTTCGACTCGATGGCCTTCGGACTGCCCAACTTCCTCGCCGTGTGGCTGATCCCGGCGGCGATCGGCGTCGCCTATGCCCGGCGCCTCATCGCCCCGAGCGCCGCGCTGGCCATCGGTGCCGCCGCCCTCGCACTGGGCGTGCTCCTGGTCGTCGTCGGCCCCTACGAACCCTCCCTGGTCGTCACCGGTGACGAGAAGCTCTCGAACGTGACGCCGCCGACCGTCGTCCTGGGCCTGCACTGCGTCTGGATGAGCCTGGCGTTCGTCGCCGCCGCGCGGTCCGTCGGCCGGTGGGCCCGGCGACCGCGGGTGTGGCGGTGGGTCGCCATCGGCAACGGCGGCGCCATGACCCTGTACCTGTGGCACATCCCGGCCATCGTCGCGACCATCGGTCTGCTGCACCTGGGCGGGTTGGACGCCTACGACCCGGCCCAGCCGCACTTCTGGCTGCTGATGCTGCTGCGCGCCGCCGTCTTCGCCGTCGTCATGTCGGTCCTGTTCACCGTGTTGCTGCCCGCCGAGCACCGCAGTCTGCCGTGGTGGGACGGGCCGGTTCGCGCCGGCCGGGCCCGCACCACCGCGATGGGGCTGCTCGTCTGCGCGGGCGGCGTCTCGATCCTGGTGATGGCCAAGATGAGCCTGGGCACCCCGCTCGGCTGGGCCGCGATGATCGGCTTCGTCGGCGCCCTGGTGCTCGCACGAGCGCTGGGTTCGGCCCCGGCCGACGCGTCCGATAAGATGGACGGGCAATCGGTACCGGTGACCGGCGGGTATGAGGAGCCCCTGGCCCACGCGTCATCGGCCGAGGCGTAGGCGGACTACCGCCGCGCAAACAAGGCCGATTGTGCGACGGGCACGCCGTGCCCCGCGAGGCGGCATCGACCGCCCACCCACCGCATGCGAAAAACCAGGAGCGCTACACACATGTCACAGGCACCGGACTTCACCGCGACGGTCGACGGGACCCCCCGCATCGGCCCGAACCGCGAGCTCAAGCGGGCCATCGAGAGCTATTGGAAGGGCCAGACCGACCGCGCGTCGCTGGAGAAGGTCGCCGCCGGTCTGCGCGCCGACACCACCAAGCAGCTGCGCGACGCCGGCTTCGACTCCATCCCGGTCAACACGTTCTCGTACTACGACCAGATGCTCGACACCGCGATCATGGTCGGCGCGCTGGCGCCCCGCTTCGCGTCGGTCTCCGACGATCTGGACCGCTACTTCGCAGCGGCCCGCGGCACCGCCGATCTCACGCCGCTGGAAATGACCAAGTGGTTCGACACGAACTACCACTACCTGGTGCCCGAGCTGTCGGCCGACACCGCCTACTCGCTGGACGCCACCAAGGTCCTCGCCGAGCTGGCCGAGGCCGGCGGCGCCGACGCCCGCCCGGTCGTGATCGGCCCGATCACCTTCCTGGCGCTGGCCAAGTCGACCGACGACACCAGTCGGTTCGAGAAGATCGACGAGCTCGTCGAGGTCTACGACCAGCTGCTGGGCAAGCTGGCCGAGGCCGGCGCCACCTGGGTGCAGATCGATGAGCCCGCGCTCGTCACCGACATCGTCGACAACGCCGACGAGGTCGCCACCGCGGCCGAGGTCGCCGGCTCGGTCTACGCCCGCCTGTCCGGCGTCGCGAACCGGCCCGCGATCTTCGTCAACACCTACTTCGGCGATCCCGGTGCCACCGTCCTGGAGGCGCTGGCCGGCACCGGTGTCGAGGCCATCGGCGTCGACCTGGTCTACGGCAGCGCCGACACCCTGAAGAAGGTGCCGTCGCTCTCGTCGAAGCTGCTGGTCGCCGGTGTGGTCAACGGCCGCAACATCTGGCGCACCGACCTCGACAAGGCGCTGGCCACCCTGGAGTCGGTGAAGGGCCTGGCGCGCGCCGTCGCGGTCTCGACCTCGTGCTCGACGCTGCACGTGCCGTACTCGCTGGAGCCGGAGACCGAGCTGGACGACAACCTGCGCGGCTGGCTCGCGTTCGCCGCCGAGAAGTTCGGCGAGGTCGCCACGCTGGCCACCGCTCTGAACAAGGGCCGCGACGCGGTCAAGAAGGAGTTCGACGCGTCGGCCGCCGCCCTGGCGACCCGTGCCACCGATCCGCGCGTGAAGGTCGCCGCGGTGCGCGAGCGCCTGGCCGCCGTCTCCGAGGACCAGCTGGCCCGCGGTGAGAGCCAGGCCCGTCTGGCCGCCCAGCAGGAGCGCCTCGGCCTCCCGCTGCTGCCGACCACGACCATCGGCTCGTACCCGCAGACGTCGGCGATCCGCAACGCCCGCGCCGCGCTGCGCAAGGGTGAGATCGACGAGGCCGAGTACAACAACCGCATGCGCTCGGAGATCGACGACGTCATCGAGCTGCAGGAGCAGCTGGGCCTGGACGTGCTGGTGCACGGCGAGCCCGAGCGCAACGACATGGTGCAGTACTTCGCCGAGCAGCTCGACGGGTTCTTCGCCACGCAGAACGGCTGGGTGCAGTCCTACGGCACCCGGTGCGTGCGCCCGCCGATCCTCTTCGGCGACGTCGTCCGGCAGCAGCCGATGACCGTCGACTGGATCACCTACGCGCAGTCGAAGACCAAGAAGCCGGTCAAGGGCATGCTGACCGGCCCGGTCACCATCCTCGCGTGGTCGTTCGTCCGCGACGACCAGCCCGAGAAGGACTCGGCCAACCAGATCGCGCTGGCGATCCGCGACGAGTGCGTGGACCTGGAGAAGGCCGGCATCGGCGTCATCCAGGTCGACGAGCCGGCGCTGCGCGAGCTGCTGCCGCTGCGCGACGCCGACAAGCCGGAGTACCTGAAGTGGGCCGTGGACTCCTTCCGCCTGTCGACGGCGGGCGTGGAGGACACCACGCAGATCCACACGCACCTGTGCTACTCGGAGTTCGGCGAGGTCATCGGCGCGATCGCCGACCTGGACGCCGACGTCACCTCGATCGAGGCGGCCCGCTCGGCCATGGAGGTCCTCGACGACCTCAACGCCGTCGGGTTCAAGAACGGTGTGGGCCCGGGTGTCTACGACATCCACTCCCCGCGCGTCCCCTCGACCGAGGAGATGACCAAGTCGCTGCAGGCCGCGCTCAAGGCCGTGCCGGCCAACCGCCTGTGGGTCAACCCGGACTGCGGTCTGAAGACCCGCGGCAACGAAGAGGTCACCGCCTCGCTGCGCAACCTGGTCGACGCCGCCAAGGCCGTCCGCCCGGCCGCCAAGGCGTAAACCACACGCACGACCACGCGCCCCGCACAGCACCGCTGTGCGGGGCGCTGTCGTGTCCCGGTCCCCGCGTGCACAGCGACGAACGGGGGGAAATCGAGTAGTCACCTACTCTATGGACCACGCCGACCCGCGCCTACCGTCAGCAGGGCAATGCCACCCGGCACATCCCGACGACAGGAATCAGTCATGCCCCCGACAACCAAGCAGACCGCGATCGGCACATCGGCCCTCGTAGCCACGATCTCTGCCGCAGCAGCCACCTTCATCGCCACGCCAACCGCCCTGGCAACGGTCGACAACCTCAGTGTGCAGGCACCGCCGCTCGGCGCCTACGGCACCGGCTGCATGTACAAGATCACGATCAACGCGACGCAAAAATCCACCGTTGCCGTCGACGACCGCGACGCCGCCAACCCGTACAGCGGTCCGTCGACCTACCTCGGCGCATCGCCGGTCCCCTACAACCAGACCGTTGTCATGAATTGGACACCCAAGTTCGCCGGAGTCCGGATTCTGCACGTCAGCGAGGTCAACTCGAACTCCCACAAGGATGTGACGGTGACCGTCAAGAAGGGCTTCGGCACCGGCTCGCTGTGTATGGGGTTGTGACCGTCAACGTCGGTCCACCCGGTGTCGTGCGACCACTCGGGCGATATCCTTCGCCTCATGAGACTGCGACGCCGCTCGGGCGCCCCCGCCGACACCACCGATACCGCCACTGACGCCGCCGCCGTGGGCGACCTGGTCACCGCCGCCGTCGACGATCCGTCGACGTGGGACAAGGCGGTCGACCGATTCACCAAGACGGCGCTGTTCACAGCCAAGGGCATGCGGTGGCTCATCATCGGCATCGTGGCCGCCGCCGCCCTCCTCGGGCTCACCGCCCTCGTCGTGGGAATCATCGCCTGGCATGGTTACGACCACTGGCACCTGCCCGTGGGGATCCTCGTCGTCATCCTGGCGTGCCTGCCGGCGATCCTGCTGCCCTTCTGGGTGCACAAGCGCACGCTGCCGCTCACCGATGCCATCCAGAACCCGAAGGACCTCCTCGCACAGGCCCACCTGTATGCCGCGAACTTCACGACCCGGGCCGATCTCTCGGCGTTCACCTCCGTCGCCAAGAAGAAGGGACGGTTCCGTCCGACTCATCTGTGGAAGATGACGAAGGCGCTGGCGGTCACCACCGAACGCGTGCAGCCCAGCATGCAGACCGAGCCACTGCTGGCCGCGTTCATGCCCGTCTACCTCAAGACCCTGTGGGTGATCGTGCTGATCACCGGTTGGGCACTGGTGGCCGCGATCGCGGTGCTGGTGATCTCGGTGATCGCCCTCGTCGCGGGCTGGACTCCGTAGTCGTCGGGTGCTCCCGCGTCCGGTTGTGAACCTCGGCGCGAGTCGACCGGAGCGGGCCCCGTAGAATTAGTTGCGGCCCGAAACCATCGGGCGATCTCCTTCGCCCGATGGGAAGAAAGCTGTGCCGACCACCCCGACCCGCACGGTCCACCCGACCGCGATCGTGGCCGCGCTGTCCGCCGCCGGCATCGCCGTCTCGCTCATGCAGACGATCATCGTGCCGTTGGTGCCCCGCCTGCCGGAGTACCTGCACACCTCCAACGACAACGCCGCGTGGGCGCTGACCGCGACGCTGCTGACCGGCGCCGTCGCAACGCCGATCGCCGGTCGCCTCGGCGACATGTACGGCAAGCGACTCATCCTCGCCCTGAGCCTGTTGTCGGTGGCCCTCGGTTCCGTGGTGTGCGCCCTGAGCGACCAGCTGCCGCCGTTCCTCGTCGGGCGGGCCCTGCAGGGCGTCGGCATGGGTGCCATCGCCCTGGGCATCAGCATGATGCGCGACAGCCTGCCGCCCGAACGCCTGGGCAGCGGCATCGCCGCGATGAGCGCCTCCCTCGGCGTCGGCGGTGCACTCGGCCTGCCGATCGCCGCGCTGGTCGCGCAGTACGACTGGCACGCGCTGTTCTGGGGTGCCGCGGTGATCACGCTCGTCTGCCTGGTCGCGGTGCTGATCGTCGTACCGGCCTCGCCCGCGCATCGGACCGCCGGCTTCGACTACGTCGGTGCCGTCGGACTCGCCACCGCGCTGACGCTGCTGCTGCTGCCGCTCAGCAAGGGCGCGACGTGGGGCTGGGCGACGCCGCTGACGCTCGGCCTGTTCGCAGGCGCGATCATCGTGTTCGCACTGTGGATCGCGTACGAGCTGCGCCGCGACCATCCGCTGGTCGACCTGCGGACCACCGCCGAACGCACCGTCGCACTCACCAACGGGGCGTCGATGGCCGCGGGTTTCGCCCTCTTCTCGATGTCCCTCATCCCGGTGCAGCTGCTGATGGCACCGGCCGTGACGGGCAACGGCAACGGCCTGTCCATGGTCAAGGCGGGCCTGTTCCTCGCCCCCGGCGGACTGGTGATGTTCGCTTGCTCCAACATCGGCGCACGCGTCTCCCGCGCGTTCGGCCCCCGGTCGTCGCTGGCACTCGGTGCGGCAGTGATGGCCGTGGGCTATCTGATCCAGCTCGTGCTGCTGGTCGCCGACTGGCACATCGGCCCCTGGCACCTGGTCCTGATCACGTGCACGATCTCCGCGGGCATCGGCATCGCCTATGCGGCCATGCCGGCACTGATCATGGGTGCGGTGCCACTGCGCCAGACCGGTGAGGCGAACGGCGTGAACGCGCTGATGCGCTCACTCGGCATGTCGGTGGCGTCGGCGATCGTCGGCATGGTGCTCGCCCACAACGTGGTCACCGTGAAGCTGCCGACGCAGGCGGGCGTGCGCGCACTGGCCTTCCCGTCGAACACCGGCTACCTGATCGCGACGATCGTCTCGCTGGTGGCGTGTGCGGTGTCGGTCGTGTGCGCGTTGGCGCTGCGCCCGGCCCGCTAGGACCAGGACAGCAGGCAGAGCGGACCGACGCGCAGCGCGGCGGAGACCGTCACCGGCGTGGGCGCCGACCACGTCTTCTGCTGGTAGGCGCGAATCGTGCTGAATCCGGCCTTCGTCGGCGTCCAGGCGACGGCGGCGATGCCGTCCTTGGTGGGCTTGGCCCGGCCGATCCGCCGGCTGCCCTTGGCGCCCGGTCGACCGGAGCCGGGGATCTCCCAGAAGACCACCGGCTCGGTCGCGGCGGTGCGACGCGCCTTGTCCGTCGCCGGGTCGGTCGGCGAGGTGTTCGCGGCACGGTTGGCGGGGACGCCGACACGGATCCCGACCTGGTAGGTGCACCCTGTGCCGAGGGTGCCGGAGGAGACGACCTCCGGTGCCCCGAGCGGTTTCGCCGAAGCCTCGGACGTGGTCGACGACGCGGCGAGGACCGCACCGGCAACGCCGACGGAGACGAGGGTGAGACGACTGATCGCTGCCATGGTTCCCGACCCTACCGCTCCCCCGGCACCCGCGCGACCTGCACGGATGCGGGGGACGACCAGGGCTAACTCAGTTCGACGATGAGATCGCCGCCGTGTGCTGCGGCGTGCGATCCGAGCGGCAGCGCGGCCACGGTGCCCGCGCGCGGCGCGGTGATGGTGGACTCCATCTTCATCGCCTCGATGGTGCCGATCGGATCACCGGCGGCGACGCTGTCGCCGACCGAGACCTTGATGGCGACCGCACCGTCGAACGGCGCACCGATGTGACGCGGGTTCTGCGGATCGGCCTTCGCCGCGGCCGTCGGCGCGTCGGCGACCGACTTGTCGCGCACGACGACCGAGCGCAGCTGCCCGTTGACGGTGCACATGACCGTGCGCTCGCCGTTCTCGTCGACGTCGCTGACCGCGGCCAGTCCGATGGTGCGCTCCACGCCGGGTTCCAGCTCGACGCGCTCCTCCACACCGGCCCGCAGGCCGTAGAGGAAGGCGTTGGCCGACAGTCCCGAGGTGTCGCCGTACTTCTCGCGGTGCTCCGCCAGGTCCTTGGTGGGGCCCGGGAACAGCAGCCGGTTGAGCGTCTCGCGACGCGCCGTTCCGGGCTGCGCCAGCACCTTGCGGTCCGCCGCGCTCACCTCCTCGGTGGGCGGCGCGTCACCGCGGCCCTTGAGGACCTCGCTGCGCAGCGGCTCGACCCATCCGGCGGCGGGGGTGCCCAGCTCGCCGCGGAAGAAGCCGATCACCGAGTCGGGGATGTCGTAGGCCTGCGGGTTCGCCGCGAACTCATCGGCGGTGACGCCCTTGGCGACGAGCGTCAAAGCGAGATCGCCCACGACCTTCGACGACGGCGTGACCTTGACCAGGCGGCCGAGCATCCGATCGGCGCCCGCGTAGGCGTCCTCGATGAGCTCGAACTGGTCGGCCAGGCCCAAGGCCGCGGCCTGCTGGTACAGGTTCGACAGCTGCCCGCCGGGGATCTCGTGCTGGTACACGCGCCCGGTCGGCGGGTGCTGGCCGACGTCGAAGGGGGCGTACACCTTGCGCAGCGCCTCCCAGTACGGCTCAAGTGCCAGCACGTTGCCCAGGTCCAGGCCGGTGGCGCGCTCGGTGCCGTCAAAAGCGGCGACGATCGCCGACAGCGACGGCTGGCTCGTCGATCCGGAGAGCGGGGCGCTCGCGCCGTCGATGGCGTCGGCACCGGCCTGCACCGCGGCCAGATAGGTGGCGAGCTGCCCGCCGGCGGTGTCGTGGGTGTGCACGTGCACCGGCAGGTCGAAGTTCTCGCGCAGCGCCGCGACCAGGGTCGTGGCGGCCGGCGGCCGGAGCAGGCCGGCCATGTCCTTGATCGCGATGATGTGGGCGCCGGCCTTGACGATCTCCTCGGCCAGGCGCAGGTAGTAGTCGAGGGTGTAGAGGTCCTCGTCCGGGTTGGAGAGGTCGCCGGTGTAGCAGAGCGCGACCTCGGCGACGGTCTTCCCCTGCTCCAGGACGGCGTCGATCGCCGGACGCATGGCGTCGACGCTGTTGAGCGCGTCGAAGATGCGGAAGATGTCGATGCCGGTGCGCGCGGCCTCCTCGACGAAGGAGGTGGTGACGATCGTCGGGTACGGCGTGTAACCGACCGTGTTCTTGCCGCGCAGCAGCATCTGCAGGCAGATGTTCGGCATCGCGGCGCGCAGCTTCTCCAGCCGCTCCCACGGGTCTTCCTTGCAAAAGCGCAGCGCCGTGTCATAGGTGGCGCCGCCCCAGCACTCGACCGAGAACAGCTGCGGGGTGAGGGAGGCGACGTACGGCGCCACGCGGACCAGTCCGCTGGTCCGCAAACGGGTCGCCAGCAGGGACTGGTGGGCGTCGCGGAAGGTCGTCTCGGTGACGCCGACCGCGTCCTGGTTGCGCAGCACGGAGGCGAACCCGGCCGGCCCGAGGTCGCGCAGGCGATCGGCACTGCCGGGTGCCGGCTCGGTGAGGGTGAGCCCGGCGAGCTTCTCGCGCGGCCGGATCACCGTCGCGGGGCGCTCGTACTCGCGGTTGATCGTGATGTCGGCCAGCAACTCGAGCAGGTTCGCCCACTTGGCGTCCGAAGGGTGGCTGACCAGCAGCTCGGGGTGGTCGGCAATGAAGCCGGTGGTCACCGCGCCGGCGACGAACTCCTCGTTGGACAGCAACGACAGCAGGAACTCGATGTTCGTCGAGACACCACCGATGCGGAACTCGCCCAGCGCGCGGCGGGCGCGGGTCAGGGCCGCCGCGCGAGTCTTGCCGCGACAGGTCACCTTCACCAGCATCGAGTCGAAATAGCCGGAGATCTCCGCACCCAGGTAGGTGCCGCCGTCGATGCGGACGCCCGCACCGCCCGGCGACCGGTAGGTGGTGATCGTGCCGGTGTCCGGCCGGAAGTCGTTGGCCGGGTCCTCGGTGGTGATGCGGCACTGCACGGCGAATCCGTGCGTCTCGATCTGGTCCTGCGTGATGCCGAGCTCGGGCAGGGTCGCGCCCGCGGCGATCTGCAGCTGCGCGGCGACCAGGTCGACGTCGGTGATCTCCTCGGTGACCGTGTGCTCGACCTGGATGCGCGGGTTCATCTCGATGAACACGTAATGCCCGTCGGGGGCCAGGAGGAACTCGACGGTGCCGGCGCCGCAGTATCCGATCGCCTTGGCGAAGGCGACGGCGTCGTTGCAGATCGCGGCGCGCAGCTCCGGGTCGAGATCCGGCGCGGGAGCCTGCTCGACGACCTTCTGATGGCGGCGCTGGACGCTGCAGTCGCGCTCGTAGAGGTGCACGACGTTGCCGGCCGAATCACCGAGGATCTGCACCTCGATGTGCCGCGGCGACGGGACCGCCTGCTCGATGAACACCGTGCCGTCGCCGAAGGCCGACTCGGCCTCGCGGGACGCCGCGGCCAGTGCCTCGGGCAGCTCCTCGGCGGTGTCGACGTGGCGCATGCCGCGCCCGCCGCCGCCGGCGACGGCCTTGACGAAGAGCGGGAACCGCATCTTCTTGCCGGCCTCGGCGAGTGCTTCCAGATCGGTGCTCGGGTCGGTGGACTCGAGCACCGGCACGCCCGCCTTGCGGGCGGTCGCGACGGCCGTGGCCTTGTTGCCGGTCCAATCCAGGACGTCGGCGGGCGGGCCGACGAAGGTCAGCCCCGCCTCGTCGCACGCGCGCGCCAACCCGGGGTTCTCCGAGAGGAACCCGTATCCGGGGTAGATCGCGTCGGCACCGCACTCGCGGGCCACCTCGATGATCGCGTCGATGTCCAGGTAGGCGCGGACCGGATGGCCCGGCTCCCCGATCTGGTACGACTCGTCGGCGGCGTTGCGGTGCAGTGAGTTGCGATCCTCATACGGATAGATGGCAACGGTCTGCAGGCCGAGCTCGCGGCACGCGCGAATGGCGCGTACCGCGATCTCGGACCTGTTGGCGACAAGGACCTTGTGCACGATGGATCAGGCCTTCTTGGGCACTTCGCGCTGGGGTTCCCCGTTGTACGCGCTCAACGGCCGGATCAGCGCGTTGGACGCGGTCTGCTCGATGATGTGCGCGGTCCAGCCGGTCACGCGGGCCATCACGAAGATCGGCGTGAACACACCGATGTCGAAACCCATCAGGTGGTAGGCCGGTCCGGTCGGGAAGTCCAGGTTCGGCTTGATCCCGGTGCGGTCGTCCATCTGCTTGGCCAGCTCGTCGTAGATGCCCAGCCACTTGGTCTCGCCGAGGTGCTCGGAAACGCGGACCAGCGCCTCGTGCATCGTCGGGACGCGCGAATCGCCGTTCTTGTAGACACGGTGGCCGAAGCCCATGATCTTCTCTTTGTTCGCCCGCTTGGCGTCGAGCCACTCGGTGACCCGCTCGGGGCGGTCGATGTCGATCATGTCGTGCATGACGGCCTCGTTGGCACCGCCGTGCAGCGCACCCTTGAGGGCGCCGACGCCGGCGGTGACGGCGCTGTAGATGTCCGACGTCGTCGAGGTGACCACCCGCGAAGCGAAGGTCGAGGCGTTGAAGCTGTGCTCGGCGTACAGGATGCAGGACTGGTTGAACGCGTCGACGATGACCTTGTCGGGCACCTTGCCGAAGCTCATGTAGAGGAAGTTCTCGGCGTAACCGAGCTTCTCGTCGGGGGCGATGGGCTTCTCCCCGCGGCGACGTCGCATGTCGGCGGCCACGATGGTCGGCAGCACCGCGAACATGCGCTCGGCCTTGTCCAGGTTGGCCTCCTGCGAGGGGTCGTCCTCCTTGGGGTCCTGGGTGCCCAGGAAGCTGATCATCGTGCGGCAGACGTCCATCGGGTGGCAGTTGTCCGGGATCCGGTCGAGGACCTCCTGCGCCGTCTTGTCCAGCTTGCGGTGGGCGCGCTCGTTCTTCTCGAACTCGGCCAGCTGCTTGGCGTTCGGCAGCTCACCGTGCCAGAGCAGGTACGCGACCTCCTCAAAGCTGCAGTTCTTCGCCAGGTCCTGCACCGCGTAGCCGCGGTAGGTCAGCGAGTTAGTCTCCGGGACGACCTTGGAGATGGCGGTGTAGTCGACGACGACGCCGGCCAGGCCCTTGTAGATCTTCGGTTCTTCACTCATGGTCATGCTCCTGGGATCTGGAAGTTGAAGGTGGCTGAATCGAACTCGTTGTACTCCGGGTAGCGGAGCAGCTCGTAGAGGCGCGAACGGTGCTGCATCCCGTCGAGCAGACCCTCCTGGGTGCCCTTCTCGGAGATCTCGCGCAGCCCGGCCTCGACCGCGCCCATCGCGATCCGCAGCGTCGTCACCGGGTAGATGACGGCGTTGTACCCCAGATCCTGCAGCTGCTGGGCGGTGATGAGGTCGGATTTGCCGAACTCGGTCATGTTCGCCAGCAGCGGGATGTCGACCGCCTTGCGGAACTTCTCGAACTCGCCGGCGTCGGCCAGCGCCTCGGTGAAGATCAGGTCGGCACCGGCGTCGACGTAGGCCTTGGCCCGGTCGATCGCCGAGTCGATGCCCTCGATGGCGCGGGCGTCGGTGCGGGCGCAGATGACGAAGTTCTCGTCGCGGCGGCCCTCGACGGCGGCGCGCAGCCGCTTGACCATCTCGCCGGTCTCCACCACGGCCTTGCCGTCGAGGTGGCCGCAGCGCTTCGGGTTGACCTGGTCCTCCAGGTGGCAGCCCGACAGGCCGGCGTCCTCGAGCTGGGCGATGGTGCGCGCGGCGCTCATCGGCTCACCGAAGCCGGTGTCGGCGTCGATCAGTGACGGCAGATTGGTCGCCCGGGCGATCTGACCGCCACGGCCGGCCACCTCGGTGAGGGTGGTCAGGCCGATGTCGGGCAGGCCCAGGTCGGCCGAGAGCACGGCGCCGGAGACGTAGACGCCCTCGAAACCGATGTCCTCGATCAGCTTGGCGACCAGCGGGGAGAAGGCTCCCGGCCAGCGCTGGAGCTTGCCCGAGTTGAGTCCGGCCCGCAGGGCCTTGCGCTTGTCGGTGTCGGTGACCGCAGAGGAGAAGAGGTCCATCAGAAGATTCCCTCGCCGACCTTGGGAGCGCGGTCGAGGACCGCCTTCTCGACGACGACGTTCAGCGCGCTCACGCCGCCGGCGGCGATGCCGTCGAGGCCCTCGGCCGCCTCCAGGAAGCGCTTCTGCTCGGCCGGGGCGATGACCCCGCTGGCCAGCTTGGTGAACTTCTGCTTGTACTGCTCCCGGGCGAAGGGGCGGGCGCCCAGCGGGTGGGCGTCGGCGACGGCGAGCTCGTCCTCGATGACGCTGCCGTCCTTCATGGTGATGACCGCACGGGCTCCGAAGGCCTTCTCGTTGGGGTCCTCGCTGTGGTAGCGGCGGGTCCACTCAGGGTCCTCGACCGTGGAGATCTTGTTCCACAGTGCGACGGTGTCGGGGCGGGCGGCGCGCTCGGGGGCGTAGGAGTCCTTGAAGTCCCAGGTGCCGTCCTGCAGGGCCACCGCGAAGATGTACATCACCGAGTGGTCCAGCGTCTCGCGGCTGGCGGTCGGGTCGAACTTCTGTGGGTCGTTCGAACCGGTGCCGATGACCACGTGGGTGTGGTTCGAGGTGTGCAGCACGATCGACTCGATGTCGTCGATGTTGCTGATCTTCTCGCGCATGCGGCGGGCCAGGTCGATCGGAGCCTGGCTCTGGTACTCGGCCGAGTGCTCCTTGGTGTAGCTGTCCAGGATGGCGCGCTTGGGCTCGCCGGCGCCGGGCAGCGGCACGGTGTACTCCGCGTCGGGTCCGTCGAGCAGCCAGGCGATGACGCCGTCCTCGCCCTCCCAGATCGGCGACGGGGCGCCCTCGCCGCGCATCGCACGGTCGACGGCCTCGATGGCGACCTTGCCGGCCAGCGCGGGGGCGTAGGCCTTCCAGCTGGAGATCTCGCCCTTGCGGGACTGGCGGGTGGCGGTCGTCAGGTGCAGGGCCTGGCCGATGGCCTGGTAAATGGTGTCGACGTCGAGGCCGAGCATCGTGCCGATGCCGGCGGCGGCCGACGGGCCGAGGTGGGCGACGTGGTCGATCTTGTGCTTGTGCAGCGAGATGCCGCGCACCAGGTCGATCTGGACCTCGTAGGCCGTGGCGAGGCCGCGGATCAGGTCGTGGCCCGAGCAGCCCTTGTGCTGGGCGACGGCGACCAGCGGCGGGATGTTGTCACCGGGGTGGCTGTACTCGGCGGCCAGGAAGGTGTCATGGAAGTCGAGCTCGCGGACGGCGACGCCGTTGGCCCACGCGGCCCACTCCGGCGAGTAGCCGCCGTTGACGCCGAAGACCTGGGCGCCGGGCTTGGCCGGGTGCTTGAGTGCCTGCTCGCGCGCCGTCGTCGGCGGGCGGCGGTCGACCGAAGCGGCGCTGACCGAGGCGTTGTCGATCACGCGGTTGATGATCATCTCGCGGGTGTCGTCCGGGACCTCCACCGGATCGACGGCCATCTTGGCGATCTTGTAGGCGAGGTGCTCTTCCTTCGGGAAGTCTTCGGCGCTGCGGTGGGTGCGAACCTTGTGATTGATCATGATTCGCACAGTACGCAATGACATATGCCTGGTGAAAGCCCTAGAAGGTGTGTAATTTGCGTATTTCTGGACCACCGGTTGTGATGCTTGTGAACGGTTTCCGGAGTATTGTCTGGTCACATGCCCAAAGCCTTCGCCGGAGCCCGTTTGCGGCGCCTGCGGGAGGAGCAGCGCATCTCCCAGGCCGCGCTCGCCCGCCGCCTCGATCTGTCCACCAGCTACGTCAACCAGCTGGAGAACGGGCACCGCCCGCTGACCATCCCGGTACTCCTGGCCCTGAGCCGGGAGTTCAACCTCGACGCGGAGTACTTCGCCACCGATTCGGACGCCCGACTCGTCGGCGACCTCTCCGAAGCGGCCCAGCACACCGAGTTCGACGGCATCAGCCAACACGAGATCGAGGAGCTCGTCGCGCGCATGCCGCGCGTCGGCAAGGCGATGGTCGGCATGCACCGCCGCCTCGTGGCGGCCACCACCGAGCTGGAGACCTACCGCGCGACCGTCGCGCGCGACGAGGTCGAGGCACCCCGGGCGTCGACCCCGTTCGAGGAAGTCCGCGACTTCTTCTACGACCGCAACAACTACATCCACTCGCTCGACGTGGCGGCCGAGGAGATGTTCACCAACCTCGGCCTGCGCGTCGGCGGGCTCGACGAGCAGCTGGCCGCCGTCCTCGAGCGCGACCACCGCATCACCGTCGCGCTCGCGGATCCGGCCGTGCACGAGACCCCCAAGCGCGTCTACGACCCCGAATCGCGGGTCATCACGCTGGCCCGCCACCTGCGACCGGGCCAGCGCGCCTTCCAACTCGCCACCCAACTGGCCTTCCTCACCCAGGGCGAGGCGATCGATGCGATCGCGACCGGGTCGGACAACATCAGCCCGGAGTCGATCCAGGTGGCCCGTGTCGGCCTGGCCAACTACTTCGCCGGCGCCCTGGTCCTGCCGTACACGCTGTTCGCCACGGCCGCAGAAGAGGCGCGCTACGACATCGAGCTGCTGGGACTGCGGTTCGAGGTCGGTTTCGAGACCGTGTGCCATCGACTGTCGTCACTCCAGCGGCCGAACCAACGCGGGGTGCCGTTCATCTTCGTGCGCACCGATCGTGCCGGGAACATCTCCAAGCGGCAGTCGGCGACGGCGTTCCACTTCTCCCGCGTCGGCGGCAGTTGCCCGCTGTGGGTCGTGCACGACGCGTTCACCACGCCCGGTCGGATCGTGACCCAGGTGTCGGCGATGCCCGACGGGCGCTCCTACTTCTGGCTGGCCCGCACCACCGACGTGCCCATGCAGGGCTATCTGGGATCGCGCAGCGGATTCGCCGTCGGCCTGGGCTGCGACCTGTCCTATGCCGACCGACTCGTCTACTCCACCGGCGTCGACCTCGCCGACCCGCGCACGATGGTGCCGATCGGCGCCGGCTGCAAGGTGTGCGACCGCACGGACTGCGCCCAGCGCGCCTTCCCCCAGCTGGGCAAGCCGATCATCGTCGACGACAACGTCGCCGAGTCGGCGCCCTACCGCTCGCCGAGCGTGCCCTAGATCTCGCCGAGCGTGCCCTAAATCTCGCCGAGCGTGCCCAGAATCTCGTCCAGTGGGCGGTGAATCCCGCCAATCGCGGCAAGCGGTTGTGTAAACACAGACTTTACATACCACCGTTGTAAATGCTACCTTTACGTCATGAGTGATTTGGAACGTGCCGTCGAGGCGGTGGAGCGGCGGGCGCGTGGCCTACGCGCCGCAACCCCTCCGCTCTCCCGCGACAAGGCCATCTCCTTTCTGCACGACGCACACGACCTCGTCGGCGAGGCCGACCGCCTTCTCGGCGACGCTGCGCGGGCCGCCCGCGCGGCCGGATGCACCTGGCAGGACGTCGGCGACGTCGTCGGCACCACCCGCCAAGCAGCCTTTCAGCGTTTCGGCAAACCCATCGACCCCCGAACAGGAGATCCCATGTCCATCACCGCACTCCCCGACGCCGCAGCCAAGGCCGTCGAGCAGATTCGACTGTGGCCCGCTCACGAGTGGGGCTCGATCGTTGCCACTTTCGGCCCCCAGATGGCCGCCGCCTTCCCGGTCGAGGAGGTACCGAATGCCTGGGCCCAGATCGTCGCCCAGGTCGGCGAGCTCGAATCGATCGGCGACGACGCCTACGTCCGCGTCCAGGGCGTCTTCACCGTCGTCGACGTGCCCCTCCAGTTCGAGGCCGGCGAGCTGGTCGGCCGCGTCAGCTACGACGAACAGGGGCGCGTTGCCGGCTTGTACTTCCTCAATCCCGACGCGGTGGCGGCGGAGCAGGAGAAGCCCTGACCGTGGCCCGGCTTGGCGAACTGACGAACTCGACGATCGGCGAGGTGATCCGCAGCCAAGAGCCGGTGCTCGTCGACTTCTGGGCATCGTGGTGCGGGCGCTGCACGGCTTTCGCGCCCGTGCTCGCCGAGTTCGCCGCCGAGCACGACCTGCAGATTCGAACGGTCAACGCCGACCACGAGTCGGGCCTTGTCGCCACGTACGGCGTCACCGGCCTGCCCACGCTCCTGCTGTTCGACGGCGGCAAGGTCGTCAAGACCCTGCGCAATGTGGCGACAAAGCAGGAACTCGAAGACGCGCTCGCCGAGTACCTCTAGTCGACCGCCCACTCGGCGAGATTTACTCGCCCACTCGGCGAGATTCATCGCCCACTCGGCGAGAAACTGCGCCCACTCGGCGAAGTCAGTCCTGCCAGTGCCGGATCTCGAGCGCGGCCGCCACGGCGATCGCATTGCGCGACAGCCCGCCCGGCAACAGCTCCTCGGCGCGGGCCAGGCGTCGCACGACCGTGTTGCGGTGCGTGAAGAGCCGGGCGGCCGTCGCCGTCGAATTGCACTGCTCGTCGAACCAGACCCGCATGCATTCGCGCAGGTCGGGGTCGGCGGCGGCCAGCTCGCCGAGCGTCTGTTGCACGAAGTCGTCGACGATTTGCCGGTCGTCGCTCAGTGCGCCGATCAGCGCGAGCTCGTCATAGCGCACGACTCGGCGCGCCGATCCGAGCCCGACGAGCGTCTGGTCGGCCGACAGTGCCTGGAAGTGACTGCGCCGGAAGCCCTCCCGACCGACGCCGGGGAGGCCGATGGCCACGCGGATGCCCTCGGGCACCTGCGCCTCGTCGACGTCGAGCCGATCGCCCGGGAACCACACCCACAGCCGATCGACCCCGGCGAGCACGGTCAGTCTGCGGTCGAGGCCACTGGCGGCCATGATCGCATCGCACACCGCCTCCAGTCGCCGCATCGGCATCCCGGTCCCGCTGAGGACCACGGCGGTCTGCGGACCGGTCAGCCGGTAGTTCAGCTGCGACTCGGCGCGGGCGTCGTCGATCGGCGCGCCCTCCAGGACCAGCGCCACGGCCGCACGACGCTCGGCGTGGGTGTCGCCGATCAATTGGGCCCGCGCGACCGCGATCTGCTCGGCCAGGGCGGTCACCGTGTCGTCGAGGAAGGTGCCGATGGACTGCGATGTCACGTCGAGCACCTCGCGAAGCACGTCGAGGTCGTCGGTCAGCATGAAGCAGACCTCCATCCAACGCCGCCACGCGACGGACTGGGCGGTCCGGAAGGCGTCGAGCATGCCCGAGTCCAGTCCGCGCCGGACCATCTCGCGCACCATCGCGGCGCCGTCGTCGATCACGCGGATGGGCACGCGCGCGCCCGGGGACTCGACGTTGTGCTGCGCCCACTGCGCGAGGTTGGCCATGTTGGTGCCGACCAGCGCGTCCACCAGGGTCCGGTCCCCGGCGATCTCGTCGAGCCGCACGCCGCGCAGCGCCGCGGAGTTGAAGTCGTCGATCCACTCCTTCGGCGGGTCGAGCACGAGTCGCGCGCCGGCCACGATCACCTCGGCCGCCGCCGGCGACGGAGCAGGCCAGTCCTCATCCATCCGCCCATTATGCACCTTGAGATACCACTATCTGGTGCAGATCGACCTTGTGCCCGACGGCGCCCACCGACGACCATTGATGTCAACGATCATTGACACGATCACCCAGCCCCAGGAGAACCACATGACCACCGCAGCCACCCGCACCGACGTCGACTACGACGTCGTCATCATCGGCGCCGGCATCTCCGGCATCGGCGCCGCGCACTACCTGCGCACCGAGCACCCGGAGAAGTCCTTCGCCATCCTCGAGTCACGCGACCAGATCGGCGGCACCTGGTCGCTGTTCAAGTACCCGGGCCTGCGGTCCGACAGCGACCTGCACACCTTCGGCTACGAGTTCAAGCCGTGGACCGACAACCAGGCCATCGCCGACGCGCCGCGCATCCTCGACTACCTGCACGAGGCCGTCGCCGACGACGACCTCCAGGACACGATCGTGTTCAACCGCCGCGTGACCGCGGCGAACTGGTCCGAGGCGAAGCAGGCGTGGGAGCTGACCGTCGCCCCCACCGATTCGAAGAAGAAGCCGCAGACCATGACCGCGCGGTGGATCTTCTCGGGCACCGGCTACTACAACTACGACCAGGGTTACCGCCCCGAGTTCCCCGGCGAGAAGTCCTTCAAGGGCACCATCGTCCACCCGCAACACTGGCCCGAGGACCTGGACTACAAGGGCAAGAAGGTCGTGGTCATCGGCAGCGGCGCGACCGCCGTCACCCTCATCCCGTCGATGTCCCACGACACCGAGCACATCACGATGCTGCAGCGCACGCCGAGCTACATCATCCCGCTGCCGCGCGAGGACGTCGTGGCCAACGCGCTGAAGAAGACCCTCGGTGACAAGCGCGGCTACAAGGTCAGCCGGCAGAAGAACATCCTGCAGCAGAAGGTCATGTACCAGTTCTGCCAGCGCTTCCCGAAGACCGCTCGCAAGGTGATCCGCCAGGTCAACGCGAGCCAGCTGCCCAAGGACTTCGACGTCGACACGCACTTCAACCCGCCGTACAACCCGTGGGACCAGCGACTGTGCGTGGTGCCCGACGCCGACCTGTACAAGGAGGTCCGGGCGGGTCGGGCGACGATCGTGACCGCGAACATCAAGACCTTCGACGCGACCGGCATCGAACTGACCGACGGCTCGCACCTGGACGCGGACATCATCGTCACCGCGACCGGTCTGAACCTGCAGCTGTTCGGCGGCATGCAGCTGTCGATCGACGGCACGCCGGTCGACCCGTCGGAGAAGGTCGCCTACCGCGGCGCCATGCTCTCGGACGTGCCGAACTTCATGCTCGCGATCGGCTACACCAACTCGTCGTGGACCCTGAAAATCGGGCTGCTCTGCGAGTGGTTCTGCCGCACGCTGTCCCACATGGACGCCGCCGGGTACACCTCGGTGCGCCCGGTCGCACCGAAGGGCATGGACACCCGGCCGCTGCTGGACTTCGACGCCGGCTACGTCAAGCGCGCCATCGACATGCTGCCCAAGCAGGGCACGGTCGACCCGTGGAAGACCACGATGGCCGTCTCCCACGACGTGAAGAACCTGCGCAAGGGCCCCGTCGACGACGGCTTCCTGCTCTACGAGAAGCCGAAGGTCCCCGCCGGGGTCTGATCCCCGCCGATCCCCCGACGAAGGGGATGCCGCGCGCTCAGTCGCGCAGCAGGCCCTTCGCCACATGGGTCACCTGGATCTCGTTGGACCCGGCGTAGATCATCAGCGACTTCGCGTCGCGGGCGAGCTGCTCGACGCGGTACTCGGCCATGTAACCGTTGCCGCCGAACAGCTGGACGGCCTCCATGGCGACGTCAGTGGCCGCGCGCGAGGAGTACAGCTTCATCGCCGACGCCTGGGCGAGCGTAGGCGGCTTGCCCGCCTTCATCGCCTCCATCGCGACGAAGAGCATGTTCTGCACGTTGATGCGCGCGACCTCCATCTCGGCCAGCTTGAGCTGGATGAGCTGGAACTGGGCGATCTCCTGGCCCCACAGCTTGCGGTTCTTGGCGTAGTCGACCGACAGGCGCAGGCACTCGTTGATGATGCCCAGCGACAGGGCCGCGATGCCGATCCGCTCGACGGTGAAGCCGGCCTTGGCGCTGTCGCCGCCGCGCTTGTCGCCGCCGGTGTCCTCGGTCTCGCCGAGCAGGCGGTCGGCCGAGAGCTTCACGTTGTCGAAGAACAGCTCGCCGGTCGGCGAGCTCATCATGCCCATCTTCTTGAACGCCTTGCCCTGGGTGAGGCCCTCCATGCCCTTGTCGAGCACGAAGGTGAGGACCTTGCGGTCGCGCATCGGGGTGTTGTCACCCTCGTCGAGCTTGGCGAAGACGACGATGGTGTCGGCGTACGGGCCGTTGGTGATGAAGGTCTTCTGCCCGTTGAGGACGTACCCGCCGTCGCCGTCGCGGCGCACGTAGGTCTTCATGCCGCCCAGGGCGTCCGAGCCGCTGTCGGGCTCGGTGATCGCCCACGCGCCGACCTTCTCCATGGTGACCAGCTCGGGGAGCCAGCGCTTCTTCTGGGCGAGCGTGCCGCGCGAGCGGATGGTCGAGACGGTCAGACCCATGCTGACGCCCATCGACCCGATCAGGCCCAGGCACACGCCGGCGAGCTCCATGTTGAGGATCATCATCATCGACGACGCCAGCGTCGACGAGCCGCCGCCCTTCTTCTTGGTCTCCCCGGATTCCTCGGCGGCGAGCTCCTTCTCGAGCTGGTCGGCGTTCATCTGGTCGACGCCGAAGGTCTTGAGCAGCTTGCGCGTGATGTCGTACGGCGGGAGCTGGCCGGTCTCCAGCTCGTCGATGTGCGGGCGGATCTCCTTGTCGATGAACGAGCGCAGCGCGTCGCGCACCATGAGATCTTCGTCGGACCATTCGAACATTGCGCCTCCAGGCTGTCGATCAGTAGAACGTGTTCTAGTTGTCAGGCATTGTGCCAGGCGTCACTACTGTTGGTGGGCATGGATGACCTTTCCGCCCTCACCGACGTCGGCGACGAGGAGGCCGCACGCGGCGAACTCGGCGCCGTCGAGGCGATCTGGAACGCGGCGCTGGACTGGTATCGCGCCGGCCAGCAGCCCGCCCTTCAGGTCTGCGTGCGACGCGGCGGACGGACGGTGCTGAACCGTGCCGTCGGCCACGCGTGGGGCGCCGGCCCGTCGGACCCGCCCGACGCCGAGCAGATCCCCGTGTCGGTGGACACGCCGTTCTGCTGCTACTCGACCGGCAAGGCCCTGGCCGCGACGATCGCGCACCTGCTCGTCGAGCGGGGCGTGTGGAGTCTGAGCGACCGGGTCACCGACTACCTGCCCGAGTACGGCGCTCACGGCAAGGGCCGCACGACGATCGACCACGTCCTCACCCACCGCGCCGGCGTGCCGGTGGTGAACGGCTCCTCCCCCGACCCCCGCCGGATGCGCGAGAGCGAGTACGCGCGGTCGATGCTGCGCGAGCTGCGGCCGGTCTACCCGCCGGGCACCGTGCACCTCTACCACGCACTGACCTGGGGCCCGTTGATGCGCGAGCTGGTGCTCGCCGCCACCGGCCGCAGCATTCGCGACATCGCCGCCGACGAGATCCTCGACCCGCTCGGCTTCGGCTGGACCAATTTCGGCGTCAAGGACTGGCAGGTGCCGCAGGTCGCGCCCAGTCACGCCACCGGGGCGTCGAGCTCGGCGTTCATGGACTCGGTCTTCGCCAAGGCCGTCGGCGGGACGATGTACGACATCATCCCCATCTCCAACAGTCCCGAGTACCTCACCGACGTCATCCCGTCGTCGAATCTGGTCTCCACCGCCGACGAGCTGTCCCGCTTCGCCGAGTTCCTGCGCCGCGGCGGCGAGCTGAACCACCTGAGGGTGCTGGACCCCGGCACGATCGAGCGCGCCACCCGGCAGCGCCGCCGACTGCGGCCGGATGCGGCCACCGGCGGGGTGCCGCTGCGATGGGGCACCGGCTACATGCTCGGTTCCAAGCGCTTCGGGCCCTTCGGAGCCGGCTCGGAGCACGCCTTCGGGCACACCGGCCTGACGCAGGTGGCGATGTGGGCCGACCCGTCGCGCGACCTCGCGGTGGGCATCGTGAGCTCGGGCAAGCCCGTCAGCGGCAACGACCCGAAGCTCTATGCCGATCTCGCGTCGACGATCAACCGCGCGCTGGACTGAGCCGCGGTCGGCCAGGGCCCAAAGTCCCTGCACCCTTCGGTCGCCGCGGTGGCCGGTGGCACGATGACGCCATGGCAGCCCCCCGGCCGGACGACAGCGCCGTCGCCCGCTCCCTCGAGTTGTACGAGGACAAGCTCGGCAACCCCACCGAGGCGATCTACCGGCGCCTCTACGCCGTCCACCCCGACGCGCAGGAGATCTTCGCCGGTGACACCTACATCCCCAAGCGCATGATGGCGGGCATCTTCGAGACCGTCATCGACCTCGCCGAGGGCACCATCGACCCGGCCTACACCGCGACCTGGGTGCCCGACCACGTCGCCGCCGAGGTGAGCCGCCCCATGATCGCGACCATGTTCGACGCCGTCGTCGACGAGATCCGCGAGGGCCTCGGCGACGACTGGGACGCCGACATGCAGGCCGATTGGGACCGGGTGATGGCGACCTGGCAGCCGGTCGTCTGGGCCAAGCTCGACGAGCTGGGCGAATAGACCTGGCCCACCCTCGCAGCCAGGGATCCTTGTCGTAGCAGATTGCCCTGTCCGACCTTTCGGGAACAATGGAGCGGTGTCCGCCACCGATGTGCTCGACCGGTTCTCGGCGCCCACCCGGGCCTGGTTCACCGGTTCCTTCGCGGCGCCCACACCCGCGCAGGTCGGCGCGTGGAACTCCATCGCCGACGGCGAGCACACCCTGGTCATCGCACCGACCGGTTCCGGCAAGACGCTGTCGGCCTTCCTGTGGGCGATCGACCGGCTGGCGACCACACCGACCGCGTCGCCGCGGCGCACCAAGGTCCTGTACATCTCCCCGCTCAAAGCCCTCGCCGTCGACGTCGAGCGGAACCTGCGCGCCCCGCTGGCGGGCATCGCCGCGGCAGCGACCTCGATCGGGTCGCCCGCGCCCGAGATCACCGTCGGCATCCGGTCCGGCGACACCTCGACCGCCGATCGCCGCCAGTTGGTGCGCAACCCGCCCGACATCCTGATCACCACGCCCGAGTCGCTGTACCTGATGCTGACCTCGTCGGCCCGCGAGACGCTGACCGGCGTCGACACCGTGATCGTCGACGAGGTGCACGCGGTCGCCGGCACCAAGCGCGGCACGCACCTCGCGCTGTCCCTCGAGCGCCTCGACGCCCACCTCGCCCGACCCGCACAGCGCATCGGGCTGTCGGCGACGGTCCGCCCGCCCGAGGCGGTCGCCGGATTCCTCGGCGGCGCCGGGACCTGTCGGATCGTCGCTCCCCCGGCTGCGAAGACCTTCGAGATGCGCATCGACGTGCCGGTGCCGGACATGGCCAACATCCCCCTCGTCAACGACGTCGACCAGGGCGATGACGCCACGTCGCCCACCGCCGGCTCGATCTGGCCCGCCATCGAACGGTCGATCGCCGACCAGATCCTGGCGAACCGCGCCACCATCGTCTTCGCCAACTCGCGCCGACTAGCCGAGCGGCTGACCGCGGCGCTCAACGAGATCCATGCGCGTGACCTCGGCTTCGGCGGCGACGACCAGCTGCGCAACGACCAGAACCCCGGCGGGAAGCCGTCGGCGATCAGCACCCTCGACACCCCGGTCGTCCCCGTCGACGCACCGGTGTTGGCGCGCGCCCACCACGGCTCGGTTAGCAAGGAGCAGCGCGCCCAAATCGAGGACGACCTGAAGTCCGGCCGACTGCGCTGCGTCGTCGCGACCAGCTCCCTCGAGCTGGGCATCGACATGGGCGCGGTCGACCTGGTCATCCAGGTCGAGTCGCCGCCGTCGGTGGCCAGCGGCCTACAGCGCATCGGCCGCGCCGGGCACCAGGTCGGCGAGATCAGCCGCGGTGTCCTCTACCCCAAGCACCGCACCGATCTCATCCACACGACGGTCGCCGCCGCCCGGATGCGCGACGGGCTGATCGAGGAGCTGTCGATTCCCGCCAACCCGCTCGACGTGCTCGCCCAGCAGACGATCGCCGCGGCCGCCGTCGACGACCTCGACGTCGACGACTGGTTCGACACCGTCCGCCGCGCCGCGCCGTATCGGGAGCTCGGCCGCGACGTCTACGAGGCGACCCTCGATCTGATCTCCGGGCGCTTTCCGTCCGAGGAGTTCGCCGAGCTGCGCCCGCGCGTCACGTGGGACCGGGTGGCGGGCACGCTGACCGGTCGGCGCGGCGCGCTGCGCCTGGCGGTCACCTCCGGCGGCACCATCCCCGACCGCGGGCTGTTCGGCGTCTTCCTCGCCGGCGACGACGAGGGGCCGCGGCGCGTCGGCGAACTCGACGAGGAGATGGTCTACGAGTCCCGCGTCGGCGACGTGTTCGCGCTGGGCGCCTCCAGCTGGCGCATCGCGGAGATCACCCACGACCGCGTGCTCGTCACCCCCGCGCCGGGCATGCCCGGCCGCCTGCCGTTCTGGATCGGCGACGCCGTCGGCCGCCCCGCCGAGCTGGGTGAGGCCATCGGCGAGTTCACCGGCCGGGTCGCGAACGCGACGTCGACCGCGGAGGCCGTCGCCGAGGTCGCCGCCTCCCCCGACCTCACTCTGACCGACTTCGCCCGGGCGAACCTCACAACGCTGATCGACGAGCAGCGCGCGGCGACCGGCACGGTGCCCACCGACCGCACGCTCGTCGTCGAACGGTTCCGCGACGAACTCGGCGACTGGCGGGTCATCCTGCACTCGCCCTACGGCCTGCGCGTCCACGCCCCCTGGGCCAGCGCGATCTCCAACCGGCTGAAGACGACTCTCGGCCTGGAGGGCGCGGTCAGCGCCGCCGACGACGGGATCGTCGTGCGCCTGCCGGACACCGACGACACCCCGCCGGGACCCGAGGTGTTTCTGATCGACCCCGACGACATCGAGTCGATGGTCACCGACGCGCTCGGCGACTCGCCGCTGTTCGCCGCCCGCTTCCGCGAGTGCGCGGCCCGCGCGCTCCTGTTGCCGCGGCGCGACCCGGGCAAGCGGTCGCCACTGTGGCAGCAACGCCAGCGCAGCGCGCAACTGCTCGGGATCGCCTCCCGCTACCCGGACTTCCCGATCGTGCTCGAGGCGGTGCGCGAGTGCCTGCAGGACGTCTACGACCTGCCCGCCCTGCAGGACCTCCTGACCCGCATCGCCCGTCGCCAGGTCCGCTTGGCCGCGGTCGAGACGCCGAGCGCGTCACCGTTCGCCGCGTCGCTGCTGTTCGACTACATCGGCGCCTATATGTATGCGGACGACGTGCCCGTCGCCGAGCGGCGGGCCGCGGCCCTGTCCCTGGACACCGCGCTGCTCGCCCAGCTCCTGGGTCGCCTGGACCTGCGCGAACTGCTCGACGACGACGTCATCGCGGAGGTCGTGGCCCGGCTACAACGGCTCGACCCGACGCGCCGGGCCCGCGACGGGCAGGACGTCGCCGACCTGCTGCGCTGGTTGGGCCCGTTGTCCGAGGAGGAGATCGCGCAGCGGTACCGCGGTGACGAACCGATCGCGGACATCCTGGACGCTCTGCGCGGACAGATCATCCCGGTCACGCATCGGGGGCGGTTTCTGTGGGCGGCGGTCGAGGACGCCGGCCGCCTGCGCGACGGACTCGGCATTGCGCTGCCGCCGGGCGTGCCGGTGGCCTTCGCCGAGCCCACCGACGATCCGGTCGGCGACCTCGTCGGTCGCTACGCCCGCACGCACGGCCCGTTCACGAGTGTCGAGGCCGCCACCGCCCTCGGGCTGCCGCCCGCCGTCGTCACCGACACCCTCTCGCGCCTGGCCGGGTCGCGGCGCGTCATCGAGGGCGAGTTCGTCCCCGGCGGCGAGTCGTCGCAGTGGTGCCATCCCGATGTGCTCGGACAGATCCGGCGCGGCTCGCTCGCGGCCACCCGCGACGCCATCGCCCCCGTCGACCACCCGAGCTTCGCCCGCTTCCTGCTCGACTGGCAGCACGTCGGCGCCGACCGCCGGTTGCGCGGAGTCGACGGCGTGGCCACCGTCGTCGACCAGTTGGCCGGCGTGCCGATCCCCGCGTCGGCGTGGGAGTCGCTCGTCCTGCCCGGCCGGGTCGCCGACTACGCACCGGCGATGCTCGACGAGCTGCTGTCGGCCGGCGAGGTCGTGTGGTCGGGGCACGGCGCGATCGGCGCGGCCGACGGCTGGGTCGCCCTGCACCCCGCCGACCTCACCGCCGCCACTCTCGCACCTCCGGACGACGTCGAGATGACGAGCACGATGGGCAGTCTCGTCGACGCGTTGACGAAAGGTGGCGCGCAACGGCTTCCGGAGTTGCTGACCGACCTCGACGCTCCCGGCGACGTCACCGATTCGATGTGGGCCCTGGTCTGGGCCGGGCGGGTCGGCAACGACAGCTTCGCGCCGGTGCGCGCGCTGCTGGCCCATCGCGGCACGACTGCCAAGCGCGCCGCCCCCAGCCACCGGTCGCGGCGC
>NZ_JASGER010000100.1:0-6211 GCF_047606305.1 Gordonia sp. (in: high G+C Gram-positive bacteria) | reverse complement strand
GTCCTCGCCCTGGGGCCCGACGTCCTCGCCGCCACCGAGCCGGTCCGCGCGGCGAGCCTGGCCGCCGTCTTCCCGTCGCCGACCACCGACACCGCGTTCGCCGCGGCGGCCTCGGTGCACGTCCCGGCGATGGTCGTCGCCGCGGGCACCTCGTTGGACACCGTCACCGACAACCCGTTGCCGCTCGCGCGGGAGCTCGCCGGCGACGTGTGTCTGCGCGCGGTCCCGGGCGCCACCGATCGCGCGCTTCTGCAGCGCCGCAACCTCAAGTCCCTGGTCGGCATCAATGGTGCCGACAAGAACGTCCACGCCGCGGTGCGCGCCCTGCTGACCGGGTTCGCGCTGGCCACGGCCGGGCGGCAGGACGAATACGCGGCGTTCACCGACCCGGAGGCCGAGCTCGGAGCCGTCGCATCGATCGATCCCGAGGATCCGGACGAGGACGATCGCAGCCACGTCGAGAAGTTGTTCGGCGGCCCGCCGTCGGACAAATCGAGTGGACCGCTCGCCGCGGGCCTCTCGTCGATTCGGGCGTTGCGCGGTAGCTAGGTACCCTGAATAGCTATGTGTGGAATCGTCGGGTACGTGGGCCAGCGGCAGGCGCTCGGGATCGTCGTGGACGCCCTTCGCCGGATGGAATACCGCGGCTATGACTCGGCCGGTGTGGCGATCCTCGACGGCCACGGCGGCCTCGTCGTGGAGAAGAAGGCCGGCCGGCTGGAGAACCTGGACAAGCAGATCGCCGCGGTCGACCCCAAGCGACTGACCGGCACCACCGGCATGGGCCACACGCGGTGGGCGACCCACGGCAAGCCCACCGATCGCAACGCCCACCCGCACCTGTCCGCCGACGGCAAGGTCGCCGTCGTCCACAACGGGATCATCGAGAACTACGCCCCGCTGCGCGCCGAACTGGAAGCCGCCGGCGTCGACCTCAAGTCCGACACCGACACCGAGACCGCCGTGCACCTGGTCCAGCGTGCCTACGAGTCGGGCCCGACCGCCGGGGACTTCGTCGCGAGCGCGTACGACGTGCTGCGCCGCCTCGAGGGAGCCTTCACCCTGGTCTTCACCCACGCCGACCACCCCGACACCATCGTCGCCGCGCGCCGGTCGACGCCACTGGTCGTCGGCGTCGGCGATGGCGAGATGTTCGTCGGCTCGGACGTCACCGCCTTCATCGAGCACACCCGCGACGCCGTGGAGCTCGGCCAGGACGAGGTCGTCGTGATCACCGCCGATTCCTACGAGATCACCGACTTCGACGGGAACCCGCGCAGCGGCAAGCCCTTCCACATCGACTGGGACCTGGCCGCCGCCGAGAAGGGCGGCTACGACTACTTCATGCTCAAGGAGATCGCCGAGCAGCCCGAGGCGCTCACCAACACACTCCTGGGGCACCTGCAGGACGGCCGGATCGTCCTGGACGAGCAGCGGATTTCCGACGAGGACCTGCGCGACGTCAGCAAGGTGTTCGTCGTCGCCTGTGGCACCGCCTACCACGCGGGGTTGCTCTCCAAGTACGCCATCGAGCACTGGACGCGTCTGCCGGTGGAGGTCGAGCTCGCCAGCGAGTTCCGCTACCGCGACCCGGTCCTGGACCGCTCCACCCTGGTCGTCGCCATCTCCCAGTCGGGCGAGACGGCCGACACCCTCGAGGCGGTGCGCCACGCCAAGGACCAGAACGCCCGCGTCCTGGCCATCTGCAACACCAACGGCGCGCAGATCCCGCGCGAGTCCGACGCCGTGCTCTACACGCACGCCGGCCCCGAGATCGGCGTCGCGTCGACCAAGTGCTTCCTGGCCCAGATCGTCGCCGCCTACCTGGTCGGCCTCGCGCTGGCCCAGGCACGCGGCACCAAGTTCATCGACGAGGTGACCCGCGAGTTCGCCGATATGGAGGCCGCCCCGGCCGCCGTGCAGGAGGTCCTCGACGGGATGGAGCCGGTGCGCGAACTGGCCCGCAGCATGGCCGACCGCGACACCGTGTTGTTCCTGGGCCGCCACGTCGGTTACCCGGTGGCACTCGAGGGTGCGCTGAAGCTCAAGGAGCTGGCCTACATCCACGCCGAGGGATTCGCCGCCGGTGAGCTCAAGCACGGCCCGATCGCGCTCATCGAGGCCGGGTTGCCGGTCTTCGTCGTGATGCCCTCCCGCGAGGGCCGCGCGGTGCTGCACTCGAAGATGGTCAGCAACATCCGCGAGATCCAGGCCCGCGGCGCCGAGACGATCGTCATCGCCGAGCCCGACGACGAGGCCGCCAAGGCCGTCGCCGACCACTTCATCCCCATCCCGCGCACCTCGACGCTGCTGCAGCCGCTGGTCTCGACCATCCCGCTGCAGGTCTTCGCGGCCACCGTCGCCGACGAGCGCGGCTACGACGTCGACAAGCCCCGCAACCTCGCCAAGTCCGTCACCGTCGAATAGCCGGCCGGCCATGACCCCGGATCTGACCAGGTATCCCACCGTCGCCCAGATCCGTGCTGCCGAGGCGGCGACCGGACTGCTCGACGGCGGCGTCCTCATGGGCCGCGCCTCCCACGGTCTGGCCACCGCGATCCTGAACGCGCTGCGTGCGACCGGCGGCGTCTACGGGCGCCGCGCCGGTCTGGCGATCGGGTCGGGGGACAACGGCGGCGATGCCCTCTACGCCGGTGCCGCCCTCGCGCGCCGCGGGGTCGGTGTCCAAGCGCTCCTGCTGACCCCCGACCGCGCCCATGCCGGTGGGCTGGCGGCCCTGCGCGCTGCCGGCGGTCGGGTGGTCGACGCGTTCGACCGGCTCGACGTGATCGTCGACGGAGTCGTCGGCATCGGCGGTGTCGGCCCGCTGCGCCCGGCCGCGGCCGCCGCGTTCACCGCCGCCGCACAGAGATCGCCCGACGCCATCGTCGTGGCGGTCGACCTGCCGTCCGGTGTCGACGCGGACACCGGGGTCGTCCACGACCCGGCGGTGCGCGCCGATCTCACCGTCACCTTTGGCGTACCCCGTCGTGCCCATGTACTGGCCGCCCCACAGTGCGGGCGGGTGGTCGTCGTGGACATCGGGCTCGCTCCCGACGCCGCCGACGCCGCCGTGCTCGCATCGCTGTCACCGTCCCAGGTCGGCGGACTGTGGCCGGTGCCACGGCCGACGGACGACAAGTACCGCCAGGGCGTCGTCGGGATCGTCGCCGGATCGTCTGCCTACCCCGGCGCCGCCCTGCTGAGCACCGGTGCCGCCGTCGCCGCGACCTCGGGGATGACACGCTATGCGGGCCCCGCGGCGAGCGCGGTCGTGACCGCGCACCCAGAGGTCGTCGCCGTGCCCGAGCCGCAGGAGGCCGGCCGCGTGCAGGCCTGGGTCGTCGGTCCGGGCCTCGGCACCGACGAGGCCGCGCTGCGCCGGCTCACCACCGTGTTGGCCGGCGACGTGCCCGTCCTCGTCGACGCCGACGGGGTGACCCTGCTGGCACGGCACCGCGACCTCCTCGCCGGTCGCCGCGCGCCGACGCTGCTGACCCCGCACGCCGGGGAGTTCGCCCGCCTGACCGGCGAACCGGTCGGACCGGACCGGGTGGCCGCCGTCGCCGCCTGTGCCGCCGAGACCGGGGCCACCGTGCTGCTGAAGGGCCGCGCGACGCTCATCGCCCGCTCGGATGCGCCGGAGGTACTGGTGAACGAGGCCGGGTCGTCGTGGGCCGCGACCGCCGGCTCCGGCGACGCCCTCTCCGGGATCATCGGTGCATTACTGGCCGCGGGGCTGCCGCCGGCGACGGCCGCGGCGATGGGAGCGCGCGCCCACAGTGTCGCCGCGCACATCGCCGCGGGGGCGCCGGGAGCCCCGATCGGGGCATCGGCCCTGGTAGCGGGCATCAGCGAGGCGATCAGGGTGCTCCGCGCCGAGGCGGCCGCCGCCCCCCAATCGCGCCGGATCTGAGACAATGGCTACTCGATGCATGCAACTGCCGGCACCACAGCCATGGGCAGCGCGACAGTCGACCTGCGCGCCATCGCCCACAACCTCCGCGTCCTGACCGACGGCGCGGGGGCGGGCGCGCTCGCCGTCGTCAAGGCCGACGGCTACGGGCACGGCGCCCTGCCGGTCGCGCGGACCCTCGTGGACGCCGGAGTCATCGGACTCGGCGTCGCACACGTGGGGGAGGCCCTGGCCCTGCGCGAGGGCCGCATCACCGCCCCGATCACCGCCTGGTTGCACGCGCCCGACACCGACTTCGAGGCCGCCATCGCCGGCGACGTCGACATCGCCGTGTCCTCGCCGCGTCAGCTGGCGGCCGTCGTGGAAGCGGCAGCGCGACGGGGGGAGGCGGCCACCGTCACCGTCAAGGTCGACACCGGCATGAACCGCAGCGGCGTCGCCGCCGACGAGTGGCCCGGTTTCGTCGACGCCTTCGCCCGGGCGCACGCCGACGGCGCCCTCCGGTTGCGCGGTGTGATGGCCCATCTCGCCTGTGGTGACGAGCCGGACAACCCCGCCAACGACGAGCAGGCCCGCGGGCTGCGCGCCGCCGTCGACGATCTCAAGCGAGTCGGCGCCGAGGCCGAGCTCGTGCACCTCGCCAACACACCCGCCGCCCTGACCCGCCCGGATCTGTCCTTCGACGCGATCCGCCCCGGCATCGGGGTGTACGGCCTGAACCCGGTCCCGCAGCACAGCAGTGCCGACCTGATCCCCGCGATGACGCTGCGCACGCAGGTCTCGCTGGTCAAGCACGTGCCCGCCGGCGGGGGCGTCTCCTACGGCCACACGTTCCGCACGCCCGTCGACACGGTGACCGCGGTGATCCCCGTCGGCTACGCCGACGGCGTCCCGCGCGCATTGTCCGGTCGGCTGCGCGTGCGGATCAACGGCCGCGACTTCCCCGGGGTGGGGCGGATCTGCATGGACCAGTTCGTCGTCGACCTGGGGCCCGCCGGCGGCGGAGTCACCGAAGGCGACGAGGTCGTCGTCTTCGGCACCGGCGCCGATGGCGAGGCCACCGCGCGCGAATGGGCCGACCTCACCGGCACCATCGACTACGAGATCGTCACCGGCATCGCGCCGCGCATCGCCCGCCGTTACGTCGGGCCGGAGGTGTCGTCGTGATGGCGCGCCGTACGAGCACGGGCAGGCGCCGGATGCGCCCGGCCGCGGGTGTCTCGCTGCTGGGCAACCTGGCCGCGACCGGGGTGACCCGGCAGGTGACCAAGGCGCGCGCCGGGCTCACCGACCCCTATACCGACATCCACTTCGACTCGATCTACCGCGAGGCCGAGCACACCGTCGCCGCCGACGACGGCGTCCGACTCGCCGCACGGGTCGTGGGCGCCGACGGCGAGCCCGACCTCACCGTCGTCTTCGTACACGGCTACTGCCTGCGGATGAGCTCCTGGTACTTCCAGCGGACCGCGCTCGCCAAGGCGTGGGGCGATCGGGTGCGGCTGGTCTTCTACGACCACCGCGGTCATGGCCGGAGCGATCCGGCGCCGGCGGACACGGCGTCGATGAGCCAGCTCGGCGACGATCTCGCGGCCGTGTTGCGCGCCCTGGCGCCGACCGGTCCGGTGGTCATCGTCGGCCACTCGATGGGCGGCATGACGACCATGGCCCTGGCGCGCCGCCACCCGGAACTCTTCGGACCCGACGGCCGTGTGGTCGGGGTCGCGCTCGTCGCGACCGCTGCCCGCGGCGTCGCCGAGGCCGGGGTGGGCGAGGCGCTGCAGAACCCCGCGGTCAGCGCGTTTCGCGCGGTGGTCCGGCGCGCGCCCTGGTTCATCGAGGCCGGTCGCACCCGTGCGCGTCGCGCCCTCGAGCCGGTGCTGCTGGCGGCGAGCTTCGGCCCGGACTTCTACAGCCCGACGGCCGGTCGCGCCGTCGAGCGGATGATCCGGCAAACGCCGCTGTCGACGATCGTGCACTTCCTGCAGGTGCTGGAGGTCCACGACGAGTCGTCGGCGCTGCCCACGCTGGCCGGGGTGCCGTCCGTCGTCATCTGCGGCGACGAGGACTGTATGACGCCGTTCCCCAACTCGTACTCGATGTACGGCGCACTGGGCGACAACTGTCGGCTCACCATCGTGCAGGGCGCCGGCCACATGGTCCAGATGGAACGGCCCGACCAGGTCGACGAGGTCCTCGACGAACTCCTCACCCGCGTGCGCGCCAAGCTGGCCGAGCGCGGGCCGGACGCCCCGCCGCTCGTCGACCACATCGCGGCCCCGCCGGTCGACGTCG
>NZ_JASGER010000099.1:0-7877 GCF_047606305.1 Gordonia sp. (in: high G+C Gram-positive bacteria) | reverse complement strand
GCACGACGGTGGCCCGCACCGGCCTGCGCCCGGTCGCCCGGCTGACCCGCGCCGCCGAGCGGGTGGCGCGCACCGAGGTCCTCGATCCGATCCCGGTCACCGGCAACGACGAGCTGGCCCGGCTCACCGAGTCCTTCAACACGATGCTCGCGGCGCTGCAGAACTCCCGCGAGAAGCAGGCCCGCCTGGTCGCCGACGCCGGCCACGAACTCAAGACGCCGCTGACCTCGCTGCGCACCAACGTCGAACTGCTCATCGCCTCCTCCGAACCGGGCGCGCCGGCCGTGCCGCTGGCCGACATGATCGAGCTGCGCAGCGACATCGTCGCCCAGATCGAAGAGCTGTCCACCCTCGTCGGCGACCTGGTCGACCTGTCCCGCGAGGAGGCGCCCCAGGTCGTGCACGAGGAGGTCGACATGCTCGGCATCATCGAACGCAGCCTGGAACGGGTGCGCCGGCGCCGCAACGACGTGGAGTTCGTCGTCGACGCCGAGAGTTGGTACGTGTTCGGGGAGAGCGCGGGTCTGTCGCGCGCGGTGCTCAACGTGCTGGACAACGCGGCCAAGTGGTCGCCCGGCGGACATCGCGTGGAGGTGCGGTTGCGCCAGACCGCGGTGAACTCGGCCCAGCTGACGGTCGCCGACGCGGGGCCGGGGATCCCGGCCGAGGACCGCGAACTCGTCTTCGAGCGCTTCTACCGCGCCGCGGACTCCCGCTCGATGCCCGGTTCGGGGCTGGGGCTGGCGATCGTGCGGCAGGTCGTCGAGCGCATCGGAGGCACCGTCACCGCGGGCCAATCGCACCTGGGCGGCGCGCTGATCACGATGACGCTCCCGGGACACCCGATAGCGGTGGAACCACCGCGCGTCGTTGTTCGTCAGTAAGGTGAAGAGACCGAATACCCGAGAGGCAGCGCAGTGACGCAACCCCCCAACCCCAACTCGCCGTGGCAGGGCGACGGCAAGGACACCCCGGCCGCCCCGTGGAACGCCCCGGGCGCCCCGCAGGGCGGTGCCCCGCACGCCGAGCCGTCCGCTTTCCCGGCGTCGGCCCCCGCGACGGGACCGCAGCCCGCGGCGCCGCCCCACCTGGGCGGTCCGGTGGGCTACCCGCCGCCGCAGGGCGTGCCGGTCGATCCGGCCAAGCAGTCCAAGAAGGGCGGCCGCAAGGTCGCCCTGGCCACCGGTGCGGTCGTCCTGGCGCTCGCCTCCGGCGGCGTCGGCGGGGTGGTCGGTGCCAACATCGACCGCCATGACTCGACGCCCGCCGTGGGCGGCGATCGCTCCGGCGACGGCCAGCCCAAGGCCGAGGTGCCGACCGCTCCGGCCGGCAGCGTGCAGGACGTCGCGGCCAAGACGCTGCCGTCGGTCGTGTCCATCATGGCGACCATCGGCAACCAGTCCGGCGAGGGATCGGGCGTGGTCCTCAACGCCGACGGCACCATCCTCACCAACAACCACGTCGTCGCCCTGGGCACGCGCGGTGCGGCGAAGCCGACGATCACCGTCATCTTCCACGACGGCACCCGGGCGCCCGCCGAGTTGCGCGGCGCCGACGAGATCTCCGACATCGCGGTCCTGCAGGTGAAGAACAAGGCCGACCTGAAGCCGATCACCGTCGGCACGTCGAAGAACCTTGCCGTCGGCCAGGACGTGATCGCCATCGGCTCGCCGCTGGGTCTGGCCGGCACGGTCACCACCGGGATCATCTCGGCCCTCAACCGGCCGGTGTCGACCTCGCGGGTCGGCGACAACACGTCGGTCATCGACGCCATCCAGACCGACGCCGCGATCAACCCCGGCAACTCCGGCGGTGCGCTGGTCAACGCGCGCGGCGCGCTGATCGGCATCAACACCGCGATCGCCACCATGGGCGGGCGCGACGCCAACGGCGGCCAGCGCGCCTCCGGCAGCATCGGGCTGGGCTTCGCCATCCCGATCGACCAGGCGATCCGCGTGGCCGAGCAGCTGCGCTCGACCGGCAAGGCCGACCACCCCAGCCTGGGTGTCTCGGTCGGTCCGGCCTCGCCGACCGATCAGACCCAGACCGGCGCCCGCGTGCGCGGCGTCGTCAAGGGTGGCGCGGCGGCCGAGGCGGGGATCCCCGACGGGGCCGTGATCCACAAGCTCGGCGGCCGCAACATCACCAGCGCCGACGACCTCGTGGCCGCGGTGCGCGCCTTTGCGCCGGGTGACGTCGTCGATGTCGAGTACACGGCCGACGGCAAGCCGGCGACCGCCAAGGTCAAGCTCAAGACCCTCCCGACGAACTAGGAGCCGCGATGACGACGACCACGGCGTTCGACGACACCGGCGACGACTCGGTCGCCGACGCGGCCGCGCGCGCCGCCGCGACGGCGCAGGAGCGCGAGTCGACGATGGCGCGGGCCCTGGTGGTCGTGGTGGCCGACGACCACCGCGACTCCGACGGCTTGGGCGGACTCGTCGGCGAACTCCTGGAGGAAGCCGACTTCCACGTGGATGCGACCGTCGTGGTCTCCGGCGACGAGGTGGAGATCCGCAACGCGCTCAACACCGCGGTCATCGGCGGCGTCGACGTGGTCATCTCGGTCGGCGGGGTGGGCGTGCGCGCCCGCGACGTCGCCCCCGAGGCCACCGAGCCGCTGCTGGACCGGCGGCTGCCGGGCATCGAGGAGGCGGTCCGGTCGTCGGGCCTGGCCGCCGGTGCCACCGACGCCGGGCTCTCCCGCGGCCTGGCCGGCATCTCGGGGCAGACCCTCGTGGTCAACCTCGCCGACTCCCGTTCGGCGGTGCGCGACGGGATGGCGACGATCACGATGCTGGCCCACCACGTCATCGAAGACATCACCGAGTTCTGACCGCCATGTCCGACGAGCCCGCACCGGTCACCGACTCCGCCGATGAGGCGTCGGCAGAGCCGCGGTGGCGTCGTCGGGCGCGGTTGGACGCGGTGTTCGGCGACGAGTCGCCCGATCCGGAGGCGCCCCGCACCGGCGGGCACGGCGGCGACTGGTATCGGGAGAATCGACCTCCTCACCACTCGTGAGCAGGTCTGCAGGTACTCTTACGACGTTTGGATTGCCAATCAGCCCGGTGGCGCAGTGTGCGAGCGGGTCATGATCGGTGCAGAAGGGTGAAGATGTTCCAGAAGCGTCAGCCGTCGCGGACGACGGGTGTGGCGGTGGCGCTGGCCACCGCGGCCGCCGTGGCGGTATCGGGCCTGAGCCTGGGGGCCGGGGATGCGCAAGCACTCCGCCTGCCCAGCGGCCAGAAGAAGTCCACGGGCATCGATGGCCAGGTCGTCACCCTCAAGCGCAGCCACGAGCACGTGTTCGCCCAGCCGAGCGAGGCCCGCAACGGCTTCGGCCGCTCGGCGCGGGTCTCGGGCATCTACAGCGCCCGGGTCAACCGAGGCGGCGGCAACGTCCAGGTCGGCTACCTCGTCGGCTGTCAGGTCAACGTCGGCGGTCTCGACATGGGCCTCAGTGCGGGTATTTCCGGTATCAGCGGGGGCGTATCGCCATTGATCAACGGCACCGTCTCCTTCCCGCTGCAGCCCGGCCAGATCCAGGTCGTGCAGGCGCTCAACAAGAACTTCTACAAGAAGGTCGTCAACCTCCAGCTCTCCGGCGTCGAGATCACCGTGCAGAGTTGTGGCGGCTTCGCCCAGGCCCGCTCCTTCATCAAGGTCCTCGCCACTGAGAACCCGAGCAGCGAGAACGGCACCTTCAGCGGCAACAGCGGCGCCATCCAGTCCACCCTCTACGGCAAGCCGTTCAGCCTCGCCTGATTCGCCTGACTCAAAGGACCAAGACGAGATGACCTCCCTTCGTGCCGCGGCCCCCCGCCGCGCCCTGGCGGCCGCAGCCGTCGTGCTGGCCGCCGCGACGACTGCAGCAGCCATGACCGCCGACGCCGATGCCCGCCGCCTGCCCGGCGGTGAGGTGAGCCGCAAGCTCGTCGACGGCACCACCGTCAAGGCCCGCCTCTACGACGAGGGCGTCCGCTACCACCCGGGCAACGTCGCCAACATCGGCACCAGTCGCGAGGTGTGGGTGTCGGGCAAGATCGTCGCCAACGTCGGCGGCAAGTCCAATGCCAAGGGCGGCAACATCTACGGCGGCTACGTCGTCGGGTGCCAGGTCAACCTGATCGGCGTCGACAGCGGCAACAACAGCGGCAACAACTACGGTTATCCGACGGCGACCGCCGGCGGCACGCTGCACATCGGCCCGGGCCAGGCCGGCTGGGTGCCGATCATCCAGACCACCTCGGGCAGCAACGCCAGCTACACCGGCTACAACGTCAACACCTTCACCTTCCGCGGCCACCGCGGCGGCATCGCCTTCAGCCAGGAGGGCTTCCGCGTGAACGGCTGCGCCGGCCACGCCTCGGCCCGCGCCCGCTTCACCATCGAGGTGGAGACCGAGACCACGCGCGCCCAGATCGTCCTCTGGGGCAAGCCCTTCACCCTCGGCGGATAGCCCCTTCGCCCGGATCGGGCGCATCCTGGCAACCGCCTGTGGGTTGCCGTCAGGGTCGCTGGAGTCCCTGGATCTGGGTCACCCGACCCATTAGCGTCGGAGACACGAGCAGCGAATGCCGCTCGGCTCCCACAAGGGTCGGGAACCTGTCGAAGGGATATGACAATGAAGAATGACGCTTACGGTCCTCGCCGTTACTACGGCCCGCGCGGCTACCACGGCCCGCGCCGCCCCTACGGCCCGGGCTACTACGGCCCGCGCCGCCCGTACGGCCCCGGCTACGGCGGCCCGCGCCGCTACTACGGCCCGCCGCGCCGCTACTACGGCTCGCTCTGAGCCGATTCGGCCTCCTTCGGGAGGCCTTGCTCGACCACCGGAGAACACTCCCTGATTCTCCGGTGGTCGAGTTTTATCTAGGCTTGACCCCAGCGCAGTCCCATCGGGGGGCCGCGCCCCGCCGACCTTGAGGATCCGATGGCCCGCAATCGCATGAGCTTCTTCCCGTCCGGACGCGGTGCCGGCCGTGCCAACGGCCCGTACGACGAGGACGGCCTCGAGGACTTCGACTGGGCCGAGCAGGCCATGGTCGACGAATCCATCGGCGACGACGCCGTTGCCTGGGACGTCGAGCGGTGGCAGCAGAACAACGGCGAGCCGCTGCCGGACGCGATGCTGGTGCCCCCCGCCTCGCCGCTGCACGTGCTGGCCGCGATCCGCCGGTTCCGCCCCTACATGCACGGCCTCTACGGCTGGCTCGTGCTCGGCATCTTCCTGCAGCTGGTCGACCTGCTCGTCAACGTCGTCACCATCGCGCTGTTCGCCAAGATCGTCGACGAGGTCCTGGTCAAGAAGGACATGAGCGCCCTGCCCGGGCCGATGAGCATCTGGGTGGGCGTGACCCTCCTGGGGGTGCTCACCTCCTACTTCGGCGAGGTGACCACCGGCGTCGTGGCCGAGCGCATGGTCACCCGCGTGCGCGACGACCTCTACGAGCACACCCAGCAGCTGGCGCCCCATGTGCGGCGCAAGTACCCCTCCGGCGACCTCATCGCCCGGCACAGCGGCGACGTCGAGTCGACCGAGCACCTCGTGTCGTCGGCGGTGGTCGACGCGAGCCTGGCGATCATCTCGGTCATCGTCTACGCGACCGCGGCGCTGCTGGCCGACTGGCAGCTGTCCCTCGTCGCCTTCGTCCTGGCGCCCATCCTCGCCCTCGTCTCGCGGTGGTTCGGCGTGGTGCTCAAGCGAGTCTCTCGTCGGGAGCGGGTCGCCAACGGCAAGATCAGCGCCCTCGTCGCCGAGGGCATCGACAACTCCCTGGCCATTCAGGCGGACAACCAGGGCCCCGCCGACCGTCGCCGGGTGCGCGCACAGTCGGCGCACTGGATGCGCGCCCGGATCACCGAGCTCAAGGCGGGTCAGCTCTACGGTCAGGCCGTCGGCCTGGTGGAGATGTTCGTCATGCTCGGCGTCCTCGTGCTGGGCGCCTGGCAGATCTCCCGCGGGAACACGACCCTGGGCCAGCTGATCGCCCTCACCGGCTACCTCGGCCAGCTGTACCCGCAGATCCAATCACTGGGCAACCTCGCCGTCTCCATCACCACCGCCACCGCTAGCGCCGAGCGCGTCGCGCAGGTCCTCGACGAACCGGTCGCGATCGCCGACGACGACGTCGACACCGATCCGGACTCGCCGCTGCCGGTCCCGGTGCCGCTGCCGGTGCACACCGCCGGCGGGGTGCCGGTCACGTTCGAGAACGTCGACTTCGCCTACCCCGACTCGGGGACGAAGGTGTTCTCCGGGTTCAACCTCGACATCAAGCCCGGCGAGTTCGTGTCCCTGGTGGGGCCGAGCGGTGCGGGCAAGACCACCGTCACCCACCTGCTGCTGCGGTTCTACGACCCGGACTCGGGCCGCGTCCTGATCGACGGCACCGACGTGTCGACCGAGCCGCTGGCGGACGTGCGCAACCACGTCACGCTGCTGCCACAGCGGATCGCCATCTACCGGGGCACGATCGCTGACAACATCCGGTTCTCCTGTCCGGACGCATCGCGCGAGGAGATCGTCGCCGCGGCCAGGGCCGCCGACGCGCACGACTTCATCGTCGGGCTGCCCGACGGGTACGACACCGAGCTGCGCGACGCCGGGGCGAACCTGTCCGGCGGCCAACGGCAGCGGATCGCCCTGGCACGGGCCTTCCTGCGCGACACCCCGGTGCTGATCCTGGACGAGCCGACGACCGGCCTGGACGCGGCCACCACCGAGCGCGTCCTCGAGCCGATGTTGCGGCTGGCGACCTCGCGCACCACGATCTTGATCACCCACGATGCCGAGCTGGCCGCGCAGGCGCCGCGCATCGTCGAGTTGGCGCCGCACGCGGCGCCGCAGGACCACCGCGACAAGCGGTCGGAGGGAGAGGAAGACCAATGAAGACTCGGAAGCGTACGGCGATAGTCGCGGCACCGATCTTGGCGGCCGGTGTGCTGCTGGGCGGCGGTGTCGTGCATGCCGCCCCCGGTGACGGCGGCGATCACGGCGGCGGAAGCGGTCAGAGCGGTTCTGGCCCGGGATCCGGCGGCGGTCAGGGCCAGGGCGGCCCCGGCGGCGGCCAGGGTGGCGGCAGCGGCCACGGCGGTGGCGATCACAGTCCTGGCGGCCAGAGCGGCCCCGGCGGTGATCGCGGCGACTCCGGTCCGCGCGGCGGCGACCGTGAGAACGGTGGTCCGCGCGGCGACGGTCCGCGCGGTGACCGCGGTCCGCGGGGCGATCACGGTCCGCGCGGCGACCGGGGCAACTCCGGGCCCCGTGGTGATCGTGGGCCGCGTGGCCCTCGTGGTGATCACGGGCCCCGCGGTGACCGTGGTCCGCGTGGAGGCCACCATCGCCACCACCGCGGCGGCCCCGACTACCCGGGATATCCCGGTTACCCCGGCTACCCGGGGGGCCCGGGCTATCCCGGCTACCCGGGCAACCCCGGTGGTCCGCGCGGCCCGCACCAGCACAATCCGCACGGTCCGGGGGTGCAGTACTGGCCCGACAACGACCGGCGCGGGCGAGAACTGCGCCGGGAGTACCGGAATTACTACTACTTCTACGGACCGTGGGCGGTCCCGCGCAGCTGGAGCTGAGCAGAGAGAAACGATGAGGCCCGCCGTCGCGAAGGACGGCGGGCCTCATCGTGTTCACGGTCAGCGCGAGTGACGACCGGGGTGGTCGGGCGGGAGATCCGAATCGCCGGGGTAGCCCGGCTGGTAGTCGGAGAACCCGCCCTCGAAGCGGTCGCCATAGCCGGAGCCCGGGTATCCACCCGGGGCCGGGCCGCCGGGGTTGGGGCCACCCGGATTCAGGCCACCGGGCTGCGGGCCGGGTGCGGGCTGCGGCGAACCCGACGGGTAGCCGCCGGCCGACG
>NZ_JASGER010000098.1:0-7076 GCF_047606305.1 Gordonia sp. (in: high G+C Gram-positive bacteria) | reverse complement strand
CGTCGCGGACAGGACGGCGGCGCGCACGGCGGCCCCGCGATCGCGCCGCCCGGCCGATCTGGAATCAGGTGTGGTCATCTGACCCAATGTAGCCACCGACACCGGGTTAGGATCTTTTTCACACGTCGGTCGGTTCCGACGGTCGGGCGAATGGGAAGAGGGAACCGATGGCTCGCATGACGGTCGAGCAACGTCGCGCTGCGCTCGTCGACGCCGCCTACGAGGTCATCGGGCAGCACGGCGTCGAGGGCGCGACGACCCGCAAGGTCTGCGCACAGGCGCAGATGCCGTTGGCCAGCTTCCACTACGCCTTCGAATCCCGGATGGCACTGCTCGCCGCGGTCATCGACCAGGCGGTGCCCCGCGACCTCGTCGTCATGATCGCGGAGATCCGCGACGACATCCCGCCGGCCGGTCTGGCCGGGATCGAGCGCGAGGTCCACGACACGCTGAACAACCTGTGCGCGCTGATGATCCAGGATGCGAGCCGGTTGCAGGCGGTCGCCTCGTTGGCCATCTACGCCCACAACCACCCCGAACTGCGCGCCGCGGGCCGCGAGATGTACACGCGCGCCACCCACACCGTCGCGCAGACGCTGCACGCGGCGGCCGAGAAGCAGGGCACCTCGTGGAGCATCGACGTCGAGGAACTCGGCACCCTGCTGATCTCGGCGACCGACGCCATCAAGATGGCCTACCTCACCACCGGCGACGAGGGGATCACCCGTCAGGTCGTCGACGGCGCCGTCCGCTGGATGATGACCTACGCGGTCGAGGGCGACGGGACGTGACCTCGGCGACCGCCTGGCTCGACGACCCGGAGGCGTATTGGGCCGCCATCGACGCGGCGGTCCGCGCCGCGCGACTGGCGGCGCCCGTGCTGGCGCTCGACGCGATCGCCCTCGAACACAACATCGCCGACCTGCGCCGACGCGCCGGCGGCGTGCCCATCCGCGTCGCGTCGAAGTCGCTGCGCGTGCGCTCGGTCATCAGCGACGTCCTGCGGCGCGACGGGTTCGCCGGGGTCCTGGCGTTCACCGTCCCCGAGGCCCGCTGGTTGGCGACCACCGCCGAGGTACCCGACGTTCTCCTGGGCTACCCGTCGACGGCCGTCGGGGCGATCGCCGGGCTCATCGGCGACGACGTCGCCCGCTCCCGCGTCACCCTGCTGGTCGACTCGACCGAGCACCTCGACCTCATCGACGCCGCGGTCCCGCCGACCGCCCGCGAGCCGGTGCGCGTCGCGATCGACCTCGACGCGTCGCTGCGCTACGCCCGCGGCCGGGTCCACCTGGGGGTGCGCCGCTCCCCGGTCCACACCGTCGCGCAGGCCCGCGGCCTGGCCAGGGAAATCACCCGTCGCCCCGGATTCGCGCTGGTCGGCGTGATGTCCTACGAGGCGCAGGTCGCCGGCGTGGCCAACGACGCCGAGGGCTCGGCGCTGCGCAACCGGGCGATCGGCGTCGTCCAATCACGGTCGATGGCCGAACTCGTCGAGCGCCGCGGCAAGGCGGTCCGCGCCATCGGCGAATACGCCGACCTCGAGTTCGTGAACGCCGGCGGCACCGGATCACTGGAGGCGACCGCCGCCGACCGCTCGGTCACCGACATCGCCGCGGGCAGCGGGTTCTTCGGCGGCCACCTCTTCGACGGATACGCCCACTTCCGGCCGGCCCCCGCGATGGGCTTCGGCCTCGACGTCGTGCGCCGGCCGACCCGCGACATCGTCACGACCCTCGGCGGCGGGTGGATCGCCTCCGGCCCCCCGGGGCCCGACCGCCTCCCCCGGCCGGTGTGGCCCCGCGGCCTGTCCTACGTGGGGACCGAGGCCGCCGGCGAGGTGCAGACCCCGCTGCGCGGTGCGGCCGCCCGGCGGATGGAGATCGGCGACCGGGTCTGGTTCCGGCACACCAAGTCCGGCGAGCCGGCCGAACACGCCAACGAGGTGGCGATCATCGACCGGGAGGCCGACGGCGGCCCGCGCGTCATCGACGTCGTCCCGACCTACCGCGGAGAAGGGAAGTGCTTCCTGTGAGCACCGTCGCGACCCGGCCCTGGACCAACTGGGGGCACACCGAATCGGCGAACCCGCAGATCGCGGAACCGACGACGGTCGACGAACTGCGGAACTACGTCGCCAACGCGGCGGCGCACGGCCGCCGGATCAAACCGATCGGCGCCGGACACAGCTTCAGCGGCATCGGCGTGCCGGCCGACATCCAGCTCGACATGTCGCACCTGCGCGGCGTCGTGGCCGCCGACGCCGCCACCGGTCGCGTCACCCTCGCCGCCGGCACCCACCTCTATGAGATCCCCGCGATACTCGGCCCGCTCGGCCTGGCGATGCCCAATCTCGGGGACGTCGACCGGCAGACGGTCTCGGGTGCGACGTCGACCGGCACGCACGGCACCGGCGCCCGGTTCGGCGGGATCAGCACCCAGATCGTCGGGGCGAGCGTGGTCAACGGCCGCGGCGAGCTGGTGCGGCTCACCGCCGGCGACCCCGACCTCAAGGCCGTCGCCCTCGGACTCGGCGCCCTCGGCGTCCTCGCCGACCTCACCCTTCAGTGCGTACCGGCCTTCCACCTGGAGGCCGTCGAGGCGCCCGGACGGTTCGACGAGGTGCTCGCCGGGTGGGCGGAGAACATCGCGGCGATCGACCACTACGAGTTCTACTGGTTCCCGCACACCGACTGCTGCCTCACCAAGTCCAACACCCGTCGGCCCGCCACGACACCCACGACCGGCCCGTCGCGGATGCGCCGCTACGTCGACGACGAGCTGCTGTCGAACAAGCTGTTCGGCGTGCTCTGCTCGGTCGGCCGCCGCGTCCCGGCGACCGTGCCGGCGATCAACCAGCTCAGCGGACGGGCGCTGTCAGGGCGCACAATCGTCGACTCCTCGACCGAGGTGTTCGTCTCCTCGCGCACGGTGCGCTTCCGGGAGATGGAGTACGCGATCCCCGTGGCCGACATCCCGGCGGCCCTGCGCGAGGTCCGCACGATGATCGAGCGCCGCGGCTATCGGGTCAGCTTCCCGGTGGAGGTGCGCGCCGCCGCGGCCGACGACCTGCTCCTGTCGACCGCCAGTGGTCGGGAGAGCGGCTACATCGCGGTCCACCGCTACTTCAAGGACGATCCGGCGGACTCGGCGGCCTACTTCGCCGACGTGGAGGAGATCATGGCCGACCACGGCGGCCGGCCGCACTGGGGCAAGATGCACACCCGCGACGCGGCCTACCTGCGCTCGGTCTACCCGCGATTCGACGAGTTCACCGCGGTGCGCGACCGGTTGGACCCGGACCGGGTGTTCGCGAACGACTACCTGGCCCGGGTCCTGGGGGACTGAGCGCTACTTCTTGGCGACGGCGATGAGGGCGGCGCCGATCGCGGCGAGGATGCCGCCGACGAGGACGACGTACACGCCGGTGCTCGTGGTGAAGTCGGCGCCGATCGGCACGAAGCAGGAGTACAGGGCGCCCACCAGCGCCACGCCGCCGGCGACGTAGGTCGCCCGGTTCCACTCGTGGTCGTACTTCCCGATCAGTCGGGCGATCGCGACGATGATGAGCACGACGGCACCGGCACCGGCGGCGACGTGCAGCTTGCTGGAGTGGAACTCGATGCTGCTGCCCGGGCTCGCGTGCGTGGTGCCGATCCCCTTGATCCAGGAGTCCGAGTCATCCTTGGCGACCCACCACACCATCGGGTAGGCGGCGAGGGTGATGAGTGCGCCGACGATCGCCACCACGGCGCCGATCGAGAAGCCTCGGTAGTCGTCGGGTCGCCCATCGATCTGCGGCTGGGTCTGGTCACTCACGGCGCACGGCCTCCTGGGTTGGTCGGGTTGGTTGCGCCAGCGACCCTACGTCCCCCGCGCCGTCGACCGGTCGGCGGTGTCGGTCGTTCGACCGGCACGAGGCGCTCAGCGACCGTGGTAGACCGGCAGCCGCTTCTCGGCGCGCGCCGCCTTGCCCTCCTGCAGGTCCTCACTGAGCCACGCGCGCATCATCGCCTCGACCCGCTCGGCGGGGGCCTCGTCGCGCGCGCCGTCGCCGTTGAGCACCAGCTTGTAGTGCTGCAGCGTCAGCGGTGCGAGCGCCGCGATCGCCGATGCCCATTCCCGGGCCTGGGCGAGGTCGCCGATCCGGTTGGCGAATCCGAGTGCGGCGGCCCGCTCGGCGTCGATCGCCTCGCAGCCGATCAGCACACCGGCGGCGGGACCGGCGCCGACCAGCGACACCAGCCGGCGGATGGTCCACTCGTCGACGGCGACGCCGATCTTGGCCGCCGGGATGGCGATCAGCGCGCCCGGCGCCATGACGCGCAGATCGGCGGCCATGGCCAGCTGCAGCCCGGCGCCCATCGCCGGGCCGTTGAGCGCGGCGATGACCGGGATCGGGGTGGCCTCGATCTGCTTGAGCAGGGCGATCAGCCGGTCGAGGAAGTCGCGGTCGTACACGGGCCCGGAGAGGTCGGCGCCGGCGCAGAACACCGAGCCGCGGCCGGTCAGCACGATGGCGCGGGTGCCGCCGGCGACGGCGGCGTCGAACGCGGCCGTCAATCCTTCGACCATCTCCTCGTCGAGCGCGTTGCGCTTGGCCTCGCGGCCGAGTTCGATCGTGGTCACCGATTCCTGGGTTGAGCTGTGGATCATGACCGTCAACCTACCGTCCCCGCATCGGACACGCGCGGGCCTGGCTAGACTTTCCAACCATGCGAAAGTCGATCCTGGGAATGGCCGCCGCGGCGGCACTGCTCGGCGGCCTGGGCTCCGTCGGCACGGCGACCGCCGGACCGGCCGAGGCGAGCTGGCGATACGTGGGCAACGGCGACCGGGTGTCCTTCGAGGTCTACTCGGACACCACCTGGGCGACCGTGTCCTACTACAACGGAAACAACCACCTGATCCAAAAGCACTTCGACTTCCGCCAGAGCGACCGCCTGCCCGACGGGCGGTACTACCGGGTGTACGCGTTCCGCAGCCGGGTGCCGCAGCAGATCCTCGCGGTGAAGATCCAGCAGGAGGGCCTGCGGGCCAGCTGCCGGTTGAGCGTCAACAACCGACTCAAGATCGCGCGCACCGGATACGGCGAGCGCGCCCGGGCGCTGTGTGCGACGCGCAACGACGCGCCGCCGTTCCACCTCAGCTGAGCGGCTGACCCGCCCGGCGGGTCAGCTGACGCCGAGCAGGTCGATCACGAAGACGAGGGTCTTGCCCGACAGCCGGTGTCCGGCTCCAGCCGGGCCGTAGGCCAGCGCCGGCGGCACGACCAGGCGGCGGCGACCGCCGACCTTCATGCCGGGGATGCCCTCCTGCCAGCCGGGAATCAGCCGGTTCAACGGGAAGTCGACCGACTCCCCGCGGCTCCACGACGAGTCGAACTCCTCACCGCTGTCGTATTCGACGCCGACGTAGTGCACGTCGACGGTCGAGCCGGGCAGCGCCTCGGCGCCGTCCCCCACGACGATGTCGGTGATCTCCAGCTCGGTGGGCGCCGGGCCCTCGGGGAATTCGACCTCGGGCTTCTCGAGATTCGCCATGGTTATCGCTTTCCCATCTGGACGTAGTCGCGCTCGGTGTATCCGGTGTACAGCTGGCGCGGACGGCCGATCTTGGTGGTCGGGTCGTTGTGCATCTCGCGCCAGTGCGCGATCCAGCCGGGCAGTCGGCCCAGGGCGAAGAGCACGGTGAACATGCGCGTCGGGAAGCCCATCGCCCGGTAGATGACGCCGGTGTAGAAGTCGACGTTCGGGTACAGGCGGCGCTCGACGAAGTAGTCGTCGTTGAGCGCGACCTCCTCCAGGCCCTTGGCGATGTCCAGCAGGTCGTCGGAGACGCCGAGCGAGTCGAGGATCTGGTCGGCGGTCTTCTTCACGATCGCCGCGCGCGGGTCGTAGTTCTTGTAGACGCGGTGCCCGAAGCCCATCAGCTTCACGCCGTCTTCCTTGTTCTTGACCCGGGTCATGAACGCCTTGGTGTCGCCGCCGGACTCGCGGATCTCGTCGAGCATCTCCAGCACCGCCTGGTTGGCGCCGCCGTGCAGCGGGCCCCACAGGGCGTTGATGCCGCCGGAGATCGACGTGAAGAGGTTCGCCTGGCTGGAGCCGACGAGGCGCACGGTCGACGTCGAACAGTTCTGCTCGTGGTCGGCGTGCAGGATGAACAGCATGTCCAGGGCCTTGGCGACCTCGGGGTTCACCTCGTAGGGCTCGGCCGGGAAACCGAAGGTCATGCGCAGGAAGTTCTCCACCAGGCTGTACGAGTTGTCCGGGTAGAGGAAGGGCTGGCCGACCGACTTCTTGTAGGCGTAGGCCGCGATGGTCGGCAGCTTGGCCAGCAGGCGGATCGTCGAGAGGTCGACCTGCTCGGGATCCTTGGGGTCCAGCGAGTCCTGGTAGTACGCCGACAGGGCGTTGACCGCGCTGGAGAGCACCGGCATCGGGTGCGCGTTGCGCGGGAAGCCGTCGAAGAACCGCTTGAGGTCCTCGTGCAGCAGCGTGTGCCGCTGGATCTTGTCGGTGAAGTCGTCGAGCTGCGCCTGCGTCGGGAGCTCACCGTGGATCAGCAGGTAGCTGACCTCGATGAAGGTCGAGCGCTCGGCCAGCTGCTCGATCGGGATGCCGCGGTAGCGCAGGATGCCGGCATCGCCGTCGATGTAGGTGATGGCCGATTTCGTCGACGCGGTGTTGACGAATCCGCCGTCGTACGTCGTCATCCCGGTCTGCGACAGGAAGTTGCCCAGTGCCACCGAGTCGCTTCCCTCGGTCGCGGGCAGAATCGGAAGCTCCAGCTGGCCACCGGGGTAGGTGAACGTCGCTGAGGCCGAGTCGGTCGCTGGGCTTTTTTCAGCAGACACGAGAACCCCTTTACTCAGGTGAGAGTTTCCCCTACAAACTAGCGTCCCGGGGTGCACGGCGGCGAACGCGGGTCCCGTTAGTAACCCGCCGGTAACTTATCCCGACGGCTAGGTTGATCGGTATGCGGGAAAGACCGGCCGGACGCGCCGCGTTGCTGCTCGACTTCACCGCGACGCCCGCCCCGCGCGTCGCGGCGGCCGACGCCGTCGCGGCTCT
>NZ_JASGER010000097.1:0-2726 GCF_047606305.1 Gordonia sp. (in: high G+C Gram-positive bacteria) | reverse complement strand
GCTGGCGCTCGCGCAGCGGGGACTCGGTCGCGCTGCGCTGCGGCGTCGCCCGCCCGGCGGCGCTGGCCCCGTCCTCACGCCTGCAGGTCGTGGACTCGGCGCAGTGGTTCATCACCGACGAGCAGAAGACCGGCGTCGCGTACGTCGCCGTCGACCACCGCCCGTATGTCGCGCTGTGGCTGCCCCGCGACTCCGGTCCGACCCCGATCAGCGAGGTCACCGCCCTGATCGACAAGAACCTGGCACGCGGGCCGCTCGAGCTCGGGTAGCGCTCAGCGGATCTCCGGCTTGCGCGGCCGCCCCAGGAGCATGGCGATCGCGTCGGGGACGGTCAGCCCCTTGTGGCAGACGTCGTCGACCGCATCGGTCAACGGGACGTCGACGCCGTGGATCTGCGCGAGCGCGCGCACCGATGCGCAGGACTTCACGCCCTCGGCGACCTGGCCGTTGGTCGCGGCCTGGGCCTCTTCGAGGGTCTTGCCCTGCCCGAGCGCGTAGCCGAAGGTCCGGTTCCGCGACAGCGGCGACGAACAGGTGGCCACGAGGTCCCCGATGCCGGCGAGACCGGCGAGGGTTTGCACGTCGGCGCCGGCCGCGACCCCGAGGCGGATCGTCTCGGCCAACCCGCGGGTGATGATCGTGGCGAGCGTGTTCTGCCCGAACCCGACCCCGGCGGCCATACCGCACGCCAGGGCGATGACGTTCTTCACCGCACCGCCCAGCTCGCAGCCGATGACGTCGGTGTTGGTGTACGGCCGGAAGTAGCTGGTGGAGAAGGCCTCCTGCAGGAGGACGGCGCGCTGCTCGTCGACGCAGCCGATCACGGTCGCCGCCGGCTGCCCGGCCGCGACCTCCTTGGCCAGGTTCGGCCCGGTCAGCACCGCGATCCGCTCGGGCGCGGCACCGGTGACGTCGGCGATCACCTCCGACATCCGCATCATCGTCGACGTCTCGACGCCCTTGGCCAGCGACACGAAGGTCATCGTGTCGGTCAGATGCGGCGACCACTGCTCCAGATTGGGGCGCAACGACTGCGACGGAACTCCGAGGACGACCACGTCGGCACCGTCCAGCGCAGCCGGCACGTCGCTGACCGCGGACAGGGCCTCGGGCAGCGCGACTCCGGGCAGATAGTCGGGGTTCTCGTGAGTCGCGTTGATCGCGTCGGCCAGCGCGGCGCGCCGTGCCCAGATCCGCGTCGGCGTACCCGCGTCGACGAGGACCTTGGCCACCGTCGTCCCCCACGATCCGGCACCCATCACGACCGCTTGCACGCCGACCCCTCTCCCGTCGATTCCGTTCCCCCAGCCTAGCGGTCGGTCTGCGACGGGTTCGCCGCTCGCGGCTTTCGCCTCTTGCCCACGGGCACGGGGCCGCGATCGTGGGGGTCGACGATCAGCGAATCCGTCCGATAGGAGGTGACCGGACGCTCCTGGCGATAGTGCGGCATCGAGTTCAGCGGGTCGATGTCGGAGTAGTCGTCGGGGAATCCGCCGCGTCGCTGTTTGCGCAGCCGCAGGGCCAGCAGGCCGATCGGGGCGATCGTGACCACGACAACGATCACGATGAGGGCCCACACGTCCGATTCCATGGCGCCAGAATAGCCGCGCCCGTGGCGGCGTCAGGCCTCGATGAGTTTGCCGCTCGTGGCGACTTCGGGGTCGGTGCAGGACGACAGGTCGAAGCAGCACGGGCGCCGCTTGCCGTTGCGCAGCTTGTCGACGGCCACCTCGATCCGCCGCTGCCGGGTCTGGGGGTTCTTCGTCGCGTTGATCCAGCGGACCCATTCCCAGCGCGCCATCGGGGTGATCGCCTCCCACAGGTCGGCGATATCGGGGGCACCGGCCAGTGCGGCGGCGAAGTCGTCGGGCCGGACCGGCTCGGGCCATTCCTTGGTCGGCACCACCCGGATGGCGGCGTCGTCGCCCTCGCCCAGCCCGGCGAGGCCGTCGGCCGGCAGCCAGTGCCCGCGGCGCCCGTCGGGTTCGACGACGGTGTCGGCGGTGTGCCCGGCGACGGTCACCGTGGCGGCGACCTGACCGCGCGAGGGCAGCGCGGCGCTCGCCTCCGCGGGCAGGCGGACGACCAGTCGCTCACCGATCGCGCTGACTCGCCCGGTGAACTCGACCGGCTCGGACTTCGGCGTACCCATGGCTGCCAGGCTAGTCCCCCGTCGGCCCGGGTGGCGGCGGCCGCAGACCCTGCCATGATGGAGGGCGTGGCATGGGGAGCAGTGTTGGCGGTCAAGCCGCTGCCGGAGGCGAAATCGCGCCTGACCGGCGCAGTCGGTGACCGTTCCTCGCTGGTCCTGGCGATGCTCGCCGACGTGCTCGCCGCGACGTCCGCCGCCGGGGTGACCGCCCTGGTGGTGACGCCCGACCCCCGGATCGCCGCGGCCGCGGCGGCCGCGGGCGCACACACCGCCGACGAACCGGTCGCCGGCGGAGGCCTCAACGCCGCGTTCGTCCACGGTCAGCACGAGCTGACCGGCCGCATAGGGGCGGTCGACGGCGTCGTGCTGCTGCAGGCCGATCTGCCCGCCCTCACCGCCGCCGACCTCCGGTCCGCCATCACTGCGCATGAGGCGACGACCGCAGAGCAGACCTTCGTCGCCGACCTTGCGGGTACCGGCACCAGCGCCCTGCTGCGACCGGCCGCGATCACCCGGGCGCCGCTGTTCGGCGCCGACTCGGCGGCCCGCCACCGCGGGGCGGGCGTCGCCGAGC
>NZ_JASGER010000096.1:0-21968 GCF_047606305.1 Gordonia sp. (in: high G+C Gram-positive bacteria) | reverse complement strand
CCGCACCCGAGGCGCCCGCCCGCCCGACGGCGCCGCAGGCACCGGCGCCCAAACTCCCCGAGCCGTCGCGACCCGAGCCGGCCAAGCCGGCGGTCACCGACGTGAACGCCTCGCCGGTCGGCGACTTCGGCGGCCTCGCCGACGGCTACGGCCCCGCCGCCCTGATGGGCCTGGCGACCCTCGCCGTCCTGGGCAGCGGCCGCTTTCTGGACGCCCTCCGCGCGATCCGCCGCTAGCCCCAGCGCGACGTCGTGGCCAAGCTCGACGCGACCGGCTAGGGCGCCGCGGACCCGCAACCTGAAATCCTCACCCCCGTTCCCCTTGCCGTTGTCAGAGGTCGGGCGTACCGTGGAACACAAGTTCGAATAGAGTCCTATCGTCGCAGTTCAGGAGGTGGATTCGGGTGGCAGATACTACGCACAACATGTTGTCATCCGCGCTTCCGGAATCCCCGCTGGCGCTGGCTCGGCTCATCGACGCGGCGGAGCAACGGCTGGCATCGGCCCCACTCGGATTGCTCACCGACGACGAGGTGCAGGCGACCGTCGAGACCCTCGAAACCGCCCGCAGACGGCGCGACGGCGTCGATGCGGCGCTGTACGTGGAGGTCAACGACCGGCAGGTCTTCCTGCGGACCGGGCACACCAAGCCCCGCGACTTCTACGCCCAGCATCTGCGCCTGGGCGCCGCCGTGGCCCGTCAGCGCGAGGACACCGCTGCCGCCATCGGCCGGCTGACCGCGATGACCGGGGAGAAGCTGCCGCCCAAGCGCGAGGAGGCCGCCGTCGCGGTGGCCGCCGGGGAGATCTCGGGCCACCACGTGCGCGAGATCGAGAAGGTGATGGACAAGATCCCGCAGGCCGCCGACATCGAGGACGCCGAGATGGCGCTGACGATGATGACCACGGCCGCGTCCGACCTCATGCCCGACGAGATCGGAAAGGTGGGACAGCGGATCCTCGCCCACCTCGACCCGGACGGCAGCCTCACCGACGACGTCGACCGCAAGCGCCAGCGCGGCATCACCATCGGCCGCCAGGACTCCCGGCTGATGTCGTCGATCAGCGGGTACCTCACCCCGCAGTTGCGCGCCAAGCTCGAAGTGCTGCTGGACAACCTGGCCAAGCCCGGCATGAACAACCCCGACGACGAGGACTGCCTGCGGGGACCGGCATCGGAGCTGGGCGCCGACGACCGGGAGGCGCTCGCCGACGCCGCGGCGCGCGACCGTCGGACCGCGGCCCAGCGCAACCACGACGCCATCGAGGCCGGTCTGGACTGGCTCCTCGGGCACGAGTCCTTGGGCCGACCCGACCGCCTCCCCGCCCAGCTGGTGATCACCGTCGACGAGGGCGACCTGGCCCGCCGTGCCGGGGTGGCACTGACCGCGACCGGCACCATGCTGCCGGTGACCGGGTTGGTCGAGCTCGCCGCCGACGCGACACCCTGGCTCGAGGTGTTCCGCTCCGGTACCCGCCAGGTACTCGACCTCTACCGCGGTGCCCGCATCGCGACCAAGGCCCAGCGCCTGGCCCTCTTCGGCGCCCACCACGGCTGCACCCGGCCCATGTGCACCCGGCCTGCCTCCCAGTGCCAGGTCCACCACGCCGAGCTCGACTGGGCCAAGGGCGGCATGACCAATCTGAACGACCTCACCCTCGCCTGCGGCCCCGACAACCGCAACGTCGGCGACCGGCCCGGCCAGTGGGAGACCACCGTCCTCACCACCGGCCCCGACGCCGGGCGCACCGGCTGGCGCCTGGTCGGCAGCACCGGCCCGTACCGGACCAACCCGATCCACCGCCGCGTCGTACTCGCCCGGACCGACGACGCCACGGCCGACGACCCGCCCAAGCCGCGGCCGGCCCCGCCGATGCGACGTGCCATGCCCGAGACCTGGGAACCGGAATACCGTCCGTCGCCGGTCGAGGCGGCGCTGGAAGCCCGGCTCGCCGCCGCGTCGTAGCCGTCAGCGCAGCAGATCGCGCATCGTCGGGAGACGTTTGACCTCCGACGAATCCATCCACTCCCGCAGGACCTTCGTGGCCCACACGTCGTCCTCGTTGTACTGCAGCAGGCGCGTGCGCTGCGACTCGTCGGGCATCCGCCCGTCCAGGCCCACGGCCGCGGCATACCAGTCCATCGACGCGGCGCCGTTGGCCTGCTCGTCGCGCCAGTTGAACCCGGCGACCGGCGCCACCCGCTTGAGGCCCTTGCCCTTCGGGCAGTAGAAGTTCGACGACACGGCCGCGTACACGTCCACCCACTGCGGTGAGGCGATGAACTCCTCCACCTCGGTGAGCGTCGGGATCCCCGGCATACCGGCGAACCGCTCGGCCGAGCCGCGCAGCCAGCGGTTCTCCGCCTGCTCGGAATAGCAGTAGGCGGCAAAGGACTTCCCGGCGGCGTGTGCGGCGGCCATCTCCTCGTGCAGCCAGCGCCAGAAGGCGGCGAAGGACTCGGCCTCCGCTGTCGTCGGCAGCGGGCGCCACGTGACGAACGGCCGGTAGACCACGGGTCGAGCGGGATCGGCGCGATCGGTGAGCAGCGTGCCCCACAGGTAGGCGCCGTCCTCGCCGTAACTCTCCATGTCGACGTCGACCTCGACGTCGGCGCGGGCCACCGGCGTCTCCTCGCCGCGCCGGACCATCAGGTCCCCGGTGCGATGGCACCGCGCGGCGGCCACGGAGTCGGCGAAGGAACCGGTCCGCCACTGCGGGGGTGACACCTGCGGATCGGCGTCGGCCAGCTGGGCGATCGTGACGATCCCGTTCTGCCGCAGGGCGTCGGCGATCATCCCGTTCACCACGAGGCTCACGTCGTCGCGCGCGACCAGCTCGGCCTCACACTGCGGCCACCACGGACAATCGCGGCATTCGCCGACGCGACTCGGCCGCGTCGCCACCCGCTGGTCGACGATGGCCAGTCGCTCGCCGGTGAGCCGGGCGAATTCCTCCCGTGACGGCCCGACGTCGAGCACGGCGATGCAGTCCGCATCCATGCCGATGACACCGGCGCGCCACTGCCCGGGGCCGCGGTCGCCGGACAGGCCGGAGGCGACGAGCATCTCGGTGAGGTGTTGCAGCCGCTGCTGGTCGCGACGGTTGGGCCGCATCGTCCGCGTCGCGTCCTCCTGCGGCAGCCAGGTCCACAACGGACTGGTGAGGATCGTGCGCGGCGCCTCGGCCACCCCGTTCTCGTCGCGCTTGGGCGGGCCGGCCGGCCGGGTGACGCGGTGGTTCACGACGATCACCGGCAGGTAGCCGATGCCGTCGTGCACGAGGATCTCGCTGTGCCCGCGCCGACGGCCCACGACGTCGTCGGGCAGGGTGGCGTTCCAGATCCACCGCACCCCGCGGGCCGCGGCGGCCATCGTCTGCGCGACGCGGTCGGCTCGCGGACCGTCGGCGACGGTGGCGAACGTCGTCCGACCCTCGTCGCTGTGCACCCCGGACAACAAGTCGTGCACGCGCGTGCGGTGCAGGGCGGCGGCCTCCTTGCGGCGGCTGACCTCCGGGGATTCCTCGACCGCGAAGCCGAGGTCGCGCGCCGCCGGAGAGTTGTCGAGGGCCAGCTTGTGCGCACACCCGGAGAGGTCGCGGGCGGTCAGCAGGACGCCCGTCGGATTCGCCGTCGCTGTGCTCACGCCCACCTCGCTCTCACACATGTCAACGTAACCGATCGGTCGGACGCCGAGGCGAAAGGCGACCCGCGACGCGGCCGCCGCCGATGCCCTAGGGTTGCCCCCATGGGATTGTTCTCCAGCAGCAGTCAGCGCAAGCAGGCCCGGGCCGACAAGAAGGCCGCCAAGAAGGCCATGAAGCAGCGCGCCAAGTTCGAGGCTAAGTACGACGCCAAGGAGCGCCGCGCCGAGCGCAAGCGCACGGAGAAGGACGGCAAGCGCGACCAGCGCCGCACCGCCCGGACGTCGGACCGCGCCCACAAGCGCGAGCTGCGTGCGCAGACCCGCACCGCCAAGCACGAGTCGAAGGCCGCCATCGCCGACGCGAAGGCGCGCACCGCCGAGATCGAGGCCGCCGCCAAGAAGCAGCGGCTGACCCCGAAGAACGCCAAGCGCGCCCTGTCGATCGCCCGGATCGTGGCGCCCATCGCCGCACCCATCGCCTATCGCGGCGGTGTCGCGGCGCGGGAGAAGTTGGGCGACTACCAGGCCGCGCGCCACGGCGTCGCGCCGGAGACGCTGCGCCGGTTCACCGGCAAGGGGGCGCCGCTGGCCGCCCGCATCGCGACCACCCGCCAGTCGCTGCGCAGCCTGACGCTCACGGATACGAGCACCGATTCGATGGACTTCGCTTCCGCGATGGACGCCCGCCTCGACAACCTGGCCGTCGCCGTCGACGCCGCCGAGTCGATGAACCCGGGGGCCCGCAAGAACGCGCACCGCGCGATCGGCAACGAGCTCTCGGCGATCGACGCCGACATCCTCGCGCGCCTGGGCGTCGCCGGCTGACCGTCGCCCTGGGACCGACATGGACCCGACCGATCACACCGAACAGTTCGAGGCCGAGCGCCCACGGCTGACGCGTCTCGCGAGCCGGATGCTCGCCGACCCCGTCGAGGCACAGGACGTGGTGCAGCAGGCCTGGCTGCGGTTGGCCGGCACCGACTCCCCCGTCGACGACCTGCCGGCCTGGCTCACGACCGTCACCACCCGGCTCTGCCTGGACCGGCTCAAGGCTCGCGTCCCCGAGCCGGCCGACGCCGTCGACGACGCCGCTCCCGAGCCCGGTCCCGCCGACGAGGCACTGCTGGGTGACTCGGTCGTCGACGCCCTGGGCGTGGTCCTCGACCGGCTGACGCCGATCGAGCGCGTCGCCTTCGTCATGCACGACTCGTTCGGTTTCGACTTCCCCGTCATCGCCGCCGCGCTGGACCTCACCCCCGCCGCCGCCCGCCAGTCGGCCTCACGCGCCCGGCGCAAGGTGCGCCAACCGGAGCCCGATTCGGGCGCGGCCGACCACGAGGTCGTCGACGCCTTCATGACCGCAGCGCGTGGCGGCGAGTTCGATCGGCTGCTCTCGCTGCTGGCCCCCGACGCGCGCGTCCGCGCCGACGCGGGTGCGATCGCCACCGGAACGCCCGAACGGATCGACGGGAGCCGGGCGATCGCCGAGTTCTTCAACGGCTCGGCCCATGCGGCGCTGCCGGCCACCGTCGACGGGCGTCCGGTCTTCGCCTGGTTCCACCGGGGCCGGCCGATGGTCGTCTTCGATTTCGACGTCGCCGGTGGAACCGTCCGGTCCATCACCTTCCGCGCCGATGCCGAGTTGCTGGCCCGTGTCACACATCGGCGCGCCGATTCGTCAACGGAGTAGGGGCGGAGATACCGGCCCCTCCTGCGACGGAAGAGACCGATCATGAAGACCATGACCTGCCGCCAGCTCGGCGGCCCCTGCGACCTGGCCCATCACGGCGAGACCGCCGACGAGGTGATCAAGGCACAGGACCGTCACCTCAAGGAGGCGGAGAAGGTCGGCGACACCAGCCACCAGGAGGCGCGCGACGCCATGAAGGCGCGCTGGCGCCGACCCAAGAAGTCGATGGACTGGTACCTGGGCACCAAGCGGGCGTTCGCGGAGCTGCCGGAGGACTAGGGCACGAGCACGTTGCTGTACGACGTGCACTGCTTGCCGTCGACGGCGAGGCGGCACAGGCGGAACTGCTTGCCGTTGTAGCCGGGCAGACGGTTCCACTGGCCCCAGATCAGCGGGGAGCCGCGGAAGGCGATGGCCACGCGGCGCCACGGGGTGCCCTTGGGCTCCTTGACGCGCGGGCGGTACCGGACGCTGCGCTGCTCCAGCACGACCGGCCGCGAGCCGCCGTCGTGCTGCAGGGTGTACCAGCCGTTGTCCGACGAGACCAGCGTGACCACGAAGGCGGTGCCGTACCAGTCGGCCAGCTTCATCGAGGCGGCGTCATGCGGCGCGGGCAAGCCGGGGACGGCGGGAGCGGCCGGCGCGGCACCGGCGGGTGCCGCCAGACCGGCGCCGATCATCGTGGCGGCGGCCACCGCGACGGCGGCTCGGGTCATCAGTTTCGTCATGGAACGTAAACCTACCGTCCCGGGAGGAATTTCAGGGCGTCCATGGCCTTCGGCGTCAACTTCAGGAACACGTTCTGCGGCACGCCGCGCATCCCGTCGATGCCGATGAACCGCTGCTCGGCGACCGTCTGCGGCTCGGTGTACTTCAGCAGGCCCTCGTCGCCGTGCCGGCGGCCGACGCCGGAGATGCCCATGCCGCCCATCGGCGCGGCCGTCGAGCCCCACGCCGCGGCGTAGCCCTCGTTGATGTTGACGGTGCCCGCGCGCAGCTGGTCGGCGATCGCGTTCGCCTCCGAGCTGCTGCCGGCGAAGACGCTGGCGTTGAGCCCGTACTCGGTGTCGTTGGCCAACTTGATCGCCTCGTCGACCGAGTCGACGGGGTAGATCGCGACGAGCGGCCCGAAGGTCTCCTGCTTGTGGCAGATGGCCTTCTCGGTGACGTCGGCCAGCACCGTCGGCTCGAAGAAGAACGGGCCGAGGTCCTCGCGCCGCTTGCCGCCGGCGAGTACCGTCGCGCCGTGCTTGACGGCGTCGTCGAGGTGGGCCTGCACGGTCTCCACCTGGGCGGCCGAGGCCAACGAGCCCATGTCGACCGAGAAGTCGTAGGCGGCACCGAGCTTCATGTCGCCGACGAAGGCGGCGAACCGCTTGGTGAACTCGTCGGCGATGCCCTTCTCGACGTAGATGCGCTCGATCGAGATGCACAGCTGACCCGAGTTGGAGAAGCAGGCGCGGGCCACGCCGGGGACCGCCTGGTCCAGGTTGGCGCCCTTGGTGACGATCAGCGGGTTCTTGCCGCCCAGTTCGGCGGAGAAGCCGATGAGCCGCTTGCCGGCCTGCGACGCCAGCTCCGACCCGGTCTGCGACGAACCGGTGAACATGACGTAGTCGGTCTGCGCGACGATCTCCTGGCCGACGACGCCGCCCGGACCGGGGACCACGGCGAACAGCTCGCGCGGCAGGCCGGCCTCGTACAGCAGCTCGGCGGCCGACAGTGCGCAGTACGGCGTCTGGCTGTCCGGCTTGATGACGACGGCGTTGCCGGCGAGCAGGGCCGCCACCGCGTCGGACACCGCGAGGGTCAGCGGGTAGTTCCACGGCGAGATGACGCCCACGACGCCCTTGGGCTGGTAGCGCACGCGCACGTCGGTGGCACCGGGGATCATGCCCTTGGCCTTGTGCTCGGCCAGCGCCGACGGTCCGGCGTTGGCGTAGTGGCGGGCGGTGAGCGCGACGTCGAGGACTTCCTCCTGCGCGTACTGGCGCGCCTTGCCGGACTCGGCCTGCACCATGTCCATCAGCTTGTCGGCGTCGCGGTGGACCAGGCGGGCGAACTCGAACAGCACCTTGGCGCGCTGCTTCGGCGTGCGCTGCGCCCACCCCTGCTGCGCGACGCGGGCCGCCGCGACCGCGTCCCGCAGGTCCTCGGCGGTGCCGATCGGGATCTGCGCCATCTCCGTGCCGCTGAAGGCCTCCAGGATCGGGCGCGTCTTGCGCTTGGCGGTCGGGTCGATCGCGATGAGCTTGTTGAGCCGGGTGAAGACGCTGGCGGACGGTGCGGGCATGGGGTTCTCCTAGCGGTGGTGGATGTCAGGCGCCGTGCGCGACGAGGACGATGCCGTCGGCGTCGGAGTACAGGGTGTCGCCGGGGGTGAAGGTGACGCCGCCGAACTCGACGGGGACGTCGCGCTCACCGGCGCCGGTCTTGGAGGACTTGCGCGGGTTGGTGCCCAGGGCCTTGACCCCGATCTCCATGCCGTCGATGGTGGCGGCGTCGCGGATGGCGCCGTTGACGACGATGCCGACCCAGCCGTGGGTGCGGGCGCGTTCGGCGATGAGGTCGCCGACGAGCGCGGTGTGCACCGACGCGTCGCCGTCGACGACGAGCACGCCGCCGGGGTTGTCCTCGCCGAGCACCTCCTTGAGGAGGGCGTTGTCCTGGAAGCAGCGGACGGTGGTCACCGTGCCGACGAAGGTCTGGTGCTTGCCGAAGCGCTGGAACTGCGTGTCACAGCTGCGGACGTCGTCGCCGATCTCGTCGACGAGGTCGGCGGTGGGGGTGAATGTCAGCTCGCTCATGAGTGAATCCTAACCGCCGATTACTCGCGCGTAACCCCCGGCGCCGACTGCGGCCTGGTCAGCGGGAACGGCAACGATTCGCGGATCGACGTGCCGGTGATCAGCATGACGATCCGGTCGACGCCCAGACCCAGTCCGCCGGTGGGCGGCATCGCGTATTCGAGCGCGCGAAGGAAGTCCTCGTCGTACTCCATGGCCTCCGCGTCACCGCCGGCGGCGAGCCGCGACTGCTCGGTGAGCCGCTCGCGCTGGGCCACCGGATCGGTGAGCTCGGTGTACGCCGTGCCCAGCTCGACGCCCCACGCGACCAGGTCCCACCGCTCGCACACACCGTCGATCTCGCGGTGCGGGCGGGTCAGCGGCGAGGTGGCCGCCGGGAAGTCGAAGTAGAAGGCGGGCGGCCCGGTCGGGGCCTCGACGAAGCGCTCGTAGAACTCGTCGACGATCTGGGCCGCGCCCCACATCGGCCGCAGCGCGACGTCGTGCCGCTCGGCGATGTCGCGCAGGGCCGCCACCGAGGTGTCCGGGGTGACGGGTTCGCCCACCGCGTCGGACACCGCCTCGTACACCGACCGGCTCGTCCAGTCGCCGGAGATGTCGACGCGGGTCAGGCCGCCGTCGCCGTCGGGCCGCAGCACCACCGGCTCGCCGTGGACGGCGGTCGCCGCCGCCTGGATCATCTCCCGCGCGATGACCGCCATGTCGCGGTAGTCGGCGTGGGCGCGGTAGGCCTCCAGGCTGGTGAACTCGGGGTTGTGGCTGAAGTCGACGCCCTCGTTGCGGAAGTTGCGGCCGATCTCGAAGACCTTCTCCACCCCGCCGACGCAGAGCCGCTTGAGGTAGAGCTCGGGCGCGATGCGCAGGTACAGGTCGAGGTCGTAGGCGTTGATGTGCGTGCGGAACGGTTCGGCATTGGCCCCGCCGTGCACCGGCTGCAGAATCGGCGTCGACACCTCCAGGAAGCCCCGTTCGACGAGGTAGTCGCGCAGCGCCCGGACGATCGCCGACCGTGCGGCGAGCAGGTCGCGCGCGGCGGGGTCGACCGCCAGCTCGAGGTAGCGCTGGCGCACCCGCGCCTCGGGGTCGGCCAGGCCGCGCCACTTGTCCGGCAGCGGGTGCAGGCACTTGCCGAGCATCCGCCACGAGGAGGCCAGCACCGACCTCTCCCCGCTGCGCGAGTGCCCGGTCCGCCCGACCACCCGCACCAGGTCGCCCAGGTCGATGGCGCGGGCCGGGTCGGGCGAGCCCGGTGCCAGGTTCTCCGGCTCCAGCACGACCTGGGTCTGACCCGACCAGTCGTGCAGCTCGGCGAACACCACGCCGCCGAAGTCGCGCAGCGCGGTGACGCGACCGGCCACCGCGACCGGCGTGTCCACGGGTGCGGCCTTCGTCTGCGCCACGGTGTGCGAGGGACCCTCGCCCGCGCCGCCGGCCGGGTAGGGGTCGATCCCGGCGTCGCGCAGCTCGGCGAGCTTGCCCATCCGGACGCGGACCTGTTCGGGTCGACGGTCGACCGGCACCTCCCGCGCCTCGTCGGCCAGCTGGGCGACCAGCGCGTCGACGTCGACGCCCGCCGGCACCGCCGATTGTCCCGGCGGGCCCGCCTTGGGCTTGCCCGCGAACGTCGGCAGGGAGACGAAGCCCTCGGTGACGATCGCCGCGGTGCCCACGCGCGGAATGACGCGGGCGTCCTCGAAGGCGAGGAAGCGCGGCACCCACTGTGGGTTGTACTTCGCGTTGGACCGGTACAGCGACTCGATCTGGAGATACCGCGACGCGAAGGTGAGCACGCCGTGCATCGCCCGCACGACCGGTCCGACGCCGATGCGCTCGCCGCGCTCGAAGAACTCGCGGAAGGCCGCGAAGTTCATCGAGACCTTCGTGATGCCGACCTCGTCGGCGCGCTCGAGCAGTTCGACGACCATCAGCTCGACGATGCCGTTGCCCGCGTTGCGATCGCGGCGCATCACGTCCAGCGACGCCCCCGTCGGACCCCACGGGACGAAGGACAGCATGCCGACGGTCCGCCGGTCGGGCCCGTCCCCGCCGCTCTCGGCCTGCACCAGCAGGCAATCGCCGTCGAGGGGGTCGCCGAGCCGGCCGAGCGCCATCGCGAAGCCGCGCTCCTCGTCGGTGTCGCGCCAGGCGTCGGCGAGCTGCTCGATCTCGGCCATCTCCTCGGCCGGGATCTCGTGGTGCCGCCGGATCCGGACGGTGAGGCCGCGGCGCCGCGCATGGGCGACGGCGTGCCGGACGTTGCGGCTCTCCGGGCCGGCGAGGGTGAACTCGCGCGGGTGGATGATCGACTCGTCGCCGATGCCGAGCAGGCTCAGCCCGGCCTGTTGGTAGGCGGCCGCGCCGCGCTCGCTGACGCCGATCGCAGCGGGGTGCCAGCCGTACTGCTCGCAGACGTCGATGAAGGCGGCGATGGCCGCAGGCCACGACTTCGGGTCGCCGACCGGGTCGCCGCCGGCCATGCCGACGGAGACCTCGACGCGGTAGGTGATGGCGGCACGGCCGTCCGGGGAGAAGACCGCCGCCTTGTCGCGCCGGGTGGAGAAGTAGGCCAGCGAGTCCTTCGCGCCGTAGGTCTGGATGAGCGCGCGGATGAGCTTCTCGTCGGTGGGGGTCAGCAGGCCGTGCAGCCGCTGGGACCGGAAGAGCACGATCGTCGCGGCCAGGACCGCCAGCGCACCGAAGAGCCCGAGGAGGCCGTTGACGGGCCCGACGGCGTGGTGACCGTTGAAGTTGTGCGGGTCGATCGAGGCGAAGGCGACCACTCGGTTGGCCGCGTACGCGAGCCGCTCGCCGCGCTGCAGCGTGTGTGGGAAGAGTTCGACCAACCCCCAGCCGAGCAGGGTGCCGATCAAGAGTCCGCCGACGAGGGTGGCCACCGCGGCAAGGGCGGCGCCCCGGCGCACCCGCGTGTAGAACTGGCGCCGCGTCGCCAGCAGGAAGAGGAGCGCCACCACGTCGATGGCCAGGCCGGCCGCCGCGGCGGGCTGGTCGTCGTGGGTGAGCCGCGTCGCGAGCCAGGTGGGCGCGGTGCCGCTCAGGACGAGGATGTTGGTGACCGCGAACGCCAGCAGGTAGGCGACCAGGATCCACCAGGCGACGCGCTTGCGGTGTCCCAGGGCGATGGCCAGCAACACCAGCACGAACGCCCAGGAGAAGCTCGTGTCCGGCCAGGTGATGACGTAGCCGTCGATGAACTGTCGCGGGACGTGCAGCAGGTGTCGGATGCGCGCGGAGAGCGACGACGCGAGGGCCAGCACGGCGAGGGTGCCGACGATCAACGACACGACGTGCGGGGCGTCGACGCCGAATCCGGGGACGGTGCGCGTGCGCAGCGCCGCCGGTCGCCCGGCAGTCGGGGGCGGCGTCGTCGAAGTCACGGGTCCACGGTAGTCCTGCCCCGCCGATCTAGACTGCAGGCATGGACGAGGTACCCATCGACAGCAGCTCGATCAAGCTGGGCCAATTCCTCAAACTGGCCAATCTGATCGAGTCGGGAGCGGATGCGAAGGCGGTGGTCGCCGACGGCCTGGTGCGCGTCAACGGCGATGTCGAACGCCGCCGCGGGCGTCAGCTGGTCGACGGGGACGTGGTCGAGTTCGCCCAGTACTCGGCGAAGGTCGCGGTCAGCGGGTCGCCAGGTTCTTGAGTTCGGCCGGGGTCACGAGGCGTTCCCCGGACTCCGGGAGCCGTCGCGCCGCGATCGGGCGGCGCACCTGACCGGCGGCCAGACTGATCAGGTGGGGTCGCTGGGAACCGGTCTTGCTCTCGCTGCGCGGTGCGAACATCGTGGGTGCTCCAGGTGGATGACTACTGACGAGTACGCGATTTAGAATAGCAAACCTTGCGCCGCGTGGGGGACCCTCCGCACGAGGCGTTTCTCACTGTTCACAGACGGTTCAGGTAGTTGTGCGCCCACTGCACCGCGGTGACGCCGGGGCGCACCTGGAACGAGCCGTAGCGGCCGTGCGCCCCCGACCGGATGAAGGCCATGAACGTGGTGATCTGCTGGCGCGCCTTCGCGTCGGACAACTCGGCCACGATCTGGCCGGGGCCGCCCAGGGTGAGCATCTCGCCCAGGATCGCCGCCGCCTCGCCGCCGTAGGCGAGGATCTGCGACGGATTCGGGTTGCTGACCTCGGCCAGGAAGCCCACGATCCGGGTGATGAAGTAGTCGCGCGGGACGTTGCAGTACATGTCCTCGGGCTCGCAGATCGTGTACACCTTGTGGTTCACCGCGCCGAAGCCGTTGAAGCGGGGGCCGCCGCTGCCCTGACCGGACAGCCGCGGACCGACGAGCTGGTCGCGGTAGGAGCGCCGCGGATCGGCCAGGAGCACGACGCCGGCGATGTTGCCCGGGCGCAGCGGCGAGAGACCGGTGCCGACCTCGGAGGCGAGGTCGCCGGCCGCGTCGGCGCCCTGGCTGTAGCCGACGAGCGCGACGCGCGTGCCCGGGCAGCGCCGGACCATCTGCAGCGCCAGACCGCGCGCGTTGTTCACGCCCTGCGCCTTGGACGCGCCGTAGTTGCGGCCGCCCTTCTCGAAGGGGAAGGCGGTGCGGGCGTAGCCCACGTAATCGACCTTGGTGCCGCCGCCGAGGCCGTCGGTGACGGCGCCGAGCAGACCCGGTCCCTGGGCCCAGGTGCCGGCCAGGGCGAGGACGTACAGCCGCGGGCAGGGATCGGCGGCGGCCTGCGGTGCGACCACCGCGCCACCGACACCGATGACGGTCGCGCCGACGAGAGCGGCGGCAGCCGCGGCTACCCGTCGGACAACTGCCCGCATGTCGTTCCTCCAGTTGACTGTTGATCTGTGATAAAGGCGAGACCCAAAGTCTATCGGGAGAGTCGAGAATCCGCGCAACTTGAGTGTCTTTGCGTCCCAACGGGCGCAGCTACATCACGATTCGCTTGGGCGAGGCCACCGGCTTGGGGATGCCGACATCGTCGAGCATCTCGCGCATGTCGATCTCCACGGCCCGGCTGATCTGGGTGATCGGCACGTCGTTGGCGCTGCCCTCGAACGGGTTGACCGCGGCCTCGCCGACCGCGTCGAGGGTGTGGAACACCCCGCACACCAGCCCGGACACGACGATGTTCAGCCAGATGGTCTTGCCCTCGAAGGAGGTGCCGTCGCCCATCTCCGCGAGCGGCTCCATCAGGCCGAAGGGGGTCAGGACGACGAACACGAACATGAGGTAGGACGCGATCGACGCGAAGTTGCGCGGATACGGGAAGTTCTTGATCCGCTCGGCCATCCCCTGGTCGTCGGTGAGCTTGGCCAGATCCTCCTGCAGGTCCTTCCACTGCCAGTCGTTGATCACCCCGGCGCGGCGCAACTGCCCGAGGTGCTCGGACTGCATGGCCAGCAGCTGTGCGGCCCGGTTGGTCTTGCCCTTCACGTAGCGGAAGTCCTCGTCGGACAGGTAGCGCGCCAGTTCCTCGTCGCGGTCGGTGTTCCACTCGGGCACGTCGTAGGTGCGGTCGCGATACTTGCGGAACCACTTGAGGTGCTGGTTCTCCCATTCGCGCGGCTCGCGCAGCTGAAACCGCAGCGCCGTCAACCAGGCGAAGTGTCGGTTGAACATCGACTTCACCTCGTCGTCGCGCTTGCCGCCGGCGGCGTCGCGGAGCGTGAACCCGAAACTGCGGCTGTCGTTGACGATGGAGCCGTAGATCTTGCGCGCCTCCCAGAGTCGGTCGTAGCTGGCGTTGTTCTTGAAACCGACGATGAAGGCGAGCGCGGTGCCCAGGATCGCGACCGGCTCCCACGGGATCGTCAGGAACGTCCACCCGAAGACCGCGTAGAGGATCGTCGGGATCGTCACCAGCACGATGATCGCCAACGTGCCGCTGCGGCGCCAGGCGAGGAACTCGACCGGCGAGTACCGCCTACCGATGTGCATGGTCGTCCACTCTAACCAGCCCGGATCGACCCGGGCCCGGGCTCAGCGCTGGGCGACCTGCGTGGGCACGATCGGCGCCGGCAGGTCCGTCGAACCCATCAGGTAGCGGTCGGCGGCGGCCGCGGCGCTGCGGCCCTCGGCGATCGCCCACACGATCAGCGACTGGCCGCGACCGGCGTCGCCGGCGACGAAGACGCCGGGCACCGTCGAGCAGAAGTCGTCGTCGCGCTTGATGTTCCCGCGGGCGTCGTACTCGACGCCGAGCTTGTCGAGCAGGTCGCCGCGCTCGGGGCCGACGAAGCCCATCGCCAGCAGGACCAGATCGGCCTCGAGCTCGAAGTCACTGCCCTCGACCTTCTCGAAGCGGCCGCCCACCATCTTCACCTCGTGCGCGTGCAGTGCGGTGACCTTGCCGCCCTTGCCGGTGAACTTCTCGGTGTTCACGCTGAACACGCGCTCGCCGCCCTCCTCGTGGGCCGAGGAGACCCGGAACATGAGCGGGTAGGTCGGCCACGGGGTGGAGTCGGCGCGCTCGCTCGGCGGGCGCGGCATGATCTCGAACTGGTGGACGCTCTCCGCGCCCTGCCGCAGCGAGGTGCCCAGGCAGTCGGCGCCGGTGTCGCCGCCGCCGATGATGACGACCTTCTTGCCCTTGGCGCTGATCTGCCCCTCGACGGTGTCGCCCAGCTGTACGCGGTTGGCCTGCGGCAGGAACTCCATCGCCTGGTGGATGCCGTCGAGCTCACGGCCCGGGATCGGCAGGTCGCGGCCGATGGTCGAGCCGACCGAGAGGACCACCGCGTCGTAGTCGGCGCGCAGCTGGTCGACCGTGACGTCGACGCCGACGTTCACGCCGGTGCGGAACTCGGTGCCCTCGGCCGTCATCTGCTCGAGGCGGCGGTCGATGTACTTCTTCTCCATCTTGAACTCGGGGATGCCGTAGCGCAGCAGTCCGCCGATCCGGTCGGCGCGCTCGAAGAGCGTGACCGCGTGACCGGCGCGGGTGAGCTGCTGGGCGGCGGCCAAACCCGCCGGGCCGGATCCGACGACGGCGACCTTCTTGCCGGTCCGCGTCGTCGGCGGCACCGGCTCGACGCCGGTGGTGGCGAAGGCGTTCTCGATGAGCTCGACCTCGACCTGCTTGATCGTCACCGCGGGCTGGTTGATGCCCAACACGCACGACGCCTCGCAGGGCGCCGGGCACAGTCGCCCGGTGAACTCGGGAAAGTTGTTCGTCGCGTGGAGGCGCTCGATCCCGTCCTTCCACCGGCCCTTGTAGACCAGGTCGTTCCACTCCGGGATGAGGTTGCCCAGCGGGCACCCGTTGTGGCAGAACGGCACACCGCAGTCCATGCAGCGGCTGGCCTGCGTCTTGAGCGTGTCCTTGTCGAAGTCGGTGTAGACCTCGTTCCAGTCGAGCAGTCGCAGCTCGACCGGGCGCCGGGTCGGGAGCTCCCGATCGGTGTGCTTGAGGAATCCGCGCGTGTCAGCCATTTGCCGCCTCCATGATCGCGTCGTTGACATCGCGGCCGTCGCGCTCGGCGGCCTCGATGGCGAGCAGTACCCGCTTGTAGTCCCGGGGCATGACCTTGCGGAAGTGGGCGCGCTGGCCATCGAAGTCCGCGAGGATCCGCTCGGCGACCGGCGAGCCGGTCTCGTCGCGGTAGTCCGCGATCGTCGTCGAGAGGAACTCGACGTCGTCGGGGCCCAGCTGCTCGATGTCGACCAGCTCGGGGTTGAGGTTCTCGACCAGGCGCTCGTCCGGGTCGTAGAAGTAGGCGATGCCGCCGGACATGCCGGCCGCGACGTTGCGCCCGGTGGCGCCGAGCACGATCACCCGGCCGCCGGTCATGTACTCGCAAGCGTGGTCGCCGACGCCCTCGACGACGGCGGTGACGCCCGAGTTGCGGACGCAGAACCGCTCGCCGACGATGCCGCGCAGGTAGATCGAGCCGGCGGTGCCGCCGAAGCCGATCACGTTGCCGGCGATGATGTTCTCCTCGGCGACGAAGCCCTTCGGCATGGTCTCGGTCGGGCGGACGACGATGCGGCCGCCGGACAGGCCCTTGCCGACGAAGTCGTTGGCGTCGCCCTGCAGGCGCAGGGTGATGCCCGACGGGACGAAGGCGCCGAAACTGTTGCCCGCCGACCCGGTGAACGCGATCTGGATCGTGTCGTCGGGCAGGCCCTGGGCGCCGTGCGCCTTGGTGACCTCATGGCCGAGCATCGTGCCGACGGTGCGGTTGACGTTGCTGACCGCCATCTTCAGCGAGATGGGGCTGGCGGTGTCGATCGCCTCGCGGCACTGCGCGATGAGCTCCTGGTCGAGCGCCTTGTCCAACGAGTGGTCCTGGCGGCCCGAGCAGTAGCGGTCCTGGTTCATGAACGGCGACTCCGGCTCGGCCAGGATCGGGCTCAGGTCGAGCTTGCCGGCCTTGGAGTCGCGCCAGTGCGCCAGTGCCTTGGAGGTGTCGAGCGCCTCGATCTGGCCGACCGCCTCCTGCAGGGTACGGAAGCCCAGGCGCGCGAGCAGCTCGCGCACCTCCTCGGCGATGTAGAGCATGAAGTTCTCGACGAACTCGGGCTTGCCGGAGAAGCGCTCGCGCAGCAGGGGGTTCTGCGTGGCGACGCCGACCGGGCAGGTGTCGAGGTGGCAGACGCGCATCATGATGCAGCCGGACACGACCAGCGGTGCGGTGGCGAAACCGAACTCCTCGCCACCGAGCAGCGCGGCGATCACCACGTCGCGCCCGGTCTTGAGCTGGCCGTCGACCTGCACGACGATGCGGTCGCGCAGGCCGTTCAGCAACAGGGTCTGCTGTGTCTCGGCCAGACCGATCTCCCACGGGGCGCCGGCGTGCTTGAGCGACGTCAGCGGGCTCGCGCCGGTGCCGCCGTCGAAGCCGGAGATGAGCACCACGTCGGCGTGCGCCTTGGAGACGCCCGCGGCGACGGTGCCGACGCCGATCTCGGAGACCAGCTTCACGTGGACGCGGGCCTGCGGGTTGGCGTTCTTCAGGTCGTGGATGAGCTGCGCCAGGTCCTCGATCGAGTAGATGTCGTGGTGCGGCGGCGGCGAGATGAGGCCGACGCCCGGCGTCGAGCCGCGCACCTCGGCGACCCACGGGTACACCTTGTGCGGCGGCAGCTGGCCGCCCTCGCCGGGCTTGGCGCCCTGCGCCATCTTGATCTGGATGTCGGTGCAGTTGCTCAGGTAGTGGCTGGTGACGCCGAAGCGGCCGGAGGCCACCTGCTTGATCGCCGAGCGTCGCCAGTCGCCGTTCTCGTCGTGGCTGAAGCGGCGCGGGTCCTCACCGCCCTCACCGGAGTTCGACTTGCCGCCGAGGCGGTTCATCGCGATGGCGAGGGTCTCGTGGGCCTCGGCCGAGATCGAGCCGTAGCTCATCGCACCGGTGGAGAAGCGCTTGACGATCTCGCTGGCCGGCTCGACCTTGTCGATCGGGATCGGGTCGCGGTCGCCGAACTTGAAATCGAACAGGCCGCGCAGGGTGCCCAGGCGGCGCGACTGGTCGTCGACGAGCGCCGTGTACTCCTTGAACACCTTGTACTGACCGGTGCGGGTGGAGTGCTGGAGCTTGAACACCGTGTCCGGGTTGAACAGGTGGTACTCGCCCTCGCGGCGCCACTGGTACTCGCCGCCGACCTGCAGCTCGCGGTGCGCCCACTCGGCGGGCCGGTCGAGGAAGGCCAGGTGGTGGCGCGCGGCCACCTCGTCGGCGATCTCGTCCAGGCCGATGCCGTCGAGCTGGCTGTTGCAGCCGGTGAAGAACTCGTCGACGGTGTCCTGGCTCAGGCCGATCACCTGGAACAGCTGGGCGCCGTTGTACGACGGGACCGTCGAGATGCCCATCTTGCTCATCACCTTGAGCACGCCTTTGCCGGCGGCCTTGATGTAGTTGGCGCGGGCGGTGGCGAAGTCCGAGGCGTGGTCGCCGGTGGCGCCCTCGATGACACCCGAGTCGAGCATGTCCTCGATCGACTCGAAGGCCATGTACGGGTTGATCGCCGACGCGCCGAAGCCGATCAGCGTCGCCATGTGGTGGACCTCGCGGGCATCACCGGATTCGACGATCAGGCTGGCCCGGCCGCGGGTCTGCTCGCGCACCAGGTGGTGGTGCACGGCCGACGTCAGCAGCAGCGACGGGATCGGCGCGAGGGTCTCGTCGGACTCGCGGTCGGACAGGATGATCAGCCGGGCACCGTCGGCGATGGCCGCGGACACCTTGGCGCGCACCTCGTCGAGGGCCTTGCGGAGTCCGGCACCGCCCTCGGCGACCGGGTAGAGGCCGTGGATGTGGACCGAGGGGAAGCCGGTGGCCTTGCCGTCGATCTTGATCAGGCGCTGCAGGTCGTCGTTGTCGATGATCGGGCTGGGCAGCACGATCTGCCGCGCCGACTCGGGAGTCGGGTCGAGCAGGTCGCGCTGGCCGCCGATGCGCTGGCCGATGCTGGTGACGACCTCCTCGCGGATGGCGTCCAGCGGCGGGTTGGTGACCTGCGCGAAGAGCTGCTGGAAGTAGTCGAACAGCAGTCGCGAGCGCGCCGACAGGACCGCCACGGGGGTGTCGGTGCCCATCGAGCCGATCGCCTCGGCGCCGGTGGCCGCCATCGGCTTGACGAGGATGTTGAGGTCCTCGGTCGTGTAGCCGAACAGCTGCTGGCGGTGCGCCACGCGCTTGTGCGACATGTGGATGTGCTCGGGGGCCGGCAGGTCGGCGATCTGGATCTGGTTGTCGTCGAGCCACTGCTGGTACGGGTGCTCGGCGGCGAGTTCGTCCTTGATCTCGACGTCGTCGACGATGCGGCCCTGCTCGGTGTCGACCAGGAACATCTTGCCCGGCTGCAGCCGCAGCTTCTGGACCACGTCGGCATGGTCGATGTCCAGGACGCCGACCTCCGAGCCGAGGACGACCAGGCCGTCCTTGGTGACCCAGATGCGCGACGGGCGCAGGCCGTTGCGGTCCAGGACGGCGCCGATGACGCTGCCGTCGGTGAAGCAGACCGACGCCGGTCCGTCCCAGGCCTCCATGAGCGCCGAGTGGTACTCGTAGAAGGCCCGGTGCGCCGGCTTCATCGACTCGTGCCGCTCCCAGGCCTCCGGGATCATCATCAGCACCGCGTGCGGCAGGCTGCGACCGCCCAGGTGCAGCAGCTCGAGCGCCTCGTCGAAGCGCGCGGTGTCCGAAGCGCCGGGGGTGCAGACCGGGAAGATCCGGTCGCCGCCCTCGCCGAGCACCGAGGTGTCCATCAGGGCCTCGCGGGCGCGCATCCAGTTCTCGTTGCCGTTGACGGTGTTGATCTCGCCGTTGTGGGCGACGCGGCGGTACGGGTGCGCCAGCGGCCAGCTGGGGAAGGTGTTGGTGGAGAAGCGCGAGTGGACCAGGCCCAGCGCGCTGACCACGCGGTCGTCCTGCAGGTCCAGGTAAAAGCCGCGCAGCTGCGGGGTCGTCAGCATGCCCTTGTAGACGAAGGTCCGCCCGGACAGGCTCGGGAAGTAGACGGTGCCCGAGGCCTCGGCGCCCTGGCCGGCACCCTTGTGGCCGAGCTCGTGCTCGACCCGCTTGCGCACGACGTAGGCCTTGCGCTCCAACTCGTCGGACCTCGCGCCGTCAACATTGCTCCCGCTCGCTTCGCTCCCGGCGAGCGCAACGAAGATCTGCCGGAACGTCGGCATCGCATCACGGGCGAGCGCGCCGATCGAGGTGTCGTCGACCGGGACGTCGCGCCAGCCGAGGACGGTCAGGCCCTCGGACTCGACGATCTTGTCGACGCCCTCGACGGCCGTTTTGGCGTCCTGGGTGCCCTGCGGCAGGAAGGCGATGCCCGAGGCGTAGGCGCCCTCGGCGGGCAGGGTGAAGTCGACGACCTCGCGGAAGAAGGCGTCCGGGATCTGGATGAGGATGCCCGCACCGTCACCGGTGTTCGGCTCGGCGCCGGCGGCGCCGCGGTGCTCGAGGTTCACCAGCGCGGTGATCGCCTTCTCGACGATGTCGCGGCTCTTGCGGCCGTGCATGTCGACGACGAACGCGACGCCACACGCGTCGTGCTCGTTGGCGGGATCGTAGAGACCGATGGGTCCCGGAGGCTGCTGCATGATCGCCCCTTGCACTCGAACGGTGCGCGACGCTGGGCACCCCAAACATTGGACTGTGGGTGAATCCGCCGCGGACTCGCAGCGGGGGTCAGCGTCGTTGCTGACGATTCATGTTGTGCCGTCATTCTCCCACGCGAGGAGCCGAGACGGGAAATCGGATAGACGACAATCACATTTCCCACAGGTGAGCTGGATGTTTCCCGGCGAAACACGGTTCTGCGCGAGTTGGCCGGGTGAGCACTCGATCGGCAGTACAGTCGGGATTCATGAGCGTGAACATCGGAGTTCCCGGCGCCCGCGGTTCCCTGCGGGCCCGTGCGCTCAACGGTTCGATGACCCGGGTCGTGCAACCGGCCTTCGGCATGGCGACGCTTGGCACGCCACAGCTGCTCACCGCGCTGCGGCCGGTGGTGAACCAGGCGATCAACCTGGCCAGCCCAGTCCCGTCGGGCACCCGCACCGAGCCGGTGCGCAGTCGCGCCGGCGACGGCGAGGTCCGCGGCGAGTGGGTCTGGGGTCCGGGGGTCGGGCAGCGCCGTGTCGCCGACACCCGCGTCATCTACTACCTGCACGGCTCGGGCTACGTGGTCTGCAGCCCGCGCACGCACCGCGGGCTCGTGTCGCGGTTGTCCCGCCGCACCGACCGCGTCGCCTTCTCCCTCGACTACCGGCTGGCGCCCCAACACCAGTTCCCGGCGGCCGGCGACGACACCGTGCGCGGCTACGAGTGGCTCCTGGACCACGGCTACCGGCCGGAGAACATCGTCGTGGCCGGCGACTCGGCCGGCGGCCACCTGGCGATGGACCTGCTCGCCGACAACCAGGCCGCGTCCCGCCCGCAACCGCGCGCCATGGTCCTGTTCTCGCCGCTGATGGACCCGACCTTCGGCCTGGCGATCGCCCGGGAGGCGCGCGGCCTGAAGGACCCGATCATCAAGGCGCGGGCCGGACAACACTTCCTGGACATGTACACCGACGGGGCACCCGCCCACCATCCGCGGATGACGGTGTCGCTGCGCCCGGCCGACGACCTGCCCACCACGCTCATCCAGGTCGGCGGCCGCGAGGTGATGGCCGACGACGCCCGGTTCCTGCACGCCGCGCTCGTCGCCGCGGGCGCACAATCGGAGCTGCAGCAGTGGCCCGATCAGGGGCACGTCTTCCAGATGTTCCCCATGCTGACCCCCGAGTCCCGCCGGGCTGTGAGCGAAGCCGCGAAGTTCGTTCGTTCGGTAGCATGAATTCCACCGGCGCACGGGACTCCAGAATCGCCCGACGCCACTAATAAGGAGACCCACGTGGCAGATCTTGACGATCTCTTGAAGTCCATCAACGTCGGCGACATCGCGTCCAAGCTCGGCGTCGACGAGTCGACCGCACAGGCCGCGGTCCAGCAGGCGGTTCCGACCCTGCTGCACGGCCTGCAGGCGCACGCCGACAGCGACGGCCCGGCCCCCGAGGAGCTGACCAAGGCCGCCGACGCCGGTGACGGCGAGGGCCTGGTGAACGGCCTGTTCGGCAAGAACACCGACAAGGTCGCCGAGGCGGCCGCGGGCCAGGCCCCGGCCAGTGTCCAGCCGGATCTGATCAAGAAGGTCATGCCGATGCTGGCCCCGCTGGTCATCGCCTTCGTCACCCAGAAGCTGATGAGCGGCAAGGGCGGCGCGCAGCAGGGCGGTCAGCAGCAGGCTCAGGCGGGCGGCGCCGGCGGCGCCCTCGGCCAGATCCTGGGCGGCGCGCTCGGTGGCGGCGGCGGTGCCGGCGGCCTGGGCAGCATCCTGGGCGGCGTG
>NZ_JASGER010000095.1:0-10871 GCF_047606305.1 Gordonia sp. (in: high G+C Gram-positive bacteria) | reverse complement strand
TTGTCGGTGACCAGATGATGGTCACCGACAACCGCGCTGTTTCGTTCTGCGGGTTATCCCTCGGTGCCGGTGAAGTAGGCCTTCGCCACCTCGACGACCTGCGGGGCGGGCACCCGCGGATCGGGGTTGGCGGCGATCTGCCCGACCTTGACGGTCCACTTGGCCTTCGACTTGTCGATCACGGGGGCGTTGTTCATCTGCAGGACGGCCAGATCGCCGGAGAGACAGCCGTAAACCGGGGTCGAGTCGTCCGGTCCGCCGCCCCAGCCGCCGCCGCGGCGCAGCTGACACTTGGTGCCGTCCGCCAGTTCCAGGCCCCACGGCTGGGCGTCGGCGGGCTTGGCAACAGGTGCGAGAGGGCCGCCGGCGTTGGCGCGCCGCAGCTTCTTGTCCCACGGCGATTCGGCGCACAGCAGCGTGCCCGGGTCCTTCGCCGGCCAGCACACGTCGGCGTGCAGGGCGACCGGATCACACGAGCGCATCCCGTCGGTTCGCGACGATGGGCTGGCCTGACCGGCGCTGCAGTCGACATCGATCGGCGCGTCGGGGGAGACCGTCCAACCGTCGCGGGGCGCCCCGTCCTTGGCGACGGCGACCACCGTCACCTCTTCGGTCTTGGCCGAATCGCCCGAACACCCGGCGAACACGAGCGGGACGACGAGCAGCGGTAGGGATTTCAGGAGAACGTGCACGGCGATGGCCTTCCATTCGGGGATTCGGGCCAGGCTAACCCACGCGGCGGCCGATTCCGGGCAGGATCAGGCGACACGCGTCGGGCCCCGCGAACTCCCACAGAGTCCACGGGGCCCGAGTCGGTCTGGCTACTCGAACAGATCCAGCAGACCGGTCCCGTCGTCGGAACCGACGATGCCGAGCGGCTTGGCGGTCGAGTCGTCCTCGATCTGGTCGATGTGCTCCTGGATGTCTTCGGGCGTGACGTCGGGGTTGGTGTACCCCTCGTTCATGGCGATCGACATGCGCTGCATCAGACCACCCTGGGTCATCAAGATCTCGCCGGCGACGCTGCACTCGTCGCTGGCGAGGTAGGCGACCATGGGCGAGACCATCGCCGTGGTCATCGTGGACTTGAGCTGGTCCTTCAGCTCTTGCGGCAGGTCGGCCTCCTCGGCCATCCGCGTATATGCGGTGGGGGCGATCGCATTCACGCGGATCCCGTCCTTGATCGCATCCATCGCAAGCGTGCGCGTGAAGGCGTACACCGCGCCCTTGGACACGACGTAGCCGCTCTGGCCCTCCCAACCGACGACGGTCGGCGAGCAGGTGTTCACCACGCGTCCGTTGCCACTCTTGAGGAGGTGGGGCCAAGCGGCGGCCGTCACGGCGGCGGTGCCGAAGAAGTTGACCTCCATGTGCTTGCGGATGATGTCGACGGCGCCCGGCCCGAACGGGGTCGGCGTGTTGATCCCGGCGTTGTTCACCACGATGTCGAGTCGTCCGAAGTTGTCGATGGCGGTCTTGACGATGTCCTCTGCGCCCTGGACGACGTCGTCGCTGTTCGCCACCGCCTTGCCGCCCGCGGCCGTGATGGAGTCGACGGTCTCCTTGGCGGCCGCGGCGTCGCGGTCGTTGACCACGACGGCTGCGCCCCGCGACGCGAGCAACTCGGCGTGCGAGCGTCCCAGCCCTCGGCCGGCGCCGGTCACCACGGCCACTTTGTCATCGAACTTGATCATTGATCCTCACTCGCTTCCCTCGGTTGTCGCGAATCCCGCGCCCCACTCGGGCGAACGGAATCCGTGGACCGGATCCGGTACGCGATCCAGTGTGTCGCGTGGTCGAGATCACAGGTGTCCAGATTCTGGACAGTTCCGGCGGCGGCCGAGGGCGGCCGCCGGGGCGCGCGGCACGGCTGTGTCACTAGACTTGCGCGGGAATCGGCGAGTAGGAGTCAGTGATGGTGGAAGCGGTCAAGGTCGGGGTGCTCGGCAGCAACGGGAAGGTCGGGCAGGCGATCGTCGCCGGAGTGCGCGAGGCCGCCGACACGGAGTTCACCGTCGGCGTCGACAAGGGCGATTCGCTCAAGGATTTCGTCGACTCGGGCACCCAGGTCGTCGTCGACTTCACCCATCCCGACGTGGTCATGGGCAACCTCGAGTTCCTCGTGGACAACGGGATCCATGCGGTCGTGGGCACCACCGGGTTCACCGCCGAGCGCCTCGAGCAGGTGCGCACGTGGGTCGACGCCAAGCCGGGCGTCGGCGTTCTGATCGCCCCGAATTTCGCCATCGGCGCGATCCTGTCGATGCACTTCGCCGAGCAGGCCGCCCGCTTCTTCACCTCCGCCGAGATCGTCGAACTGCACCACCCGCAGAAGGTGGATGCGCCGTCGGGCACGGCCGGTCGGACCGCCGAGCTGATCGCCGCCGCCCGCGCCGAGGCCGGCCTGGCACCCATGCCCGACGCCACCTCGACCGGCATCGACGGTGCCCGCGGCGCCGTCGTCGGCGACGTGCACGTGCACTCGGTGCGACTGTCCGGGCTCGTCGCACACCAGGAGGTCCTGTTCGGCACGCAGGGGGAGACGCTGACCATCCGGCACGACTCGATCGACCGCACGTCCTTCGTCCCCGGTGTTCTCCTCGGCTGCCGCGAGGTCGGTGCCCACCCGGGGCTGACCGTCGGCCTCGACAAGTTCATGAACCTCTCGTAGGCGGCGACCATGAGTGCAGCTCCCGCCAAGCGGTCGTGGCCGACCCTCGCGATGATCGCCTTCATCGTCATCGGCGCCCTGGTCTACATGTGGATCCTCGCCAAGATCGGCGTCGGCCTCATCGCCACCGGCAAGCCGACCGGCATCGGCGTCGGGTTGGGCGTGCTCATCCTGCCCGCGCTGGGCCTGTGGATGCTCTACCGGACGCTGGCTGCCGGGATCTGGCACCAGCGCCTCGCCGCGGCCGCGGTGGACAAGGGACGCGACCTCGACGTCTCCGAGTTGCCGCGACGGGCCTCCGGACGCATCGAGCCCGACGCGGCCGACGAGCTGTTCAACCAGGTCCGCGGTGAGTGGGAGGCCGATCCCGACGACTGGTGCAACACCTACCGCATCGCCCGTGCCTACGACTACGCCGGCGACCGCGGCCGGGCCCGCCAGATGATGAAGCAGGCCGTCGACCAATACCGGTCGACGCCGGACTGAGCGGAGGATTGGCCCATGGCACGTCTGCTGATCGTGCATCACACGCCGTCGCCACACTGTCAGGAGATGTTCGAGGCCGTCCTCGCCGGTGCCACCGACCCCGACATCGACGGCGTCGAGGTCATCCGACGGCCGGCGCTGCACGTGTCGCCGGCCGAGTTCCTCGAGGCCGACGGTTACCTGCTCGGCACCCCGGCCAACCTCGGGTACATCAGCGGCGCGCTCAAGCACGCCTTCGACTCGGCGTACTACCAGATCCTCGACGAGACCAAGGGCCGTCCGTTCGGGGCGTACCTGCACGGCAACCAGGGGACCGAGGGGGCCGAGAAGGCGATCACCACCATCACCACCGGGCTGGGGTGGACCAAGGCCGCCGAGTTCGTCGTGGTGTCCGGCGCCCCGACCAAGGCCGATCGTGACGCGTGCTGGGAGCTCGGCGCGACGCTCGCGGCACGGCTCATGGGCGATGCCGCCTAGGGACGTCGCCCCGCGGTCGTCGGCGGCGCAGACCCGCCGGGCGATCTGGAACACGCTGCGCGGCTCGTCGGGCAACCTCGTCGAGTGGTACGACGTGTACGTCTACACCGTCTTCGCCACGTACTTCGAGAAGAACTTCTTCGACCCGGCCGACAAGAACTCGACGGTCTACGTCTACGCGATCTTCGCGGTCACCTTCGTGATGCGACCGGTTGGATCCTGGTATTTCGGGCGGTTCGCCGATCGGCGCGGCCGTCGTGCCGCACTGACGGTGAGCGTGTCGCTGATGGCGGCGTGCTCCTTCGTCATCGCGGTCGTCCCCGGCCGGGAAAGCATCGGGGTGGCCGCCGCGGTGATCCTCGTCGCGTGCCGCCTGGTGCAGGGCTTCGCCACGGGCGGCGAATACGGCACGTCGGCGACCTACATGTCCGAGGCGGCCACCCGAGAACGGCGCGGCTTCTTCTCGTCGTTCCAATACGTCACCCTCGTGGGCGGCCACGTGCTGGCCCAGTTCACCCTCTTGATCCTGCTGGGCTCCTTCACCAAGGATCAGGTCTCCGGCTTCGGTTGGCGCATCGCGTTCTTCATCGGCGGCATCGCCGCAATCGTCGTGTTCTGGTTGCGGCGGTCGATGGACGAGTCGCTCTCCGATGAGCAATTGGCGGCGGTGCGGACGGGGGAGGACACGTCGTCGGGCACGATGCGCGAACTGCTGAGCGGCTATTGGCGTCCGCTGGTCCTGTGCTTCCTGATCACGATGGGCGGCACCCTGGCGTTCTACGTGTACAGCGTCAACGCCCCGGCCATCGTCAAGACGGCCTACTCCGATCATGCGATGACGGCGACGTGGATCAACCTGATCGGCCTGATCTTCCTGATGGTGATCCAGCCGATCGGCGGGCTGATCAGCGATCGCGTCGGCCGCAAGCCCATGCTGGTCTTCTTCGGGGTCGGCGGGGTGCTGTACACCTACTTCCTGCTCACCTACCTGCCGACGTTGACGGTGGCCGCCGCGTCGCTGGCGATGGTCTGTGCCGGGTACGTGATCATCACCGGCTACACGTCGATCAACGCGTTGGTGAAGTCCGAGCTCTTCCCCTCCCACATCCGCGCGCTCGGCGTCGGGCTCGGTTACGCCCTGGCCAATTCGATCTTCGGCGGCACGGCGCCGATGCTGTACGAGGCGGCCAAGAACGCCGACCGGGTGCCGTGGTTCATCGCCTACGTGACGGTGGTGATCGGTGTTTCGCTGGTCGTCTACGTGTGTTGTCTGCGCAACAAGGCGCCGACCTACCTTGATCGGGAACGCGGGCACGCGTTCGCCACTGACTGATGGCGGGGATGGATGAGTGACCAAGACGTGCGGGTGATCGCGGCGTGGCCCACGATGCTCGACGACGGTGCGTACGTCGAGTTGGCGATCATCGGCGACCGCGCCGGCGAGCAGATCGCCCTCGCCCTCGCGCGCCAGGGCGACCAAGCGCCGACGCTGCTCGCGCACTTCTACGACGAGGAATCGGCCCAGCGGGCGTCGGCGCTGATCACCCACATCATTCGCATGCCCGAACACGGCCGCGTGGGCGGTGAGGACATCCTCGGCGGCACGCACGGCGATCACCCCGGCGTCGAATGGGTGGCACCGGGCGAGCTCAGCGACGATCCGGATCCGGGGCAGCGGATCTCCGCCGGCGGGTTGCGGCGCCTGTGGGTCGTGCCGAGTACCGACGGGGAGGTCCTCGGTCTGCTGGCGCCCGGCGAGGAGCCGCGCGATCTCGGCGAGTTCGTCTCCGCCGCGGCCGGCAACACCTTCATCAGGGTCATCGACACGCTGATCGGGGATCCGCGGTACTCGGTCTTCGCCGACGAGTGATCCTCGCGGGCGGCGACTCGCCGTCGACATCCAATCCAGCCGAACAAGGCGCTGGATAGACTGGCCCCATGAGCGCGCCCACCCCGACCCCGTACGAGGACCTGCTGCGCCACGTCATGGCGAACGGGACTCCCAAGGCCGATCGCACGGGTACGGGAACGCGGTCGGTATTCGGCGCGCAACTGCGCTACGACCTCGCCGAGGGCTTCCCGCTGATCACCACCAAGAAGGTCCATCTGAAGTCGATCGTCTATGAACTGCTGTGGTTCCTGCGCGGCGACTCGAACGTGCGGTGGCTGCAAGAGCACGGGGTGACGATCTGGGACGAGTGGGCCGATGCCAACGGTGACCTCGGACCGGTCTACGGGGTCCAGTGGCGGGCCTGGCCGACGCCGTCGCGCGAGCACGTCGACCAGATCGCCGGCGCCATCGAGATGCTCAAGACCAATCCCGACTCGCGCCGCAACATCGTCTCGGCCTGGAACGTCGGGGAGATCCCGCAGATGGCGCTGCCGCCGTGCCACGCGTTCTTCCAGTTCTACGTCGCCGACGGCAAGTTGTCGTGCCAGCTGTACCAGCGCAGCGCCGACCTGTTCCTCGGCGTCCCGTTCAACATCGCCTCCTACGCGTTGCTCACGCACATGATGGCCCAGCAGGCCGGCCTGGAGGTCGGGGACTTCATCTGGACCGGCGGTGACTGCCACATCTACGACAACCACGTCGAGCAGGTGACGACGCAGCTGTCGCGCGACCCGTACCCGTATCCGACGCTGCGCCTGCGCGAGCGGGAGTCGATCGACGCCTACGAGTACGAGGACGTGGAGGTACTCGGCTACCGGTCCCACCCGGGCATCAAAGCGCCGGTCGCGGTGTGATTCAGCTCATCTGGGCGCAGGCCCACGACCGGGCGATCGGGCGCGACAACACCATTCCGTGGCGCGTGCCCGAGGACATGGCGCGGTTCAAGGAGCTGACCATCGGGCATCCGGTGATCATGGGCCGCAAGACCTGGGATTCGCTGCCGCCCAGGTTCCGCCCCCTGCCGGGGCGTCGGAACATCGTGGTCACCCGGGACGACGAGTGGACCGGCGACGGCGCGGTCCGCGCGCGCACCGTCGACGAGGCACTGGTGCTGGCCGAGGGCGAAGCGGTGTCGGTGATCGGCGGCGCCGAGATATACCGTGCGACGATGGGCCGCGCCACCGACCTGCGGATCACCGAGATCGATGTCGAGGTCCCCGGGGCCGACGCCTTCGCCCCGGCGATCGGTGACGAGTGGGAGGCCTTCCACACCGGCGACTGGCTCGAATCGGTTTCCGGTGTCCGCTATCGGTTCGTCGACTACCGTCACAGCACCGACACCGCCTGATCGAGGAGCGACATGGCCATCGTGCGCGGGTTCATCCCCTGGATCGTCTACGCGGTCATCGCCGGCGTCAACGACACCTCGTGGAAGTGGGGAGCGGTCGCGGCCGTCGTGGTGGGGGTGGCCCTGATCCTCGACAACCGCCGCCGCGGAGTGGCTCCGGACGCCCAGATCCTCGAGATCAGCGCCGTCGTGTTCTTCGTGGTGGTCGCGGTGATCGGATTCGTCGTGCGCAGTTCGGACTTCCACGAGTACGACAGCGTCTTCGCCTTTGCCTGGTTGGCGTCGACCGCGTGGGCCTCACTCGGGCTGGGCAAGCCCTTCACCGAGGGCATCGCCAAGCAGGAGGTGCCGCGCGAGTACTGGGGCACCGAGAAGTTCAAGCGCGTCAACCAGGTCATCACGACGGCCTGGGCGCTGGCCTTCACCATCACCGCCGTCGCGCTGTGGGTCGTCTACGACCGCAACCTCGGCGACACCGCCGACGCGATCGTGCAGGCGGTCGGCTTCATCATTCCGATCTCCTTCACCAAGTGGTACCGGAGCCGGGCCACCGACGCCGATGAGGCGCAGGCCGGGGCATAGGCACCGTGCCCGGGCGTTGGCGCCGATTCGGGGGAGATGACAGAGTAGACGCGGTCTGCGGCGGGAACGGCCTGCCGGGAGTACGACGAGGAGTGGTGGCACGGTGGCGGTCTCGGCCGACGGCAAGTCTTATTCGCTGGTCATGTTCGACCTCGACGACACCCTCGCGGCGTCGAAGAGCCCGCTGACCGACGAAATGGTGGACCTGATGCGCCGCCTGCTCGGCGAGGCCTCGGTGTGCATCATCTCCGGTGGCAACGAGACGCAGTTCCGCAACCAGGTGCTCAACCGGATCGGCGGCTTCGACGGCCTGGCGAACCTGCACCTCATGCCGACGTGCGGCACCCACTATCTGCGCTTCGCCGACGGCGATTGGGAGACGGTCTACAAGGAGGACCTGACCGACGACCAGAAGAAGCGCGCCTTGGCCATCGTCGAGGAGGGTGCCCGCGAGCTCGGCCTGTGGGAGTCGAAGACGTGGGGCCCGATCCTGGAGGACCGGGGCAGCCAGATCACCTTCAGCGCGCTGGGCCAGCGGGCCCCGGTCGACGCCAAGGCCGCCTGGGACCCCGACGGGCGCAAGAAGGAGTCGCTGCGCGCCTATGCCGCCGAGCGGTTGCCGGATCTGGAAGTCCGCAGCGGCGGATCGACCTCGGTCGACATCACCCGCAAGGGCATCGACAAGGCCTACGGTGCGCGTCGACTCATGGAGATCCTGGACCTGGGCACCGGCGACATCCTGTTCTACGGCGACCGGCTCGACGAGGGCGGCAACGACCGGCCCGTCGCCGATCTGGGCATCGACTCGGTGGCCGTGCACGGCCATGAGGACACGGCCGCCCGGCTCAGCGAGCTGTTGGGCTGACCCGCGCGGCTAACCGGCGCGCAGGCGGTTGCGCAGGGTGGCGATCTCCCCGTCGGACAGCCCCAGGCCGCGGTGCACGTAGCCCTCGATGCTGCCGTATCGGCTGGTCGCCGTCGTGATGGACTCGCGCAACCACCCGATCCGCACGCCCTCGATGCCGGAGTTCGGCGTGGTCTGGCGGAACTTGTTCGACGCCAGGTAGTCGCGCTCGACCGTCGCCCGGTCGACACCGGCGATGGTCAACAGCAGAGCGGCGGTCCACCCGGTGCGGTCCTTGCCCGACGTGCAGTGGAACAGGGCGGCCCGGTTGTGGCCGAGCGTCGTCGAGACGAGGCGCAGCGCGCGGGCGAACCCGGCGCGGGCGCCGGCGTCGGTGACGAAGAACCGGTAGGCCGAGTCGAGGTCGGCGTTTTGCGCGAGGCTGGCGCCGAAGATGTCGACGTCGTAGCCGCGGGAGCGGGCCGGGCGCCGATCCGGCTGCAGGGCCCGCTCGGGCAGGGTGCGCAGGTCGATGATGGTCGCGATGCCGCGGGCGGCGAGCTTGGCCCGGTCCCGATCGGTCAACGAGGCGAGGTTGTCGCTGCGCAGCACGCGCGGGGTGATCGACGCGCCGTCGACGGTCCGATAGGTGGCGAACGTCCGCGTGTTCTTCGTGCCGGTCAGCGGAACCAGCCGCGGGTCGTTCTTCATCGCGGGCGCCGGTGAGGCGAACGCGGTCGGGGCGGCCAGCCCGGTGAGGGCCAGCGAGGAAGCGAGGACGGGGGCGGCGAGGCGCCGGGTGAGGGTGCGCATGGGACTAATCTAATGAACCACACCACCGATGGCCCAACTGAAAGCGGCAGATACCGTGTCCGAGCTCGTCCCCCTGAAGGTGCAACTCGTCGCGTCGACCCAGTTCACCGCGCCCGACGTGCCGTGGACCACCGACGCCGAGGGCGGCGAGGCCCTCATCGAGTTCGCCGGCCGTGCCTGCTACGAGAGCTGGGACAAGCCCAATCCGCGCACCGCGTCCAACGCCGGCTACCTGCGGCACGTGCTGGAGGTCGGGCACACCTCGCTCTTCGAGCACGCGACGGCGACCTTCTACATCACCGGGATCTCCCGCTCGTGCACCCACGAGCTGATCCGGCACCGCCACTTCTCCTATTCGCAGCTGTCGCAGCGGTTCGTGCCCGAGCACGACTCGGCCGTCGTGGCGCCGCCGGCGATCCGCGGCGACGACGAGCTCGAAGAGTTGTTCTCCGCCGCCACGGATGCGAGTCGCGCCGCTTACACCGAGTTGCTCAGCCGCCTGGAGGAGAAGTTCGCCGACGTGCCCAACGCGATCCTGCGCCGCAAGCAGGCCCGTCAGGCCGCGCGTGCCGTCCTGCCGAACGCGACCGAGACGAAGATCGTCGTGACCGGCAACTACCGGGCCTGGCGGCACTTCATCGGCATGCGCGCCACCGAGCACGCGGACGTCGAGATCCGGCAGCTGGCCGTCGAGTGCCTGCGGCAGTTGACCCGGCTGGCCCCGACGGTGTTCGGGGACTTCGAGATTTCGGCCCTTCCGGACGGCACGGAAGTGGCCACCTCGCCATTCGTCCTGGAGGGGTGAGCGGGTAGCCTTGGCGGTTATGAGCGCTGGTGAGACCCCGACGTCCGAGCGTGCCTTCGGCACGATCGGCGTGGCAATGGTGACCCCGTTTTCCGCCGACGGATCGCTGGACCTGGACAAGGGTGCCGAGTTGGCCGTCCACCTCGCCGACAAGGGCGTCGACAGCCTCGTCCTGGCGGGCACCACGGGCGAGTCGCCGACCACCCAGCCGGAGGAGAAGCTCGAGTTCCTGGCCGCGGTGCGCGACGCCGTGGGCGACCGGGTCAAGATCATCGCCGGTGTCGGCACCTACGACACCGCCGAGAGCGTCGTGTTCGCCCAGAATGCGCAGAAGGCCGGTGCCGACGGGCTGCTCGTCGTCACCCCGTACTACTCGAAGCCGCCGCAGGCCGGTCTGCTGGCACATTTCACCGCCGTCGCCGACGGCACCGACCTGCCGAACATGGTCTACGACATCCCGCCCCGATCGGTGGTGCCGGTGGCCGATGAGACGATGCTGCGGCTCGCCGAGCACCCGAACATCGTCGCGGTGAAGGACGCCAAGGGTGACCTGACCGCCGGCGCGGAGATGATCGCGAAGACCGGACTGGACTACTACTCGGGCGACGACGGGCTGAACCTACCGTGGTTCTCCGTCGGCGCGGTCGGGTGTGTCAGCGTGATCGGCCACCTGGTCGCCGACCGACTGCGCGACCTGCACATCGCCGTCGGCAACGGCGATTTGGCGAAGGCCCGCGAACTCAACCTGTCGATGGCACCGCTGTGCCGGGCGATGGGGCGCCTGGGCGGCGTCACGATGGTCAAGGCCGCCCTGCGCATCCAGGGACTCGACGTCGGCGACCCGCGCCTGCCCCAGGTGCCCGCCGACGGCCCGCAGATCGAGGCGCTCATCGCCGACCTGCGCGACGCGGGCGTCGTGGCGTGACCGCCGACCAGCCCGCCCGCCGCCGGCGC
>NZ_JASGER010000094.1:0-9783 GCF_047606305.1 Gordonia sp. (in: high G+C Gram-positive bacteria) | reverse complement strand
GTCGCGCCGGTGACCGCGCCGGGCGGCGGGCGCGGTTGGGGGAGCAGTCGCGCCTGGGCTCGCCCCGCGGCGCCATCGAACGGTGAGCCCGAAAGACGACGCGGCGCCCGCCCGGCGGGCGGTCGACGGCCAGCGCAGTGCCGTGTACGCCGCCGAGCAGATGGTGTTCGGCCTCTTCGACAACGTCGGGTCGGGCCGCGCGGCCCGCGTCGGCGGCGCGAACCTCACCCTGCCGCACGAGGCCCGGTTCGCCTCGCTCGAATCCATCGACGACTACGTCGTGAAGGTCCTCGCGCTGCCCGCCGTCGTCGAGCGGTTCGGACGGGCGGGTGTGCCGGTACGGGTACGGTCCCGGCGTGGTGCCGCGGCGGCCACCTATGAGCCCGGCCCGGAGGGCGGCGTGATCGCCATCCCGGCCGCCAATCCGGGCGGCGGGTGGGCCCTGCGCGAGCTGGTCGTCCTGCATGAACTCGCCCATCACCTCGACGACTCCGGCGGTCCGGCGCACGGTCCGGGGTTCCGCACGACACTCGCCGACCTGGCCGGACTCGTCCTGGGCCCGGAGGTGTCCTTCTGCTACCGCGTGATCTTCGGCGAAAGTGGTTTAACGGACGCTCGACCCACTTAGAGTCGTGACTGGGCAGACATCCGACGGTCACTATGACTGCCGCCACAATCGGTGATGTTAGTCTGTTCCGGGTTCGGGGAAGCAGGCCAGCCGAGGGGGTGAGCACAGCGTGGGGGTACCAGCCGCATATCGGCCGACAGGCCTGGGGTGGGCATACCGGCTCTACGAACAGCTCATCCAGGCGCTCGGCAACATCGGCCACTTCCTCTCGTTCGCCTACTACGCCGTCCGCTACGCCCCGCAGGCCATGTGGCGCTTCCGCGGGCAGACCATCCGCACCGTCACCGACCTCGCCTGGGGCCGCGGGGCGATCATCGTCGGCGGCGGCACCGCACTCGTCATGGCCGTCCTGGGATTGGCCGCCGGCGCCACCGTCGCGATCGTGGCGCACGGCACGCTGAGCATGCTCGACCTCGGCCCGGTGGCCGGCGGTGTCTCGTCGTACGCGATCACCCGCGAGTTCGCCCCGCTGCTCGCCGCCCTCGGGTTCGCCGTCCAGGCCGGTTGTCGCATGACCGCAGAGATCGGCTCCATGCGCATCAGCGAGGAGATCGACGCGCTGGAGGTCGTCGGCGTGCACTCGATCGCCTTCGTCGTCTCCACCCGCGTCATCGCCGGGATCATCACGATCCTGCCGACCTTCCTGATCGCCATGCTCGCCGCCTACCTGTCCAGCGCCCTGGTGGTGCAGACGCGCGGTGAATCGGCCGGCGCCTACGCGCACTACTTCAACCAGTTCGTCAACTTCCCCGACCTGGTCTATTCGACGCTGAAGGTCTCCATCTTCATCGTCGTGATCATCGTGATCCACTGCTACAAGGGCTATTTCGCCGCCGGCGGCCCCGAGGGCGTCGGCGTGGCGTCGGGCCGCGCCATCCGGGCGAGCCTGGTGGCCATCGTGGCGCTCGACCTCCTGCTCACCCTCCTCTTCTGGGGCTTCAACTCCCCGTTCGTGTTCCGGGGCTGATCGTCGATGCCTGACTTCCGCGCACCGGGAATGGCCGCCGACAGGCAGACCTATGTCCGGCGCGCGGTCCTCGCGCTCATCGGTGCCGTCGTCCTCGCCCTGGCCGTCGTGGGCGTGCGGGCGGCGCTGCCCGACGACGCCTACCGCATCACGATGCACACCGACTCGCTCGCGGGCGGGATCGAGACGGGAACCGGGGTCGTCGTCAACGGGTCGGAGATGGGGAAGGTCGAATCGGTCTCGGCCGATGAGCAGGGGCAGTTCTCGCTGGGACTGGCCCTGGACAAGAAGCGGCTGAAGAACCCGGGGATCATCACCTCGACCACCCGCCTGACCTACGCGCCGAAGAACCTCTTCGGGATCTCTGCCGTCGTCCTCAACAGCGTGCCGGGCGGCGACCCGGTGCCCAACGGCGGCACCCTCTCGACCGACACCCCGGTCGACGCGACGCTGACCTCGATGCTGCGCCAGCTCAGCGACATGCAGGGCAACGCCTTCGAGCCCTACGTCGGCGACCTGATCGCCAAGTCCGACCAGGCGTCGATGGCGATGCTCCCGGTACTGGACATCGTCGGTCGTCTCAGCGACCTCGTGGTGGAGACCGAGTCGATCCCCGCCGACCAGTCGCTGCCGCAGCTGACCGGGCTGATCAAGTCGCTGCCGCCGAGCCTGGACAACATCCTCACCTCGCTCAAGCGCGACCTGAAGTGGCCGGCGATGAACCGCGGCGGTGCGGACTTCCTGGCGCGGGAGAAGGAAGGCCTGAACGCCGCGACCACCACCACCATGGACAACCTCGGCAGGCTGCTCGGGCCGACGGCCGTCGGGCAGCTGATGCCCCTGATGCCGCAGGTGCAGCCGCTGCTCGACCGCATCCTGGAGAGCTCGCCGAACGCGCGCAAGAACGGTCTGCAGATCCGCCAGCTCATCTACAACCTCAACAAGGCGCTGCCCACGCTCGACGGCCGCCCCGTGCTCAAGGTCGACGTGGTGCTGCGCGGCATGCCCGGCCCGACGTCGGCGCTGACGGGGGGAGTCCGGTGACCTCGGCCAAGCGGGCCCTCATCTACCTGGTCGTCTTCGCCATCGTGGCGATCGGCGGCGGCATCTTCGTGGCCAACGGCATCACCCGGCCCGTCGCCGGGGCGAAGGCCGAGTACACCGCCGACTTCACCAACGTCTCCGGACTCCGCGTCGGCAACGACGTGCGGCGCCTCGGCACCCGGGTCGGCAAGGTGACCGCCGTCGACCTGCACCGCGACGACAAGGTGCAGACGACGATCGCGCGGGTGAAGTTCACCCTCGCCGACGGGGAGAACGTCTACGGCGATTCGCACCTGGCGATCCGCTACCTGAACCTCACCGGCATCCGCTATCTGGACCTGCAGCAGAAGTCGAACACGGGTACGCCCCTCAAGGCGGGCACCCTGATCGGATTGGACTCGACGACCCCGTCCTTCGACATCACCCAGGTGTTCCACGGATTGGCGCCGGTGTTCCAGGTGATGAAGTCCGAGGACATCAACCGTCTCGCCGAGGGGCTGGTCGCGATGATCGAGGGCGACGGATCGGGGTTCGCCAAGACCGTCGACTCACTCAGCCAGGTCCTCAGCCTCGTCGACCAGCAGAACACGGTCGTGGACACGCTCGTGGACAACCTGCAGGCGCTGTCGGGGACGATCAAGGGCAACTCGAAGTACATCGAGCCGCTCATCGGCTACATCCAGCGGTTCAGCACGGTCTTCGCCGCGACCGGCGCTGACATCCGCAACTACGCCGACCAGACCGGCAAGGCGGTCGCCGGGCTCGACGACTTCATGGCGGCGATCGGCCTGGAGAAGAACGACTCGCCCGGCCTCAACGACCTGGTCCGCCAATTCCTGCCGCTCGGCGAACTCGCCGTCGGAATCCTGGCGATGACCCCCGGCATCCTGGCCGCGTTCAACTCGATCCTCCCGCCCGTCGGCACCCCGGCGGCGCAGAAGTGCTCGAAGGGCGAGGCGCAGATCCCGGCCAACCTCAAGATCTTCCTCCGCGCGTCGGAGGTGAAGCTGTGTCAACGGTGAACGGGGACGACGGGGTGACCGAGCCCGACGACACGGCCGCGGAGACGGAGGTCGACACGGCCGCGGAGACCGGCGCCGGCGCCGCGTCGACGAAGAAGCTCGGCTGGTCGCCGCGCGAGATCCTGCGGCGACTGTCGGACAAGCCCGCGATGAGCAACGCCCAGCGCGAACGCGGCGAGATGCGCTGGGGCATCGCCGCGGCCGTTCTCCTGGTGGTGATGGGGCTGGTCGCCGCCGGCATCTACGCCTTCACCCCCGGCCAGTCGCGCTTCACCGCGGAGTTCGAGGAGGCGGGTCAGATCAAGGCCGGCGACAGCGTCCGCGTGGCCGGCGTGCCGGTCGGCACGGTCAAGAAGGTCACCCTCGTCGGCGACCACGTCGACGTCGACATGTCGGTACGACGCGGCGTCTTCATCGGCGACGAGTCGCGCGCCGACGCCAAGATGCTGACGGTCGTGGGCGGCAACTTCATCGACATCACCTCGGCCGGTGACCGCCCGATCGGCTCGACGAAGCTGAAGAAGGAGAACACGTCGGTCCCGTACTCGCTGACGAAGACCTTCTCCCTGGTCACCCCCAAGCTCGACCAGATCGACGTCAAGCCGCTCACCGCGCTGCTGACCAACCTGCACGACGGTTTCCAGGACAACCCAGGGGCGCTCAAGCGCAACCTCAACGTGCTCGAGTCGATGCTGTCGAACCTCAACCGCCGGCAGGACGAGTTCGGCTCGATGCTGTCGCTGGCCGCCGAATACACCCAGCGCATCGACGTCAACGGCGACACCCTGACCGTCATGGCCCGCCAGTTCTCGGCCTTCTTCACCGACTTCGAGGCTTACGGCTCCCGATTCTCCTACTACCTGAGCCGTCTCGCCGACATGCTCGAGCGCGTCAAGGGCGTCATGCTCGAGTACGACACCACCATCGATCCGCTGCTGCGCCAGGTCGACGACATCGGCCGCCGGTTCGGGCCGCTGCTGCAGCGGTACGACCCGCTCATCAAGAACGGCCGCGACTTCATCAAGCGCCTGGAGGGAATGGTCGGGCCGGACGGCTCCATCCGGATCGACCAGTCGCCGCTGGTGCTCTCCTCGGACTACTGCTTCCCGATGCCGGGGGTGACCTGCTAGATGATCAAGAAAGTCGCCGGTTCCAAGTGGCTGATCTCCGGGCTCGCCATCGCCTCGGTGTTGCTGCTCGGGCTCGCCTACCTCGGCTTCCAACGCGTCACCGCCCGGACCACCTCGTACTGCGCCGAGATGGCCGACGGCATCGGGCTGTTCCCGGGGAACGCCGTGATGCGGCGCGGGGTGCGGATCGGCACCGTCGAGAAGGTCGAACCCGCGGCCGGTTCGGCAAAGGTCACCTTCAAGGTCGACGACAAGTTCCCGATGCCCGCGACCGCGAAGGCGACCAGCATCTCGCCGTCGATCATCGCGGTGCGCCAGCTGGCGATCATCGGCGACCCGGACGCCACCCGGTTGCCGGCCGGCTCGTGCATCGCGCGGGCGAACACGGCCACCCCGTCGTCGATCAGCGAGGCGCTACAGAGTGTGAACCGGATCGCCGACGAGCTGACCGGTGCCGGCGGTCCGGAGCAGAACGCCAAGGTGATGGGCAGCCTGACGGCCATCTCCAAGGAGCTCACCGGCGTCGGCCCGATCATCAACTCGCTGATCAAGCAGCTCGCCGTCCCGGCGCAGACCCCGATGGCCGGCGCACTCGCCGACATGGCCACCGCGCTCGACCACACCAGTTCGCTGACCGTCGGACTGGCCGACAGCTGGCCCATCCTGCAGAGCTTCGTCGACTCCATCAACGCGATCACCGACCCGATCGTCATGCCGATCATCAAGGACATGACGCGGATCGCCTACGCGCTGCCCGAGACGCTGGCCGCCGCGACCCCGGTCGTCGCGCGGTACGAGCACTTCGCCTGGCCGGCGCTCGACGTGATCGTGCCGATCACGCGCGTCATCGGCGCCGGCTTCCGCAACTGGGCCGACCTGCTCGGGATCCTGCCGGTCATCATCCGCGCCTTCCACGTGAACTTCGACCAGAAGTCGTTGGGCCTGCGGATCAGCTACAAACCGCCGCGGACGCAGATCCCGGCGAAGAACCCGAGACTCACCTGCGCGAACGTCAACCGCTTCATCCCCAACCAGTGCAAGGTCGTCGGGCCGGACAAGATGGAGCTCGACGCGCTGCGCGCACTCATGCTGTTCACCGGAGCGGGGCGCCCATGACCACACGACGATTCCCCCGTTTGGCGCGGGCGACCGCGGTGTTGACCGCCGTCGTCGCGGTGTCCACCGGCTGCGCCTCCTTCTCCGTCGAGCGGCTGCCCGCACCGGGTTCCGGCGACGGTTGGCCCCTGCACATCCAGTTCGGCACGGTGATGAACCTGCCGACCGAGGCGAAGGTGACCGTCAACGGCCTCAAGGCGGGATCGGTCTGGAAGATCTCGCCGGCGCCGGACTATGCGAAGGTGACCGTCCGGCTCGAGCCGGCCACGGTCGTGGGGCGCGATGCGACGGTCGAGCTGCGGCAGGACACCCTGCTGGGCGACACCTACGTCGCGATCACCAATCCCGCCGACGCCTATTCGTCGCCGCTGCCGCACGGCTCCACCCTCGGCAAGGACCGGGTGAAGCCGCCGGTCCAGGTCGAGGGCCTGCTGAACAGCCTGGCCAACTTCGTCGGCGGCGGCAGCCTGCCGCAACTGGGCAACACCTTCGACCGCGTCGTCGAGAAGTTCCCCACCGACACGGGCAAGACGCGCCAGGCGACGACGGCCCTGGTGGGCACGCTCAACGCGTTGGCCGCGCAGCAGGACAGCCTGCGGTCGCTGCTGATGTCGAGCAACTCGATGGTGAGCCAGCTGGCTCAGATGGAGTCGGACATCCGGTTCGTGCTCAGCCCGCAGGGCATGCAGTTCATCGACGCGATGACCGCCCCGGCGCAGATCGTCGACCTGTTGGCGCGGCTGCAGAATCGACTCATCCCGATCATGCCGTTGGTGCCGGTGCTGAAGGTGGTCACGCAGATCGTCGAACAGGTCGTCAAGCCGCTGCTCATCCCGGGTTGGCCCGATTACTTCGGCCAGGCGTCGAATCCGCAGGCGATGCTGAACATCTTCACCGACCGCCTCGTGCCCTTCCTCAAGGCGGGGCCCGCGGTCAACGTGAACAAGGTGGCGATCGAGAACAACGTCTCCAACAGCCAGCTCGCAGACATGATGCTGCGCCAGCTGCGGATGATGGGGCTGGCGCGATGAGCAAGGTCAACCGCGAACTCCTCTTCAACATCATCACCTTCGTGACGGTCGTCGCGGTGTGCGGCGCCTACCTGGCGATCTCGGTGTACCGCTGGCACCCGTTCGAGAAGACCTCCACGGTGTCGATGAAGCTCAAGGACACCAACCTGATCCTGGACAAGACCGGCGTCTTCCTCAGCGGGGTCCGCGTCGGCGAGGTGTCTGACGTCGACATCACGCCCGAGGGGGCGACGGTCAAGATGACCTACCCGGCGTCGACGAAGATCCCGTCGACCACCTCGCTGAGCATCGGCATGCAGTCCGCGCTCGGCGAGCCGTACATCAACTTCGAGCCGACGTCGACCAGTGGTCCGTACCTGCGCGACGGCGACACCGTCGCCGCCGACAAGGTGGCCGAGCCCGAGTCGATCCCCGGGATGTTCGACCACTTCCAGGACATGATGTCGGTCGTCGCGGTGGACCCGCTCGCCGGCCTGCTGCGCGAGTCGTGGGAGGCCCTCGACGGGACCGACGAGGCGATGGGCCGGCTCAGCGACGGGTCGCGCCTGATCGCCGGCGTACTCGCCTCGCGCACCCCGCAGATCCGGTCGATGTTCTCGGCGACGCAGCGGTACAACCAGAACCTGATGTGGGCGATGGGCGCGGTCCCGACCTTCCTCGATTCCTGGAGCAAGATCCTGTGGAACTACGGCGACGTCCTCAACGGGGTCGGGGCGCTGGTCAACAAGGGTCAGCTGGCCGAGAACCTGAAGGTCCTGAACCCGTTCCTGTCCAAGCTCACCGACTACCTGGTGAAGATCCTGCCGCCGACGATGGACGCGCTGGGCCCGATCATGCCCATCGTCACCGCGCTCAACCAGACCATTCCGCAGATCAACCTGTCCGAATTCCTCTCCGACGCCATGCAGCTCTTCGGCGCCGGCAACGGGATGCGCGTCGTCGTGTCCCCGGTGAACTAGGCTCCCAACCGCCAACCCCGAAGCCCCGAAAGGATTTCCGTGCCGACCAAACCATCGAGCGACGACGAATCGACCACCGAGGAGACCGAGGTGGTCGAGGCCGCCGACGCGGCCGACTCGGAGTCCGGCGATCCCGCCGAGAAGGTCGAGATCAAGAAGCGCTCGGCGAAGGCGAAGGCCGCGGCGCCGTCGGGTGAAACGTCGTCTGCGTCCACCGGGTCGACCGGGTCCGCCGCGTCGACCGGCCGAAAGGCGGGCGACCGGGAGATCACGCTGTCGGTGCGCAAGCTCGTGTACGGGGTCGTCGGTGCGCTCGTCGCATTCGGGCTGATCTTCGGCGTTGTGGACAACCTGCGCGTGCGCAGCAAGCTGAACAAGCTGGAGGCGCAGCAGACCAACAGCGAGAAGGCCGAGAAGGTCGGTGGCGACTACGCGGTGCGCGCGGCCACGCTGGACTACAAGGACCTCACGCCGTGGGCGGCGAACCTCAAGAAGGGGGTGTCGCCGGAGCTGGCCAAGCAGTTCGACGTCGCCGTGCCCGCGATGCAGCAGGTCCTGACGCCGGTGCGGATGGCCTCGACCGCGACCCTGGTGTCGGCCACGACCACCGACGTCGCCGGCGACATCTACAAGGTCACCGCCGTCGTCGACGTCACGTCGACCAGCCTGCAGGCGCCCAACGGGGCGTCGTCGCTGGCGGCGTACGTACTGACGCTCAACAAGGCGCAGAACTGGATGATCACGGCCGTCGGCGACCAGGCGACGCCGGGCACGCCGAAGCTGCCCGGCATGACCGGGGGACAGCAGGGCGTCAAGCCGCCGCTGCCCGGGCAGACCACGACCGCGCCGCAGACCACGACCGCGCCGCAGAAGACCGACGAGCAGCCCACACCCGCGCCGGGAGGATGATGCGATGACCGCCACGGCAGTGCCCGAGACCACCGGCCCCACGGTCGGGGGCGTTCTCGCGGACAATGTGCGCGACAACGCCTACGGACCCGTGCGCACACTGGGGCGCACGTTCCAACTGGCGGTGCACGGCGTGGCGCAGATGCTGCTGGACATCGGCCGCTGGCAGCTCAAGGTCAAGGAGACGCTCATCCAGGCGTGGTACCTGGTCAGCGTCACAGCGCTGCCGGCCTTCCTGATGGCGATCCCGTTCGGCGTGATCGTCACCATCCAGATCGGCAATGTCATCAACCAGCTCGGCGCGCAGTCGCTGCTCGGTGCGGGCAGCGGATTCGCCGTCATCCAACAGGCCGCGCCACTGGCATCGGGAATGCTGCTCGGCGGTGCCGGGGCGTCGGCGATCGCGGCCGACCTCGGTGCCCGCAACGTCCGCGAGGAGATCGACGCCATGCGCACGATGGGCGTCGACCCGATCCAGCGGCTGGTGGTTCCGCGCATCATCGCGGCGGTGTTGGTGGCACCGCTGCTGGCGCTGTTCATCATCCTGGTCGGCGTGGTCGCGGCCTACTACGTGGCTGTTCTCGGGCAGGACGTCGGGGCCGGCAGCTACTGGCAGTCCTTCGGCGCCTTCGCGTCGGTCCGCGACATCGGGCTGGCGATGCTGAAGGCGATCATCTTCGGGTTCATGATCGCGGTCATCGGTTGTCAGCGCGGCCTCGAGGCCAAGGGCGGCCCGAAGGGCGTCGCCGACGGTGTGAATGCGACGGTCGTGGTCTCCACCGTCGCGATCATCATCGTGAACATGATCATCACCCTGATCTACACGGTCTTCTTCCCGATGCAGCTCGGCTGACCGTCGCTCCGCTCCACGCCGAGTGGGCGGTCCAACTTCGCCGAGTGGGCGGTCCAATTCTGCCGAGTGGGCGGTCCAATTCTGCCGAGTGGGCGGTCCAATTCTGCCGAGTGGGCGGTCCAAT
>NZ_JASGER010000093.1:0-18106 GCF_047606305.1 Gordonia sp. (in: high G+C Gram-positive bacteria) | reverse complement strand
GACCGCGGACCGCCCCGGCGAGGATCTGCCGCCCCGCCCGCGCGGCCGGACGCGTGTCGCCGCCGTGGCGACCGTCGGCTGGGCAGTCCTGTGGCTGGTCGTGCCGCTGGTGGTGCTCGTCCTCTGGTCGGTCCGCCCCGCCGGTCCGGGCAGCTGGACGCTGGCGGGCTATCGCGCGCTCACCCACGAGGTCAACGGCATGAGCCCGATGGCCTCCGGGGGTCTGTCGTTGCTCACCGCGACCGTCGCCGCGGCGCTGGCCTTTTTGATCGGACTGAACTTCGCCGTGGTCGTGACCCGGCTGCGCGGCCCGGCGCGGGCGCTGGGCGAGCTGACGGCCGCCCTGCCGCTCGGGGTGAGCGCGGTGACCCTGGGCTTCGGCTACTACCTGGCCCTCGCGCACTGGCCGGCGCGGGTGGCCAACTCGTGGATCGTGATCGCCGTGGTCCAGGCGTTGGTCGTGGTGCCGATAGTGATCCGGGTGGCCGTGCCCGCCCTGGAATCGGTGCCGATCGGGTTGACCGGTGCGGCTCGCTCGCTGGGGGCCGGCCCGGTGCGCGTCTTCGGCACCGTGGAGCTTCCCGTCGTCCGACGGTCCCTCGGCGCGGCCGCCGGCTTCGCCTTCATCCTGAGCCTCGGCGAGTTCGGGGCGACGAGCTTTCTCGTCCGGCCCGACACGACGACCCTGCCGGTCATGATCGGCACGGCGCTGAGCCGGCCCGGCGAGGCCAACTTCGCCGTCGCCATGGCCTGCTCGGTCGTGCTGGTGGCGGCCACCGCGGTCGCCGTGGCCGTCGTCGAAGCCGTTCGGCCCAACGCGGGAGCACTGCTATGACCCTCGAACTGCGCGGCGTCGACATCGCCTTCGACGGCCGGCGCGTCGTGCACGACGTGACGCTGACCGTGTCTGCCGGGGCGGAGGCGGCCGGCCCGGTGACCGCGATCCTCGGGCCGTCCGGCTGCGGCAAGTCCACCCTGCTGCGCGCGGTCGCCGGGCTCGTGCCGCTCGCGGCGGGATCGATCTCCTTCGACGGTCAGGACCTCGCCGCGGTGCCGCCGCACCGTCGCGACTTCGGCATGGTCTTCCAGGACGCACAGCTGTTCCCCGGCAGGTCGGTCGCGGCGAACGTCGCCTACGGGCTGCGCGCCCGACGCTGGTCCCGGGAGCTGATCGGCGAGCGCGTCGCCGAGATGCTCGACCTGGTGCGCCTGCCGGGCTCGATCGACCGCCGCGTCGACGACCTGTCCGGCGGCCAGGCGCAGCGCGTAGCCCTGGCCCGCGCCCTGGCCCCCCGCCCGCGACTGTTGCTGCTGGACGAGCCGCTCGCGGCGCTGGACGCGAACCTGCGCAATCGCCTGGCCGACGACATCGTCGACATCGTGAACACGACCGGCACGCCGGCGATCGTCGTCACCCACGACCACGACGAGGCCGCCACAATGGGCGACGAGGTGGTGGTGATGCGCGAGGGCTCGATCGTCGCGGCGGACACCGCGGCGCGGGTGTGGCGCTACCCGCCCGACGAATGGGCCGCCCACTTCCTCGGCTGGGAGCACCTGTTGCCGGCCGAGCACGTGGGCGGGGTCGTGCACACCGAACTCGGCGACCTGCGTGCCGATGAGCTGGGCATCGCCGCCGATGAGCGGGTCGCCGCCGTCGCGATCCGCGCCGGGTCGCTGCGCGCGCGCCGGACCTCGTCGGGCGCGGCGACCGTCCTACCGGTGCGACGGGTGCGCGTGCTGCCCGACCGCACCCACGTGATCCTGGACGGATCGTCGCTGGCCACACCGGTCGACGAGCTCGGCGCACTCGTCGACGACGGGGACGGGCCGCCGCCGTCGCCCGGGGAGACGATGGCGGTGACGCTGGTCGGCACGCGCACCGGCCTCATCCGGGCGACCCGCGGCTGATGGCGTCGCGGATCGTGGTGGCCGGCGCCGTCGTGCGCCAGGCGGCCGACGGTGCCCGGCTGTTGATGGCGCAGCGGTCCTATCCGGCCGACCTCGCCGGACTGTGGGAACTGCCCGGCGGCAAGGCCGAACCGGGGGAGAGCGATGAGCAGGCTCTGGTGCGCGAGCTGCACGAGGAGCTGGGCATCGTCGTCGCGCCCGGAGAGTCCGTCGGGGCCGACGTCGCGCTCGGCGATGATCTGGTCCTGCGGGCCTATCGGGCCGACTGGGTGTCGGGGGAGCCGACCGCCCTGGAGCACCGGGCCGTCGCCTGGCTCAGCGCCGAGGAGGTCCGACGGCTGGCCGCAGACGGTGCGATCGTGCCCGCCGACGCCGGATGGGTGCCCGAGCTGACGGCGCTGCTCAGGCTGCGCGGGCCTTCTTGATGGCCTTCTCGAGCTTCTTGCGGGGCATCGACTCGACGTCCAGCTTCTGCAACCGGTGCACGACGACCGGGCAGCGCATGCAGCGAACGTCCTTGCGGCAGCACTTCTTCTTGGGCTTCATGTGGCGCAGTTTCGCCGCGCTCTTCTTGCTGCCCATGTCCTTCAAATTAGCATAGGGATACCTAAGCGCAGAGGGATCGTCGGGAAGTGAGCGACGTCTCACCCGGGCCCGTCGATTCTGACCACGGGTGCCTGCGCCGTTAGAATCACAAGGTTGGCGACGGCGTCGACCGTCCCATTACCTTCGCCGCCCGCGAATCCGCCCGGCCCATCTTCAGAAAGTCCTGCCTGTGAGCGCTGCTCGAAACTTCCGCAACGTCGCGATCGTCGCGCACGTCGACCACGGGAAGACCACCCTCGTCGACGCGATGCTCCGCCAGTCCGGCGCCTTCGCCGAGCGCGCCGAACTCGTCGACCGGGTCATGGACTCCGGCGACCTCGAACGCGAGAAGGGCATCACCATTCTCGCCAAGAACACCGCGGTCCACCGTCGCCAGCCCGACGGCACCGAGGTCATCATCAACGTGATCGACACGCCGGGCCACGCCGACTTCGGCGGTGAGGTCGAGCGCGGCCTCTCCATGGTCGACGGCGTCGTGCTGCTGGTCGACGCGTCGGAGGGCCCGCTGCCGCAGACCCGCTTCGTCATGCGCAAGGCGCTGGCGGCCGCGCTGCCGGTGATCCTCGTGGTGAACAAGACCGACCGCCCCGACGCGCGCATCGACGAGGTCGTCCACGAGGCGCAGGACCTGCTGCTGGACCTGGCCTCCGACCTCGAGGACGAGGAGGCCAGCCAGGCCGCCGAGCTCGCCCTCGAACTCCCGGTGCTCTACGCGTCCGGCCGCGCCGGCGTCGCGTCGATGACCAAGCCCGCCGACGGCTCGGTGCCCGACGGGGACAACCTCGACCCCTTCTTCGACGTCCTCATGGAGCACGTCCCGGCGCCCAAGGGCGACCCCGCAGCCCCGCTGCAGGCGCACGTCACCAACCTGGACGCCTCGGACTTCCTGGGCCGCCTGGCGCTCGTGCGCATCCACAACGGAACGCTGCGCAAGGGCCAGCAGGTGTCGTGGTGCCGCGAGGTCGACGGCGAGCCGGTCATCGAGAAGGCCAAGATCACCGAACTGCTGGCCACCGTCGGCGTCGACCGGCAGCCCGCCGAGGAGGCCGTCGCCGGTGACATCGTCGCCGTGGCCGGCATGCCCGAGATCATGATCGGCGACACCCTCGCCGACCCGGACAACCCCGAGCCGCTGCCGCGCATCACCGTCGACGAGCCCGCCATCTCGGTCACCATCGGCACCAACTCCTCGCCGCTCGCCGGCAAGGTCTCCGGTCACAAGCTGACCGCCCGCATGGTCAAGACCCGCCTGGAGTCCGAGCTGATCGGCAACGTGTCGCTGCGCGTCGTCGACATCGGCCGCCCGGACGCGTGGGAGGTGCAGGGCCGCGGTGAGCTGGCGCTGGCCATCCTCGTCGAGCAGATGCGCCGCGAGGGCTTCGAGCTCACCGTCGGCAAGCCGCAGGTCGTGACGCAGCAGATCGACGGCAAGCTGCACGAGCCGTTCGAGCACCTGACCATCGACGTGCCCGAGGAATACCTGGGCGCCGTCACCCAGCTCCTGGCCGCCCGCAAGGGCCGCATGGACCACATGGCGACCAACGCCCACGGCTGGGTCCGGATGGAGTTCATCGTGCCGAGCCGCGGCCTGATCGGCTTCCGCACGGACTTCCTCACCGAGACCCGCGGCACTGGCATCGCCAACGCGGTGTTCGACGGCTACGCGCCGTGGGCCGGGGAGATCCGCGCCCGCCACAGCGGCTCGCTGGTCAGCGACCGGCAGGGCTCGGTGACCCCGTACGCGATGATCCAGCTCGCCGACCGCGGCACCTTCTTCGTCGATCCGGGCGACGACACCTACGAGGGCCACGTCGTCGGCATCAATCCGCGCGCCGAGGATCTGGACATCAACGTGACGCGCGAGAAGAAGCTGACCAACATGCGCCAGTCGTCGGCCGATGTCATGGAGACCCTGGCCAAGCCGATGCAGCTCGACCTCGAGGGCGCCATGGAGTTCTGTGCGGCCGACGAGTGTGTCGAGGTGACCCCCGAGGTTGTGCGGGTGCGTAAGGTTCATCTGGACGCGACGACGCGCGCCCGCGAGCGTTCGCGGGCCAAGGCGCGCGACGCGAACGTGTGACGACGAAGGTGTGACGATCGGGGAGGCGTAGGTGCGCAAGGCGGTTTTCGGTGTCGTGCCGATCGCGGCCGCGATGCTGCTCGTCGGGGGCTGCATGGCGTCCCCGCCGCCGCCGGTCCAGCCCAGCGCGCCACCGCCGGTGCAGGCCGAGTACCCCACCGAGAAGACGATCTACGTCGCCACCGATTCGATCGGCGCCGGGTTCAACCCGCACGTGGCGTCCGACCAGTCACCGGTGACCACCGCGGTCGGCACGCTGACGCTGCCCAGCGCCTTCGACCCGGTCCCCACGCCGGACGGCGGCCTGGAGTGGCGGCTGTCCGAGGCGCTGCTGACCTCGGCCGAGGTGACCTCCACCGCGCCGTTCAAGGTGACCTACAAGATCCAGACCAATGCGCAGTGGTCCGATGGACTGCCCATCACCGGCGACGACTTCGCCTACCTGTGGCAGCAGATGTCGCGGCAGCCGAACGCCGTCGCCCCGGCCGGCTACCGACTGATCGATGCGGTGCAGACCGGGTCGGGCGGCAAGTCGGTGGTCGTGACCTTCGCCCGCGAGTATCCGCAGTGGCGCGAACTGTTCCGCTCGCTGCTGCCCAGCCACATCCTCCGGGCGCTGCCCAACGGCTTTCAGACCGGCATGGACTCGGGCAAGCCGGTCTCCGGCGGACCGTTCGCCATCGTCGGCATCGACCTCGCCCGCGACGAGGTGCGCCTGGTGCGCAACGACCGTTTCTGGCAGGAGCCCGCCGACCTCGACCAGATCGTGTTCCGGCGCCCGGGCACCCAGTCGCAGACAGTGCAATCGGTGCGCACCGGTGATTCGGCGCTGGGTGTGGTCAGTGCCGGGCCGGCGCAAGAACAGCTGCTGTCCTCGATTCCGGGGTCGGTCTCGCGCCGCAACCTGGAGGCGCGCGTGCTGGACGTGCACGTCAACAGCCGGTCGTCGTCGATGCGCCAGCAGCCGGTGCGCGCGGCGATCCTGGGCATGATCAACGCCGACCTGGTGCGCTACGCCGCGGCCGGCGACGACGACGTCGCGCCGTTCTCGAACACGGTGTACTCGCCGTCGGACCCCGGGTACTACAACCCGGGTCGGGCCCGCCCGAGCGTCGACAGCATCGACGCGCTGCTCGCCTCCGCCGGATACCGCCGCGGCGAGCCCGTCCAGCGACCGGCGCCATCGCCGGACCCCGAAGCGCCGTCGCCGTCCCCGTCGGCCCCTCCGTCGACGTCACCGGCCCCGGTCAAGCCGCGGCCGCCGGTGCCCGGCAAGCCCCGGGTCCCCGGGCCGTCGCCATCGTCATCGATGCCGCCGTCGACGCCGACGGCCAAGACCGAGTCGCGGGACAAGCAGATCCCCGTCGGCGTCGCCCCGGTCCTCAAGGGCGACCAGCAGCTGCAGGTGCGCATCGGTGCGGTGGCGACCGATCCGCGCACGGTGGCGGCCGCCGCGGCGATCGCCGACCAGCTGCGCGCGTCGGGCGTGCTCGCGACCGTCGTGAAGCTGTCCAACAGTGAGCTGTACGGCTCGGCGCTGACCGGATCGCGCGTCGACCTGATCGTCGGCTGGTCCGACGCGGGCGTCGCCCCGGCCACCGCGCTGGCCTCGCTCGTCGATTGCGACCAGCCCAAGAAGGGCACCGACTCCGGCGACTCGGGGCAGCTGAAGGCGACCTACACCAGCAACATCTCCGGTCTGTGCGACGTCCCGCTGATCGACATCGCGCGGCAGGCGCTGGCCGCGCCGGACCCGTCCGGCCTGCTGTACCAGGCGGAGGGCCTGTTGGCCGACGCGTCGATCTACCTGCCGATCTACCAGGACTCGTCGCTGGTCGTCGTCACCGACGAGGTGACGGGCGTGCCGCTGACCGGACCCGTGCAGACCTCGATCTTCGCCGACGCCCCGCGGTGGGCACAGCGGTGACGCGCACCGGATCCGGTCGGGCGGCTCGCCGCCTGCTGCTCGTGCACGCCCACCCCGACGACGAGTCGCTGATGACCGGCGGCACCATCGCCCGCTACCTGGCCGAGGGGGTGGACGTCGTGGTGGTGACGTTCACGCTCGGCGAGGAGGGCGAGGTCATCGGGGAGCGTTGGGCCGGCCTCGTGGCCGACGGCGGTGCCGACCAGCTGGGCGGGTTCCGGATCGGGGAGTTGAGCGCCGCCCTGGCCGCGCTCAGCCCGCCGGGCGCACCGCCCCTGCAGCCGCGCTTCCTCGGCGGCGCGGGCCGCTGGCGGGACTCGGGAATGGCCGGGTCGGCCGCCGCCGAGCACCCCCGAGCCCTGGTGAGCGCCCCGCTGGACGAACCCGTCGCCGCGCTGCTCGCCGAGCTGGCCGCCCTCGACCCCCAGGTCGTGGTCACCTATGACGAGGCCGGCACCTACGGCCATCCCGATCATCGGCGCGTGCACGAGGTGACCGCCGCGGCGATCGCCCGGCACGTCGAGTCGACCGGACGCCCGGTCAAGGTTTACGAGTCGATCACCGAGGCGAGCGCCCTCGACGAGGGTTTGCGCGCCGCGGCCGATCGGGTGCCCACCGGCTGGCGGATGCCCGAGCCGGGCGAACTGCCGAGCTATCCCGACGACCAGATCACCGCGCAGATCGACGTCCGCGACGTGTACGACCGCAAGGTCGCCGCGCTCGCCGCGCACGCCACCCAGGTGACGGTCGCGCCGTCGGGCACCGAGTACGCCCTGTCCAACGACATCCTGCAGCCGATCGGCGCGGTGGAGCACTTCCGTCGGGTCGACGGCGCCGCCGCCGGGGGGCGCGAAACCGACCTGTTCGAGGGGTTGCCGTGAGATCCTCCGTCGAATCCTGGTTCTTCCTGGCCCTGCTGTTCGTCGACGGCGTCGTCGTCGGCATCCTCTCGGTCGCCTTCCTCAGCCCCTACATCGGCACGGTGCCGGTGCCGGTGGGCGTGCTGATCGCCGCGGTCGGCAACGCCGGTCTCGCCGTCCTCGCGTCCCGATTCGCCGACGGACCGCGCACCTGGCTGCCGGTCCTCGGCTGGATGGCGGTCGTGGTCGTGGCCATGACCGGACGGCCCGGCGGCAACGTGATGCTCGTCAACGATTGGCGCACGCCGCTGCTGTTGGTCGCGGGTCTGGCCGCCCCCGCGATGGTCGCGGGGATGGTCGGCACCAGGCGCCGGGTGGAGGCGGCCCGCCGACGGGACATCGAGCGCGCGGCGCGGGGGCGCTAGCATCGGGATGGTGACCGATGAACGCCCTACCGAGGCGGCGATGCGCCGGGCGCTGCGACGCGCCCGCGACGGCGCGACCCTCAACGTCGACGAGGCCACCGTGCTGCTGGCCGCCACCGGCGACGACCTGGTCGATCTGACCGCGAGCGCGGCGCGGGTGCGCGACGCCGGATTGGCCGCCGCCGGGCGCGACCGGCAGATCACCTATTCGCGCAAGGTCTTCATCCCGTTGACGCACCTGTGTCGGGATCGCTGCCACTACTGCACGTTCGTGACGGTGCCCGGCAAACTCGCCGCCCAGGGCAAGGGCATGTACCTCGAGATCGACGAGGTCCTCGAGATCGCCCGTGCCGGCGCGGCGCTGGGGTGCAAGGAGGCGCTGTTCACCCTCGGCGACCGTCCCGAGGACCGGTGGCCGCAGGCCGCGCAGTGGCTCGACGAGCGGGGCTACGACTCGACGCTGCAATACGTGCGCGCCGCGGCGATCCGCGTGCTCGAGGAGACCGGTCTGCTGCCGCACCTCAACCCCGGCGTCATGTCGTGGGAGGAGATCTCCCGACTCAAGCCGGTCGCCCCGTCGATGGGGATGATGCTCGAGACCACCTCGCGGCGACTCTTCGAGGAGAAGGGCCAGGCGCACTACGGCAGCCCGGACAAGGACCCGAACGTCCGGATGCAGGTGCTCACCGACGCCGGGCGGCTGTCGGTGCCGTTCACCACCGGCATCCTCGTCGGGATCGGGGAGGACCGCCGCGAGCGGGCCGAGTCGATCATGGCGATCCGGGCCAGCCACAAGGCCTTCGGGCACATCCAAGAAGTCATCGTGCAGAACTTCCGGGCCAAGCCGGACACGGCGATGCGTTCGGTGCCCGACGCCGATCTGGCCGAGTACCGCGCCGCGATCGCCGTCACGCGACTGCTGCTGGGGCCCGCCATGCGGGTGCAGGCGCCGCCGAACCTCGTCGACGCCGGCGAGTGCGCCGACCTGATCGCGGCCGGGATCGACGACTGGGGCGGGGTGTCGCCGCTGACCCCCGACCACGTGAACCCGGAACGGCCGTGGCCCAACCTGGACACCCTCGCCGAGATCACCGCGAACAGCGGCTTCACCCTCACCGAGCGGCTCACCGCGCAACCGCCATACGTGCAGGCGGGCTCGCCGTGGATCGACCCGCGCGTCGCCGGGCACGTGCGCGCGCTCGCCGACCCCGAGACGGGGTTGGCCGCCGACGGGGCGATGCCGGTCGGGATGCCGTGGCAGGAGCCCGACGAGGAGTGGGAGTCCACCGGCCGCGTCGACCTGAACACCGAGATCGACGGGGAGGGGCGGCGCACCGAGACGCGCAGCGACCTGGGCTCGGCCTTCGGCGACTGGGAGACCGTCCGCGGCCAGGTCGCGGCACTGGCCGACGCCGAATCCGGTGCACCGAGCCGCCTGTCGTCGGAGGTGGCCGCCGCGCTGCGCCACGCCGAGAAGGACCCCGCCGGCTGCAGCGACGACGACTACCTGGCCCTGGCCACCGCCGACGGGGACGACCTCGAGGCGCTGGTGGCCCTGGCCGACTCGATCCGCGCCGACGTGGTGGGCCCCGACGTCACCTACGTCGTCAACCGGAACATCAACTTCACCAACATCTGCTACACCGGCTGCCGGTTCTGCGCCTTCGCGCAGCGCAAGGGTGACGCCGACGCCTTCACACTGTCGGCCGACGAGGTCGCCGACCGCGCCTGGGAGGCGCACGTCGCCGGTGCGACCGAGGTCTGCATGCAGGGCGGCATCGACCCCGAACTGCCGGTGACCGGGTACGCGGACCTGGTCCGCGCCGTGAAGGCGCGGGTCCCGTCGATGCACGTCCACGCCTTCAGCCCGATGGAGGTCGTCAACGGGGCCTCCCGCGGCGGGCAGTCCGTCCAGGACTGGCTCGTCGCGCTGCGCGAGGCGGGGCTGGACACGATCCCCGGCACCGCCGCCGAGATCCTCGACGACGAGGTCCGCTGGGTCCTGACGAAGGGCAAGCTGCCCACGGCGACCTGGATCGAGGTCATCAGCACCGCCCACCGCGTGGGGCTGCGGTCCAGTTCGACGATGATGTACGGCCACGTCGACGCCCCGCGGCACTGGGTCGGCCACCTCAACATCCTGCGGTCCATCCAGGATGACACCGGCGGGTTCACCGAGTTCGTGCCGCTGCCCTTCGTGCACCAGAGTTCGCCGCTCTACCTGGCCGGCGCCTCCCGCCCCGGCCCGACTCAGCGCGACAACCGCGCCGTCCACGCGCTGGCGCGGGTGATGCTGCACGGCCGCATCGACAACATCCAGACCAGCTGGGTCAAGCTCGGCGTGGAGGGGACCCGCGCCATGCTCACCGGCGGTGCCAACGACCTCGGCGGCACCCTCATGGAGGAGACGATCTCCCGGATGGCCGGGTCGATGCACGGCTCGGAGAAGACCGTCGCCGAGCTCCACTCGATCGCCGACGGCATCGGCCGGCCCGCCCGGCAGCGGACCACCGAGTACGGGCGCGTGGAGGGCGGCAAAGGTGATCCCCGCCATGCTCGCGGTGCCCCGATTTCGCTGGCCAGCGCGCATGACTGATAATCGTTAGTCGAAGACTTCAGCTTTCCCAGGCGGCGCGGTTCAGCCCAACAACCGCTCCGCCCGGCGCCGATTCTGATTCCGGCGTCGTGACCCGTCATCGGTAAGGAGACCGTGGTGACCTACATCATCGCCGAGCCCTGTGTGGACGTCATGGACAAGGCTTGTGTCGAGGAGTGTCCGGTCGACTGCATCTACGAGGGCGGCCGCAGCCTCTACATCCAGCCCGACGAGTGCGTCGACTGCGGTGCGTGCGAGCCGGTCTGCCCGGTCGAGGCGATCTTCTACGAGGACGACGTCCCCGACGAGTGGGAGCCGTACACCGCGGCCAACGTCGACTTCTTCGACGACCTCGGTTCGCCGGGCGGTGCCTCCAAGGTGGGCAAGGTCGACTACGACCCGCCGTTCATCAAGGAATTGCCCCCGATGGGCGAGGACTGAGCGGCGAGATGGCGGTCGCAGGGGTCTCCGACGGCGGGCGGCGGCGCGTGAGCGCGGCACTCCCGGATTTCCCGTGGGACACCATCGCCGGCGCCCGCGCCACCGCCGCGGCACATCCGGGCGGCCTCGTCGACCTGTCGGTCGGCACGCCGGTCGACCCGGTGGACCCGCTCATCCGCCGTGCCCTCGACGCGGCGGCGCAGTTCCCCGGCTACCCGACGACCATCGGCACCCCGGAGCTGCGCGGGGCCGCGGCCGCCGCGCTCGCCCGGCGCTACGGCACCGTCGAGCTCGGCGGCGACCAGATCCTGCCGGTGATCGGCACCAAAGAGGCGATCGCCGGGATTTGCACCACGCTGGGTCTGGGAGCCGGGTCCACCGTCGTGATCCCGGAGGTGGCGTACCCGACCTACGAGGTGAGCGCGATCCTCGCCGGCGCGCACTCGGTGCGGGCCGATTCCACCGGGATCGCCGCGGGCTCCGACGCCGCACTGGTGTTCCTCAACTCGCCGTCGAACCCGACCGGCGCGGTGATGGGCGTCGACGAACTGCGGGCGGTGGTGGCCTGGGCGCGCGAGCGCGGCGCGATCGTCGTCTCCGACGAGTGCTACCTGGGCCTGGCGTGGGAGGCCGAGCCGGTCTCGGTGCTGGACCCGCGCGTGTGCGACGGCGACGTCAGCGGTCTGATCGCGGTGCACTCGCTGTCGAAGATCTCCAATCTGGCGTCCTACCGGGCGGGCTTCTTCGCCGGCGACGCCGAGCTCATCGCCGAGCTGCTCGCGGTGCGCAAGCACTCGGGCCTGATGGTGCCGTTCCCGATCCAGGCCGCGATGACCGCCGCCCTGGGCGATGACCGTCACGTCGACGAGCAGGCGGACAAGTACCGCGCCCGTCGCGAGGTGCTCAAGCCCGCCGTCATCGAGGCCGGGCTCCGCGTCGACCACTCCGAGGCGGGGCTGTACCTGTGGGCGACCCGCGACGAGGACGCACGGGTGACCCACCACTGGCTTGCCGAGCGGGGCATCCTCGCCGCGCCGGGCGACTTCTACGGACCTGCCGGCGCCACGCACGTGCGCATCGCGCTCACCGCCACCGACGAGCAGATCGCCGAAGCGGCCGAGCGCCTGTCACTCGGCTGAACCGGCGGGTCCGCCGTACGTCGAGCCCGGGATGTGGGCTCGATCGACGGCACTATCGGCGGCCGCGCACCAGGGCGACCGCGAACCCGTCCCACCCCTTGACCCCGACGGTCTGGATCGCGGTCGCATCCAACCGGGGATCGCTGCCGAGCATCTCCAGCGCCCGCCGCGTGCCGTCCCCGTCGGGACCCTCCTCGTCGATGCGGCGGACCACGTTGTCGACGACGATCACCGCGCCCGGCTCGGTCAGCGTCAGCGCCCACTCGAGATAGTCCGGGTTGTGTGACTTGTCGGCGTCCAGGAACACCAGGTCGAACGGTCCGGTCACCTTGGGCAACGTCTCCAGCGCGGGCCCGACACGGATCTCGACCCGGTCGTCGAGCCCGGCCTTCGCCAGGCTCGCCGCGGCGACGTCGGCGTGCTTCTGCTCGGATTCGAGGCTCACCACCAGACCATCGGCGCCGACCGCGCGGGCCAGCCACGCCGTGCTGTAGCCGCCCAGCGTCCCGACCTCCAGCACGCGCCGGGCCCCCGCGATCCGCGCGAACAGGTAGAGCAGCTTGCCCTGGTTGGGGGAGACCGCGATGTCGGGCAGCCCGCCCGCGTCCTGCGCCGCCCGGATCGCGTCGAGGCCGACCGCGTCGCCGGCGACCGTGCGCGTCAGATACTCATCGGTCTGCGTCCAGCGCTGCGCATCGTCCATGGTGCTCACGCTACGCCCGCGCCCGGTGGCTAGGGCAGCACCGAGAGCAGCTCGGTGGCCGGACCCGCCGCGGTCTGCTCGTAGTCGGCCGCCGCGGTGAACACCGCGATCTCCGACTGCAGGCGGCCCATGGCTCAGTCGTTCTGGTGAAGCGCCGCGTTGAGGGCGATGCCGTCGCCCTTCCACGGCACGACCTCGACGGCGCCGGTGGTGCTGTTGCGGCGGAACAGGATGTTGGACTGACCGGCCAGGTCGCGCGCCTTGACCTCGGTGCCGTCCGGTCCGACGACCTTGGTGCCCGCGGTGACGTACAGGCCTGCCTCGATGACGCAGTCGTCGCCGAGCGGGATGCCGCAACCGGAGTTCGCGCCGAGCAGGCAGCGTTTGCCGAGGGAGATGATCTCCTTGCCGCCGCCGGACAGCGTGCCCATCGTCGACGCGCCGCCACCGATGTCCGAACCGTCCCCGACGACGACGCCGGCCGAGATGCGTCCCTCGACCATCGAGGCGCCCAGCGTGCCGGCGTTGAAGTTCACGAAGCCCTCGTGCATGACGGTGGTCCCGTCGGCCAGGTGGGCGCCCAGGCGCACCCGGCTCGCGTCGCCGATGCGCACACCGGACGGGATCACGTAGTCGACCATGCGCGGGAACTTGTCGATCGATTCGACCGTCACGTTGCCGCGCGCGCGCAGCTTGGCGCGGACCTGCTCGAAGCCCTCGACCCGGCACGGCCCGAAGTTGGTCCAGACGACGTTGGCGAGCAGGCCGAATTGGCCGTCGAGGTTGATGCCGTGCGGCTCGACCAGTCGGTGCGAGAGCAGATGCAGGCGCAGGTACACGTCGTGGGCGTCGGTCGGGGCCGACGACAGGTCGACGATCGTGGTGCGCACGGCCACCGTCTTCACGCCGCGGTCGGCGTCGGCACCGACGAGCGGGGCGAGGTCGGCGGGGATGTCCCCACCGCTCAGCTGCGTCGTCCCCGACGACGAGACGACGCCCAGTTCGGGCTCGGGGAACCAGGTGTCCAGGACGGTCCCGGTGTCGTCCGTGATGGTGGCGATGCCGACTGCGAATGCTCCTTGGGTGCTCACGGTCGGCAATCCTACCGGTGCGCCCCGGTACGGTGAGCACCATGGTTTTGGACTTGCGCGCCGACCCGGCGGAGCTGACCGCGGCACTGATCGACATCCCCAGCGAGTCGCGCGACGAGGGCGTGATCGCCGACGCCGTCGAGGCCGCCCTGCGCGAGCAGACGTCGGGTTTCGAGATCATCCGCGACGGCAACCGGGTGCTCGCCCGGACGAATCTCGGCCGCGAGCGCCGCGTGCTGCTCGCCGGCCACCTCGACACGGTCCCCATCGCCGACAACGTGCCCCACCGGTGGGAGAAGCGGCGGGCGGGCGACATCATCCACGGCTGCGGCAGCGTCGACATGAAGTCCGGCGACGCGGTGTTCCTGCACCTCGCGGCCACTCTGGACAACCCGCGCCACGACCTCACCCTGGTCTTCTACGACTGCGAGGAGATCGCCGCCGAGTTCAACGGACTCGGCCGGATCGAGGAGCAGCTGCCACAGTGGCTCGAGGCCGACGTCGCCATCCTGGGCGAGCCCACCGGCGGGCTCATCGAAGCCGGCTGCCAGGGGACGCTGCGCGTCCGGGTCAGCACCACCGGCACGCGTGCCCACACCGCGCGCGCCTGGATGGGGGACAACGCCATCCACCGCCTCGGCGGACTACTCGAGACGCTGAGCGCCTATGAGCCGCGCCGCGTCGACATCGACGGCTGCGAGTACCGCGAGGGCCTGCAGGCGGTCGCACTGGGCGGCGGTGTCGCCGGGAACGTCGTCCCCGACGCGGCCAGCGTCGACATCAACTTCCGGTTCGCCCCCGACCGCACACCCGAGCAGGCGCTGGCACACGTGCGCGAGGTCATCGCGTCGGCACCCGGCGGATCGGAGTTGGGCGTCGAGCTGACCGACTGCGCCGCGGGCGCGCTGCCGGGACTGTCGAATCCGGCGGCCGCCGAACTCGTCGCCGCCGCCGACGGCAGGTTCCGCGCCAAGTACGGCTGGACCGACGTCTCGCGGCTCGCGGCGCGCGGGGTGCCGGCGGTCAACTTCGGCCCCGGCGACCCGAGCATCGCGCACATGCGCGACGAGCACGTGCCGGTGGAGCAGATCCACGGCGTCCACCGCGTGCTGCGCGACTATCTGACGGGCACCGCGTCATGACCGGGGCGGACCCGGGCCGCTATGTGGGCCCCACCTGGCTCAGCGGGCAGACCGAGGGGCTGGAGATCACCTCGGACCGCCGCCTGCTGAACCGTCGCCCGCCGCGGACCACCGACGAGCTGAACCAGCTGAAGATCGACGACTCGTGGCGCGTCCTGCGCATCCAGTCCGAGTTCGTCGCCGGCTTCGACGCCCTGCTGCGCCTGGAGGATGCGGTCACCGTGTTCGGCTCGGCGCGCACCCCGCTCGGTTCGGCGGGCTACGAACTCGGCGTCGAGCTGGGACGCGTCATCGGCGAGGCCGGGTACGCGCTGATCACCGGCGGTGGACCGGGGAGCATGGAGTCGGTCAACCGCGGTGCGCGCCAGGCCGGTGCCCTGTCGGTGGGCCTGGGCATCGAACTGCCGCACGAGCAGGGCCTCAACCCGTTCATCGACATCGGCATCAACTTCCGCTACTTCTTCGTGCGCAAGACGATGTTCGTGAAGTACAGCCAGGCCTTCGTCTGCCTGCCGGGCGGCTTCGGCACCCTCGACGAGCTCTTCGAGGCGCTGGTGCTCGTGCAGACCGAGAAGATCACGCTCTTCCCGATCGTCCTGGTCGGCCGCGAGTTCTGGGCCGGTCTGGTCGACTGGATCCGAATCCGCCTGGTCGACGAGGGGATGATCGACGCCGCCGACGGCAATCTCGTCACCGTCGTCGACACCCCGGCAGAGGTCGTGGGAGTGCTCGACGCCGCGCGGGCGGCCCGCGGGGGGAAGTCGTGAGTGCGATCTGCGTCTACTGTGCGTCCGGCCCGGTGCCGCAGCGCCACGTCGACCTGGCCCGCGACCTCGGCACCGCGCTCGGCGAGGCGGGACACACGCTCGTCAGCGGCGGCGGCAACGTCTCGATGATGGGTGCGGTGGCCGCTGCGACGCGCGCGGCCGGCGGCAAGACGATCGGGATCATCCCCGGCCACCTGGTCGACCGGGAGGCCGCCGACCACAACAGCGACGAGCTGATCGTCACCGACACGATGCGCGAGCGCAAACGGCTGATGGAGGTTCGCGCCGACGGGTTCATCACCCTCCCCGGCGGGATCGGCACCCTGGAGGAACTCTTCGAGACGTGGACCGGCGGCTTCCTCGGCGAGCACGACAAGCCGGTGGTACTGCTCGACGCCGACGGCTTCTACCAGCCGCTCCTGCGGTGGCTGGCCGACCTGCGGGGCGAGGGGTTCGTCGCCGATGCGGCGTTGGAGAAACTGCAGGTGGCCACTTCCATCCCGGATGCAGTGACCCGGGTTACCCGGCAGTAGGATGGCGGGGACCCGGGCGACTGGGTCGTGTGACCAAGACGTAGTGGACTAGGGGAAGACTCAATGGCGAGTTCGGTGGCAACGAAGAAGGTCGGGATCCTCGACCTGGCCAAGGGCGTGGTGGACATGGTCCCCACCGCGCCGCTGATGATCCGGCACGCGCCGGGGCTGATCCACAACCCCGCCGACAAGCAGAAGACGATCGGCGAGGTCTTCGCCCGCCATGCGGCCAAACATCCGTCGCGCCCCTTCGTCCGCTTCGAGGGGGAGTCGACGACCTATGGCGAGGCGAATGCCATCGTCAACCGCTATGCGGCGCAATTGGCCGCCGACGGCGTGGGCGTCGGTGACGTCGTCGCGCTCCTCGGCAAGAACTCGCCGACGTTCCTGTACCTGGCGCTCGCCACGGTCAAGCTCGGTGCCACCGCCGGGATGATGAACTACAACCAGCACGGTCACGTCGCGGACCACTCGATGAAGCTGATCGGCGCGAAAGTACTCGTCTTCGACCCCGAGTGCGCCGAGGCCGCGAACTCCATCTCCGCCGACTGCCTGCCCGAGCACGTGTACGACTACACCGCCTTCGACAAGGCCTGTGCCACCCGCCCGGCGACCAACCCCGCGGTCACCGCGACGCTCCCGGCCTCCACGAGCGCGTTCTACATCTTCACCTCCGGCACCACCGGGCTCCCCAAGGCGAGTGTCATGAGCCATCAGCGCTGGTTGGCCAACATGGCCGGCATCGGCGGCATGGCGGTCCGCCTGCGCAGCTCGGACACCATGTATGTGCCGCTGCCGCTGTACCACAACAACGCACTATCGGTCTCCCTTGGCGCGGTGCTCGCGGCGGGGGCCACGATCGCCATCGGCAAGCAGTTCTCCGCGTCGCGGTTCTGGGACGAGGTGACCCTCAACCGGGCGACCGCCTTCTGCTACATCGGCGAGCTGTGTCGCTACCTGCTCGCGCAGCCGCCGAAGCCGACCGACCGCACCCACGGCGTGCGCCTGGCCGTGGGCAACGGCATGCGCCCGGAGATCTGGGACGAATTCGCCGACCGCTTCAACATCAAGCGGATCGTCGAGTTCTACAGCGCCAGCGAGCTCAACCTCGCTTTCGTGAACGTCTTCAGCGTCGCCAAGACCGCCGGCTTCTGCCCGCTGCCGTTCAAGGTCGTCGACTACGACAACGAGACCGGTGAGCCCAAGCGCGATGCCGCCGGACGCCTGCGCGCGGTGCGCAAGGGCGAGCCCGGCCTGCTCATCGCCGGGATCAGCGACCGGGTGCCGCTCGACGGCTACACCGACTCGTCGGCGACCGAGAAGAAGATCATCCGCGACGGCTTCGCCGAGGGGGACGCCTGGTTCAACTCCGGCGACCTCGTCCGCGAGGTCGGCTGGGGCCACATCGCCTTCGTCGACCGACTCGGCGACACGTTCCGCTGGAAGGGCGAGAATGTCGCGACGACCGAGGTCGAGGGCGCCTTCGACGACATCGACGGCGTCGAGCAGGCCGTGGTCTACGGCGTGGAGGTGCCCGGCTGCGACGGCAAGGCGGGGATGGCGGCGGTCCAGCTGAAGGACGGGGCGGGTTTCGACGGCAAGGCGGTGGCCGCCCACCTGTACGAACAGCTGCCCGCCTACGCGATCCCGCTGTTCCTCCGACTCGTCCCGGAGGTTGAGGCGACCTCGACGTTCAAGAACCGCAAGGTCGAGTTGCGCGAGCAGGCGTTCACCGAGGTCGGCGACGATCCGCTGTACGTGCTCCGCGGCCAGGGCGAGGGCTATGTGGCGGCGTATGCCGACTACGCCGCCGACGTCGCCGCGGCCCGCGCGCCCCGCGGCTGACCGGCCCCGCGCCGGCGCCCGGTAGCGTGGATGAGGTGAG
>NZ_JASGER010000092.1:0-9326 GCF_047606305.1 Gordonia sp. (in: high G+C Gram-positive bacteria) | reverse complement strand
GGACGGCGGCCCCGCGGCGCCGCAAGGACCGGGGGCACCACCGGCCGGCACACCGGGTGCCGCCACCGGCAAGGTCGACCTCAACACCGCCTCCGCCGACCAACTCGACGCGCTGCCCGGCGTCGGCCCGGTGACCGCGAAGGCCATCATCGACTGGCGCACCGCGCACGGCCGGTTCACCTCGGTCGACCAGCTCGCCGAGGTCGACGGCATCGGACCCGCGCGCCTCGCACGGCTGCGCGACCTGGTCACCGCGGGCGGATGAGCGTCCCGCGGCTCGACCTGCGCTTGGCCGTGCCGGCCGTCGGGTGCTGGCTCATCACCTGGCTCGGGATCAGCGCGACACGCAGCGCGTTGGTCGCCGCGATCCTGCTGTCGATCGGCCTCCTCGCCGCGGCCGGACTGGCGCTGTGTGGGCACGGTCGGCAGGATTCTGGGCACGGTCGGCGGGATTCTGGGCACGGTCGGCGGGATTCTGGGCACGGTCGGCGAAGGGCGGGGGCGGCGGCGATCGTCCTCGCGACCGCGGGTCTGGCGCTCGGGACCGGTGTCGCGCTACTGGTTCGGATAGATCGCGTCGACGGTCATCCGCTCCGCCAACTCGACGGTGCGACGGTCACCGCGGTGGTCAGCGCCGTCGAGGATCCGAGGGTCGGCTCGGCCAACCCCGACCTGGTGTGGATCCGTGCCCGGGTGCACGCGGTCGACGATCGGGTGGTCGCCCCGGTGTCGGTGGTCGTGTTCGCGACGCTCGGAGCGACGTCGAGTGGCGGGTCGTGGCTGGATGTGCGCGTCGGCCAGCGGGTGCGCGCGCTGATGACCGTGCGGGCGGGTGACCGCGGACTTCTCGCGGCACGCTTGACGGCCCGGGGACCACCGACGCGGGTCGCCGCCGCGGCGGGATACCTGCGCATCGCCGAATCCGTGCGCCGGCGATTCCGGGATGCGTGCGCCGAAGCGGTCGGGCATCGCGAGGCGGGGCTGCTGCCCGGCCTGGTCGTCGGCGACACGAGTGCCGGCGAACCGACGGTCGACGACCAGTTCCGCCGCGCCGGACTCACCCACCTTCTCGCGGTCTCCGGCGCCAACTTCGCACTGATCGTGGGAACGGTCGTCCTGCTGATCGCGCTGGTCGGTGGATCGGTCCGCGTGACGACCCTCGGCGGGATCGCCGTCACCGTCGGGTTCGCCGTCCTGGTCCAGTTGTCGCCGAGTGTGATCCGGGCGGCGATCATGGGCGGAATCGGGCTGATGGCGATGGCGCTGGCACGTTCCCGCGACGCCATGCCGGCGCTGTCGGCCGCAGTCGTCGCCGCGCTGCTGGTGTGGCCTGAGCTCGCGGGCGACGCCGGATTCGCGATGTCGGTGGTCGCCACCGGAGCGCTGATCGCGTGGTCCCCGGCGTTGCGGGATCGGCTCGTCGACCGCGGCCTGGCCCGCGGGGTCGCCGAGGCGGTGGCGATGGCCACGGTCGCCTACGTCGTCACCGCGCCCCTGATCGCGCTCATCTCCGGGCGGATCAGCCTCACCGCGATCGTCGCCAACGTCGCGGTGGCGCCGGCCATCCCCGTGGTGACCGTGCTCGGAGCGGCCGCCATGGTGCTCGCCGGGCTCGATATCGGCGCCGCGACCGCCCTCGCGCGGCTCCTCGTCACCGTGTGTGAGCCGGGCCTGTGGTGGATCCTGGCCGTCGCCCGAGTGCTCGGCGGGTCCTGGGCGGCGATCCCCGCCGCGCCGCTCTGGGTGCTGCTCGTCCTCGCGCTCGCCTGCGGCGCGCGGGCGGTACGCCGGTCGCGCCACCCGACGGAGCCGGGGGACCAGTACAGTCCGACCCGTGGGCTTTTCACATTGGTTCGGGTTCCTGGGCGGCTGGCTGCTGTTCGCCGGCCCGGTCTACCAGGCGGCGATCGAGCTCCGCGACCCCGGACTGACCCGCGAGGAAGCCGATGAGATGCGGGGGCGGATGGGCAGTGCCGCACCACTCCCGCAGCCGGTGAGTCGCTGGTGGTGGCTGCTGCCGCCGGTCGCGTACGTCTTGAGCATGCGTCGTCGCCGGCAGTGGCGGACCGCAGCGCTCGCCGCGATCACCGTCGACGACTGGCGTCTGTTCCAGTCCTTCAAGAACAAGGCGACCGGCTGGCTCATCGTCGCGTCGGGTGCGCTGTGCATCGCCGTCAAGGAGACCGGTGCACTGGTCGAGCACAACGACTGGCGCACGTGGACGGTGATCCCGCTGCTGGTGGTGCCCTTCGCGCTCAGCGTCGGCTACACCGTGACCAGCCTGGGTCGGGAACACCGAATGGAGGCCCTGGTCGCCTCGACGGATTCCGTCGGCGGCGCGCCGTAGGATTGGGCCCGTGACCGACCGCCTCTACCTCCTGCTCGGAGACAACGACTTCCTCATCGAACGCGGGGTGGGCCAGATCGTCGGTGGGCTCGGCAAGGGCGCCGCCGAACCCGTGCCGGTGACCCGCGTGCGGGCCGGTGACGTCACCGCCACCGAGGTGGCCGAGCTCCTCAGCCCCTCGCTCTTCGGTGACGACCGGGTGATCGTCGTCGAGGCGGCGGGGGAGGCGGGCAAAGAGCCCGCCGCGGTCATCACCTCGACACTGCACGACATCCCCGACGGCATCACCCTCGTGGTCGCACACTCCGGCGGTGGCCGCGCCAAGGCGATGGTCGGGGCCCTGCAGAAGGCCGATGCCACGGTCGTCGACTGTGCGACCCCGCGCTGGCCGTCCGATCGGGCCGACTTCGTCCGCCGAGAATTCCAGAACCTGGGTGTGCGAGTCCCGCGCGAGGTCATCGAACTGATGCTGGCGAACATCGGCTCGGACCTGCGCGAGCTGGCCGCCGCGGCGAGTCAGCTGGTCGCCGACACGGGCGGCAAGATCACCGAGCAGGCCGTCGAGACCTATTACTCGGGACGGGCCGAGGTGAAGGGCTTCGAGATCGCCGACAAGGCCGTCACCGGCGACAAGGCGGGTGCCCTCGAGGCGCTGGCCTGGGCGGTTCACCACGGCACGCCGCGGGTGATCCTCGCCGATGCGCTGGCCGAGGCCGTCCACGGCATCGCCCGCGTCCGCGGCTTGGGGTCGACCAACCCGCAGTCGGCGGCCGCCGAGCTGGGGATGCCGCCCAGCCGGGTGAAGAAGCTGCAGGCCCAGGCGGCAGCGTGGGACACCGAATCGATCGGCAAGGCAGCGGTGGTCGTCGCCAAGCTCAACGGCGACGTGAAGGGCCAGGCGGCCGATGCCGACTACAGCCTGTTGCACGCGGTGTCGACGGTCGCCGGGCTGCGCCCTCGTCGCGGTCGCGCCTAGCCCAGACCACCTCGACCTCCGCCCAGAACGCGAATCACCCCGGTGACCGCGTGGGTCGTCACCGGGGTGATTGACGTTGGTACGGGTGCCGCGAGAGCGGCGTCAGCGCAAGCTCAGAGCTTGTTGACGGCCAGCGCCATGGCCGACTTCTTGTTGGCGGCCTGGTTGGCGTGGATCACGCCCTTGCTGGCGGCCTTGTCGAGCTGACGGCTGGTCGTCGCGAGCAGCTCGTCGGCCTTCTTCTTGTCGCCGGCCTCGACGGCCTCGCGGAAGTTGCGGATCGAGGTGCGCAGGGCGGAGCGAACCGACTGGTTGCGTCGACGCGCCTTCTCATTGGTCTTGATGCGCTTGACCTGCGATTTAATGTTTGCCACGCGAGTTTGTCCTCTTCATAGATCTGGGATGACAACGACCGTCGACTTTACCAGTCGGCCCGGCGGCCACCCAAATCGTCGACGACCAGCGGGCTAGGGTGTCCGGTATGTCTGTCGTGTACGTGCACATCGGCCTGCCCAAGACCGGGACCACGCATCTGCAGGATCGGCTCTGGCGCAACCGTGATCACGCGCTGGCGGCGGGCCTGCTGTACCCCGGCGACGCCATCGACGACCACTTCCACGCGGCCGCCCACCTACAACCCGACCGCTACCTGGACTGGGTCGACCCGGAGCACAAGCGCGCGTGGCCGACGATGGTCGCGCAGATGCGCGCCTGGCCGGGCACCAGCCTGGTCTCCCATGAGCTCCTCGCCACCGCCACCCGCGCCCAGATCGCCGAATTCGTCGGCGCACTGGACTTCGCCGACGAGGTGCACGTGATCGCGACGGTCCGCGATCTGGCCCGGCAATTGCCCTCGGCCTGGCAGGAGAACGTGAAGAACCAGCGGCGCGGCACCTTCGACGAGTTCGTCGACGCCGTCGCCGCGCGCGCGGGATCGGCCGATCTGAGCCATGGCGAGGAGGGGCCGTTCTGGGAGTTCCAGGACTATGTCCGGATCCTCGACGACTGGTCGAGCGTGGTGCCCGACGAGCACATCCACCTGGTCACCGTGCCCGCAGCGCGCACCCCCGGCGACGGTCTCTGGGAACGGTTCCTCGGCGTTCTGGGCGTCGACCCCGTCGCACTCGCCGAACCGATCGAGAGCGCCAACTCGTCGCTGTCGGCCTCCCAAGCCGAATTCCTCCGTCAGCTCAACGACCGGCTGCAGCCCACCGATGTCGAGTGGGCGCGGTATGAGCGGATCGTGAAGGGCGAGCTGATCGGGCAGGTCATGTTCGCCGGCGAGCGCGCCGCGCCGCAGGGACTGTCCACGGACCAACGCCGCTGGGCGGCCGAGCAGGCCGAGGTCATGACGTCGGCGGTGAGCGCCCGCGGATACGACGTCGTCGGGTCGCTCGCCGAGTTGGCCGTCGACTCGAGGGCCGGCGCCGATGCCCGGCCCCCCACGCAACAGGAGGTGCTCGACGCGGCATTGGACGCGCTGGCCGGCTGGGTCAAGATCGCCCCGATGCCCGCGACGCCGCCGCGGTGGGAATCGGCCGCCCGCAACACCGTCCGCAAGGCACGGCGTCGCGCGGTCGGAGTGCGCAACCGCGTCCGGCAGCGGCGTGCGGCGCGCTGATCGGGCTCAGCGCCACCCGTAGTCGCGGCGCAACTCGTCGGCGACGGCGTCGAACCGCTGCCGGTCCAACACGGCGCCTTCGCGGCGGATGTGGTCGGCGACGATGACCAGCACCCGGTCGAGGCGGACGTAACTGGGGCGGTGCTCCTCGTCCCACACCCCGGCGCCGATCGGGCGCCAATTCGGTTCGTCGGCGTGATAGGCCTGGCTGGACAGCATCAGGCCCAGCACACGGTCCGGCCGGGTGTCCCGGCCCACGACCAGCACGGGGCGGTCCTTGCCCTTGGTGGCGTCCTCCTCGAATGGCACCCACGTCCACACGACCTCACCCGGATCGGCGTCGCCGTCCGGATCCGGGCGATAGGAGATTGCTCGGGCCAGGTCCGCCGTCGGCGACGAACCCGGCCCGGTGCGATGGGGCACGTCTAGCGGTAGCGCGTGGTGCAGGCGTAGACCCGGACGCGGGCGCCGTAGCCGGCCTTGCGGCGGGCGGCGCGTTCGGCCGAGGCGCGGTTCGGGTAGCCGCCCGACGCTCCGACGCGGAAGCGGCTGAAGGCGACGGCGCCACACGAGTTGGCGTAGCTGATGTAGCCGCAGTAGCCGCCGCACCGGGCGCGAACGGCGCGGATCGCGGCCGCGCGGGTCGGGTAGTCGACGGCGCCGGCATAGCTGCCATTCGAGTGGTAGGCGACCGCGCCCCAATAGGTGCGGGCTGCATCGGCCTGCGGGGTGGCCGTCGGGAGGAGGGCGGCGCCGCTGGCGATGGCAGCGGCGGCGCCGAAGGTGGCGAGGAGTTTGCGTGAGGAGGTCATGGCGACAAACCTAGTCCTCTCGCCGCGCTGATTTCGGCGGCATCGGCCAATCGAATTACCCGGCGGCGGGATCGAGGATCAGCGCCGTCACCGCGTCCGCGGCGAGCCGCGCGACGTCGGTGCGGGCGGGGTTCAACGCGTGCGGCGCGGCGACGGTGACGATGCGGGTCGGAGCGTCGATGAGCGCGACCGCCTCGGCGAGTTCGGCGGTCGAGGCGAATGGGTCGGTGCGCCCGTGGACCACGACCGTGGGCACCCGGATCTGGGGGAGGTGCTCGGTGCGCAGGCGCTCGGGTTTGCCGGGCGGGTGTAGCGGATAGGAACTGAGCAACAGGCCGTCGGCGGCGGCGGGGCCGTCCTCGGCGAGGACCATCGACGCCTGCCGGCCGCCGTAGGAATGACCGCCCACGATGAGCGGCACACCGTCGGCCAGCTCCCGCACCGCGGCGACGGCGCGGCGGATCCCGTCCCGGTCGGCGGGCGCCTTCGACGGCGACGGCGGCCCGTTCACCCGGTCCTGCCGATAGGGGAGGTCGATGCGCGCCACCAACAGTCCGCGCCCGCAGAACTCGTCGGCGTAGGCCCGCAGGATCGCCGCGTCACGATTGCCGCCGGCGCCGTGGGCGAGGACGAGTGCCGCGACGGGCTCGCCGTCGGGTTCCTGCAGGTCGGCGACGACGCCGGGGGCGGTGAGGGTGCGCACGCCACTACCGTAGGCCCCGCACCCCCGATCGTCGCAGGCATGACAGACTGGACGGCAGACCTTTCTACGAGGAGCGATTCTCATTTCCAGCTTTGCCGACACGACGTTCACCGACCCCGCGCGCATCCGCAACTTCTGCATCATCGCCCACATCGACCACGGGAAGTCGACGCTGGCCGATCGGATGCTGCAGCTCACCGGCGTCGTCGAAGAGCGGCAGATGCGGGCCCAGTACCTCGATCGGATGGACATCGAGCGCGAGCGCGGCATCACCATCAAGGCCCAGAACGTGCGCCTGCCGTGGCAGGTCGAGGGCGACGACTATGTCCTGCACCTCATCGACACCCCCGGGCACGTGGACTTCACCTACGAGGTGAGTCGCGCACTGGAGGCGTGCGAGGGCGCGGTCCTGCTCGTCGACGCGGCGCAGGGGATCGAGGCGCAGACCCTGGCCAACCTGTACCTGGCCATGGAGAACGACCTGGAGGTCATCCCGGTCCTCAACAAGATCGACCTGCCCGCCGCCGACCCCGAGCGCTATGCCGCCGAATTGGCCCACATCGTCGGTTGTGAGCCCGACGAGGTGCTGCGGGTGTCCGGCAAGACCGGCGAGGGCGTGCCCGCCCTGCTCGACCGGATCATCGAGCGCGTCCCGGCGCCGGTCGGCGACCCCGATGCGCCGGCTCGCGCCATGATCTTCGATTCGGTCTACGACACCTACCGCGGCGTCGTGACGTATGTGCGTGTGGTGGACGGCAAGATCGTCCCGCGCGAGAAGATCGCGATGATGTCGACCGGTGCGACCCACGAGCTCCTCGAGGTCGGCATCGTCTCGCCCGAGCCCAAGCCCACCAAGGGGCTCGGCGTCGGCGAGGTCGGCTACCTCATCACCGGCGTCAAGGACGTCCGCCAGTCCAAGGTCGGCGACACGGTGACCACCGCCCGCAACGGGGCCACCGAGGCACTGACCGGGTACCGCGAGCCGGTCCCGATGGTCTACTCCGGGCTCTACCCGGTCGACGGGTCGGACTATCCGGTGCTGCGCGAGGCACTGGAGAAGCTGCAGCTCAACGACGCCGCGCTGACTTTCGAGCCGGAGACGTCGGTCGCGTTGGGCTTTGGCTTCCGCTGCGGGTTCCTGGGTCTGCTCCACATGGAGATCACCCGCGAGCGCCTCGAGCGCGAATTCGACCTGAACCTGATCTCGACGGCCCCGAACGTCGTCTACCGGGTCGTGATGGACGACGGTTCCGAGCACATCGTCACCAACCCTTCGGACTGGCCGTCGGGCAAGACCAAGGAGATCTGGGAGCCGATCACCAAGACGACGATCATCGCCCCCAGCGAGTACATCGGCGCGATTATGGAGCTGTGCCAGTCCCGGCGCGGCGAGATGGGCGGCATGGACTACCTGTCCGAGGAGCGGGTGGAGATCCGCTACACGCTGCCGATGGCCGAGATCATCTTCGACTTCTTCGATTCCCTCAAGTCGCGCACCCGCGGCTACGCGAGCCTGGACTACGAGGAGGCGGGAGAGGCGCAGGCCGACCTGGTGAAGGTCGACATCCTGCTGCAGGGCGAGGCCGTCGACGCGTTCAGTGCGATCGTGCACCGCGACGCCGCTTACGCCTACGGCAACAAGATGGCCCTCAAGCTCAAGGAACTCATCCCGCGCCAGCAGTTCGAGGTGCCGATCCAGGCGGCCATCGGCTCGAAGATCATCGCCCGTGAGAACATCCGCGCCATCCGCAAGGACGTGCTCGCCAAGTGTTATGGCGGCGATATCAGCCGCAAGCGCAAGCTGCTCGAGAAGCAGAAAGAGGGCAAGAAGCGGATGAAGACGATCGGCCGCGTCGATGTCCCGCAGGAGGCCTTCGTCGCCGCGCTGTCCTCCGATGCGGTCGGGGACAAGCCCAAGGGCGCCAAGTAGTGGCGCTCGCGGTCGGTTCGCTGCCCTACGGACTGCCCGACTTCGCCGCGATCGACGACGACGACATCGAGCCGGCGGTCGCCGAAGCGGTGGCGGCCCAGCGCGCCGAGATCGACGCGATCATCGCCGCCCCCGAGGATCCGACCTTCGCGAACACCGTGGTGGCGCTGGAGAACTCCGGCCGCGAGTTGGCCCGGGTCCTGCGCGTCTTCTACGGCATCCTCGGCCCCGATGCGACCCCCGCCCGCAACGACATCGCGGCCCGTCTGGCGCCGCGACTCGCCGACCACACCAGCGCCATCCGCTCGGACCCCGCGCTCTTCACGCGCATCGCGCAGGTGTGGGAGCGGCGCGACGAACTGGGCCTGGCCGAAGACGAGTACCGCCTGCTGGACCAGCAGTACCGCGATGGGGTCCGCGCGGGCGCGCGCCTGGACGACGCGGGACGCGAGGCGATGCGGCGCATCACCGCGCGGCTGGCCGATCTGACCACCGAGTTCGGGCGGCTCGTGCTCGACGAGGCGAACGATTCGGCGGTGCACTTCCCCGCCGGGGAGCAGCTCGATGGGCTCTCGGAGGGGGAGAAGTCCGCGGCGCGCGAGCGCGCGGCCGCCGCCGGGCTCGACGGATATCTCGTCGCCCTGGAGCTGCCGACGAGTCAAAGCGCCGTCGCCGACCTCACCGATCCCGCGTCCCGCACGAAGGTGTTCGAGGCCTCTCTCGCGCGGGGTTCGCGGGGCAACGACTACGACACGACGCACATCCTCGCCGAGATCGTCGGGCTCCGCGCGCGGCGGGCCGAGCTGCTCGGCTATGCCGACCATGCCGTCTTCGTCATCGACGAGGAGACCGCCCCCGGCGTCGACGCCGTGGAAGCCCTGCTGTCGCAGGTCGCCGCGGCGGTCCGGCCCGCGGCGGCCGCCGAGGAGGAGGCCCT
>NZ_JASGER010000091.1:0-11413 GCF_047606305.1 Gordonia sp. (in: high G+C Gram-positive bacteria) | reverse complement strand
GCGCACCGCCACCCGTGGCGTGCTGCGGGCCGACCGGGTGCCGGAGGACCGGGCCCGCCCGGTGCGCCTCCTCGTCGACGCCTCGGCGTCGATGGCCGGGCTGTACGCCTCCGGGATGGTCGCCGCCGCCGCCGACATCGTCGCCGGGCTCGCCTCGATCGTGTCCGGTACCCCGGAGGTCACCGTCGGATCGGCGGGACCGGGTGCCGCGGCGCCCGTCCCCATCACGGCCGATCGGGTCGGCGCGACCCTCGCCGCCGCACCGGTCGGTGGCTTTGCGTTGAGCGGCGGCCTGGTGGTCCCGCCCGCGCCCGGAACCCTCACCGTCCTGCTCACCGATGGACCGCAGGCGGCGCCGCTGGGCGACGACCAGGTGTTGTTGGTGCTGTCCGATTCGTCGGCCGCGGACCGATCGGGCTTCCGCGGCGCCATCCTGGCGCCGCTCGCCGATGCGGCGAACGCGCTGGCCGCCCAGCCGGCGCAGATCGCCCGCGTCGTCGCCGCGTTGCTCGAGCCGTTCGCGCTCGCCGGGGGTGCGCGTTGACCAAGTGCCCCCGCTGTTTCGCCGCACTCGGCCTGGACACATTCGCGTGGGTGGACCGCACCCCGGCCCAGGTCGCCGTGGACGCGACCGCGTCGGCCTACGCCGGCCGCGAGGTCCGCATGGGCGCGGTGTCGCAGGCCCACCGAGCCGAGTGGGGCGGGGAGTGGCCGCCCAAGCCCGAACAGCCCTATGACGCGGTCTGCCCGTACTGCCACTTCGTCCTGCCGCCGCACTGGTACTTCGGCGACACGACCTGCATCACCATGGCCGGTGCCCGCGCCACCGGCAAGACCGTCTACATCGCGGTCCTCGTCAAGCAGCTGCAGCGCTTCGCCGCACGTCTGGACCGGGAGGTCTTCCCGGTCACCGAGGAGACCGTCCGCCGATTTCGCGACGAGTACGAGAAGCCGCTGTTCGAGGACCGCGGCATCCTCGAACCGACCCCGCGCGCGGCGCTGCACGGCAGCTACCAGCACGACCCGCTGATCTTCAACCTCGGCGAGTGGGGCGGCACCCGCCAATACCTGGTCATCCGCGACGTCGCCGGTGAGGACCTGGAGGCGGCCGACGTGGGCGGTCCGGCGTGGGAGTTCTTCTCCCGCGCCGACGCCGTGCTCTTCCTGTTCGACCCGCTGCGCGTCGGGGAGGTCGCCAACCAACTGCGCGACCTCGTGCCGGTGTCGTCGAACGTGGGCGGCGACCCGCGGCACGTGCTGCAGACGGTGACCCGGCTCATCGGCAGCGGCAACCCGCGGCTCGCGGTGATCCTGTCCAAGTTCGACGCACTGCAGGCGCTGTCGCAGGTGCAGAGCAGCGCCTGGGGACAGGTGATGGGCAACCTCGGGGCCGCGTTCAACTGCGACCCCAGCCTCTTGGGCCGCACCTACGACGAGAACGACGGCCTGCTGCTGCACGAGGAGGTCCGCAGCCTGCTCACCCGCCTCGACGCCGGACCGGGCCTGACCACGATGGTCAACCCGCTCACCGGGCAGCAGTACGAGCACCGGTTCTTCGCCGTCTCGGCGCTGGGCACCTCGCCGGAGGGGGAGAAGCTCAGCGACCGGGGCATCTCGCCCTTCCGCGTGACCGATCCGGTGCGCTGGGTGCTGGCCGCGAAGAACATCATGGTGGAGGGCGCCTGATGGCCGCGCGCACCGGGCTGCAGCAGGTCAGCGTCGGCGTCGGGTGGGAGGACCGCCCCGACGGCGCCTCCCTCGACCTGGACATCGTCGCGTTCGCGCTGGCCGCCGACGGGCGGGTGGAATCGGACGGCGACTTCGTCTTCTTCAACAACCTGTCCGCCTGCGACGGCGCCATCCGCCTCACCTCCGACGCGGCCGTGCGACCCAGCTGGCGCGAGGAGCTCATCGTCGACGCCGCCCGGCTGCCCGCACGGGTCGAGCGGGTGACGATCGCGGTGGTCTCCTACGGCGGCGAGCGACGCTTCGCCGAGTACCCGGCCGGCTTCGTGGAACTGTCCGATTCCGATGCCGGACAGCTCGCCCGGATCGAGTTGGCGGCCCGGTTCGGGCGCGAGCAGGCGGTCATCTGCGCGGACCTGTACCGCGACGGCGGGCGGTGGATCCTGCGCGCCCGCGGCGACCGCTATGACGACCTTGCGGCGATGGCCCGGTCGATGGGTGTCAAGGTCTGATTCGCGAATTGGATTGGGGCACCCCCTTCGCGTACGATGGAACGTCGGTGCGCACGTCGCGCTCGTTTTTGCGTGCAATCACGGGTGCCGGCGGCACCAACCGGAACGTTGCCGGTCACGGCAACAGATGACTACCAGGCCCGATGGGCCGGGAATCGCGGAGGACATGGCAAAGAAGGAAGGCGCCATCGAGGTTGAGGGTCGCGTTGTCGAACCCCTGCCCAATGCGATGTTTCGCATTGAGCTGGAGAACGGCCACAAGGTCCTCGCCCACATCAGCGGGAAGATGCGGCAGCACTACATCCGCATCCTGCCCGAGGATCGCGTGGTCGTCGAGCTCTCGCCGTACGACCTCGACCGCGGTCGCATCGTCTACCGGTACAAGTAGGACTTCCCGGGTCGCCCGGGAACAGCATCAGGCGCGGCGGGTCGTCGTCGCGGCTGAGACAAGAAAACAGGAGAAGCTGACGTGAAGGTCAAGCCGAGCGTCAAGCCGATCTGTGAGAAGTGCAAGGTGATCCGCCGCAACGGTCGGGTCATGGTGATCTGCGAAAACCTGCGCCACAAGCAGCGCCAGGGCTGAGCAGCGCCCTTCCACCGGTCGCTTGGCCGAACAGTGAACAACTGAACAACGAGACAACTGAATATCGATAGACGAACTTCCAGCACCAGCGGGCACAGACGAGTACCCGCCGACCCCCGGTTCAGAGGCCGGGGCCCGACAGTGAGCGGGGCGGACTGGGAGCAGACCTCTGAGAATGAGAAGGAACAGAACACATGGCACGTGTTGCCGGTGTGGATCTCCCCCGCGAAAAGCGGCTGGAGATCGCACTTACGTACATCTACGGGGTGGGTCGCACCACTTCGAAGGAGATCATCGCCGCCACCGGCCTCTCGCCGGACCTGCGTGCGAAGGATCTGACCGACGCCGATGTCTCCAAGCTCCGTGAGTACATCGAGGCGTCGGTGAAGGTCGAGGGTGACCTGCGCCGCGAGGTGCAGGCCGACATCCGTCGCAAGATCGAGATCGGTTGCTACCAGGGTCTGCGCCACCGTCGCGGCCTGCCGGTCCGCGGTCAGCGCACCAAGACCAACGCCCGCACTCGCAAGGGCCCGAAGAAGACCATCGCCGGGAAGAAGAAGTAATGCCTCCGAAGTCACGAAGCGCAGGCCCCAAGAAGGGCACCCGCCGCCGCGAGAAGAAGAACGTCCCGCTCGGCCACGCGCACATCAAGTCGACGTTCAACAACACGATCGTTTCGATCTGCGACCCCAACGGCAACGTGATCAGCTGGGCGTCGTCGGGTCACGTGGGCTTCAAGGGCTCGCGCAAGAGCACCCCGTTCGCCGCGCAGCTCGCTGCCGAGAACGCGGCCCGCAAGGCCCAGGAGCACGGCGTCAAGAAGGTCGACGTGTTCGTCAAGGGCCCGGGTTCGGGTCGCGAGACCGCGATTCGTTCGCTGCAGGCCGCCGGCCTCGAAGTCGGCACGATCTCCGATGTCACCCCGCAGCCGCACAACGGTTGCCGTCCGCCCAAGCGGCGCCGGGTCTAGCGGGAAGGTTAGGACAAGAAAATGGCTCGTTATACCGGACCCGCAACCAAGAAGTCGCGCCGTCTGCGCGTCGACCTCGTCGGCGACGACAAGGCGTTTGAGCGCCGTCCCTATCCGCCCGGCCAGCACGGCCGCGCGCGGATCAAGGAGACCGAGTACCTGCTCCAGCTGCAGGAGAAGCAGAAGGCCCGCTTCACCTACGGCGTGATGGAGAAGCAGTTCCGCCGCTACTACGAGGAGGCGAACCGTCGCACCGGCAAGACCGGCGACGAGCTGCTGAAGATCCTCGAGACCCGGCTGGACAACGTGGTCTACCGTGCCGGACTGGCCCGTACGCGGCGCCAGGCCCGACAGATGGTCAGCCACGGCCACTTCACCGTCAACGGTGTGAAGGTCGACGTCCCCAGCTACCGCGTCAGCCAGTACGACATCATCGATGTCCGACCGAAGTCGCTGGCCACGGTGCCGTTCCAGATCGCCAAGGAGATCCAGGGCGAGCGGCCGGTGCCGGCGTGGCTGCAGGTCGTGCCGTCGACCCTGCGCATCCTCGTGCACAGTGTGCCCGAGCGTGAGCAGATCGTCGTGCCGCTCACCGAGCAGCTCATCGTCGAGTACTACTCGAAGTAACCGTCCCGGGGCCCGCGCCCCAATGCCGGTCGGCAGCAGCCGCCCGGTCCGCTTCTAGGCCGTCAAATAGCGGTCGGCCACAAGGAGAGAACACGCAATGCTCATTTCACAGCGACCCGCCTTGTCCGAAGAGGTCATCGCCGAGAACCGCTCGAAGTTCGTCATCGAACCCCTCGAGCCGGGCTTCGGCTACACCCTCGGCAACTCGCTGCGCCGTACCCTGCTGTCGTCCATCCCGGGCGCGGCGGTCACCAGCGTGCGCATCGACGGCGTCCTGCACGAGTTCACGACCGTCGCCGGGGTCAAGGAAGATGTCACCGAGATCATCCTGAACCTCAAGGGCCTGGTCGTGTCCTCCGAAGAGGACGAGCCGGTCACCATGTACGTCCGCAAGCAGGGTCCCGGTGACGTCACCGGCGCCGACATCGTGCCGCCGGCCGGTGTCACCGTGCACAACCCGGACCTGCACATCGCGACCCTCAACGACAAGGGCAAGCTCGAGATCGAGCTGGTCGTCGAGCGGGGCCGCGGCTACGTGCCAGCCGTGCAGAACAAGGCCACCGGTGCCGAGATCGGCCGTATCCCGGTCGACTCGATCTACTCGCCGGTCCTCAAGGTGACCTACAAGGTCGAGGCCACCCGCGTCGAGCAGCGCACCGACTTCGACCGCCTCGTGCTGGACGTCGAGACCAAGAACTCGATCACCCCGCGCGATGCGCTGGCGTCGGCGGGCAAGACGCTCGTCGAGCTCTTCGGCCTGGCCCGTGAGCTCAACGTCGAGGCCGAGGGCATCGAGATCGGCCCGTCGCCGATCGAGGCCGACCACATGGCGTCGTTCAACCTCCCGATCGAGGACCTGGAGCTGACCGTGCGCAGCTACAACTGCCTCAAGCGCGAGGGCGTGCACACCGTCGGCGAGCTCGTCGCCCGCACCGAGTCGGACCTGCTCGACATCCGCAACTTCGGCCAGAAGTCGATCGACGAGGTCAAGGTGAAGCTCCACGCCATGGGCCTGTCCCTCAAGGACAGCCCGGCCAGCTTCGACCCGTCGCAGGTCGCCGGTTACGACCCGGCCACCGGCACCTGGTCCGATGATTCGGGCCTGGACGACGGTGGCGAGGATTTCGCTGAGACCGAGCAGCTCTAAGCGGCTCAACCAAACCCCGACCCGCTCGCGAGAGTCGGTCACCTCACAGGAGAGAGACAATGCCCAAGCCCACCAAGGGTGCCCGCCTCGGCGGGTCGGCCAGCCACCAGAAGGCGATCCTGGCGAACCTTGCCACCTCGCTGTTCGAGCACGGCCGCATCACCACCACCGAGGCCAAGGCCAAGCGCCTGCGCCCCTACGCCGAGAAGCTCATCACCCACGCGAAGGGCGGCAGCCTCGCCGACCGTCGCCAGGTCCTGCGCTTCATCCGTGACAAGGACGTGGTGCACGAGCTGTTCGCCGAGATCGGCCCGTCGTTCGCCGATCGCCCCGGCGGCTACACGCGCATCATCAAGACGCTGCCGCGCAAGGGTGACAACGCCCCGATGGCCGTGATCGAGCTCGTCCGCGGCACGACCGTGGCCACCGAGGCCGATCGTGCCAACCGGGTCGCCGCGTCGAAGAAGGCCGACGAGAAGCCCGCCAAGAAGGCTGCTGCCAAGAAGGCCGACGAGAAGCCGGCCAAGGCCGACGACGACGCCGCTGCCGAGGAGAAGGCTCCGGCCAAGAAGGCCCCGGCGAAGAAGGCCGCTGCGGCCGATGCCGGCGAGAAGCTGCCCAAGGGCGCCAAGGCCCCGCTGAAGAGCGGCGGCCAGCCGAAGGGCTACCCGATCAAGGGCAACCTGCAGTCGAAGCTGTACCACCGTCCCGGCACCCAGTTCTACGACACGACCGTCGCCGAGATCTGGTTCGCGACCGACGCCGATGCGGAGGCCGCCGGCTACTCGCTGCCGCCGTCGCAGGACGAGGACTAGCAGTCCGACGATCGACCGATCGTCGAGCCTGACGTTCCATGACGACCAACCCCGCCACCGCTGCCGGTGGCGGGGTTTGTCGTATCCGGCTCGACGTCGGCTATGACGGCACCGACTTCAGCGGCTGGGCGCTGCAGCCGGGGCGGCGAACGGTGGCCGGCGTGCTCACCGAGGCGCTGGGCACCGTCCTGCGGGAACCGGTGCGTCTGACGGTCGCCGGCCGCACCGACACCGGCGTGCACGCCACCGGACAGGTCGCGCACTTCGACGTGTCGCGAGCCGCGCTGGACACCCGTTCCATCCACGGCGATCCGGGGACGCTGGTCCGGCGGTTGGCCAAGATGCTGCCCGACGACGTGCGGGTCAAGTCCGCGGTCGAGGTTCCCGTCGACTTCGACGCGCGGTTCTCGGCGCTGCGCCGGCACTATTCCTACCGGCTCGCCGATGCCGCGTGGGGTGCCGAGCCGATCGTGGCGCGGATGACGGCGGACTGGCCGCGACCGTTGGATGCGGACCTGCTCAACGCGGCGTCGGCCGAGCTCGTCGGACTGCACGACTTCGCCGCCTTCTGCCGCTTCCGACCCGGCGCGACGACGATCCGCGACCTGCAGGAGTTCTCGTGGCGGCGCGACGAGCAGGGCGTGCTGGTCGGCCGCGTCACCGCCGACGCCTTCTGCTGGTCGATGGTGCGCTCGCTCGTGGGGGCCGTCGCCACCGTCGCCGAGGGGCGCCGCGACCCGCAGTGGTGCGCGGGCCTGTTGGCGCAGAGCAGTCGCAGCGCCCAGGTCCCCGTCGCGCAGGCGCGCGGGCTGTGCCTGGTGGGCGTCGACTATCCGCCGCCGGAGCAGTGGGCGGCCCGCAACGCCACGACCCGCGACGTCCGCGACGCGTCGGACCTGGACGTCTCCGACGGTTGCTGCGGCGATTGACCCTCAGGTGGCGCTGAGCTCGATCGCCATCGCCTCGTGCACCTCCGACCGGGTTCGCCGACTCAGGTGTTCTCCGTCGCCGACTCCGACGGGCTCGGGCCCACTCAGCAACATGGCCCGCCATCGGTGCGGGTCGAAGGTGCCGGGCAGGGTTGTGGCGATGAAGTCGTCGATCAGCGCGGCGAAGCGGTCCGGCTCGTCGCGGAACGGGAAGTGACCGCACCCCTCGAAGGTCTCGAGTCGGGAATCGGGGATGGCCGCGTGCGCGATCTGCGCGTGCCGGTAGGGGATGACCGTGTCGTCGGTGCCCCACGCGATGAGCACCGGGATGGTCGCGGTGAGGTAGGCCCGGTCGAGCATGGACACGTGCTGCCCGCGCCAGTCGACGGCGGACCGGAGGGTGCGCCCGAATGCGGCGCGCGCGTCCGGCGGAGTCAGGTCCCGCAGGATGCGCATGATGTCGGGGCGGTCGTTGAGCAGTCGGTTGGGGGACAGGGCCCGCGCCGGACCCGGCAGCCCGGGAGTCGCCGCCAGCAACCGCGCCGCGGTGTCGAGCGCACCCATCGCGCCGGAGAGCCGCAACAGGCCCAGGAGTTGGCCGGCGCCCGGCAGCGTCGCCAGGCGCAGCGCCGGCGAGACGTCGCGGGTCACGCCGCCGGCCGACACCAGCGCTAGCCGCGACACCATGGACGGGTACTGGTAGCAGAACTGCATGGCGACCCCGCCGCCGAGTGAATGCCCGACGATGGTCGCCCGCTCGTGCCCGAGCACCCACAGCAGGTCGCGGATGCCGTTGGCGAAGGCCGCGACCGAGTAGTCCGCGCGCGGCTTGTCGGAGAAGCCGTGGCCGAGCAGGTCGGGGGCGATCACGGTGTACTTCGTCGCCAGCCGGGTCATGATCGGCTCCCACGTCGACGAGTTGTCGCCGATGCCGTGGATCAACACGACCGGCGGCCCGCTGCCCGCGATGCGGTAGGCGCGCCGGTAGCCGTGGACGGTGCGGTAGCGCATCCGGATCCGGGGTTTGCCGTTCACGTCGGCCTCCTGTCCCTCTCTTCGAGTCAACCGCACCGGCGGGCGCGTGGCCCCGTCCGTAGCAGCGATGTAGCAAGGTGTTTACAAACCCCTGCGGGTGCGCCCGCGGGCTTGGTGTACTCGACGGATGGAGCACCGTTCGGAGATCACCCTGGGTTCGCTGCTCGTCGGTGCCGTGGGCGTCGCCCGCGACCTGCCGCAGATGGCCCGGCAGCTGCCCGGACTGGCCAATCTGCGCCCGGGTCGGCGCTGGACGATCGGCAAGCAGTTCGCGGCGACCGCGGCGGCGCATCCGAACCGGCCGTTCCTGCGCAGCGGGGCGGTGACCCACACCTACGGTGACTGCAACCGCCGGGCCAACCGCTGGGCGGCGGTGCTCGCCGAACGCGGCGTGCGGCGCGGCGACGTCGTCGCGATCATGGCCCACAACAGTGCCGACGTGGTGCTCGCCATGTTGGCGACGGTGAAGCTCGGGGCGATCGCCGGGATGGTCAACTACAACCAGACCGGCGAGGTCCTCGAGCACAGTCTGGGCCTGCTGTCGACACGCGTGCTGCTCCGCGACGACGCGTGTGCCGAGGCGCTCACCAGCGTCCCGGACTCGGCCGTCCCCGACGCCGTGCTCACCTTCGCCGATCTCGACGAGGCGGGGGACCGGTTGGCGGCCGCCGACCCGCGGACGAACGCAGATCCGCCCGTGACGGCGTCATTGCGGGCCGGGTCGCCCGCCTTCTACATCTTCACCTCGGGCACCACCGGTTGGCCGAAGGCGTCGATCATGAGTCATTCGCGGTGGAGCCTGGCGATGGCCGGGCTCGGCGGCGCCTCGATCCGGCTCCGCCCCGACGACGTCATGTACTGCGCGCTGCCGATGTACCACAACAACGCGCTCACCGTCGCGCTCGGCGCGGCACTCGGTGCGGGGGCCTGCCTGGCGATCGGCGAGAAGTTCTCCGCGTCGCGCTTCTTCGACGAGATCATCGCCAACGATGCGACCGCCTTCTGCTACATCGGTGAGCTGTGCCGCTATCTGCTGGCCCAGCCGCCCAAGCCCTCGGACCGGGCCCACCGGGTGCGCGTCGCGGTGGGCAACGGCCTGCGACCGGACATCTGGGACGAGTTCGTCGAGCGCTTCGCCATCCCCCGGGTCGTGGAGTTCTACTCGGCGAGCGAATCCAACATCGGGTTCGTGAACGTGTTCGCCCAGCGCAACACCGTCGGCTTCTCACCGATGCCGCACGCCATCGTCGAGGTGGACGTGACGACCGGCGAACCGATCCGCGACGCGCGCGGCCGCGTGCGTCGGGTCGCCAAGGGACAGCCGGGACTCCTGCTGGCCCACATCTCCCCGTTGGCGCGCCTGGACGGGTACACCGACGCCGATGCCACGGAGAAGAAGATCGTGCGCGACGCCTTCCTCCGCGGCGATGCCTGGTTCAACACCGGGGACCTCGTCTACTCGCAGGGCTTCGGGCACATCGGCTTTGCCGACCGGCTCGGCGACACGTTCCGGTGGAAGGGGGAGAACGTGGCGACCACCGAGGTGGAGTCCGTGGTGAACCAGGTCCCCGGCGTCGTCGAATCGGTGGTCTACGGCGTCACGGTGCCCGGGGCCGACGGTCGTGCCGGGATGGCCGCGATCGTCGTCGACGACGGGTGGGGCGAGCAGTCCTGGGCCCGCCTCGCGACGGCGGTGCGCGACCGGCTGCCGGCCTATGCCGCTCCGGTCTTCGTCCGCGTGGTGCCCGAGATCGAGCACACCTCGACGTTCAAGTCGCGGCGGGTCGAGCTGCGCGAGGAGGGCTATGACCAGGTCGGCGACGACGAGGTGCGGGTCTTCGCCGAGGGAGCCTATGTGCCGCGGTACCCGGCGTTCGTCGAGGGGCTCGCGGTCCGCCGGTCCTAGGTCCGCCGCCCGAGGGAACCGATCGGGGCCGGGCTGCGTCTAATTCCCATACGCGGCGAAAGGCGTCGCGTGGGGGAGGGGCGATGCAGGCCGAGACGATGACGGGCGCGCACGAGTGGATCGATTCGCGGACCACGACGCGGTCCCGCTCGGGGGAGATCACGGTGACGACGACCGCGCAGGGGCTGCCGGTCGCGGTGCGCATCGCGGACTCGGCGCTGGCGATGGGGACCGAGAAGCTGGCGGCGGCGGTGCTCTCGCTGTGTGAGCAGGGTCGTATCGCGGCCAGTGTGCGGTTGCGCGAACGACTGCGGGCCGACGGTGTCGACGACGAGGTGCTGGCGACCATGTCGCTGGCCACCGCGGAGGACCTGGCCCGCATCCAGTCGGTCGACGACGACCAGGGGTCCGCCCCGCGGTCCTGGTTGCGGTGACGACGTGGCGAATCCACAGCTGGACGAGCTCCTCGGCCGGGCGTCGGCGGCCCTGGGCCGCATGGCGGACCTGGCCGACGGGTACGCGGCCGTCCGAGGGGAGAGCACCGATGCCCGAGGCCTGGTGACCGCTCGGGTCGACGGCGGCGGGGCCCTGGTCGGGTTGGAGTTGGACCGCGGCGCGGTGCGGCTGGGCGCGTCGGTGCTGGGGGAGTTGATCGTGTCGACGGCGATGGTGGCCGCCCAGCGCGCCTACGCGCAGCGGGCCCGACTCACCGACGAGTTCAACCGGGAGTTCGCCGACGACGGCGAGGCCCACGACATCCGGGAAACACAGGGGGACAGATGAGTTCGGTGATGATGGTCGGCGAGGCGGTCGAGGGATTGGCGGCCACGTCCGCGACGATGGGCACGGCGCTCGCGACGGCCGGCGGGATCAACGCCGCCGCGAACACCGCCGCGATGGTCGGGGTCTTCGGGCTGATCGGCCAGGAATTCGTCGCGGCGTTCGTCGGTGCGCAAGCGGCGCACCTGGCCGCGGTCGGCAGTCTCGCGGCGGTCCACGCGGGAACGGCGGCGTCCATGCTCGCCGGTTCCACGGATTTCGCCGCGACCGACGCCGCCGGTGCCGCGGGGATGGGCCGATGACGGGCACCGGGGTCTGCCCCGCGCCCACCGCCGTCGGTGCGCCCCGCGAGCTGACGGTCGACGGCGCGCTGCGGGCCGCCGGGATGGGCCCGGTGCTCGACCAGCCGGTGTCGGCGGCGCT
>NZ_JASGER010000090.1:0-10188 GCF_047606305.1 Gordonia sp. (in: high G+C Gram-positive bacteria) | reverse complement strand
CACCGGGGAGCGCCAGCGTCGCGACGCCCGCGCCTCGGTCGGGCTGACGGGCCCCGAATCGCCGTCGGCACGGCTCATCGCGACGCTGCCGGCGCTGGAGGTGCCACGGCCGGACTGGCCGGCGAACGCGCACCTCGTCGGTCCGTTGCTCTGGGAGCCGACGACCGTCTCCTTCGACGTCCCGGATGCGCCCGCCCCCCTCGTCGTCGTCGCCCCGTCGACGGCGGTGACCGGCCAGGGCGGCCTGACCGACGCGGCGCTGCGGGCGCTCGGCACCGATGAACTGGGCCGACCGGTGCGCGTCGTGCTGTCCGGACTGGGGGTGCCGTCCACCGACGAGTGCCGGCGCGGCCCCGGTGGTCGGATCGCCGACCTGGTGAGCGGCACCGGGCGCCAGGACGAGGTGCTCGCGGCAGCGTCGGCGGCGGTGTGCGGTGCCGGGCACGGGATGTTGGCCAAGGCGCTCGTGGCGGGCGTGCCGGTGGTGATGGTGCCCGGCGGCGGGGACCAGCAGGAGCTCAGCGCGCGCGTGACCCGGTTGGGCGCGGGTCTGGTGGTGCGGGAACCGGATCCGCGGCAGATCGCCGAGGCGGTGCGTCGTGTACTCGACGAACCCGGGTTCGCGGCTGCCGCCGCCCGGATCGCGGCGTCGGCGGATGCGGTGGTCGACCCGGTGGCGGTCGTGGCACGCGCCGGCGCGACCGCCGTGTCGTAGGCTCGGCGGCATGCGCCTCACCGACTTCAACGAGCTGATGACCGAGGAGTTCGGCGAGCAGGCCGCCGCATCGATGCTGGTCGACCACGTGTTGACCGATCTGGGCGGGCGCACCGGTGCCCAGGCGATCGAGGACGGGGTCGACCCGCGCGACGTGTGGCGCGCGCTGTGCCGGGACTTCGACGTCCCGCGCCCCCGGTGGTGAGACACGCCGCGGCGTGTCGGTGACGAACAGACGTTCGAACCCTGTGTAGTCTCGGCGATGGAACCGAACATCGACCCGAGCGCGTCCAAGATGTTGACGGGTTTGTCAGACCCCGCCGATACCGTGGCGCACACCAACCAGGCACAACCACCGCGCACCGCGCCCAAGCAAGGAGACACCATGGCTGCCGCTTCGCAGGATCGGGAGAAGGCGCTCGACCTGGCTCTCGCCCAGATCGACAAGAACTACGGCAAGGGCTCGGTCATGCGACTGGGCGAGGAGACCAAGCAGCCCATCGAGATCATCCCCACCGGCTCGGTGGCGTTGGACATCGCGTTGGGCATCGGCGGGCTGCCGCGCGGCCGCGTCGTGGAGATCTACGGGCCGGAGTCGTCGGGCAAGACGACGGTGGCCCTGCACGCGGTCGCCAACGCGCAGGCCCAGGGCGGCATCGCGGCGTTCATCGACGCCGAGCACGCCCTCGACCCGGACTACGCCGCACGGCTGGGCGTCGACACCGACGCGCTGCTGGTGTCCCAGCCCGACACCGGTGAGCAGGCGCTGGAGATCGCCGACATGCTGATCCGCTCCGGTGCGCTCGACATCCTGGTCATCGACTCGGTGGCCGCGCTGGTGCCGCGCGCGGAGATCGAGGGCGAGATGGGTGACAGCCACGTCGGCCTGCAGGCCCGCCTGATGAGCCAGGCGCTGCGCAAGATGACCTCGGCGCTGAGCAACTCCAACACCACCGCCATCTTCATCAACCAGCTGCGCGAGAAGATCGGCGTCATGTTCGGCTCGCCGGAGACGACGACCGGAGGCAAGGCGTTGAAGTTCTACTCGTCGGTGCGTCTGGACGTGCGCCGCATCGAGACCCTCAAGGACGGGACCGACGCGGTCGGCAACCGTACCCGCGTGAAGGTCGTGAAGAACAAGGTCGCACCGCCGTTCAAGCAGGCCGAGTTCGACATCCTCTACGGCGAGGGCATCTCGCGCGAGGGCTCGCTGATCGACCTCGGCGTCAACGAGGGCTTCATCCGCAAGTCCGGTTCGTGGTTCACCTACGAGGGCGACCAGCTCGGACAGGGCAAGGAGAACGCCCGGACCTTCCTCAAGGAGAACCCAGACATCGCCGACGAGATCGAGAAGAAGATCAAGGACAAGCTCGGCGTCGGCACCGGTGGGGCGCCCGCCCAGGCCGAAGAGCTCGATCCGGACGCCCTGGCGCCCGCACCCGTCGAGTTCTAGTCGGCCGTGCGGGGTACCGGCGGCCCGGACACGGGCGGCGGGGGAGCGGCGCCCGATGAGGAGTCTGGTCGCCGGAAGACCTCGGCCTGGGATGTCGCGCTGCGGCTGTTGGGCGTGCGCGCCCGCAGTCGCGGCGAGATGATCGAGCGGCTGGTCAAACGCGGGTTCACCGCCGAGGAGATCGATGCCGTCATGGCCCGGCTCGATCGGCACAAGCTGCTCGACGACGAGGAATTCGCCCGCGAGTGGGTGCATTCGCGCGGGGAGTACTCGCGCCGGGGGAGCATCGGGCTGCGCCACGAGCTGCGCGCCAAGGGCGTCGACGACGCCGTCGTGGCGTCGGTGCTGTCCGAGGTCGACCCGGCGGACGAGCGGCGGCGCGCCACCGAGCTCGTCGTTCGCAAGCTGTCGTCGACGAAGGCGGATCTGGGTGAGCGTGAGGTCCGCGATTCGATGACCCGCCGGCTCACCGGCATGCTGCTGCGCCGGGGATTCCCGCAGGGCCTGGCCATCGACGTGGTGCGGGAACAGGTGCGCGCGCACGCACCGGCGCATTAGGCGTCGGCGACCTCGGGTTCGACCGCTTCGACCGCGCCGCGCTTACCGCTGCGCAACCGTCGCTCCAGTCGGGTGGCGAAGGCGGTGAGGGAGAAGTTGATGATGATCATCACCAGGGCGACCACGATGAGCGCCGGGATGTAGTTGCCGTAGAACGACGCCGACATGATGCCGGACCGGACGACCTCGATGTAGCCGATCATGTAGCCCAGCGCGCTGTCCTTGAGCGCGATGACCATCTGTGAGACCAAGGCCGGCAGCATCGCGGTGACGGCCTGGGGGAGCAGGACGAGCCGCATCTGTTGCGACTTGCGCAGGCCCAACGCCGTCGCCGCCTCGGCCTGACCGCGCGGAAGCGACTTGATGCCCGACCGGAGGATCTCCGCGATCACGGTGCCGTTGTAGAGCGTCAGGCCGGTGATCACCGAGGCGAAGGCCAGCTGTGACGGCGGCACCAGCCCGTACTGCGCGTACAGGTAGTAGGTGAACAGGATCAGCAGCAGCACCGGGATCGCGCGGAAGCCCTCGGTGAAGGCGCCGCAGATCCACCGGACCCAGCGGTGGTCGGACAGTCGGCCGATGCCCAGGAGCGCGCCGAGCACGAGGGCGGCGATGATCGACACCGCGGCGGCCTTGATGGTGCCCCACAGGCCCGGGAGGATGTACACGGTCCAGGTCGAGGCGGTGATGAACGGGCGCCACATGTCGGCGTCGAACTGGCCGCGACCGGCCAGTCGTGCGATCACCCAGGCGGCGACCGCCCCCAGCACGAGGACGAAGGCGACCGCCACCGCGGCATTGCGGGCCCGTGCCCGAGGTCCGGGCGCGTCGTAGAGGACGGTGGCATCGGCGCTCATCGCTTCACCGCGAATCGGTCGGCCAGCCACCCGAAGACGAGGCCCTCGGTCAGGGTGATGATCATGAAGCCGACGGCGATGATCGCGAAGATCGCGAGCACCAGGTTGGCGTGGTTCTCGATCTGCGTCTTCATCAGCAGCGCGGCTTCGGCGACGCCGATGACCGACGCGATGGTCGTGTTCTTCGTGAGGGCGATCAACACGCTGCCCATCGGGGCGATGACCGACCGCAGCGCCTGGGGAAGCACGATCACGCCGAACACCTGCACGAAGCCGAGGCCGAGGGAGCGGGCCGCCTCGGCCTGGCCGATCGGCACCGTGTTGAAACCCGCGCGGAGCGTCTCACAGACGAAGGTGGCGGTGTAGAGCACGAAGGCCAGGACCGCGAGCCAGAAGTTGTTGTTGTCCACGAAGTGCGGTCCGGCCGGTGCCAGCGCGATGCTCAGATTCGTGTAGAGCCCGAGGGAGCAGAACAGGACGATGAGCGTCAGCGGCGTGTTGCGGACGATGTTCACGTACCAGGTGCCGAAGACCCGCATGACCGGCACCGGCGAGACGCGCATCCCGGCGAGGACGATGCCCCAGACCAGTGCGCCGACCGCCGACACCGCAGTCAGTTTGAGGGTCGTGGCGAAGGCCGGCCACAGTGCCGGTCCCATGTCCGACCAGAGTGCGCTCATCGGGCGCCCCCCGTCGGGCAGGGCGTGGACGCGGCATCGAGGAAGCCCAGGTCGCCCGGCGTGGGCAGGAAGCCGAACCGCGAACCGGGCGCCGCGGCGCGCCGGATCATCCCGTCGACGGTCTCGTCGCCGATCGCCGACCGCAGTGCCGTCTCCCAGGCCGATCGGCCGTCGGGGGGCGGGGCGAGCATGGCGCGCAGGGCGGCGTTGACCGCCTCCACCGACCGCGGCTGTCCCTTGGCCAGGCCGATGCCGTAGCGCTCAGTGGAGAAGGGGCGGCCCGCGGGGATGAAGTCGCCCCCGGCGCTGCAGGTGTCGCGCGGGTAGGTCATCGACAGCACCCGCAGGTCGTAGCGGGGGAAGAAGTGCGCGTAGCCGGCGAGGATCGCCTCATCGGTGGTGAGGGCGTCGACCTTGTCGTTGCGCAGCGCCTCCACGCACGACGAGTAGGAGTCGAACTCCTGCAACTGGACGCGGTGGAGTTGGCGTTTGACGTTCTGCGCCGACGTCGAGCCGGTCACCGAGCACAGCTTCCGATCCGGGGTGTCCAGGTCGGTCAGGGTGGTGACCGAGTCGTCGGAGGCGCGGACCAGCAAGCCCTGGTAGTTGATGAGATAGGGGCCGGCGAAGTCGACCTTGGCCAGCCGGGACGCGTTGATCGAGTAGGTCGCGGCGATCAGGTCGACCTCGCCGTAACTGATCAGCGCCTCGCGCTGCGCCGATGGCGTCTCGCGCCACTTGATGTGCGGGTGTGGCACGTGCAGCTCGTCGGCGATGTGGTTCACCACGAAGGTGGACACGGCGGTGTCGAAGCCGATGACGGTGCGTTTGGTCGGGTCGCGCAGCCCGAGTCCGGGTTGGTCGAATTTCGTGCCGAGGATGACGCTGCCGGACCTGATCGAGTCGAGCAGGTTCCGCGGTCCGCTGCCGCAGCCGGCGACCAGGCCCACCGCGGCACAGGCGGCCGCCGCGGCGGCCACCAGTCGGATCGTCGTGCGCCGCCGCATCAGTGGTCCAGGATCTTGGACAGGAAGTCCTTGGCGCGATCGGTCTTCGGGGCGGTGAAGAAGGCGTCCGGGTCGGCGTCCTCGAGGATCGCACCGTCGGCCATGAAGATGATGCGCTCGGCGGCCTTGCGGGCGAAGCCCATCTCGTGGGTCACGACGACCATCGTCATGCCCTCGCGCGCCAACGACACCATGACGTCGAGGACCTCGTTGACCATCTCCGGGTCGAGGGCCGAGGTGGGCTCGTCGAAGAGCATCACCCGCGGCTCCATGGCGAGTGACCGCGCGATCGCGACGCGCTGCTGCTGGCCGCCGGACAGTTGGGCCGGGTACTTGTCGCGCTGGGCGGCCACCCCCACCCGCTCGAGCAGTTCCATCGCCTTGGCCTCGGCGTCGGCCTTCGACATCTTGCGCACCTTGATCGGTGCCAGGGTGACGTTCTCCAGGATCGTCTTGTGCGCGAACAGGTTGAAGGACTGGAACACCATCCCGACCTCGGCGCGCAGCTGCGCCAGGGCGCGGCCCTCGGCGGGCAGGAGCGTGCCGTCCAGGTAGATCTCGCCGCTGTCGATGGGCTCGAGGCGGTTGATGGTGCGACACAGCGTCGACTTCCCGGAGCCGGACGGGCCGAGCAGGACGACGGCCTGGCCGGCCGGAATGTCGAGGTTGATGTCGCGCAGGACGTGGAGGTCGCCGTAGTGCTTGTCGACGTGCTGCAACGAGACCATCGGCACCGAATCGGCGCCCGGGGATGCCCCTGGTGTCATACCGGATCACCCTAGTACCGAGGCCGCGGCAGAGCAGCGCAAGCCCGATTTGCGGTCGGCACTATTCTGGAGGGCGTGAGTGTCGACAGCCCCGTCCCCGCCGCGCCGCACCAGCGGCGCTATGAGGTGCGCACCTTCGGCTGCCAGATGAACGTGCACGACTCCGAGCGGATCTCCGGTCTGCTCGAGGAGGCGGGCTATGTCGCCGCCGCCGACGGCGACGAACCGGATCTGGTCGTCTTCAACACCTGCGCGGTGCGCGAGAACGCCGACAACAAGCTGTACGGAAACCTCTCGCACCTGGCTCCGGTGAAGCGCGGCAAGCCCGGCATGCAGATCGCCGTCGGCGGCTGTCTGGCCCAGAAGGACAAGTCGACGGTCCTGGACCGCGCCCCCTGGGTCGACGTGGTGTTCGGGACGCACAACATCGGGTCGTTGCCCGCCCTCCTCGACCGGGCCCGTCACAACGACGAGGCGCAGGTGGAGATCCTCGAGTCGCTGGACCGCTTCCCGTCGACACTGCCCGCGCGCCGCGACTCGGCCTACTCGGGCTGGGTGTCGGTGTCGGTGGGGTGCAACAACACCTGCACCTTCTGCATCGTCCCGTCGTTGCGCGGCAAGGAGACCGACCGGCGCCCCGCGGACATCCTGGGCGAGATCAGGGCGCTCGTCGACCAGGGCGTGCTCGAGGTGACGCTGCTTGGTCAGAACGTCAACGCCTACGGGATGTCCTTCGCCGATCCCGGGCAGCCGCGCGACCGCGGGGCGTTCGCCGACCTGCTGCGCGCGTGCGGGACGATCGACGGCCTCGAGCGGGTGCGCTTCACCTCGCCGCACCCGGCCGAGTTCACCGATGACGTCATCGACGCGATGGCCACGACCCCCAACGTGTGCCCGCAGCTGCACATGCCCCTGCAGTCCGGATCGGACCGCATCCTCAAGGCGATGCGGCGCTCCTACCGCCAGACCAAGTTCCTGGGCATCCTGGACCGGGTGCGCGCCGCCATGCCGCACGCGGCAATCACCACCGACATCATCGTCGGCTTCCCCGGCGAGACCGAGGAGGACTTCCAGGCGACGCTCGACGTGGTCGAAGCCGCACGGTTCAGCTCGGCCTTCACCTTCCAATACTCGCCCCGACCGGGCACCCCGGCCGCGACCATGGACGACCAGGTGCCGGCCGAGGTGGTGACCGAGCGCTACCAGCGGCTGATCGCGCTGCAGGAACGCGTGTGCCTGGCCGAGAACGAGACACTCGTCGGCACCGATGTCGAGTTGCTGGTCACCGCCGACGAGGGGCGCAAGAGTGCCGAGCACCGACGCCTCACCGGTCGTGCTCGCGACGGTCGCCTGGTCCACTTCGCGCCCACCGGCGCCGGTGAGGCGCCGGGCGCCACCATCCGGCCCGGCGACGTCGTGACGACCACGATCACCTCGGCGGCGCCCCATCACCTGATGGCCGACGGCGGGGTGCACACGATCCGCCCCACGCGCGCCGGGGATGCGCACGAGGCGAACCTTCGACCGATCACCGCGCCGACCGGCGTGGGCCTGGGGCTGCCGACGATCGGCGCCCGACCGACCGAGCCGGCGTCGACCGGTTGCGGCTCGGGCGCGTGCGGATGACTTCTATCGATGGGAATGACGTGAGCAACGATCCGACCGACCCGACGTCCGGGTTCGAGCAGTTCGAGGACGATCTCCGCAAGGCCGAGAAGAAGGTCGCCGGCGAGATCGATCCCGGCGCCCGGGCGATCGTCGTCGCCGTCGCGGTCCTGGTCGCGGCGGTGTCACTGGCGCTTCCGCACACTGGATCGGTGAAGGGGTTCGACGTCCTCAGCTACGACGCGGCCGCCCAGGCCGCGGGCATCACCATCACCTCGCGGGTCTTCGTGTACCTGCTGCTGATCTTCGGCGTGCTCTTCTCGACGCTGGCGCTGATCACGCGTCGCTGGGTGCTGGCGTGGATCGCGCTGAGCGGCTGCATGGTGTCGGTGATCGCCGGGATGCTGGCCTGGTGGTCGCGGACCACGCCGGGCCTGGACGCGCCCGCCGGGCCGAACGGCCGGCTGATGCCGCCGCCGGGCGGCATCGGCGCCGGGTTGGTGCTGGGGCTGATCGCGATGGTCGTGTTGGCGTTCCACTGGGCCCGCGTGGTGTGGTCGCGCAACGAGTACCAGCTCGCCATCGAGGCCCAGCGACGCGCGGCGGCGGTGCGCGAAGAGGAGCGCATGCGCAGGCTCGTCGACCCGGTGCGCCGGGACCAGACCGACGATTCAGACGGCTGAAAAGCCGTGGTGGCGGCCTGATCCGCCGAGCGTGCCCTCGTCGTCTCCGTGACTAGCGGTCGGACACCGCGGTCTTGGCCGCGTCGGCCCACTCCTGCCACTGCTTGGCCTGCTCGCGCAGCTTCTTCGCGTCGGCGGTCTTGCCGCGCTCCTCGGCCTTGCGGGCCTGCTCCTCGAGTGTGGCGACCTTCTCGGCGAACTGTGCCGCACGTGCGGCGACCTCGGGGTCCTCGCGGTTCCACTTCTCGTCCTCGACCTCGCGGATCTTGCGCTCGAGGGCCCGCAACCGGCCGTCGAGCTTGCCCATCTGGTCGCGCGGGACCTTGCCGATCTCGTCCCACTTCTGCTGCAGCTGACGGAAGGAGCGCTTGGCGCCGTCCAGATCGGACGTCGGGTCGATGGACTTCTCTGCGGCGTCGAGGAGTTTGGCCTTGGCCTCGCCGTTGGCGGCGAACTCCTCGTCGCGCTGGGAGGCCTCGGCGTTGCGGGCGCCGAAGAACACGTCCTGGGCGGCCTTGAACCGCTGCCACAGGGCGTCGTCGACGTCGCGGGGGGCGCGGCCGGCGGCCTTCCACTCGGTCATCAGCTCACGGAAGCGAGCCGCCGTCGGACCCCAGTCCGTCGACGACGACAGCTCCTCGGCCTGCGCGATGAGCTCTTCCTTGCGGTCCTTGGCCGATGCCCGGTCCCGATCGAGCTCGGCGAAGTGTGCGCCGCGGCGCCGGTTGAACTTGTCGCGCGCCCGGGCGTAGCGCTTCCACAGCGCGTCGTCGGTCTTGCGATCGATTCCCTTGATGCCGCGCCATTCGTCGAGGATGGCCCGGATCCGGTCGCCGGCTTCCTTCCACTGCGTCGAATCGGCGGCCAACTGCTCGGCCTCGAGGGCCAGCGCCTCCTTCCGCGCGACCGACTCCTCGCGCTCTTTCGCCCGCTGGGCCTTGACTTCCTCGGCGGCGCCGTCGGCGGTCGCTGTGATGGCCTCCAGCCGGTTCTGCAGCGCGGCCACGTCGCCGACGACGTGCGCGTTCGGCAGCGCGTCGAGGAGGTGCTGAGCCGCGGTCCGCGTCTTGCGCGGGTCGCCGGATTTCGCCGCCAGGCGCTCCTCGAGGATCTCGACCTCGGTGGCCAGGTCCTCGAAGCGGCGCGCATAGTGCGCGAGGCCCTCCTCGGGGCTGCCCGCCTGCCATTGGCCGATCTCGCGCTCTCCGTCCGCCGTCTTCAGCCAGACGACGCCCTTCTCGTCGACCCGGCCGAACTCGTGCGGGTCGCCGGCGTGGGTCGGCTGGTGGGTGATCGGGGCGCTGGTCACCGCCGGCGCACCGGGACGGGGGCCGGGCCGCGGTCCGGGCTTGGGTCCGGGCTTGGGGGAGTCGGTCATGGCGGTGTCCTCACCGTTGTCGTGCCGCGCGTCACGGCTGCCTGTGGTTCTGCGATCGGAGACCCGGGTCGCTGGGCTCCATTCAAGCAGGTCGACTAGCGTCGTGGGTTGTGTTGATTTCGGCGGTCTTCCTCCCGGCTGCACCCGCGCTGGTGCCCGAGGTGTCCGGTGTCGGCGCCGTGGAGCTCGAACCCGTGCGGGCCGCGATCGGTGCCGCCGTCGCCGACCAGGCCGCGCTCACGACGTCCTGGTGGGCCGTCGGCGACGACGACCGCCCGCTCGAGGACGCACACCTCGCCGCGGCGACCTCGGGGTCGTTCGGCGGCTACGGCGTGGACCGCGCCGTGTCGCTGACCCCGGCCGTCCCCGCGGACCGCGGCACCCTGCCGACGTCCATGCTGATCGCCGGGTGGGCCCGCGAAGTCGCCCCCGAGGTGACGATCACCCCGATCGTGCTCGACGCCGCCGACCGTGCGGCCTGCCGT
>NZ_JASGER010000089.1:0-11079 GCF_047606305.1 Gordonia sp. (in: high G+C Gram-positive bacteria) | reverse complement strand
CTGCGGCACCGGCGCCTGGTACCCGGTCGGCGGGGCCGGGTAGCCCGGCGGCACCGGCGCGGCGGCCGGACCCGGCGTCTGCGGGTACACCGGCGGGGCCGGCGGAGCGGGCTGCTCGGGCTTGTTCAGGTTGACCGACGACCATTCGTCGGTGCCCGACGGCTGGTTGGCGGGGTCGCCCGCGGGCGCGGAATCGTGTGGATTGGTCATTCTCAAGTCTTTCCCGTGCGTGTGGCGTCGAAGGTATCAGGCAATGGCGCCGCGTCGACAGCCGAGGGCTGGCCGAATGACCGACACCACTAGGCTTCCTGCGGTGTCAGGCGTCATCGCGGGCTTCACCGTCATCTTCCTCGTGGTCGGGATCGGCTTGGCCCTCGGCCGGGCCGGCACGCTGGGCCCGACGGCCACCGAGGTGTTGTCCCGGCTGGTGTTCTTCGTCTGCACCCCGGCACTGCTGTTCCATTCGCTCGTCACCGCCGACCTGCGCGACGTCTTCTCCTCGACGTTGGTCATCGCCGGTGGCACCGCGCTGACGATCGGCCTGCTCTACGCCGTGATCGCCCGGCTCTGGTTGCACCGCTCACCGGCGGACCTGATGATCGGCGCGCTCTCGTCGTCGTACGTCAACAGCGTCAACCTGGGCGTGCCGATCGCGATGTACGTACTCGACGACCGGTCGTTCATCGCGCCGCTGCTGCTCTTCCAGATCCTGCTGTACTCGCCGATCGCCCTGACCGTGCTCGACATCACGGCACTGCCCGCCGGGGGACGGCGCGTGTGGCGGGATGCGATCGTCACGCCGCTGACCAATCCGATCCTGCTGGGCGGGGTCGCCGGCCTGGTCGTCTCCGGCCTGCACTGGCACCCGCCGTCGGCGCTGCTCGACCCGTTCCGGATGCTCGGCGATGCGTCGGTGCCGTTGGCGCTGCTCGTCTTCGGACTGTCGCTGTCGGCCCGCCGGAAGGGCACCTCCGACGACGGCGAACCGCGACCGACGCGCGACGTGGCGCTGGCCGCGGTGCTCAAGATGCTCGCCATGCCCGCCCTGGCCTACGCGATCTCGCGCTGGGGCTTCGGCCTGTCCGGGCACCACCTGTTCGCCCAGGTCGTCATCGCGGCGCTGCCGACCGCCCAGAACGTCCTGGTCTACGCCGTGCGCTACCAGCGGGGACAGGCGATGGCCCGCGACGCGGCACTGGTGACGACGCTGGCGTCGATCCCGGTCATCGCGGTGATCGCGGTCGTGCTGGGCTGAACCGCACGCGCGGAGCTAATGACCGCGGCGCCCGCGCAGGTAGTCGCCGACGACCGCGGCACCGAGGCCGTCGACGTCGGGGGCGACCACGCGCCCGCCGATCCGTCGCGCCACGTTGTCGATGAACATGGCCAGCCCCGGGTCCTCGCCGAGCCGGAAGATGGTGACCTGCGCGCCCATCCGGGCCAGGTGGTCGAGTTCGCCGACCGTCACCCCGATGGTCTGCGGGTGCGGCGGGTAGAAGAAGAACGCCTGGCCCGACGGTTCGAGGTGGGCGGTCGGCTCCCCGTCGGTGACGATCAGCACGACCGGCGTCGCGTGCGGGAAGCGCCGCAGGTGCCGCTGGGCGAGCAGCAGGGCGTGGTGCAGGTTGGTGCCCTGCTCCATCCGCGGCGACAGCCCGGCCAGCTCGCCGACGTCGATCGTGCGGGCCTCCCGGCCGAAGGCGATGATCTGCAGCTCGTCGGTGCGAAAGCGCGTCGAGATGAGGTGGTTGAGCGCGATCGCGGTGCGCTTCATCGGCGTCCACCGGCCCTCCATCTCCATCGAGAAGGAGGTGTCGACGAGCAGCACGACCGCGGCCTGGGTGCGGGCCTCGGTCTCGGTGATCTCCACGTCGGAGATGTCCAGGTGCACCGCTCGACCGGCGGTGAACTCCCCCGCGCTCGCCTCGCGCATGACGGCGTTGGTGATGGTGCGCGAGACGTCCCACGGCTCGGTGTCGCCGAAGGCCCACTCGCGGGTCGCGCCGGTCGGCTCGCCCAGGCGCCCGGATTGGCGGGTGGCCCGTTCGCCGCGGCCGGTGAGCCGGTCGGCGATGTCGGCGAGCACCGACTGCCCCAGCTGGCGCATCGCCTTGGGGCTCAGGTGCAGCTCGCCGTCGGCGCCGCGCTCGAAGAAGCCCTGGTCGCGCAGCGCCTGCTCGAGGCGTTGGAGCGTCCGGGCGTCGACGGCCGCCTCCGGCCCCAGCTGCCGGGCCAGGGCGTCCAGATCGATGTCGGCCAGGTCGGCGCCGGCGTACTGCTGGCTCAGCGCCTCACCCAGTTGGTCCAGCTCGGCGAGGTCGGCCATCGCGGCGGCCGCTTCGCCCAGACCCATGGGGTTGTCGCCGGAGAACTCCTGCGAGCCGTTCCAGTCCAGGTCGGGGCGGGCCATCTGCAGTTGCCCGTCGACGTTGGCCAGGGCCTGCATCAACTCGGGCGAGCCGAAGGCCTGTTGGGAGAGCTGGTCGAGTTCGGCGCGCTGCTCGGGCGAGAGCGAGTTGTAGAACTGCTGGGCGGCGGCGCTGCGCTTGGCCAGCGATTCGACGAGTTCGTCGGTGTTGGCGGGGTTCTCCGGGAAGAACTGGCCGTGCTTGTCCATGAACTCGGCGAAGTCGTCGGTGGTGTCCTCGCCGCGGTTGTGCTTGGCCAGCAGGTCGTTGAGGTCCGAGAGCATGTCGGTGATCGCTTGGCGGTCGGCGTCGTCGGCGTTCTCCAACGCGTCCTTCATCCCGGCGAAGCGCTGCTCGAGCAGCTCGCGGCCCAGGAGGTCGCGGATCTTCTCGAAGTCCGCGCGCGCCTGCGGGCTGCGCCAGTCGTAGTCGGCCAGCTCGTTGACGGCCGCGGCGGTCGACGGCGGCAGGTTGCCGATCTGCATCTCGGCGAACCGCGCGTCGTCGTCGAGGTCGCGGGCCAGTTGCTTGCGCTCCTCGAGCACCGCGCGGTCGAGCAGTTCGCGGATCTCGGCGAAGGTGCCGTCGAGGTTGTTGCGCTTGAGCAGCTCGTTGCGGCGGCGGCTGATCCGCTCGCGCAACTCGTCGAGACCGCGCATGCCGGGGCTGCCGCGGCGCAGCAGTTCTCGCAGCGCCCGTTGCGGCGAGACGCCGGCCATGACGTCGGCGCCGATCTCGGCGAGGGCCTCGCGCAGGTCCAGCGGCGGGGCCAGCGGATCGGGCCCGCCCCGATACTTCTCGTATCGGGACCGGTGGAACCTGCTGCGCTCGGCCATGACGGGCTATCCGTAGACGGTCTGGCCGTCGTCGTCGGCTTCCTTGCCGATCTTGCGGGCCAGGAAGAGCCCCTCGAGGGCGAGTTCGACCGCGGCGGCCTTCTCACCGTCGGTGTCGGCGTCCAGCCGGGCGGCGATCGCCTCGACGGTCTTGCCGACCGGTTCGTCGGCGGGCAGCGAGCCCAACAGGTCCGCGGCCGACACCCGATCACCGGTGACGACGGGATGACCGTCCTCGAGCGCGGCGACCAGCGGTGCCAGGTCGATGCCGCCGAGGTGCTCGCGGACGGTGTCGGCGACCGACTTGCGCAGCAGGTGGTGCAGGATCTCCAGCTCGCGCCCCTCCTCCCCCGACTCGAACTCGATCTTGCCGCGGAGCACCTCGATCACCGACTCGAGGTCGACGACGCGCGCCACCGGCGCCTCCTCCCCGAGGACGGCACTGCGGTGCAGGGCCGCCGCCGCGACGGTCTCGGCACCGGCGATGGCGAAGCGGGCCGAGACGCCCGAGCGCTGGTCGATCGCGGGGTTCTCCCGCGTGTACCGGGTGAACCGGGCGAGGATCTCCAGCAGGTAGTCGGGCACGGTGGCCAGCAGGTCGGCCTCCTGCTCGATGACGCCGACCTCGTCATCCAGGTCCAACGGGTAGTGGGTGCGGATCTCGGCGCCGAAGCGGTCCTTGAGCGGGGTGATGATACGTCCGCGGTTCGTGTAGTCCTCCGGGTTGGCGCTGGCCAGGACGAGCACGTCCAGCGGCAGCCGCAGCGAATAGCCGCGGACCTGGATGTCGCGCTCCTCCATGACGTTGAGCATGGCGACCTGGATGCGCTCGGCGAGGTCGGGCAGTTCGTTGATGGCGACGATTCCGCGGTGCGCACGGGGGATGAGCCCGAAGTGGATGGTCTCCGGGTCGCCCAGGCTTCGTCCCTCGGCGACCTTCATCGGGTCGATGTCGCCGACCAGGTCGGCGACCGAGGTGTCCGGGGTGGCCAGCTTCTCGCTGTACCGCTCGCCGCGGTGCCGCCACTCGATCGGCAGGTCGTCGCCGAGTTCTTTCGCGCGGCGCTGCGACGCCGGGGTGATCGGCTCGTACGGGTGCTCGCCCAACTCCGAGCCCGCGATCACCGGCGTCCACTCGTCGAGGAGCCCGACGATGGTCCGCAGGATGCGGGTCTTGCCCTGGCCGCGCTCGCCGAGCAGGACCACGTCGTGGCCGGCCAGCAACGACCGCTCGAGTTGCGGGATGACCGTCGACTCGAGGCCGACGATGCCCGGCCACGGGTCGTCGCCGGCCCGCAGGGCGGTCAGCAGGTTGTTGCGGATCTCGTCGCGGATGCTGCGCTGCACATGGTCGGTCGCGCGCAGTTCACCGACGGTCTTGGCGGTGGGCTTGGTGGATTTCGCAGTCGTGGATGCCACGTCTCCACGCTACCCGCGTCGGCCGCCGCCCACCGTCGACCGTGCCCACATTTCCGCCGACCGTGCCCACATTTGCGCCGACCGTGCCCTCGCCGCGCTACGCCACCAGCCGACTGGGCACACTCGGCGAGATTCTGGGCACGCTCGACGAGAATCTGGGCACGCTCGGCGAGATTCTGGGCACGCTCGGCGAAGGCCCTCCGGGGTCAGTGCGCGAAGTGCCGGGACCCGGTCAGGTAGAGGCTCACGCCCGCCTTCTCGGCGGCGGCGATGACCTCTTCGTCGCGAATCGATCCGCCCGGCTGCACGATCGCGCGCACACCGGCGGCGGTCAGCACCTCGAGGCCGTCGGCGAAGGGGAAGAACGCGTCCGAGGCGCCCACCGAGCCGGCCGCCCGCGCACCGGCGCGCTGCACGGCCAGGTGCGCGGAGTCCACACGGTTGACCTGCCCCATGCCGACGCCGACCGAGGCCCCGTCGACGGCGAGCAGGATCGCGTTGCTCTTCACCGCGCGGCAGGCCCGCCAGGCGAACTCCAGGTCGGCCAGGGTCTGCGCGTCGGCCTCCGGGCCGGCGACCAGGCGCCAGTTCTCCGGGTCGTCGCCCTCGGCGTCGAGCACGTCGCGCTGCTGCATGAGCATGCCCCCCGACACCGGACGGATCTCGGTGCCCGTCTGGGCCGGCGGCTGCGCGACCAGGATGCGCAGGTTCTTCTTCTTGGCGAGGACGTCGACGGCACCGTCGGCATAGGACGGCGCGATGATCACCTCGGTGAAGATGTCGGCCACCTGCTGCGCCATCTCCAGGCTCACCTCGCGGTTGGCCGCGATGACGCCGCCGTAGGCGCTGACCGAGTCACACTCGTGCGCCTTGCGGTGGGCCTGCGCGATATCGGCGCCGACGGCGATGCCGCACGGGTTGGCGTGCTTGATGATCGCCACGGCGGGCGCGTCGAAGTCGTGCGCGGCGCGCCAGGCGGCGTCGCCATCGGTGTAGTTGTTGAACGACATCTCCTTGCCGTGCAGCTGCTGCGCCTGCGCCAAGCCCGGCGCGCCGGCGGTGTTCGTGTACAGCGCGGCCGCCTGGTGCGGGTTCTCCCCGTAGCGCAGGACCGCGCCGCGCTGCCACGTCGCACCGGCCCACACCGGAAACGCCGACGACTCGTCGGGCGCGACGACGCTGCTCATCCAGGAGGCGACGGCGACGTCGTAGTCGGCGGTGTGCCGGAAGGCCTTGGCGGCCAGCGCTTGGCGCTGCGCCAGGCTGAAGCCGCCGTCGGTCACCGCGGCGGTCACGTCGCCGTAGTCGGCCGGGTCGACGACCACCGCGACCGACGGGTGGTTCTTGGCGGCCGCGCGGACCATCGAGGGCCCGCCGATGTCGATCTGTTCGATGCACTCGTCGGGGGCGGCACCGGAGGCGACGGTCTGGGTGAACGGGTACAGGTTCACGACCACCAGTTCGAAGGGGGCGACGCCGAGGTCGTCGAGCTGGGCGAGGTGCTCGGCCTTGCGGGTGTCGGCGAGGATCCCGGCGTGCACACGCGGGTGCAGGGTCTTGACGCGACCCTCCAGGCACTCGGGGAAGCCGGTCAGCTCGGAGACCTCGACGACCGGCACCCCGGCCGCCGCGATGGTCTTGGCGGTCGAACCGGTCGACACCAGTTCCACGCCGGCGCCGTGGAGCGCGGTGGCCAGCTCGGCCAGCCCCGTCTTGTCGTAGACGCTGACGAGTGCGCGGCGGATGGGTCGTTTCGTATCGCTCACAGGATGCGGGCCTTTCGTCCGTCGATGGCCACCCCGCGGGTGGTGAGGGCTGTGACGACGTCGGCGAGGAGGACTCGCTCGACCGCCTTGATGCGCTCGTGCAGAGCGTCTTGGGTGTCGCCGTCTTCCACGACGACGGGCTGTTGGGCGAGGATCGGGCCGGTGTCCACGCCGTCGTCGACGAGGTGGACGGTCGTTCCGGTGACCTTGACGCCGTAGTCGAGGGCATCGGCGACGCCGTGCGCGCCGGGGAAGGCCGGCAGCAGCGCCGGGTGGGAGTTGACCGTGCGCCCGGCGAATCGGGCGATGAAGGCCGGCCCGAGGATCTTCATGAAGCCTGCGGTGACCACCCAGTCGGGGTGGTGGGCGGCGGTCTGCTCGGTGAGGGCTCGATCCCATGCGGACCGGTCGGCGTGGTCGGCGACCCGGCATGTGAAGGTCGCGACACCGTGGTCGGCGGCGACCTGCAGGGCGCGGCACTCCCGGTCGACACCGACGGCCACGATGTGGAAGGGCGCCCGCGGCGCGGCGGCCGCCTCCAGGAGCGCGGTGAGCAGGGTTCCGGTCCCCGACGCCAGGACCACGACGGGCACGCTCACCCGATCAGCCCGTTCGCGTTGCCCACGAGTGGGAATTCTAGTCGGGCGTCAGATCGTCGAAGAACATCAGGTCCTCGACGTCGTCGACCACCGGGGCGTCCCCGTCGGGACGGTAGAAGGCCGGGGTCGGCACGTCGGGCTCGGCGTCGACGACCCGCGCGATCACCGCGGTCGGGTCGTCGTTGAAGATGCTGTCCTCCTCGGCGGGTGCGGCGGCCAGGGCCACGGCGGCGGCGCGACGCTCCGCCTTCGTCTCCTCGCGCGAGCCGTGCAGCAGGGCGACGACCGCACCCACGACCGCCAGCCAGCCGAAGGCGAACAGCGCCACGACCGGGGCCTCGGCACCGGCGCGCCCCAGTTCGCCGACCGTTCCGGCGCCCACGAAGGTCGCGACCAGCAGCACTCCGGCAGCGGTGGCGGCGCTGATGGCGACGCGCCGCAGGTTCCGCATCGGGTCGTAGTGGCGCGAACGCAGCGCCGCCCACACGGCGATCGCCAGCGGAACGACCAGCACGATCGCCCAGAGGAAGCGGATGGGCGGCTGGCCGGGCACGATCGCGGCGATCGGCAGAGCCGGGACGGTACCCGCATGCGGGTTGAACACGTCCGCGAGCGCCCCGCCCATCGGCACCGGGGTGCCGAGCAGCGCGCCGGCGGCGTCGACCACGACGTTCGGCAGGTACAGCAGCGACACGATGGTCAGCCCGAGGTAGCCGTCGAAGCGGTTGCCGCCGGCCATCACGCCGCTGACGGCGCTCCACCGGGCCGCGAGGAGGACGGTCACCGTGACGGCGCCGGCGCCCAGGAGCATCAGCGCGGCGAGCCAACCGGTCCGCACTCCTGCGAGGACGTCGTCGAGCCGGTCGCCGGTCAGCCCGGCGCTCTCGCACCAGTCGCGCCAGTCGCGGCGGGCGATCCCGGCCAGCGTGCCCCCGCCGTAGACGAGGACGGTCGCACCGAAGGCCACCAGCGCGTTGGGCGGGTTCACCGGCACCACCGAGGCGCCGTCGAGGACCAGTGCGTAGGAGAGTGCCGTGATCAGCAACGGGCCGCCGACGGCGGCGCCGACGAGGGCGCCGAGGTCGGCCGGTGTCGTGCGCAGCCGGGCCGACGGTCCGGTGTAGGCGACGACGGCGGCGAGCAGGGCGATCGTGGGGACCAACGGCAACGCCGAGATTTCGACGCCGCCGATGCTCAGCGGCACCTGGTGCAGGCAGAGCCACGACGAGCCGAGGGCAGTGCCGAAGGCGCCGAACCCGTTTCCGGAGAGCGCGAGCGTGATGGTCACGATCAGGGCGAGCAGGGCCAGCGTGGCCAGCGGGACCGCGAAGGCCACGATGACCAGCTCGCGGGCCGTGCCCGCGGTGGCCCGGGCGTGATCGCGCTGAACCTGCCGCGCGTGCCGGAGCCGCGCGGCCAGCGATACGTTGCGGCCTGCCATGTCGATTCCAGCGTCGCAGCCGACGCCGCCCGCGGCGAGCAGGCGCGCCGAGCGGGGCGTCGAATCGCCGACGCGGGAGGTGCGGAGACGACGGTGCCCCGTCCGGAACGAGTCCGGACGGGGCACCGTGGCGCGGGTGGTTACTTCTTCTTGCCCTTGCCGGTCTCGATGACCGAGGTGGCGTTGTCGACCTTGGCCGCCGCGGTGTCGATGACCGAGGTGGCGTTGTCGGCGACGGCCTGCGCCGAGGAGTCGACGGCGTCCGTCACGGATGCGGCGGTACCGGCGACGGCCTGCGTCGGGTCCGCGGCCGGGTAGGCGTAGGCGGTGGTGGGCGCGGCGGCGCCGGCGGCAGCGGCAGCCTCGGCGGCAGCGGTCTCGGCGGCGGCCGAACCGGGCTCCGGCGCGACCTTGGCCTTGCCGAGGGCCACGACGAGCCAGAAGATGGAGACGCCCAGGGCGACCAGTCCGAAGAACACGCTCAGCCAACCGGTGACGCTGTAGTTGTCGTACCGCGTGGCCTTGATCCCGGCCGCGAAGGTGGACACGAACAGCGCGGCCGACGATGCGACGGCGATCGTGGCCAGCGCCTTGTCCTTGGCCCCGGACGCACCGGCGACCGCACCGACGACGACCAGCGCGACGGCCCAGCCCAGGCTCACCAGGACGAGCAGCTGCGAGAAGAAGCCGAGGAGCATGAGGATCACGCCCAGGCCGAGGACGGTGAAGGCGAGGATCTGCGCGATGTTGGCCGGCAGTCCCTGGCTCGGCGGCTTCGGCGCAGCGTAGGCCTGCTGACCGTAGTAGCCCTGCTGGGGGTAACCCTGCTGCTGGCCGTAGCCCTGCTGCCCGTAGGCCTGCTGGCCGTAGCCCTGCTGGCCATAGGCCTGCTGCTGACCGTAGGCCTGCTGGTCGTACGCCTGCTGCTGGCCGTAGGCCGGATCCTGCGGGTTGGGCTGCTGGCCGTAGCCGGTCGGTCCTTGATAGCTCATCTGGGTCCTGACTCCTCGTTCGATCGCCGGGGCCGCCGTGGGCCGCCGTTTCGTGTACCGACCACGCTAGTACATCGTCGGTGCCCGGCGTCGATCCACGATCGGACCGATTGCGCTATTCCCCCGCGCGGGTCAGCACGGCGCGGGCCTGGCTGAGCACCGGTCCGTCGACCATCCGGCCGTCGTAGCTGAACACCCCGGCGTGCTCCTCGGCCGCCGCCAGCACGCCGCGGGCCCAGTCCACCTGCGCCTGCGGCGGCCGGTATCCGGCACGGATGGTCTCCACCTGCGACGGGTGGATGCAGGCGGTGGCCTGATAGCCGAGGGCCACCGCGTCGCGGACCTCGTCGCGCAGGCCGTCGACATCGGCGATGTCCAGGTGCACGGCGTCGACCGCGAAGCGGTCGTAGGCCGCGGCAGCCAGCCGGACCGCGGACCGCACGTGGCGGGCGACGTCGCGGTAGGTGCCCGGCCGCGGCTCGTCGGGGCCGAAGCGCGACGAGGTTCCGCCGAGTCCGGCCACCAGGTCCTCGGCACCCCACATCAGCCCGATCACGTTGGGGGCGGCGGCGATCTCGTTCACGTTGACCGCGCCGAGCGGCGATTCGATGAGCGCGATCGTCTGCATCTCGGTGCGGGCGACCTCGTCGGCCGACTCGGCCTTGGCGACGAGCACGACCCGGTAGAGGGTCTCGGCGATCGCCGCGAGGTCCTTGCGCGCCTCACCGGTCGACGCCGAGTTGATCCGCACAATCGTGCGGTCGGGGTCGAGTTGATGGGCGACGAGCGCCTCTCGGGCGGCCTCACGATTGTCCGGTGAGACGGCGTCCTCGAGGTCGAGGATCACCACGTCGGAGCGGTCGGCGGCCTTCTGGTAGCGGTCGGGGCGATCACCCGGGCAGAACAGCAACGCCGGCCCGGGCGGGCACCACCGGTAGTCGGGGGCAATGCTCTGGGACATGATCCGACGGTACTCGATCGGCCCCGGCGGCCGGTCGCGGTCAGGTCGTGCCGCGGGTCATCAGGATCCGGATGGCCCCGACGACGGTGTCGACGAAATCGGCCGCGGTCTGCCCGCCGAGGTGGTCGCGCTCCTCATCGCCGCGCAGCATGATCACCGATTCGACCAGCCGGAACGGCAGCAGCACCCGCTTGTCCGACGGGTCGTTCAGCACGCCGGCCGCGAGCTCGGCATAGGCGTCGGCGAGCCGGGCCCGGGCCTCCCGGAAGTCGGCGAACCGGTCGGCCGCGATCTCCGGCAGTAGGTAGAGCGCGCCGAGGTTCCAGCGGGCGCCGGCGAGCTCGGTGACGTCGAAGCGCGCCAGGTCGAGCAGCCGGTCCAACGCCGGGCCGTCGTCGTCGAGGAGTTCGCGGGCGCGCTCGAGCGGGCCGGCGACCGTCGTCTCCAACAGCGTGGCCAGGATGTCGTCCTTGGTGGAGAAGTAGTGGTACATCGACGCCTGCCGGATGCCGACGGCTTCGGCGATCATCCGGGTCGAGGTCGCGGTGAAGCCGCGGGTGGTGAACAGTTCGGCGGCCGCGTCGAGGATCTCCTCGCGCGCGGTGGCGGCGTCGCGCCGGGGCTCGACGAGGCGGGGCCGGCCGGGCCCGGACGCCG
>NZ_JASGER010000088.1:0-5957 GCF_047606305.1 Gordonia sp. (in: high G+C Gram-positive bacteria) | reverse complement strand
GGGCATGCCGCCGGGCCCGCCGGGCGGGCCGGGCATGCCACCGGGGCCGCTGCCCCGGGTCGGGTTGCCGTCGCCGCCGAAGACCCGGCCGATGCCGTTGTAGCCCATGGCCAACTGGAGCAGCGTGTTGTCGGTGGACCCGCCGATGTACGGCCGCGACGAGGCCGGCCACAGGCTGACCAGCGCGACGAACCAGCCGCCGCTGACGATCACCGCGACCAGCCCGATCAGACTCACCCGGACCCGGTGCCAGAAGCCGCCGGGCAGGGCGATCAGCAGCACCGCGGCGATCACCGGCAGGATCACGAAGGCCTGCAACAGCTTGGCGAGGAAGGCGAACCCGATCGCCGTGCCGGCGAGTGCGCTCCACCGCCCCGGGTGCCCGTCGAGGGCCCGGATGACGCAGTATCCCGCTGCGACCAGCAGCAACACCAGGAGCGCGTCGGGGTTGTTGAACCGGAACATCGACGCCGCGACCGGGGTGAGGGCGAGCACCGTGCCGGCGAACAGGGCGGTCGACGGTCCGCTGGTGCGCCGCACGGCGGCGTACAGCAGGGCGACGGCGGCAACACCCATGAGGACCTGCGGGACGATCATGCTCCAGGTGTTGAAGCCGAAGATCCGCCCGGACAGGCCCATCACCCAAATCGAGGCCGGTGGCTTGTCGACGGTGATGAAGTTGCCCGCGTCCAGCGAGCCGAACAGCAGGGCCTTCCAGTTCTGCGTCCCGGCCTGGACCGCGGCCGCGTAGTAGTCGTTGGCCCAGCGGCGCGCGCCCAGCCCCCACAGGTAGAGCACGGTGGTGAAGGCGAGCAGGCCGACGAGGGCCAGCCGCTGGGTGCGGGTGTCACGGACGGTCGTCATCGGTTTCCTTCGGATTCGGTCGACGGGGACAGGTGCCGCGGGTGGAAGACCCACCGGCGCAACAGGACGAAGCGGACGAGGGTGGCCAGCAGGTTGGCCGCCACGACGACGCCCAGCTCGACGGCGCGGGGCGGGACGCACACGGCGTGCAGGACCGCCAGCGACCCCGACGTGAGCAGCAGGCCGATCGCAAACACGATCAAGCCCTGGAACTGATGGCGGGCGGCACCGGCGCGCCCGCGGACGCCGAAGCTGAACCGGCGGTTCGCGGCGGTGTTGCCGATAGCGGTCACCAACAGTGCCGTGAAGTTCGCGGCCTGCGGTCCCATGCCCCCGCGCAGCGCGAGGAACAGCGCCAGGTAGGCGAGTGTGCTGAGGGTGCCGACCGCGATGAAGCCGACGGCCTGGCGCAGGAAGGAGGTCGGCGGCACCGGGGCCGCCTGGGCGCCGAACTGCTCGGCGACCGCGCTGATCGGTATCGTCCCGGTCGCGAATCCGCGCAGCAGCCGGGCGACCCCTTTCAGGTCGGCCGCGGCCGTGGCGACGATGTCCACCCGGCTGTCGGGGTCGTCGATCCAGTCCACCGGCACCTCGTGGATGCGCAGCCCGCTGCGCTCGGCCAGGACCAGCAGTTCGGTGTCGAAGAACCACCCGGTGTCCTTCACCAGCGGCAGCAAAGCTCGGGCCGCATCGGCGCGGATCGCCTTGAATCCGCACTGGGCGTCGGAGAACCGGGCCGCGAGCGCGCCGCGCAGGATCAGGTTGTAGCAGCGGGAGATGAACTCGCGCTTGGGCCCGCGCACCACCCGCGAGCCGCGGGACAGCCGGGTGCCGATCGCGATGTCCGAGTGCCCGGAGACCAGCGGTGCGACCAGTGGCAGCAGTGCGTGCAGGTCCGTCGACAGGTCGACGTCCATGTAGGCGAGAACGGGGGAGTCGGAGTCGAGCCACACGTCGTGCAGGGCCCGGCCGCGCCCCTTCTGCTCGAGTTGGCACACCCGCACGTCGTCGAACTCGGCGGCGAGCTCGACGGCGATCACGGGCGTCGCGTCGCTGCTCGCGTTGTCGGCGATGGTGACGCGGAAGGAGTAGGGGAGCTGATCGGCGAGGAAGGCGCGCAGGCGGCGGACCGACCGGTCGAGGGTCGCCTGCTCGTTGAACACCGGCACCACGACGTCCACCACCGGAACCGAGCGGCGGCGCGCCTCGTGCGCCGCGTCCGGTCGGGCGGTGAATCCGGATTCCGTATCGATGAGGGTCATACCGTCGACTCTCGTCCGCGGTTGTGGGCGGGTGATTGGTCGACGCTATGAGTCCGCTATGAATGCGCGGTGGGCGATCCGTCCGGCGCCGAGGGCAGTCGCAGGGTGAACACGGTGTCGCCGGGCTCGCTGCGCAGCGTGATGGTGCCGTGGTGGGCGCCCACGACGGCGTCCACGATGGACAGGCCCAGGCCGGTGCTGCCGGCGGTGCGCGAGCGCGAGGAGTCCCCGCGGGCGAACCGGGTGAAGACCTCCGGTTGCAGGCCGGGGTCGATGCCGGGCCCGTTGTCGGAGACGGTGAGCAGCGCGTCGCCGGCGACGGTGGACAGGGCGACCGTGACGACCGTCCCCGGCGGCGTATGCACCCGGGCGTTGGCCAGCAGGTTGGCCAGTACCTGGTGCAGGCGGGCGCCGTCGCCGATGACGACGACGGGGTTCTCCGGCACGTCCAGGCGCCACTCGTGCTCCGGCCCGGCGACGTGGGCGTCGCTCACGGCATCCACGGACAGCGCGCACAGGTCGACCGGTTCCCGCTCGAGGGGGCGGCCCGAGTCCAGGCGGGCCAGCAACAGCAGGTCCTCGACCAGGTGCGTCATCCGATCCGACTCGGACTGCACGCGACCGATGGCGTGGGCGACCTCGTCGGGCACCTCGTCGCGGCGTCGACCGGCCAATTCGGTGTAGCCGCGGATCGCCGCGAGCGGGGTGCGCAGCTCGTGGCTGGCGTCGGCGACGAACTGGCGGGCGCGGGTCTCGCTCTCCTGTCGGGTGGTGAGCGCGGTGCCGATGTGGTCGAGCATGCGGTTCAGCGCCGACCCCATCTGGCCGACCTCGGTGCCCGGGTCGGTGTCGGCGGCGGACGACATGCGCACCGGCAGTTCGACCTCGCCGCGGTGCAGGGGCAGGTTGACCACTTGTCGCGCCGTCGCCGCCACGCGGTTCAGCGGGGCCAGGGCGCGTCGGGTGATGGCCGCGCCGACGATGGCGGCGGCCAGCAGCGCGGTCGCCGAGACGATCGTGATGATCAGGAACACGGTCCACATCGTGTTGTTGACCGTCGACATGGGCAGGCCGGTGACCACGACGTTCCCGTCGGGGGAGGGGGTCGAGATCAACCGGAACCGTCCGAGGTCGCCGATGCTCGCGGTGCGCGGCGCCCCGTCGGCCTCCTGGGCGATCAGATCGCTCAGCGCGTCGTTGTCGACGGCCTTGCGGTTGCCGTCGGTGCCGAGCGCCCCGGCGACGGTGGAGCCGGAGGGGCGGACCACGGCGGCGACCAGCCCGGTCGGCTGTCCGGGGGCGTCGAGGAACTCCGGGCCCGGGCCGAGCCGCTGGCGACGACGCGGCGGCGCGTGACCGGGGCGGTCCGGCGGCGGGGGGAACGCCGTCATCATCACCGAGCGGTGCGAGACCTCGCTCAGGGTGTCGTCGAGCTGGGCCATCAGGTAGTGGCGCAGGGCGATCTCGGTGGCCGTGCCGACCACGACGCAGACGAGCGCGAGCAGCAGGACCTGGCCGACCAGGAGCCGGGAGCGCAGCGTCCATCTGCTCGGCGAGGTCAGCCGATTGCGGCGCTCAGTCAACGGGCTTGAGGACATAACCGGCGCCCCGAATCGTGTGGATCATCGGCTCGCGGCCGCTGTCGATCTTCTTGCGCAGGTAGGAGATGTACAACTCGACGATGTTCGAGCGGCCGCCGAAGTCGTAGTTCCACACCCGGTCGAGGATCTGCGCCTTGGACAGCACCCGCTTGGGGTTGTGCATGAGGAAGCGCAGCAGTTCGAACTCGGTGGAGGTCAAGGTGATCGGCGCGCCGGCCCGGGTGACCTCGCGGCTGTCCTCGTCCAGGACCAGGTCGCCGACGACGAGCTGTGCGTCGCCGTCGTCGGTCATCACCCCGGCGCGGCGCAGCAGGGCGCGCAGCCGCAGGATGACCTCCTCGATGCTGAACGGTTTGGTGACGTAGTCGTCACCGCCGGCGGTCAACCCGGCGATGCGGTCCTCGACCGAGTCCTTGGCGGTGAGCAGCAGCACCGGCAGCGCCGGATCGATTTGGCGCAACCGCAGGAGCACCTCCAGGCCGTTCATGTCCGGCAGCATGACGTCCAGGACCACCACGTCCGGCTTGACGGCCCGCGCGGTGGCGATCGCCGACGAGCCGTCCTTGGCCGTCGAGACCGTCCACCCCTCGTAGCGCAACGCCATCGACACCATCTCGGCGAGAACCGCCTCGTCGTCGACGACGAGCGCGCTGATCGGCGAACCGTCGGCGCGCGTCATCCGTACCCGGTTCGGTGCTTCGGTGGCCACGACTACCAGTATCGGCGTTCCCGGTGGGTCGCAGCTATGCCGAAGCTATGTGTTCGCTGTGTGAATGTTTGTGACCAACGTCGCCGGTGGGAAATGCCGGAATCGGGCACCACTGGGGTACCGTTGAGGCAACTGACAGGCGTTCACGCACTGTCATGCGTCGTTAGAACGCTTCTTCTCCGCCGGGTTCCCGGCTTGGTTGACTTCACAACGGCGAACGAATGCGCCCGACCGGGCGTCTTCGCCATCTGCGATTCGCGAAACACCGTGCGCGGTATCCGGCTGTGGCCGTGCCGTGCACCGCGGATCCGCGTTGCCGGAAAGGCACATCGATATGACCACCACCTTCTCCTCCCTCGGCGTGCCCGATGCGCTCGTGAGCGTGCTCGCCGCCCAGGGCAAGACCGAACCCTTCCCGATCCAGGCCGCGACGCTGCCGAACACGCTCGACGGCGACGACGTCCTCGGGCGCGGCAAGACCGGCTCGGGCAAGACCCTCGCCTTCGCGATCCCGCTCGTCGCCGGCCTCGTCGACATCGGCGTGACCACCCGTCCGGGTCGCCCGACCGGCCTGGTCCTGGCGCCGACCCGCGAACTCGCGACGCAGATCGCCGACACCGTCGAGCCGCTCGCCAAGGCCGTCGGCCTGTCGGTCACCACCGTCTTCGGCGGCGTCAAGCAGGCCCGCCAGGAGCAGGCCTTCCGCCGCGGCGTCGACATCGTCGTCGCCTGCCCGGGGCGCCTGGACGACCTGATGAAGCAGGGCATCGTGAAGCTCGACGACGTCGAGATCACCGTCCTGGACGAGGCCGACCACATGGCCGACCTGGGCTTCTTGCCCGTCGTCACCCGCATCCTGTCGGCCACCCCGTACGACGGCCAGCGGCTGCTGTTCTCGGCGACCCTGGACAACGGCGTCGACAAGCTCGTGCGCAAGTTCCTGCACGAGCCGGTGACCCACTCGGTCGACGAGGCGAACTCGCCGGTCGCCAAGATGACGCACCACGTCTTCGAGGCCGCCAACGCCACCGACAAGCACGAGCTCGTGCGCGAGCTCGCGTCCGGCACCGGCCGCCGCATCCTGTTCACCCGGACCAAGCACCAGGCCAAGAAGCTGGCCCGCAAGCTGACCGCCGAGGGCATCCCCTCCGTCGACCTGCACGGCAACCTGAACCAGAACCAGCGCGACCGCAACCTCGCGGCCTTCGGTGGCGGTGACGCCCGCGTCCTCGTCGCGACCGACGTCGCGGCGCGCGGTGTCCACGTCGACGGTGTCGAGCTGGTCGTGCACGTCGACCCGCCGGCCGAGCACAAGGCCTACCTGCACCGGTCGGGCCGCACCGCCCGCGCCGGTGAGACCGGTGACGTCGTCACCGTGTGCCTGCCCGAGCAGCGCGGCGACCTGCGCAAACTGCTGCGCAGCGCCAAGATCGACGTCCAGCCGCAGCGGGTCACCGCCGCCTCGGAGACGGTCGACCAGCTGGTCGGCGAGCGTGCCGAGCACGTCGAGCCCGCCCCGGC
>NZ_JASGER010000087.1:0-21772 GCF_047606305.1 Gordonia sp. (in: high G+C Gram-positive bacteria) | reverse complement strand
CGCTCGGCGGGTACCCGGGCGCGCCTCCCGGAAGGGGCGGCGGGACCGGACCGGGCCCCGGCGGCGGGGCTTGACCCGGGTCGTTGCCCGCGCCGAACGGATTGAACGATGACACGCTGCAATGCTGTCATACGATCGACCCATTCGTGTGACCCACTCGAATGATTTCGGGCGCGCCCCGCCGGGCCCGCGATTCACCGCCCCGCGTGTGTGGGCGTCTGGCAGGATTGCGGCATGACTTCATTTCTGTGGCGCACCGCAACGACCGGCCTGACCCTCTGGTTGGCATCCCTCCTCGTCAAGGACAGCATGCACTTCGTCTGGAGCGCCGACGGCGCCCACGACGTCTCGGTGTGGCAGAAGGTCGGGGTCGTCGCGGCGGTCGCCGTCGTATTCGGCATCGTCAACGCCTTCATCAAGCCGGTGATCAAGACCCTGTCGATCCCCTTCTACATCCTGACCCTGGGCCTGTTCAGCCTCATCGTCAACGCGTTCATGCTGTGGCTGGTCTCCGAGTTCACCAAGCACGTCACGCACTGGGGCCTGGTCGTGGACAAGTTCTGGTTGTCGGCGATCTGGGCGGCCCTGATCATCTCGCTGGTGGGCGTCATCGTCACCGCGGTCACCGACCGCGTCGCCGAGAAGGTCTAGTGCGCAGCGCTCCCCACCGCGCGGCGGCTCTCATCGCCGCCGCCGCGGTCTGCGGCGGCGCGCTCGCCGGGTGCTCCTCGCCGAGCAACAGCGAGGACACCCGCTCGGTGACCGTCGTCGGCACCGGAAAGGTGACCGGCGTGCCGGACACCCTCAGTGCGACGATCGGCGTCGAGGCGCAGGCCGACGACGTGAGTGCCGCGATCAACGAGGCGTCGGAGAAGATCGCCAAGATCACCGAGTCGGTGACCGCGGCGGGCGTGGACAAGAAGGACGTGCAGACCCAGCAGGTCTCCATCAACCCCCGCTACTCCTCGCCCGGCAGCGGCGGCGGCACGTCGTCGATCAGCGGTTACGAGGCGTCGAACACCATCTCGGTGAAGGTTCGCGACCTGACCAAGGCCTCCAAGCTGCTCGGCGACGCCGTGACGGCGGGCGGCAACAACACCCGGCTGTCCGGGGTCAGCTTCGCCGTCGACGACAACTCGGCCCTGATGCGCAACGCACGCGAGGCCGCCTTCGCCGACGCCCGGGCGCGGGCCGACCAGTACGCCCGCCTGTCCGGCGACAAGCTCGGCAAGGCGCTCATGATCACCGAGTCCAACTCCGCCGACTCCTCGCCGTCGCCGACCTACAAGAGCGCCCGCGACATGGCGGTCGCCCCGATCCCGATCGAACCGGGCGAGCAGACGCTCAACTACTCGGTCACGGTGCGCTTCGCCCTGACCTGAGTGCGATCGTGCGAGCGGTAGTCCAGCGCGTCACGCGGGCGCGGGTCGTCGTCGACGGCGAGACCGTGGGCGAGTTGGACCTGACCGACGGGCGCCAGGGACTGTCGGTGCTCGTCGGGGCCACCCACGGCGACACCGAGGAGCAATCCCGCGCGCTCGCGGACAAGATCTGGCGGCTGCGGATCCTGGACGGACCCGACGGCGGTCAGGCCGGTGCGGCGGACGTGGCCGCGCCGATCCTCGTGATCAGCCAGTTCACCCTCTACGCCAACACCGAGAGGGGCCGTCGGCCCTCGTGGAACGCGGCCGCACCGGCCGAGGTCGCCGAGCCCCTGGTCGACGCACTGGTGGCGCATCTGCGCGAGCTCGGTGCGATGGTGGCCACCGGCAGGTTCGGCGCCCACATGGCGGTCGACTCGGTCAACGACGGACCGGTGACGATCCTGCTCGAGGTCTGAGGCGCCGCTAGGCGGGGCGCCGGGTGAGGATCCGCGGTCCGTCCGCGGTGACCGCGACGGTGTGCTCCCAGTGTGCGGCGCGACTGCCGTCGTCGGTCACGACGGTCCAGTCGTCCTCCAGGACACTGGTCTCCTCGGTGCCGAGGGTGAGCATCGGCTCGATCGCCAGCGTCGAACCGACGACCAGGCGCGGGCCGTGGCCCGGTTCGCCCTCGTTGGCCAGGAACGGCTCCATGTGCATCTCGCGCCCGATGCCGTGGCCGCCGTAGCCGGCGACGATGCCGAAGGGCCGGTCGAAGGTGGCGCAGGCGTCCAGGGTGCCCTGTTCGATGGCGTGCGAGACGTCGGTCAACCGCGCACCGTCGACCATGGCCGCGATGCCCGCCTCCAGCGACAGGCGCGTCGCCTCGCTCAGCGCCGCCGAGTCGCGGCCGATCTCGCCGACGCCGTAGGTCCAGGCCGAGTCTCCGTGCCAGCCGTCGAGGATGGCGCCGCAGTCGATGGAGACCAGGTCTCCGTCGGCCAGGACCACCTCGGCCGACGGGATGCCGTGGACGACCACGTCGTTGACCGAGCTGCAGATCGAGCCGGGGAAGCCGTGGTAGCCCTTGAACGACGGGATGGCCCCGGCTTCGCGGATCACCGTCTCGGCGACCTCGTCGAGCTCTAGGGTGGATATTCCGGCGGCGGACGCCTCACGAACGGCCACCAGGGCGCGTCCGACGACCTCGCCGGCCGCGGCCATCGCGTCGAGCTCACCGGCCGACCGGAACGGGACGACGCCGCGTCGACCGAAGAAACCCATCGCGGCCGTCAGGCGGAGGTGTCGGGCTTGTCGTCGACGCCGAGTGCGGCCAGCACGCGCCGGTGCACCTCGTCGACCTCGCCGACCGCGTCGATCGAGCGGACCTCGGAACCGTAGAAGTCGAGCAGCGGCGCCGTCTCGGTCTCGTAGACCGAGAGCCGGTTGCGGATGACCTCTTCGCTGTCGTCGGCCCGGCCGCGCGCGAGCATGCGCTCGACGACCACGTCCGCGTCGACGGTGAACGACAGCACCGCGTCGAGGGTGACGCCCATGTCCTTGAGGGCCTCGGCCTGCTCGATGGAGCGCGGGAAGCCGTCGAGGATGAAGCCGCGGGCGGCGTCCGGCTCGGCGATGCGGGCGCGGACCATGTCGACGGTCACCTCCGACGGGACGAGGTCGCCCGCGTCGAGGTAGCGCTTGGCCTCGATGCCGATGGCCGTGCCCTGCGAGATGTTCGCGCGGAACAGGTCACCGGTCGAGATGTGCGGGATGCCCAGCGACTCGGACAGCAGTTCGGCCTGCGTCCCCTTGCCGGCTCCGGGCGGACCGAGGATCACGATCTTCAATTCAGGAACCCTTCGTACTTGCGCTGCATCAGCTGGCTGTTGACCTGCTTGACCGTGTCAAGGGCCACCACGACCATGATCAGCAGCGCCGTGCCACCGAACGGGAGGTTCTGCGCGCCGTTGCCGCCGCCGACGTCCATGAAGAGGTTCGGCAGGATCGCGATCACACCGAGGTAGATCGAGCCGGGGAGCGTGATCCGCGACAGGACGTAGCCGAGGTAGTCGGCGGTGGGCTGGCCCGGACGGATGCCCGGGATGAAGCCGCCGTACTTCTTCATGTCGTCGGCGCGCTCCTGCGGGTTGAACGTGACCGCGACGTAGAAGTACGTGAAGAAGATGATCATCGCGAAGTAGACGGCGATGTGGACCGGGTCGCTGGGCTTCACCAGGTGGTTGTCGATGAAGATCTGCCAGCCCTTGGCCTCGCCGGTGCCCTTGGTCAGGTTGCTGATCAGCATGGGCAGGTACAGCAACGACGACGCGAAGATGACCGGGATGACGCCGGCCTGGTTGACCTTGAGCGGCAGGTACGTCGACGACCCGCCGTACATCTTGCGCCCGACCATCCGCTTGGCGTACTGCACCGGGATGCGGCGCTGGCCCATCTCGATGAAGACCACGCCCGCGACGATGATCAGGCCGGCGAGGATCACCAGCGAGAAGATGAACGGGCCGCGGTCGTTGTAGATCATCCGACCCTCGGCCGGGATGCGCGCGACGATGCCGGCCGAGATCAGCAGCGACATGCCGTTGCCGATGCCGCGCTCGGTGATGAGCTCGCCGAACCACATGACGACCATGGCGCCGGCGACCATGACCAGCACGATCAGGGTCAGGGACGCGATCGACTTGTCGTGGAGGATGTTCGCGGTGTCACAGTTCGCCTGGCCCTGCAGCAGGGTGCCGTTGGCGGCCAGCGCGACGATGCCGGTGGCCTGCAGCACGGCGAGCGCCACGGTCAGGTACCGCGTGTACTGCGTCATCTTGGCCTGTCCGGCCTGGCCCTCCTTGCGGAGTTCCTCGAAGCGCGGGATGACCACGGTGAGCAGCTGCACGATGATGCTCGCGGTGATGTACGGCATGATGCCGATCGCGAACACCGACAGCTGCAGCAAGGCGCCGCCGGAGAACATGTTGATCAGCGAATAGATCTGCTCGGCCGTCGCGCTCTTGTCACTCCCGCTGGGCTTCAGGCAGTCCTGGACCACGGCGAAGTTCACGCCCGGCGACGGCAGGGTCGCACCGAGCCGGTACAGCACAAGGATCCCGAGGACGAAGAAGATCTTCTTCCTCAGTTCCGGCGTGCGGAACACGGCGACGAGGGGGGAGAGCACTAATTCCTCCTAGTGGGCGACCACTCCGGTCGGGCCTGGCAATGGACGGCTCGTCGTCGACAGCGGACTGTCGACGGGCAACGCTGCAAACTCTAACAGTTGTGCTGCTGCGCAGCCGCCGGCACAGCGCGCGGGGCGCCGTGCCGGCAGTGCGTCAGAGTTCGGTGGCGCTGCCGCCGGCGGCGGCGATCTTTTCCTTGGCCGCGGCGGAGAACTTGTTGGCGGTGATGTCGATCTTCACCGACAGCTCACCGTCGCCGAGCACCTTGACCAGCTGGTTCTTGCGGACCGCACCCTTGGCGACGAGCTCCTCGACGCCGACCTTGCCGCCCTTGGGGAACAGCTCGGCCAGATCGCCGACGTTGACGACCTGGTACTCGACCCGGTTGCGGTTGGTGAAGCCCTTGAGCTTCGGCAGCCGCATGTGGATCGGCATCTGGCCGCCCTCGAAGCCGGCGGGCACGTTCTTGCGGGCCTTGGTGCCCTTGGTGCCGCGACCGGCGGTCTTGCCCTTCGAGCCCTCACCGCGACCCACGCGGGTCTTCTCGGTCTTCGAGCCCGGGGCGGGCCGAAGGTGGTGGAGTTTGATGGTCATGTCTTAAACCTCTTCGACGGTCACGAGGTGCCGGACCACGTTGATCAGGCCCCGCGTCTGCGGGTTGTCCTCGCGGGTGACGGTCTTGCGGATGCCCTTGAGGCCAAGGGTCCGCAGGCTGTCACGCTGATTGCTCTTGGTACCGATCGTGCTCTTGATCTGGGTGATCTTCAGCTGCTTGTCGGCCATGATCAGGCCTCCTTCGCGGTCGCCGCGGCGGCGGCAGCGGCGCGGGCGCGCAGCATGCCGGCCGGGGCGACATCCTCGACGGGCAGGCCGCGGCGGGCCGCGACCTCTTCGGGACGCTGCAGCATCTTGAGTGCCGCAACGGTGGCGTGCACGACGTTGATGGCGTTGTCCGAGCCGAGGCTCTTGGCCAGGACGTCGGAGACGCCCGCACACTCGAGCACGGCGCGCACGGCGCCACCGGCGATCACACCGGTACCCGGGCTGGCCGGGCGGAGCAGCACGACGCCGGCGGCGGCCTCACCCTGCACCGGGTGCGTGACGGTGCCACCGATCATCGGGACGCGGAAGAAGTTCTTGCGAGCCTCTTCGACGCCCTTCTGGATCGCGGCCGGGACTTCCTTGGCCTTGCCGTAGCCGACACCGACCATGCCCTGGCCGTCGCCGACCACCACGAGGGCGGTGAAGCTGAACCGACGGCCGCCCTTGACGACCTTCGAGACGCGGTTGATGGTGACGACGCGCTCGAGGTGGTTGCGCTCCTCGCGGTCGCGGCCACCACGGTTGTCGCGACGGTCGCCGCGGCCCCCGCGACGGTCGCCGCCGCGCTCGTTGCTGTTGCTGTTGTTGCTGTTGGCGGGTCCGTTCCCGCCGTCACGCTGACGTCCGGGCATCAGAGGGTCCCTCCGTTGTTGATCAGGCAAATCGTGAAAGTGGTCATCAGAACTTCAGGCCTCCCTCGCGGGCGGCATCGGCGAGCGCCGCGATCCGACCGTGGTAGCCGTGGCCACCGTGGTCGAAGACGACGGTCTCGATGCCGGCCTTCTTGGCGCGACCGGCGATCAGCTCGCCGACCTTCGCCGCCTGGGCCTTCTTGTCGCCACCGCCCGATCGCACGTCGGCCTCGATCGACGACGCGGCGGCCAGCGTGTTGCCGGCCAGGTCGTCGACGAGCTGCACGTGCACGTGCCGGCTGCTGCGCTTGACCACGAGGCGCGGACGCTCCGGGGTGCCGGCGATCTTCTTGCGCAGGCGGAAGTGACGGCGGCTGGTGGCCGTGCGACGACGCGTCGAGGCGTCCTTGCCGACCGGCTTGCGCTTGGTTGCTGTTTCACTCATGGCTTACTTACCCGTCTTTCCGACCTTGCGGCGCACGTGCTCGCCTTCGAAGCGGATGCCCTTGCCCTTGTACGGGTCCGGACGCCGCAGGCGGCGGATGTTCGCCGAGATCTGGCCGACCTTCTGCTTGTCGATACCCGAGACCGAGAACTTCGTGGGGGACTCCACCGCGAAGGTGATGCCCTCGGGGGCCTCGATCGGCACCGGGTGGCTGTAGCCCAGGGCGAACTCGAGGTCGCGGCCCTTGGCCTGCACGCGGTAGCCGACCCCGAAGATCTCGAGGTTGCGGGTGTAGCCCTCGGTGACACCGACGACCAGGTTGTTGATGAGACTGCGCGACAGACCGTGCAGGGCACGGTTGCGACGCTCGTCATTGGGGCGGGTGACGACGATCTGACCGTCCTCGACCGCAGCCTTGATCGGCTCGGAGATCGTGACGTCGAGCTCGCCCTTGGGGCCCTTGACCTTCACGTTCTGTCCGTCGACGGTGACGTCGACGCCGGCCGGGATGGCGATGGGGTTCTTACCGATTCGCGACATGTTCGCCCCTTACCAGACGTAAGCGAGGACTTCGCCGCCCACGCCCTTGTTGGCTGCCTGGCGGTCGGTGAGCAGGCCCGACGACGTGGAGATGATCGCCACGCCGAGGCCGCCCAGCACCTTGGGCAGGTTGGTCGATTTCGCGTACACCCGCAGGCCCGGCTTCGAGACGCGGCGCAGACCAGCGATGCTGCGCTCCCGGCTCGGGCCGTACTTGAGGCTCACGACGAGCTTCTTGCCGACCTCGGCGTCCTCGACGCGGTAGTCGGTGATGTAGCCCTCTTTCTTGAGGATCTCGGCGATGTTGGCCTTGATCTTCGACGACGGGAGGGTCACCTCGTCGTGGTACGCCGAGTTGGCGTTGCGCAGACGCGTCAAGAAGTCTGCGATCGGGTCAGTCATGGTCATGGGTGACCGTCAACCTTTCTCGTGGCGGTTCCCATGCAGCGGCAGTCCCTGGAATTCCAGGTCGGACCGGTGGGCCTTCCACGAAGTGGAGTTGTGCTTAGGTTATTCCCTGTTCATGCCATTGGCTTTTCGCCGGCACGGACGGGGTATGAAGTTGTGGCTCCCGGGAGCACAGTTCACCCCGGGCAACCGTTTCAGTGTAGGGAATCGCCAGCCCAGACCCAAATCGAGTCGTCGACGGTCGCTGTGCCGAGGTTTGTTGTCGCCCCGTGGTCACAGACCTCGGTGCAAACGGCGATTCCGTCCCCTCGGCGTGCGGGTAACGTGCAAGTCATGGCACGCAAGCATTGGAACGACCTGTCCCCACGGACCAAGGGCGTCATCGTCGGCGCCGCCGCCGTCGACGCCGGACTGCGCGCGTGGGCCTTGCGCGACCTCGGCAGCCGCACCACGTCCGAGGTCAACGGCCCGAAGTCGCTGTGGCAGACGGGCCTGCTGATCGTGAACTCGGCCGGAGTGCTTCCGGCCGCCTATCTGCTGCGCGGCCGACGACAACCGGCCGTGCAGGCGCCGGAGGCCTAGCCGTGCGGGCCACGATGTGCGGCCTCGTCGCGATCGCGCTCGTGTCCCTCGTCGGCTGCACGCGCACGGAGAACCCGTCACCGCCGACGACCATCACCACGACCGTCACCGCGTCGACCGTGCAGGGCACCACCCGAACCGCACCGAGCCAGGGCACCGCCGTCGACCCCGCCGACTACCAGGGCCCCGGGGGCCACTTCTTCGCCTCACCGTCGGCCAAGTGGCACTGCGGGATCGTCGCCGCGTCCCGACAGGCCGGCTGCCACGGTCCGATGCCGGCCGACGCCCCCGCCGTGCCGGGCTCCGGCGCCCCGGACACGATGGTGCGGCCGAACTCGATCGTGGTGGCCTGGGGCAACCAGATGGCTCGGTTCACCTCGATCGGGGACCCGCAGTTCATGCCCGACGGACCGAACTCACGACCCCTCCCCTACGGTCGGTCGCTGACCGTCGGCAACTTCACCTGCACCGTCGCACAGACGACGGGCGTGACGTGCACCAACACCCTCAGCCACCACGGGTTCACCGTGTCCGACCACGCCTACGAGCTGCGGTGACCAGCGGGGTGTAGCCGACCGACTGATGGTCGTCGGCGAGGAGCACCCAGGGCTCGACGCCGTCGACGGCCACGTCGACCCGGTCCAGCAGATACTCGTAGAGATGGACGATCGGCGCCTCGTTGACGTAGCGCGCGGCGCCGGACACGCGGAACGAGAGGTCGTCGAGGCCGATCCTTCCGGCCCCGGTCACCTCGAGCCGATAGCGATCGAAGCCGAGGACGCCGCCGCGACGGCTGTCACTGACCGTCGCCGCCTCGGCGAGGGTTCGTTCGCGGCGTCCGTCGGCGCGGGTGGTGAAGGCCGATCCGGCCACCGTCGACCACCCGCGATTCGTCGGCTTGAGCAGGCGCGCCGCGACCCGGTCGCCCGGAACGCTCGAACGGACGGTCACGCCGTAGCCGCCCAGCACCACCGATTCGGCGAACTCGACCTCCACGAGGCGACCATCGGTCTCGTCGACGTCGCGCACCGCCAGTGGCGCGTCAACCGGGATCGTGTCGAGCACCAGGTTGTTGGTAAGCCGCCACAGTGCCGCTTGGGTCGCCGCGATCGCCTGATGCTCGCGCAGGTCCGCCGCACCCAGCGGATGGCCCGCCGCGCGCAGGCGGTCGCTCAGCTCGTGGAGTCCCACGACCGGATATGACTGGGACAGCACCGCGGTGATCGCGCCGGATCGGAACCGCGCGGCGTAGGCGCCGGACACCTGATCCCACGAATGCGGTCGGTAGACCGTCGGACTGTCGGTGACCCGGCCGTGGAAGTCGAGGGAGTACGCCCCGACGTTCGGGTTGAGGCGCACCAGATCGGTGCGGCCGCAGGTGCCGTCGGCGAAGTGGATCTTGGTGATCGACGTCGGGTAGGTGCCGCCGCGATAGCGCGTCAGGCGGGCGAACGGCGCGGCGGCCGGACCGTCGGCCGGGACGACCGGAACCGGAGCGGTCGCGGACGGGACGGCACGCGACGGCGCGAGGGCGGTTTCAGACATGGACTTTCCCCAATGGATTTCGATGGATGGCGCGGCGCGCGTCGGGACCGAGAGGTCAGCGACAGCGGCAGCCGGGGACGACGGCGGGGTCGCACATTCGCATCGAGGGGAGAGTACTCACGCCCACACCGTAAGCGCAGCACCCCGATTTCCGGGCTTTCGGCGGGGGTTCGGATCGCCGTGAATCCAACCCCTTCCGGAGTTGTCGAAGAGCCCGCGCCGGCCCCTACAGTCGAGCCACCCATGACTGGAGGAGTCCGATGACCAACCCGCAGAACGAGTCCCAGGCGCTCGGCGATCTCGCCGCCCGGCAACTCGCCAACGCCACCAAGACCAACGCCCAGCTGCCGACGATCACCCCGCGCTGGCTGCTCGACCTGCTGCAATGGGTCCCGGTCGAGGCCGGTGTCTACCGGGTGAACCGAGTGGTCAACCCGGACGAGGTGTCCGTCCACGTCGCACAGGGCGAGTCCGACCTCGACGGCGAGCTGCCCCAGACCTTCGTCGACTACGAGACTCACCCGCGCGAGTTCACGCTGCGCCCGATCTCGACGGTCTTGGACGTCCAGACCCGCGTCTCCGACCTGTACTCGAGCCCCCACAACCAGGTCGCCGAGCAGCTGCGCCTGACGATCGAGACGATCAAGGAGCACCAAGAGTCGGCGCTGATCAACAACCCCGAATACGGGTTGCTGGCCCAGGCCGTCCCCGAGCAGCGCGTCTCGACGCTGACCGGGCCGCCCACGCCCGACGACCTCGACGGGCTCATCGCGAAGGTGTGGAAGTCGCCGGGCTTCTTCCTCACCCATCCGCTGGGCGTGGCGGCGTTCGGCCGGGAGGCGACCCGGCGCGGGGTGCCGCCGGCGACGGTGAGCCTGTTCGGCGCGCAGTTCCTGACCTGGCGCGGGATCCCCATCATCCCGTCGGACAAGGTGCCGGTGACCAAGTCGAAGACCGCGTTCATCCTCGTGCGCACCGGGGCCGAGCGGCAGGGCGTCGTCGGCCTCTTCCAGCCCGAGCTGGAGGGCGAGGGCCAGACGCCGGGGTTGTCGGTGCGGTTCTCCGGGATCGACCGCGCCGGCGTCGCCTCCTACCTGGTCACCCTCTACACCTCGCTCGCCGCGCTGACCGACGATGCCCTCGCGGTGCTCGACGACGTGGCGGTGGACAATTTCCATGACTACTCCTGAGACGTCGTTTCCCGCGACGCCGGAGTTCTACTTCGCCGACGCCGGCGGCCCGATGTTCTATTTCCTCGACGATCGATTGGACGCATCGCCGGCGATCGGCGGACCGCCGACGCCGGAGCCGCCGGTCGTGACGACGACCGGCGACCGCGCGCTGGACGTGGCGTCGGTGCGCAGCGACTTCCCGATCCTGGGCGAACGGGTCAACGGGCGGCCGCTGATCTGGTTCGACAATGCGGCGACCACCCAGAAGCCGCGGGCGGTGATCGACCGGATCTCGTCCTTCTACGAGCATGAGAACTCGAACATCCACCGGGCGGCGCACGAGTTGGCCGCCCGCGCGACCGACGCCTACGAGGACGCCCGCGAGACCACCCGGCGCTTCCTGAATGCGCCGCGGGTCGAGGACATCGTCTTCGTGCGCGGCACCACCGAGGCGATCAACCTCGTCGCACAATCGTGGGGGCGCAAACACCTGGGAGAGGGCGACGAGATCGTCATCACCCACCTCGAGCACCACGCCAACATCGTCCCGTGGCAGCAGATCAGCCGGCAGACGGGTGCGGTGCTCAAGGTCGCGCCGGTCGACGACCGCGGCAACCTGCTGCTCGACGAGCTCGAACGGCTCGTCGGGCCGCGCACCAAGCTCGTCGCCGCCACCCAGGTGTCGAACGCACTGGGGACGGTGACCGATGCGAAGCGGATCGTCGAGATCGGCCACCGCCACGGCGCGCGGGTCCTCATCGACGGCGCGCAGTCGATCCCCCACATGCCGATCGACGTCGTCGACCTGGGCGCCGACTTCTTCGTGTTCTCCGGCCACAAGATCGTCGGCCCGACGGGGATCGGCGTCCTCTACGGGGCGCAGGACGCCCTGGCGGACACCCCGCCCTGGCAGGGCGGCGGCAACATGATCGCCGACGTCACCCTCGAGCGGGCGCTGTACCAGGATCCGCCGAACAAGTTCGAGGCCGGCACCGGCAACATCGCCGACGCCGTCGGGCTCGGCACGGCGCTGCGGTATGTCGCGGACCTGGGAATCGAGCGGATCGCCGCCTACGAGCACCACCTGCTCGACTATGCGACCCCGCGTCTGTCCGCCATCCCCGGTGTGCGGATCATCGGCACCGCCGACGAGAAGGCCAGCGTGCTGAGCTTCGTCCTGGACGGGCACGAGCCGCTCGAGGTCGGGAAGGCGCTGAACGCGGAGGGCATCGCCGTCCGGGCCGGCCACCACTGCGCCCAGCCGATCCTGCGGCGGATGGGCGTCGAGCAGACCGTGCGCCCGTCCTTCGCCTTCTACAACACGACCGACGAGATCGACGTCTTCCTCGACGTCGTCGACCGCCTCGCACGGGGCGGGGTCGGGGGTTAGCCCGCCAGGCTCCGCAGCAGCGCCCGGGTGCGGTCGCGCACCTTCGCGTCGCGGTCGAAGACGATGCCGACGTACTCGTCGACGCCGGCGTCGACCAGCTCGGTGATGCGGGCCGCGACCGTCTTCTCATCGCCGACGACGGCCGCGTCGACGGGGGTGTCGTAACCCTCGCGGTCGAGCATCGCCCGATACGACGGCAGCGCGTTGTACATGGCGAACTGCTTGGCGGCAGTGGCTTTCGACGTCTCGACGTCGTCGGTCACGGCGACCGGGAGGAAGGCGATGGTGCGCACGTCGGAGGCGGAGCGCCCGGCCGACTCGGCCGCGGCGCGCAGGCCCGGCACGATGTGGTCGCGCAGGGTCTTCGGTCCGGTCATCCAGGTCACGGTCCCCGCGGTGCGGCGGCCGGCCAGCTTCAACATCTGCGGGCCCAGCGCGGCGAGGTAGACCGGCGGCGCCGGAACGTCGGTGAGACTCATGTCGCCGCGGGTGGTGGTGAAGTCACCGGTGGCGTCGGCCATCTTCTGCTCGAGCAGTGGCAGGAGGCCGTCGAGGTACTCGGACATGCGGCGCACGCCGCGCTCGTAGGGGATCCCCCACATGCCCTCGGTCACGACCTTGTGGGTCAGGCCGATGCCGAGCGTCAAGCGTCCGTCGGTGACTGCGTTGACGGTGAGCGCACGCTGCGCGAGGTTCATCGGCAGTTGGGTCTGGATGGGCAGCACGCCCGTGGCGAACTCGATGCGGGGCACCTCCCGACCGGCGAGGGCCAGAACCGTCAGCGCGTCGGGATCGCGGGGCATCTGCGTCGACCAGACCCGGCCAAAGCCCTCCTCGTCGAAGGTCCGCAGCGCCGCGATGTACTCGTCGAGGTGCAGGGTCTTCCGGCCGTCGACCGTGTGCATGATGCTGATCTCCACGGTTCCAACGTAGGCCACCTGGGCACGCTCAGCGAGAATCTGGGCACGCTCAGCGAGATTCTGGGCACGCTCGGCGGAAATCTGGGCACGCTCGGCGAAAAGCGACGAATGCACGACGACCCCGCCTCTCGTCGAGGCGGGGTCGTCGTGGTGTTCGGGTGGACGGCCGGGGCCGTCAGCTCACCAGCTGGACTTCTGCACGCCCGGCAGCTCGCCGGCGTGCGCCATCTCGCGCAGGCACACGCGGCACAGGCCGAACTTGCGGTACACCGAGTGCGGGCGACCGCACTTGTTGCAGCGCGTGTAGGCGCGCACAGCGAACTTGGGCTTCTTGTTGGCCTTGTTGACCAGAGCCTTCTTTGCCATTGGATTCCCTACCGTCAGTTCTTCGCGTTGTTGTCTTTGAACGGGAAGCCGAGCTCCTTCAGGAGCGCACGACCCTCGTCGTCGTTGGTGGCCGACGTGACGACGGTGATGTCCATGCCGCGCGGTCGGTCGATCGAGTCGATGTTGATCTCGTGGAACATCGACTGCTCGTTGAGCCCGAAGGTGTAGTTGCCGTTGCCGTCGAACTGGCGGTCGGACAGACCGCGGAAGTCGCGGATGCGCGGGAGGGCGATCGACACGAGACGGTCGAGGAACTCCCACATGCGGTCGCCGCGCAGCGTGACGCGGGCGCCGATCGGCATGCCCTCGCGCAGCTTGAACTGTGCGATCGACTTGCGGGCGCGACGGATCTCCGGCTTCTGACCGGTGATCAGCTCGAGGTCGGTGACCGCGCCGTTGATGAGCTTGGAGTCGCGGGCGGCGTCACCGACGCCCATGTTCACGACGACCTTGACCACGCCGGGGATCTGCATGACGTTGTCGTAGCCGAACTGCTCGTTCAGCGCGCCCTTGATCTCTTCGCGGTAGCGGGTCTTGAGGCGGGGCTGGATCTTCTCGGAAGTGGTCATCTCAGATGTCCTTCCCGTTCTTGCGGGAAATCCGGACGCGCTTGCCGGTCTCCTCGTCGGTCCGGTAACCCACGCGAGTCGGGTTGCCGTCGGAGTCCACGACCATCACGTTCGACACGTGGATGGAGGCCTCCTGGGTCACGATGCCCCCGGAGGAGGCGCCGCGCTCGTCGGCCGAGGCGGCGGTGTGCTTCTTGATGCGGTTCACGCCCTCGACGAGGACTCGCTGCTGCTTCGGGAAGGCCTGGATGACCTTGCCCTTGGCGCCCTTGTCCTTGCCCGAGACGACGATCACGGTGTCGCCCTTGTGCACCTTCATGTCAGAGCACCTCCGGAGCCAGCGAAACGATCTTCATGAAGCGCTTGTCACGCAGCTCGCGGCCGACCGGGCCGAAGATGCGGGTACCGCGCGGGTCGTTGTTGTCACCCTTGAGGATGACGGCGGCGTTCTCGTCGAAACGGATGTAGCTGCCGTCCGGGCGCCGGCGCTCCTTGACGGTGCGCACGATGACCGCCTTGACGATCTCGCCCTTCTTGATGTTGCCGCCGGGGATGGCGTCCTTGACGGTGGCGACGATGACGTCGCCGATCCCCGCGTATCGGCGTGACGAGCCGCCCAGCACGCGGATGCACAAGACTTCCTTGGCACCGGTGTTGTCGGCGACGCGCACGCGAGATTCCTGCTGAATCACTCGTGTCTCCTAGACCTGGATGTGTTGCCCGCCGGATTTCCGACCCGACGCGCACGGCCTGCTGCCATCGGACACGCGCCTGCCTGGGGTTTTCCGGTCTCCCGGACGACTCCAGTGGGTTCGCATGCCGACTTGCGGCGCTCGCGCGCCACAGGCAACCGCTTCAGTGTAGGCGAAGCCGCAGGTCGCGGCCAAATCGAGGCGGTCTCAGACCACCGACGACAGCGTCGCGGTGCGACCGCCGCGGTCCCGGCCCAACCAGGCGAGTGCGTCGGCGACCAATTCGGCCTGACCGCGGGGCTCGCGGGGACGGACGGATTCGGGCATCAGGCTGAGCAGGGCGGCGGTGACCGCGGCCGTCTCGGACAGTCCGGCATCGGACACGACCCGGTCGAAGGCGATGACGCGTTCGCGCAGCACGCCGTGCGCGACGGCCTCCCCGCCCCAGCGCAGGGCGGTCAGCCCGGGCGCGGTGCGGCCGCGGTCGTCGATCTGTGCGACGAGATCGATCATCTTCGCTCACCTGACTCTCACTCGGCGCCCGACGGGCGCTCCAGGTCAAGTGTGACCCGTGATGCCGGTGGTGAAAATGTGGCGAAAGGTATTGCCGCTCATCCGTGACGAAACCGAGACGGCCGCCGACGCGACCTCCCCGACGTCAGCGGATGGCGCGGCTGATCTGCGGCCACGACGCCTTCAGCTCGCGATCCCAGTACCCCCACGAGTGGGTGCCCGCCGGGCGCACGACGAAGGTCGCCGGGATGTTCAGCGACCGCAGCTTCTGGTCCATCTGCTGGGTGCACGCGTTCATCGCGGCCTCGATCGGGCCGCCGAGCACGATGCGGTCGGCGAAGTCGCCCTGCAGGTTCTTCGGGTTGTTGATCGCCTCGTCCTGGCCGGGCAACCCGGTCATCGACGACAGGTAGATCGACAGTCCGCGCAGCTTGGCCGCGTTGATGTACGGGTCGTGGCGGATCCAGTCCGGCCCGCCCAATCGCCCCCACATGTTGGTGACGCTACCGCCGCCACGACCTTCGACGACCTGCTTGATGTACTCCTGGCCGAGTGGGTCGCTGGTGCGTGCGCAACCGCTGTACGCGGCGACCGCGCGGTAGAGGCCCGGACGGACGATGGCGAGGTTGAGCACCGAGGTGCCGGCCATCGAGATACCGGCGGTGGCATTCTTGCCCGTGGTCCCGAGCGTGGCGTCGATCAGCGGCGGCAGCTCGCGCGTCAGGAAGGTCTCCCACATCGGCTTGCCCATCTTGGGATCGCGGTGCAGCCAGTCCGTGTAGTACGAGAGCTTGCCCTTCAGCGGCGTCACGACGTTGACGTGCTTGGTGCGGAAGAACGTGGCGTAGTCGGTCTTGTCCGCCCAGTTGCCCTCGCCCTCACCGCCGGCGGCACCGTTGAGCAGGTACAGCGTGGGCGCCGGGCCGCCCCCCTTGGGCACCAGCACGTCGAGCGGGATGTTCTGGTTCATCGACGGCGAGAAGACGGTGATCAGCTCCCGCTGCGGTCCCTTCTTCTGCACGCTCACGACCCGTGCGGCCGGTGCGGCCGCCACGGGCCCGGCGGCCGGCACGGCGAGCAGGCCGGACAGCACCGCGCCCGTCATCACCGCCGCGCGTCGACGGTGCGGGTTCTTCGGCATGTGGTTCCCCTTCACGTTCAAGCGACTGATGCTACCGACCGATTCAGTCATCGCGATCCTCCCGGTCATCCGGGTTTGCTGTGAGTTCGGCGAGCGCGGCCCCGATCACCGGTCCGATGAGCGCGAATCCCTCGGTGGTGCCCATCGCCCCGTGCTCGACGTCGGCGTCCACCTCGGACAGTGCACCGGTCAGGTGCGGGCGCCAGAACTCCAGGAGCCGGTGCGGCTCGTCCTTGCCGCGGACGGCGCTGACGAACAGCGCCCGCCCGTCGAACTCCCCCGGCCGGTACGCCGGCAGGAGGTCGGCACCCGCGTCCAGCGCATCGATCATCCGGTGCACCTGGTCGCGCGGCGCCGAGCCGACGACGGCCAGCTGCGCGGCGATCGTCTCCTCGCGCGCGGTGTCGGGGTCGACCTCCATGGCCTCGGCACCCAGGCCCATCGACTCCGCGGCGCGGCGCAGGTCGGCGACGACGGTGTCGTGCTCGTCGCGGGACACCTCGGCGGTGTAGGCGCTGCCGGCCGCCGGGTCCATCAAGCCCAGGAAGGCGACCTCGTCGCCGCGGCGGCGCAGTCGGGTGGCGACCTCGAAGGCGATCACACCGCCCAGCGACCAGCCGAGCAGGTGGTAGGGCCCCTCGGGCACGACCTGCTTGATCTCGTCGATGTACCGCTCGGCGAAGTCGCCGATGCTGCCCAGCCGCTCTTCGCCGGCGACGACGGCCGGGTCCTGCAGGCCGTACACCGGACGACCCGGGATGTGCGGGACGAGTTCGGCATATGCCCAGGCCAGACCGTCGGCGGGGTGGAAGCAGAAGAGTGCGGGCCCGTCGCCGCCGGTGCGCAGGCGGATCACCACGCCGCTCGAGCGGATGTCGCCGTGCACCGCCTCGGCGAGTTCGCGGACGGTCGGGTGCTCGAACAGGCGGGGCAGGTCGACGGCGATGTCCCGGTCGCCGAGGCGGGCCGCCAGGCGCATCGCAGACAGCGAGTTGCCGCCGAGGTCGAAGAAGGACTCGGTGGCCGAGACCCTCTCGACGCCGAGGACGTCGGCGAACACCTCGGCCACGCTCTCCTCGAGCGACCCCTCGGGTGCGACGTACTCGCCGACGAGCGACGACAGGTCGGGCGCGGGCAGCCCCTTGCGGTCGAGCTTGCCGGTCGCGCCGAGTGTGACGTCCTGCAGCGGGGTCCACACGGTCGGGCGCATGTAGTCCGGCAGCCTCGCGGCGACATGGGCGCGCACGGCCGCCAGGTCGGCCGACGCCGGTGCGAAGTAACCGACCAGGAACTCCCCGCCACCGGGGGCGGTGGCCACCGTCGCCGCCGCGTGCACCACGCCCGGTGCCGCGGCGATGGCCGCCTCGATCTCGCCGAGCTCGACGCGTTGGCCGCGCAGCTTCACCTGGAAGTCGCTGCGTCCCAGGTATTCGATGTCGCCGTCGGTGTTCCAGCGCACCACGTCGCCGGTTCGGTACAGCCGGGCGCCGGGCTCGCCGTACGGGTCGGCGACGAACCGCTCGGCGGTCAGCCCCGGCTGCGCGGCATAGCCGCGCGCCACCTGCACCCCGCCCAGGTAGAGCTCGCCGGCAACCCCGACCGGCACAGGTGCCAGCCGGTCGTCGAGTACCAAGGTCGAGGTGTTGGCCACCGGGCGGCCGATGGTCACCGATGCGTCGCCCGGCGCGATGTGCGCGGCCGTCACGTCGACCGCCGCCTCGGTCGGGCCGTACAGGTTGACCAGCGACAGCGTCGGCAGCGCGGCCAGCAGTTCCTGCGCGACCGCCGGCGACAGCGCCTCCCCGGAGGTGAACACGTGCCGCAACGACGACAACCCGGCCAGGCGCGCGCCGGTCACGTCGCAGAACACCGACAGCATCGACGGGACGAAGTGGATCACCGACACGTCCCGCTCGGCGATGAGCCCGGCCAGGTACTGCGGGTCGCGGTGCCCGTCGGGGCGGGCCAGCACCAGCGGCGCCCCGACGATCAGCGGCAGGAACAGCTCCCACACCGAGACGTCGAAGGTGTACGGCGTCTTCAACACAAACGTCTCGTCGGCGCCCAAGCCGTAGTCCTGCGCCATCCAGGCCAGACGGTTGCGCACGGCGAGGTGCGAGACGGTCACACCCTTCGGCTCGCCCGTGGAGCCCGAGGTGAACAGCGTGTACAGCGCCGAATCGCCACCGATGGCGCCGAGTCGCTCGGCGTCGTCGATCGGGGCGACGCTCGGGTCCACCGGGCCCGCGGCATCGACCTCGACGATCCGCACGTCGGGCAGGTCGGCGACCGCCTCGGGCACCGCCCCGGCGGCGACCAGGACCACCCGGGCACCGGCGGTCCGCATCATCGACGCGGCGCGCCCCGACGGCGCCGCCACGTCGACGGGCACATACTGCCCGCCAGCCGCGACCACCGCGTGCACCGCCACCATCAACTCGACACTGCGGTCGATGCACACCCCGACCGCGACATCCGGACCCACACCCGCGGCGATCAACGTGCGCGCCAACAGCGCGACCCGTGCGCCGAATTCGCCGAAGGCGACCTCGCGATCCCCCAAGATCAGGGCCACCGCATCCGGGGTCCGGGCGACCTGGGCGGCGACCGCATCGGCGACCGACCCCGACGGAACCGTCTCGACCGGCCCCGACGAGGCCGACAGAATCGCCGCACGGCCCTCGTCGTCGAGCAACGACACCTCGGCGGCCCGCGTCCGCGGGTGGTTGCCGAGCGCGTCCAGGATGCGCAGCAACATGGCCCCGAAGTCGGCGACCTCGTCGGCGGCGAAGGCGCCCGGCAGGTACTTCAGATTGACCGTCAGGCCGGTGCCGTCGCCCGCGGTGATCATGTTCAGCGGGTAGTGCGTGGCGTCGCTGAACTCCGCGCCGGCGATGACAAGCCCACCGGTGCCGTCGCCCGCGTCGGCCAGCGAATCGGCGTCGACCGGGTAGGACTCGTGCACGACCAGCGTGTCGAACCCGATGTCGCCGGCCGCGGCGCCGATCTCCGACAGGCCGATGTGGTGGTAGTCGAGCAGCGCGACCTTGTCGGCCTGCAGGTGTTCGAGGAGCTGCGCCAACGATTGGTCGGGGTCGACGTCGACGACGACGGGCAGCGTGTTGATGAACAGGCCGACGACCGACTCGATGCCGTCGAGGTCGGCGGGACGCCCCGAGACGGTCTCGCCGAAGGTGACCGCGCGGTTGCCGGTGCGCCGCGACAGGAACAGCGCCCAGGCCAGCTGCAGCACCGTCGACACGGTCGCGCCGTGCTCGCGCGCGGTGCGGTCGAGGGCGCCGGCCAGGTCGGCGGGCACCGGGATCGACAGCGTTGCGGGCAGGGCGTCGGGCTCGACCTCGGCACCCGGCGCGATGAGCGTCGGGCCCTCGGCGGGTGCGAGGACGCGGCGCCAGGCGTCGAGTCCGCCGACGGTGTCGCGACCCTCGATCGAGCGCAGGTATTCCTTGAAGCCGACGGCCCCGTCGCGCGGGGTGAAGGTCGACCCGGTGGCGTACAGCGCCATCAGGTCGGCCATGACCAGCGGCGACGACCAGCCGTCGATCACCAGGTGGTGGGCGACGACGAGGACGTCGGTCTGGTCGCCGTGACGCGCGACGAGGAACCGCAGCAGCGGCGCGGCGGACAGGTCGAAGGGGGCAATCGATTCGTGCTCGACCAGTTCGCGGACCCGGTCCTGCGCGTCATCGGCGTCGCCGAGGTCGACGACCCGCCACGGCACCCGCACGTCGTCGGCCACGATGGCAACCTGTTCGCCGTCGCCGGTGGTGACGAAGGCCGACCGCAGCACCGGGTGTGCCTGCAGCAGGCCGTCGGCGGCCCGGTGGAGCCGCTCGAGGTCGACCTCGCCGCGCAGGGTCAACAGGGCGGCGACGACGTAGACGTCGGGGGCGCCGGTCGTGGTGGCGACGAAGGAGTGGAAATACAGGCCGCGCTGCAGTGGCGACAGGCCCCACACGTCGGCGCCGGGGTGGGAGCGGGCGATGGCGTCCAGGTCGCCCTGGGTGACCCGGGCGGCGGGCACATCCGACGGCGACAGCCCCGGGTCGCGGGCGTCGACACTCGCGACGACCCGGGCGAGCTCGGTCTGCCAGCGGGTCACGAGGTCGTCGACGTCGGCGCGGCTCATCGAGGACGGATGGCGCACATCGGCGGTGATGACGGGCCCGTCGGTCGATGCACCGGCGACGGCGTTGATCGTCAACGGGCTCATCATGGCGACCTCGCCGGTGACGCTGCCGGGCAGGGCCGGCGCGTGGGGGTCGGGCGTCATGGCCTGCGCCGACGCCTCGTCGGCGGCCGCCGCGGTGCGCGCACCGAGGTAGTTGAAGGTGATCGACGGCAGGGGCCCGGCCAGCGGCGAATCCTGCTCGTAGCGGAGCAGGCCGTAGCCCAGGCCGTAGCCGGGTAGGGCCAATCGCTCTTCCTTGGCGGCCTTCACCGCGTGCACGACGTCCGCACCGGGCTCGACGCGCAGCGGGGCGATGCTGGTGAACCAGCCGACGGTCCGCGCCAGATCGGCGCGGCGCGGGTCGGCGCCGGATTCGAGCACGTCCTCGTAGCGCCCGTGGCCTTCGGAGAGCACGGTGACCGGGGCGTCGTCGGCGATGCCCTTGGCCCGCTGCCAGCCGCGCACGGCACGCGCGAGCGCGCCCATCAGCACGTCGGCGGTGTTGGCCCCGAAGGCTTCCGGGACGCTGGTCAGCAACGGCCCGGAGACCGGCGCCGGCACCGTGACGTCGACGGCCGACGTGTCCGCCCACCGGGTCGGCGCCTCGACGTCGACCCCCAGATCGGTCGTGCCCGAGCGGTGGAGCCAGAAGTCGCGCTGCGTCGCGACCTCGTCGCGGCGCGCGTCCAGCGCCGTGTACCAGGCGCGGGCGGAGGTCTGTTCGGCGCGCAGCACGATCGGCTCGCCCGCCGCCAGCTGGGCCCATCCGACGAACAGGTCCTCGACGAGCATCGGCCAGCTCACCGCGTCGACGGCCAGATGGTGGCCGACCACGACCAGGCGCGCACCGCCCGTGCCGCGGACCAGGACCACCTGCAGCACCCGGCCGGCAGCCGGATCGAGTCGGGCGGCCGCCGCGGCGTGGGCGTCGACGACGGCCCGCTCGAAGACATCGGTTCCCGGGGCCGCGTCGACGATGGCTTCCGACACCGCTCCCGCGACGTCGAGGGCGGTGCCGATGGCGAGCGTCCACTCCCCCGCCTCCCGGGCGAGGCGCGCGGCGAGCATCGGGTGCACGGCCACCACCTCGGCGACGAGGCGTCGCAGGTCGGCGATTGACGCCTCCTCGGGGGCGAGCAGCACGATCGACTGGTTGAAGTCGGTGAAGTCGCCGCCGGCCGAGACCATCCACCGGACCACCGGGGGCAGCGGCGCGGTGCCCGACGGGCCGCCCGCCGGGTCGGCCAGCATCGGCAACCGCTCGCCGCCGGCGTCG